>JAJPIP010000048.1 GCA_021324655.1 Pseudomonadota bacterium
AGGTTCGCCAGATCGCGGGCATGCGTGGCCTGATGGCCGATCCTTCCGGCAAGATCATCGAGCTGCCGATCCTTTCCAACTTCCGTGAAGGTCTCTCGGTGCTCGAGGACTTCATCACCACCCACGGCGCCCGGAAGGGTCTGGCCGACACGGCGCTGCGTACCGCCGAGTCCGGCTACCTGACGCGCCGGCTCATCGACGTGGCGCAGGACGTCATCATCCGTGAGGACGACTGCGGCACGACCGGTGGCATCGCGCTGCGGGAGGCCCAGGAGACGGACGGCATGACGGAGCCGATTGCCAAGCGCATCGTCGGCCGCTACACGGCCGCTCCGTTCTACGATCCGGACACCGGCACCTTGATGATCGACGCCAACCAGCCGATCAGTCAGGACCTGGCGAATGAGATTGGCGCCGTCCTGTCCGCTCACTCCGATGAGGCGATCATCGTGCGCTCTCCGCTCACCTGCGTGGCCACGCACGGGCTGTGTCGCTACTGCTACGGCTGGAGCCTGGCGAGCGGACACCTCGTCGATCTGGGCGAGGCAGTGGGCATCATCGCCGCCCAGTCCATCGGCGAGCCGGGCACCCAGTTGACGATGCGAACGTTCCACACGGGTGGCGTCGCCGGAACCGACATCACGCACGGCCTGCCGCGTGTGGAGGAGCTGTTCGAGGCGCGCGTGCCGAAGGAAGTCGCGGTCATCGCCGAAATCGACGGCAGCGTCAAGATCGAGCGCGAAGAGCACGAGACGCGCATCACGGTCAACTCCACGGAGGAAGAGGCCACCGAGCGGATCGAGCTGCCGGAGGGCTACGTGATGGCGGTGCCGTCAGGTGAGCTGGTGCAGCCGGGTGCCGTGGTCGCCAAGCCGAGCAAGCGCGGCAAGAACGCCGGCGCCGAGATCGTCGCGCAGACCGCCGGCCGCGTGTCGGAGCGCGAGGGACACCTCGTCGTCGCGCCCGAGCCGCTCGAGACTCGTGCCTATACGGTACCGGCAGTGTCCCGCATCCGTGTCACGGATGGACAGTTCGTCACGGCCGGCACGCAGTTGACGGAAGGCTCTGCCAATCCGCAGGACGTTCTCCGCGTGCTTGGCCGCGAGGCCGTGCAGCTCTTCCTGGTCGAAGAGGTCCAGAAGGTGTACCGGACGCAGGGCGTGAACATCAACGATAAGCACATCGAAGTGATCGTGCGTCAGATGCTCCGCAAGCTGCGCGTCGATACCCCGGGTGACACCGAGCTGCTGCCGGGCGAGATGGTTGACCGTTTCAAGTACGAGACCATCAATGCCGCGGTCCTGGCCCAGGGCGGCGAGCCGGCCACGGCGACGACCGTGCTGCTGGGTGTGACCAAGGCATCGCTAAGCACCGAGAGCTTCCTCGCCGCCGCCTCGTTCCAGGACACCACCAAGGTGCTCACGGACGCCGCGATCGGCGGAACGATCGACCGCCTGGTCGGCCTCAAAGAGAATGTCATCATCGGGAAGCTGATCCCGGCCGGCACCGGGTTGCTGGCCCGGCAGCGCGCCCGGGAGGCTCTGCTCGAGGACGTCACGCTGCAGATGGACGAGAACGGCGAGTACACCCTGGAGACGGAAGTGACCCCGCCGGGTGAGACCGTCACGCCGGACGCTGAGCTGGTCGACGTGGCGGCGGGTGAGCCATCCGTTGACCAAGCTGAGATTGGTTGATATACTATGGGAGCGCAGCCCCTAACCGTGGGGGCTGCGCTCAATTCTGAAAAGGAGACGGGTTTTGCCGACCACCAGCCAGTTGGTACGCAAGGGACGCAAACGGGCCGAGAACAGATCGAAAGCCCCGGACCTGCACTTTGCGTACAACACCTTGAAGCAGCGGCGGCTCAAACTCCAGGGCGCTCCTCAAAAGCGCGGAGTCTGCACGCAGGTGCGTACCATTACGCCCAAGAAGCCGAATTCTGCGCTGCGCAAGATCGCCCGGGTGCGTTTGAGCAATAACCGCGAAGTGAACGCCTACATTCCGGGGGAGGGGCACAACCTCCAGGAGCACTCGGTTGTGCTCGTCCGCGGTGGGCGTGTCAAAGACTTGCCCGGCGTCCGGTACCACATCGTTCGCGGCACGCTTGATGCTGCGGGTGTGGCAAACCGAAAGCAGGGGCGTTCGAAGTACGGGACGAAGAAGCCGAAGGCCTAATCGCCCAACAGAGAGGTAGTTGATACGCGGGCCACATAGCCCGACGTCAACAAGTGAATCAACGTTGAGGCACTGCGTCCAGGCCAACTGAGCAGTGCCTCATCACATGTCAGCGACCTGTTCCACCGACGGAGGAAAGACGTGCCACGACGAGCGCGCGTGCAGCGGCGGGTTGCCCCGCCGGACGCGGTTTACGGAAATCGCACCATCTCGAAGTTCATCAACAACATCATGCGCAACGGAAAAAAGACCGTGGCCGAGCGAATCCTCTACGATGCCTTCCGCATGGTGGAGGAGCGCAGCGGCAAAAACCCGGCTGATGTCTTCGATCAGGCGATGCGCAACGCAACGCCGGTGCTCGAGGTAAAGCCTCGCCGCGTCGGCGGGTCGACGTATCAAGTCCCGATGGAGATCCGTGGCGACCGCCGCCGCGCTCTGGCCATGCGCTGGCTCTTGCAGTCGGCCCGCAGCCGGGCAGGCAAGTCCATGGCGGAGAAGCTGGCGGCCGAGATCCTCGACACCGCCAATGGGGTAGGGAACACGATTCGCAAGAAGGAGGAGACGCATCGCATGGCCGAGGCCAACCGGGCCTTCGCACATTATCGGTACTAATCGTCCCGCCCGGGCGTGGCCGGCCACACGACGCAGTCAGAATACATGACGCAGGAATATCCCCTAGAGCGAACCCGCAATATCGGTATCATCGCGCACATCGACGCGGGCAAGACCACCACAACCGAGCGCATCCTCTTCTACACCCGCAAGATCCACCGGGTAGGAGAGGTCCATGAAGGCGCCGCCACCATGGACTGGATGGAGCAGGAGCGCGAGCGCGGCATTACCATCACATCCGCCGCAACCACGTCCTTCTGGAAGGACCACCGGATCAACATCATCGACACGCCGGGTCACGTCGACTTCACGGTCGAAGTGGAGCGCTCGCTGCGCGTCCTGGACGGTGGCGTCGTCGTACTGGATGCCGTGGCCGGGGTTGAGCCGCAGTCGGAAACCGTCTGGCGGCAGGCCGACAAGTATCGTGTCCCGCGCATCGTCTTCGTCAACAAGATGGACCGCGTCGGCGCCGACTTTCAACGCTCGGTCGAGATGATCGAGGATCGCCTCGGTGCCCATACGATCGTCATCCAGCTGCCGATCGGCAGCCAGGCGGATTTCGAGGGCATCGTCGATCTGGTCTCGATGAGGGCCATCATCTATACGGATGACCTGGGCACCCAGCTCAGCGAGACCGAAATCCCCGTGGCCATGCAATCGGCGTCCGATCAGGCACGTGAGAAGCTCTTTGAGCAGCTGTCTCTGGTGGATGACGAGTTTGCCGACGTGTACCTCGAGCACCTCGGTGGCGAGGAAATCACGGTGAATCAGATTCAGGCGGCGCTGCGGCGCGCGACGGTCGCAAGCAAGGGCGTACCCGTCCTGTGCGGCTCATCACTGCGCAACAAGGGTGTCCAGCCCATGCTCGACGCCATCGTCGCCTACCTGCCGTCCCCGCTCGACGTCCCACCGGTCTCGGGCCTGAACCCGAAGACGGACGAGACGGAGGAGCGGCGTCCGGATGACGTCGAGCCGTTCGCCGGCCTGGCCTTCAAGATCGTCGCCGATCCGTACGTTGGCCGTCTGGCTTACTGCCGTATCTACTCCGGCAAGCTGACGTCCGGCAGCTACGTACTGAACACGACCAAGGACAATCGCGAGCGCGTGGGGCGTCTGCTGCGCATGCATGCCAATCACCGTGAGGACATCACGGAGGCGGGAGCGGGCGACATCGTCGCCATCGTCGGCCTCAAGAACACCTTCACCGGCGACACTCTCTGCGAACCGGGGCATCCGATCGTCCTCGAGTCGATCGAGTTCCCGGAGCCCGTCATCTCTCAGGCCGTCGAGCCGAAGACCAAGGCCGACATGGACAAGATGACGGAGGCGTTGGTGCGCCTCTCGGAGGAGGACCCGACGTTCCGGGTCCGGACCGATCAGGAGACGAGTCAGACGATCATCTCCGGCATGGGCGAGCTGCACCTCGACATCATCATCGACCGCATGCTGCGGGAGTTCAAGGTCCAGGCCAACATCGGCAAGCCCCAGGTGGCGTACAAAGAGACCATCACTCGCCCGGCAAAGGCGCAGGGCCGCTTCGTCCGGCAGACGGGTGGACGCGGACAGTTCGGCGACGTGTGGATCGAGATCGAGCCTCTCGAGCCGGGAAGTGGTTTCGAGTTCGTCAACAAGATCGTCGGCGGTGTCGTCCCGCGTGAGTACATTCCGGCCGTACAGTCCGGTATCAAGGAAGCGCTGGAGAACGGCATTACCGCCGGCTACCCGGTGCTCGACCTGCGGGCCACGCTCTACGACGGGTCGTACCACGAGGTCGACTCCTCCGAAATGGCCTTCAAGATTGCCGGCTCCATGGCGTTCCAGACCGCTGCCAAGCAAGCGGGGCCGGTCATCCTGGAACCGATCATGAAGGTCGAGGTCACGACGCCGGAGGACTATGTCGGCGACGTGATGGGCGATCTCAGCGCGCGCCGCGGCATCCCCATGGGGATGGAGCCGCGCGGCAATGTCACGGTCATTCGAGCGCAGGTGCCGTTGGCTGAGATGTTCGGCTACGCCACCACGGTGCGCTCGATGACGCAGGGACGCGCCTCGTATTCGATGGAGCCATCCCACTACGAGCCGGTCCCGAACAACATCGCGGAGGAGATCCGCAAGAAGAACAGGATTGAGGCGGAGGCCGTCGGAGGCCGCAGGTAGAAGCTGCGGCCCGAACGGCCGCGTTTGAGTAAGAGGACGGATAGAGAAGAATGGCAAAGCAGAAGTTTGAGCGGAGCAAGCCGCACCTGAACGTGGGGACGATCGGGCACATCGACCACGGCAAGACGACCTTGACGGCGGCGATTACCAA
>JAJPIP010000060.1 GCA_021324655.1 Pseudomonadota bacterium
AGGCCTGCGCCGGGGGGATTGCGTTCCCGTCGGGGAGGTGACCGACCTCCCGGGCGGGCCGCACGATATCCTGCGCCACCCCGCTCCGGCCGCATCCCACGTCCCTATGACGGTGCGCGTGGTCGTCGGTCCGGATGAGCGGTTGTTCTCGGGCGGCGGTCTTGCCCAATTCCTCGCCACGACGTATATGGTCTCGCCCCAGAGCAACCATATGGGAGTGCGGCTGCAGGGGACGCCGATCACGGCACCCGCCGGCAATCGCCTCTCCCAGCCGATGCCGGTTGGCGGGATTCAGGTTCCCCCGGACGGACAGCCGATCGTGCTCCTCGCCGGCCGCGGCACGATCGGAGGCTATCCATTGGTGGCAACCGTCATCTCGGCCGACCTACGCCTGCCGGCACAGGCTCGCCCGGGAGATGCCATTCGATTCGCCGCGGTGACAGTCGAGGAAGCGCAAGGCATTGCCCGCGCGGCGGCCGAAGACCTGGCATACGGCAAGCCGATTGCCGGGCGCCTGCGCCAGGAGGGAAGATGATCGTCGACATCAACTGCGACATGGGAGAGAGCTTCGGCGTCTACCAGATCGGCGACGACGAGGCGGTGCTGCCGAGCGTCAGCTCGATCAACGTCGCCTGCGGCTTCCACGCCGGAGACCCGCGGGTGATGGCGCGGACGGTCGGGGAGGCGGCAAAACAGGGAGTTGCGGTCGGTGCTCACCCCGGCTTTCCCGATCTCGCCGGCTTCGGGCGGCGCAACCTGACCCTGACAGCGGACGAGGCCCGCAGCGACGTCCTCTACCAGATCGGCGCGCTGGACGCCTTCACCCGTGCCGCCGGCATCCCCCTCCAGCACGTCAAGCCGCACGGCCAGCTCAATAACATGGCGGTGACCGACCGGACGCTGGCGGATGCCGTCATCGCCGGCATCCGTGCCTTCGATCCCGCCCTCATCGTGATCTCCTACGGCGGCGAGTTGACGCGGGCCGCCGAGGAGGCAGGGCTGCCTGTCGCCCACGAGGTCTACGCCGACCGCGCCTACAACCCCGACGGTACCCTCGTCTCGCGCCGGCTCCCCGGAGCCGTCATCCATGACGAAGAAGAGGTGGTGCGGCGCGCGGTTCAGATGGTGCGAACCGGCCGCGTCCGTACCATCGTCGGTGAAGAAATCACTCTCCCGGTCGACACCATCTGCGTCCACGGCGACACCCCAGGTGCGGCTCAGCTTGCCCGGGCTCTTCGTGAGGGCCTGGAGGCAGCAGGCATCATCGTTCGCCCGTTACGGGACATCGTAGCGGCACGGCACGGATACCTCTGACGACAGTAGCTCAGTGAATTAAACTGCTACCTCTTGCCGCCGGAGAGCAGCCGCGCCCTATCTTGCGGCTCCTCCCAATCGAGCATCGGGCCGGCCGGCACGATGCGGGACGGATTCAGCTGCGGGTGCGTCATGTAGTAGTGGCGCTTGATGTGGTCGAAGTTGGTCGTCTCGCCGAACGCCGGAATGCTGTACAGATCGCGGGCGTAGGCCCAGAGATTGGGATAGTCGGTGAGGCGCCGCAGGTTGCACTTGAAGTGGTAGTGGTAGACCGCGTCGAAGCGCGCCAGGGTGGGATAGAGGCGGATATCGGCCTCGGTGATCTGATCTCCCAGCAGGTAGCGGCGGGTGGCCAGGTGTTCTTCCAGCGCGTCGAGACGGGCAAAGAGGCGGCCCACGGCATACTCATACGCCTCCTGACTCTGAGCGAAACCGGCGCGGTAGACACCGTCGTTGACGTCCTCATAGATCTCCTCGATGAGGCGATCAATCGCCGGACGCAGCGGCTCCGGGTAGAGATCGGGCGCGCCGGGCCGCTGAAACGCTTTGAACTGCGTCTCCAGGTCAATCGTGATGTCGGGAAAGTTGTTGCTGACAATCCGGCCCGTCTTCATGTCCCACAGTGTCGGCACCGTGTAGCGGGCGTCGTAGCTCGGATCGCTCCGCCGGTAGGCTTCGGAAAGGAACCGGAAGCCGTTGATCGGATCGGGGAACTCATCGCTGAACTCCCAGCCGCGCTCGTCACGAACGGGATCCACCACCGAGAGGGAGACCACATTCTCCAGCCCGAGAAGTTGCCGCACGATGACGGCGCGATGCGCCCAGGGACAAGCGAGCGAGACGTACAGATGGTACCGTCCCGCCTCGGCGGGAAAGCCGGACGACCCATCGGCGGTGATGCGGTCGCGAAACGTGTACTGTTGACGAACGAATGCCCCGTCGAGGCTGACCTCTCCTTGCCTGGTGGTCATGGCATACCCTCCGTCCCATCCCTCGCTACTCTCTGCACGCATTATCGCCTTCGTAGCGACGACACTAGACCATACGTTCTAATACGGCTACCATAGACGTATGGCGCGGTTCACCGTCCGCGAGATTCCCTGCAAGACGCTCATCAATCGTGTTCAGGGCATGCCGTTCAACTGGAGCATCAATCCCTATCGCGGGTGCCGCCACGCCTGCGTCTACTGCTATGCACGCCCCACGCACCAGTACCTGGGCCTGGACGGCGGTGAAGCGTTTGAGGAGATCATCATCGCCAAGATCAACGCGCCGGACGCGGCGCGGCGGGAGCTGGGAAAACGCTCGTGGCGGCGCGAGAACGTCGTGATCGGCACGGCGACCGACCCGTACCAGCAAGCCGAGTCCCGCTACCGCCTCACCCGCGGCATCCTGGAAGCCTTTCGCGACTTCCGCAATCCGGTCTCGATCACGACCAAGTCTCCCATGATCCTGCGGGACCTTGATCTGCTGGCCGACCTCGCTCGGGACGTGCCGGTGACGGTTCACTTCACGGTGACGACACTGGACGAGCGGCTCTGGCGCGAGATCGAGCCCACGACCGCCAGGCCGCGCAAGCGGCTCGAGGCACTGCGGACGCTTCGTGCCCATGGCATTCGGGCCGGCATCTTTCTCAGCCCGGTTCTACCCGGCCTCACCGACGACGCGGGACATCTCGAGACCGTGGTCGCCGCCGCAGCCGAGTATGGCGCCGACTTCGTCTTCTCGCAGGCTCTCCGTCTCGGTCCAGGTATTAGCGAGTACTATCTCCCGTGGCTGGAAAGCGCTCACCCGGAGTTAGCCGCACGCTACCGCCGACTCTACCGGCATTCCTCCCCGCCGAGCGCCTACAGCGAGGGCATCTCGGCACTGGTGCGCGATCTGAAGCAGCGCTACCGTCTCCCGGATCGTCCCTCGGCGAAAGGGCCGGCTCAGGAACCGCCGGCCCGCCAATTGCGCTTACTGGGGTAGGCACGTCGGGAGATCAACCAGCCAATCCCCCGCCATCCACAACCAACGTCGTGCCGGTGACGAAGCGAGCGGCATCGCCGGCCAGGAACAACGCGGCGTCGGCGATATCCTCCGGCCGGCCGATCCTTCCCAGCGGCCGCTCAGCCGCCTCGGCCAGGAAGCGCTCGGGTGATTCCCCGAGTTGTTCCGCCTCCTTCATCAGCATGCCGGTGGCGGTGTCACCGGGACAGAGACAGTTGACGCGCACACCGGACGGCCCATGATCGAGCGCCATGGCACGGGTGAGTTGCACGATCGCCCCTTTCGAGGCGCAGTAGGCAGCAGCATCGCGGCCACCTACCAGCCCCCAACCACTCCCCATGTTGATGATCACCCCGCCGCCCCGCTCGATCATCCCGGGAAGCACCGCCTTGGAGAGCAGGAAGGCGGACTTCACGTTGACCGCCATCACGCGATCCCAATCCTCTTCGCTCGTCTCCAGGACGCTCGTCCGCCGGATGATGCCGGCGTTGTTGACGAGGATGGTGATCGGGCCAAGCTCCACTTGCGCCATGGTGACCGCGCGCCGGCAATCGGCGGCATTGCACGCGTCGCCGAGCGCGAAGACGGCGCGTCCGCCACGCGTGACGATACTCTCGGCCACATCCGATCCTTCCGCCGCGAGATCAAGGATGACGACGGCCGCCCCTTCCCGCGCGAAGCGCTCGGCAATGGCGCGGCCAATCCCGGACGCGCCGCCGCTAATCAGCGCTATCTCCCCGGACAGCGTGCTGGCCGCCTCTCGTCCTCTGTCCCTCATGCTCTCGCGACCGACTGTTTGCTCTCGGCCGCCTCCAGGCCGGCAAGTTCTTCGAACTTCGGGCGTAGCGCCGGGTACAGCCGATCGAACATGGCATGGTACCGGCGGTACACATCAATCGTCTCCGGATTAGGACGCGTCTCTTCGGCGGTTCGGACGAGGCGGACCGCCTCCTCGATCGATCCGAAGACCCCTGCTCCAATACCGGCCAGAAAAGCCGCGCCGAGTGCCGGTCCGGCGGAGACGCGCGCCATCGGCGCCCCGAGAATATCGGCGGCGAGCTGCTGCCAGAACGCGTGGCGCGCCCCACCCCCCGTGAGGCGGATGGAGGGGAGCCTCAATCCGAGGTCACGCATAATTGTCGCCGCGTCGGCCAGCGCAAACGTGATGCCCTCGAGCACGGCCCGTGTCAGATGGGCGCGCGTGTGGTGAAGAGAGAGGCCGAAGAAGACACCGCGCGCGTCGGGATCGGCGTGCGGCGTCCGCTCCCCACTGAGATACGGCAGGAAGAGCAGTCCCTCGGCGCCGGCGGGCATGAGCGCTGCGTGGTCGAGGAGCGACGCGTAGGGTTCGTCGCCGGCCATCGTGTCGCGATACCAGCTCAGGGATGCGCCGGCCGACAGGACGACGCCCATCAGGTACCAGGTGGCAGGAACGGCATGGCAGAAAGTGTGGAGGCGGAGATCGGGATCCTGCCGTGGATCGGCGGTGGGCGCCAGGAGGGTGCCGGACGTCCCGAGGCTGAGCAGCGCTTGCCCATCGGCGACGACCCCGCCGGCGAGTGCGGCACAGGCGTTGTCCGCTCCACCGGCGGCGACCGGGATGCCGGAGGGCAGACCGAGTTCGGCAGCAGCCTCAGCTGCCAGGTGCCCGATGATCTCGGACGACTCACGGACCGGTGGCAAGATCCCCTCCGGCAAGCCAAGCGCCACCGGCATCTCGGCCGACCAGCGGCGGTGGGCGACATCGAAGAGAAGCGTCCCCGACGCATCGGAAGGGTCGGTGGCGCGGATGCCGGTCAGCCGGAAGTTGATATAGTCCTTGGGCAGCAGCACGGTCGCGATGCGGCGAAACACCTCGAGCTCGTGCTCGCGGACCCAGAGCAGCTTCGGGGCGGTGAAGCCGGCGAGCGCCGGATTGGCGACCCAGCGTCGCAAATTGGCAAGTCCGACACGGGCCGTGATCTCGGCACTCTGCGGGGCGCTCCGTTGATCGTTCCAGAGGATGCACGGACGCAGGACAGCGCCGTCTGCATCCAGGAGTGTCGCGCCATGCATCTGGCCGGAGAGGGCGATGCCGTCAATCGCGTCGGATCGCCGGCCGGCTAGCCCGCGTACCGCCGTCACCACGCCCTGCCACCAATCGGACGGCTCCTGCTCCGACCATCCGGGACGTGGCACGTGCAAGGGGAGCGCGGCATCATGCTCGGCCAGAACCGTGCCGTCGGGATCGAGGAGGAGCGCTTTGACGCCGGAGGTGCCGAGATCGATGCCGAGGAGGGCCATTAGCGCGTTGCCCGGCGCACCATCTCCGGATCCATGCCGAGCGCGCGATAGACCACGCGGTACGCCGCCAGCGCATCCTTCTGCGCCTGGGCGTCGCGCAGTGTCGCCTCGTCCAGCTTTTCCGCCACCCCGTCAATAAATTCCCACTGCAGCAGACTCTGTCGCGCCGCCCCGATCTGATCTTCGGTGTATGGGTACAGGTCCATCCCCAGCCACTCGCCCTTCTCGCCATAGCCGACCTTGCGCAGGGCGCGCGCCATCTCCAGCGTCTCCATGAAGCGGGTGGCGCCGACGATGTTGTCGTCGTCGAACTGCCCCCAGCCGGAGTTGGCGTGCTGGTGGCCGAGGAGCCCCTGCATGGCGAGCAGCTCGGCATACTCGGCGAGGTTCTCGCCGTTCATGATGAGGTGTTGCCAGTCCATGTTCACGGCAACGTTGGAGACGTCGAGGCCGCGCGCCCCCAGCGCATGGATGGTGAAGAGCGTCATGCCGATATCGCGCATGTAGATCTTCATCTGCGGCTCGCTGTTCTTGTGCTCGAGAAAGATCGCCACGCCCTTCTCGCGCGCATGGGAGACGGCGTCGCCAATGCCGTCGAGGAACAATTGCCACTGCGTGGTGTAATCGGCCTGGAACGGATAGTTGTAACCCTCGATGCCGGGCCAGATGATGAGCCTGGCACCAAGCTGAGCAGCGAGATCGATAGCCCGGCGATTCATCGCCCTGGCTTCATCCCGAATCGCCGCGTCCGGACTCGTCAGCGCCCCACGGCCGTGCTTGGGGAAAGTATGCGAGCCGGTGGCGATGGCGTAGACGCGCATCGGCTTGATGGCGTCCACGATCTGCTGGGCGTTGTTCTCGTCGATCTCCCCCGGGTAATGGAACTCCAGGCCATCATAGAGATCGGACAGTCCGTCGGCCGCCCGCTTCGCCCTATTGAGAGGCGACTCCGCCGCGACCTGCGGGTGATATCCGGCCAGCAAGAATCGCGTCCCCAGCGTCCCAAAGGCCCAGATCCCGATACTGCTCTTCAACCGCCCCATGCTCTCCCTCCACGCCGTTTGGCCCCAGAATATCGCCCGACTGAATGCAATGCGTGCTAGCGCCAGTCGATGAATGGCGCCGGCGAGATGCGCTCGCGCGGAAGGATCGGGACATCCGGATAGCCGACATACACAAAGGCGACGATATGCGCGTCCGATGGTAGACCGAGATGGCGCTTCACCGCTGCGCTGTAGGCCGGCTTGCCGGTCCGCCACATAGCACCCAGTCCCAGCGCCTGGGCCGCCAGCAGCATGTTCTCGACACCCGCCGCGGCTGCTTCGATCTCCTCGATCTCGATCGCCTTGGGATGGGGCTGCGGCACCGCCGCCGCCACAATGATCACCGGTGCCCGCAGGGGCTTCGTCCGCTGCTTGGCCAGGATCGCCCGGCCCTCCTCGCTCTCCGGATCCCGCAGCGTGCGCGCTGCCTCGGTCGCCATCACCTCACCCAGCGCCTCCCGCGCCTCGCCGGTCAGAACCACAAAGCGCCAGGGACTGGTCCGGTGATGATTGGGCGCCCAGGTCGCCGCTTCGATGATCTGCTCGATCATCTCCCGCGGCGGCGTTTCTTCGCGCACCTTCGGCACAGAGCGCCGCGTCCGCAGCGCCTCCAGCACAGCGTTTTCAGTCCCAATCACCCTTCACCATACCCCGCCGACACTGCCTTGATCCTACCGGTCGCGACATCCCTGGGTATGAGCTCGCTTCATGGAACCTTCAATCATATTGACACGCGTAGTTTCGCAACGCATACTCGCTGCTAGGGAGATCCGCCGCCGTTCGCCGGGCAGCGTGATGGCGAGCGGCGGCATCAGCGCGAGGAGGGGCGTCATGACGGTGACGGGCAATAAGAAGTTGGTACGTGATTTCACCCGAGAGGTCCTCGACAAGGGGCACCTCGATGCAGCCGACCACTACCTCGCGCCGGACTTTTTCAACCACGTGACGGGCGAGACGGGGATCGAGGCCTTCAAGGACGTCATCCGCTTCGTCCGCACATTTCTCAATATGCCGAGCATCGTGGACGACATCATTGCCGAGGGAGACAAGGTCGCGCTCTTCCTCACGGCACGGGGCCTCCACAGCGAGCCTATCGTGCTGCAGGGCACCTGCTATACCCCGACGGGCAAACCGTTCGCGAGCAAACAGGTCCACCTCTTCCGTGCGCGGGATGGCTTGCTCACCGAGCACTGGTCGGTGCGCAACGACCTCACCATGCTCCTACCGCTCGGCATTGTCCAGTACACGACGCCGGCCGGCGCCGCCGAACGCGAGACAGTCCTCCAGAGGTGAATCGGCCGCCCGGATAACGGGTCTCAGGATCTGCCGGTCGTGACAATCATCGCCATGAACACCACGGCGACGAGTGCCACGATCAGAATGCCAAGCTCGCCAGGGGTCAAAGCCATGGGGCAACACCTCCTGTTGCTGCCCCATGATATGACTTCCATTACCAGAGTCAAGCAGGTCTTTGTCCCCTCCCCCGCGGGAGGCCAATGCCAGGCGTTACCGATACGTCACATCGACGCGGCGGCCCGTGCGGTTGGACTCGAGGATGGCATCGGCCACCACGCCGGCCCGATAGCCGTCCATGAAGTCGGCGCCGTGCGGCGTGACGGTCGTCCCATCCACGATGGCCTGCAAGAAGTGACGGATCTCATGCACGAAGGTGTGCTCCCAGCCGATGATGTGCCCCTGCGGCCACCAGGCAGCGTAGTACGGGTGATAGCTCTCCGTTACCAGCACCTGCCGGAAACCCTGGGCGTCGCGCGGCTCCTCTTCCTCGGGAAGATACACCTCCAGCTCGTTGAGCCGTTCCAGGTTGAAGACCAGTGATCCCTTCTCTCCGTTGATCTCCACCACCTGATGATTCTTGCGGCCCTGGGCGAAGCGCGACGCTTCCAGGGTACCCATGGCGCCGTTCTGGAAGGAGATAAGGGCGGCAAAGGCATCGTCGACGGTCACCTGCGCCGTGCTGCCCTCCGGTGTGCGCCGCTCTGGGATGAAGGTCCTGGCGAGTCCCTGCACGCTCTCCGGCTCACCGACCAGATAGCGGGCGAGGTCGATGATGTGGGTGCCGAGATCACCCAGCACGCCCGATCCGGCCTCGGCCGCATCGAGACGCCAGACCATCTCGAACTCCGGACTGATGATCCATTCCTGAAGGTAGCGGGCGCGGAAATGATAGATCCGTCCCAAGCGTCCGGCCGCGATGATATCGTGCATGAGGCGGACCGCCGGCACGAAGCGGTAGTTGAAGGCCGTCATGTTCACCACGCCGGCCTTCTGCACCGCCTCCACCATGCGCCACGCCTCCTCGGCGTCGCGTGCCAGCGGCTTCTCGCAGATGATGTGCTTGCCGGCCTCCGCTGCCGCGATGCACGGCTCGGCGTGCAGGTTGTTGGGTGCGGAGTTGTCGAAGATCTGGATGTCGGGCGATGCGACCAGATCATGCCAATTGGTGACGGCTCGAGCGTAGCCGTAGCGCCGTGCCGCCGCCTCAACTTTGTCCCGGGAGCGGCCGCCCAGAATCTCGAGACGGGTTCGGGCCGGCGGGGGTGTGTCGATGTAGTCCAGCGTCTTGTAAGCGTTGGTGTGCGCCTTCCCCATGAAGGCATACCCGAGCATGCCGACACCGAAGGTCGGGACCTCCCGCTCTTCGCCCATCTCGCCCATGGTCACGAATCCGACTTTCTCTGTCATCCCTCTCTCCTCCAATGTCCGTTGCGTGGCCCTCACTGCCGGATGGCCCTCACCCCCTAACCCCCTCTCCCACTGCGGTGGGCGAGGGGGAAGTAGGAGGGGAAGGTCGCGCTGTCCTCATACGCGACGGCGACCGAGACCGGGATATCTCCAGCCCACCCCGCACCATATCTCCCCTCTCCCATCGCAATGGGAGAGGGGCCGGGGGTGAGGGCCACTCCGCCGTGAGGGCCATGCCGCCGTCTGAAACCTACTCCCGCGCGAAGGCGGCGTCGAACGCCTGCGTCGAGGGAGCATAGTCCATGCGGCGCACGAAGGCTGCCGCTTCCGGAGCGCCATGGGCGCGATCCATGCCGCTGTCTTCCCACTCCACTGACAGGGGACCAGCGTAGCCAATCCGGTTCAGGGCGCGAATGATCGATTCGAAGTCCACATCACCCCGGCCCGGCGTACGGAAGTCCCAGCCGCGCAGAGGATCGCCGAAGTCGAGATGGGATCCCAGAATGCTGGTGCGGCCGTTCAGCGTCCGCGCCGAGTCCTTGATATGGACATGGTAGATGCGGTCGGCAAACGTTTCGAGGAACAGCACGGCATCCACGAACTGGTGCTGTAGGTGGCTGGGATCGAAGTTGATGCCGAAGGCGGGACGTCGGCCAATCGCGTCGAGCGCTCTTTCCGTAGTGACGATATCGTAGGCGATCTCGGTGGGATGCACCTCGAGGCCGAAGCGCACGCCGACCTCGTCGAACGCATCCATAATCGGTCCCCAACGCTCCGCAAACTCGCGGTAGCCGGCTTCCACCACGTCCCAGTTGTTGGGCGGGAACGAGTAGAGGAGATGCCAGATCGGCGAGCCGGTGAAGCCGTTGACTTGATCCACGCCGAAAGCGCGAGCGGCGCGTGCCGTGTCGATCATTTCCTGGGCGGCCCGCCGCCGCACCTCCTCGGGATCGCCGGACCCCCAGACCCTGTCCGGAAGGACGGACTTGTGCCGCTCATCAATCAGGCGATCCGCCACGGCCTGGCCCACCAGGTGGTTGCTGATCGCCCAGCAGCCCAGGCCGTTCTCCTCCAGAAGCGTCCGTTTCTGCTCGACGTAGCCCGGCTCATTCAAGGCCCGATCGACCTCGAAGTGATCTCCCCAGCACGCCAGTTCCAGTCCGTCGTATCCCCACGCTCTGGCCATGGGCGCCAGTTCGGCCAGTGGCAGATCGGCAAATTGCCCGGTGAACAGCGTGATCGGTCGTCCCATGCGTGTCCTCTCCTTGCTGTCGTCTCAAGGAAAGTCTAGGTACAGGGACGGGCGCAATCCTAGCCGGCGGCGGGCAGGACGAGCGGCGCGATGGCGGAGGGCGCGATGGGACGGGAGAGATAGTAGCCCTGAGCCATATCGGAACCGAGGCGACGCAGCGCCTCCAGGGTGTCCGCGTCTTCTACCCCTTCCGCCACCACCCGCAGACCGAGGTTACGCGCCAGATCGACGATGGAGCGCACGATGATGGCGCTATCGGGGTTGGTCACCATATCGGTGACAAACGAGCGGTCTACCTTGATCTCACGAGCCGGCAAGCGCTGCAGATAGCTGAGGGAGGAATAGCCGGTGCCAAAATCGTCGATCGACAGCTCGATCCCCATGCGGTGCAATTCGATCAGGGTCTGGAGGGATCCCTCCGGGTCCAGCATGATCCCACTCTCGGTGATCTCCAGCACCAGGCTGCTCCCGGGTACGCGGAAGGTATCGAGGAGGCGGCGAACCGAGCGACCGAGATCCTCATCGTGGAGTGTCCGAGCCGACAGATTGATGGCAACCCGCAGATCGAGGCCCTGGCGGTGCCAGATGGAGAGCTGCTGCAGCGCCTCCCTCATCACCCATTCCGTCAGCCGGCGGGTGAGGCCGTTTTCCTCGGCCACCGGAATGAAGATACCCGGCATGAGCAGGCCACGCTCCGGATGCTGCCACCGCACCAGCGCCTCGACCTGCCGCATCTCGCCGGTCGCCAGATCGACCTGCGGCTGATAGTGCAGGAAAAGAGTTCCTTCCTCAATGGCGCTCCGCAGCTCAGACACGAGGCGCAAGCGCTCGGGATCGGTCGGATCCTGCTCGGGCGCGTAAACCATATGGCCTCGTTCCATGCGTTTAGCCGCGTACATTGCCACATCGGCGCGGCGCATGAGGGTGGAGGAATCGGTCCCCTGCTCCGGATACAGGGCAATGCCGATACTCACGCCAACGTCAAAGACGTGGTCCAGGACATGGAAGGGCGCATCCAGAATCGACAGCAGGCGCCGCGCTTCGAGACCCGCCGCCGCCGCGTCAGCGCCCGGCAGCACCACGGCGAATTCGTCCCCACCGAGGCGCGCGATCGTCTCGGGACCACGCACCGACGAGGCAAGCCGCCGGGCAATACGCTCGAGAAGCGCATCTCCCACATGGTGACCGAAGGTATCGTTCACATCTTTGAAGCGATTGAGATCGAGGAACAGGAGTGCGAGGGGAGCGTGGCTACGCATGGCACCGGCGATGGCGGCATCCAGCCGCTCTCGCAGGAGAGTGCGGTTGGGCAGCCCAGTCAGTGCGTCGTGGCGCGCCTGATGGGTCAGCGCCTCTTCAGACCGCTTGCGATCGGTGATGTCCTGGTGCTGGCTGATGTAATGGGCAATCGATCCGTCGGGGTTGTGGATCGGCGCGACGGTGGTGAGGCACCAGACCAGGCGCCCATCTCTGGCACGATAGCGGCGTTCCGACTCGTAATGTGAGAGCTCCCCCCGCATGAGCTGTATCCCTTCCTCACGCGCCTCATCACGCTCGGCGGGATCGAGAAGCGAGAGGAGCGGCTTGCCGATCAGATCGCGCGGAGTGTAACCGAGCATGGTTCCCATCGCAGCATTGGCTTCGACGACCACACCGGAGGGGCTGAGCAGTGTCATGCCGGCAGCGGAATGGGTAAAGGCGCCCCGGAATCGCTCCTCGTTGAACCGAATCTCGTCGGCCGCGGTGCGAAGCGTCGTAATGTCCTGCAACAGCCCGATGAGGTAGCGCGTCCGCCGCGAGCGATCACGGACAGCCGAGGCGCTCAAGATGACCCACACGCTGTGCCCATCGCGATGCACGTACCGTTTTTCCACCTGGTACTGGTCGATGCTTCCCGCCACCAGTTGTGCTTCCAGATCCCGGCCCACCTCCACGTCATCCGGGTGGACGAACTCCTTGAGGCGGCGACTCTGCATCTCGTCGAGGTCATACCCGAGCATGTCGCAGAGCGCCTTATTGAAGCGGCGGGTCGAGCGATCGGTGCTGACGATGGCGACGCCGAGACTGGCGCTCTCGAATGCCAGACGAAAACGCTCCTCACTCTCCCGCAGAGCCTCCGCCTCATGGAGCACACGGCGCTGGAAGCGCGTAATAAGGAGAAGGAAGATGATGAGCAAGACCAGCCCAAGCGCAATCACGACCGTCGTCACGCGGTGTAGCGCCTGCCGGCGTGTCGTCAGAGCATTGAGGAGTTGGGCACTGCGCCTCTCCGCTGCCCTCGTTTCCGCGTCGACCGAGGCCTCAAGGCGGGTGACCTGCGGCTCGATCACCGCATCGTCCACGTAAGCCGCCCGGCCGGTCTCGCCGGCGGCCAGTACCGCGCTCAAGGTCTGAAAGTCGCGGTCGAGGCGATGGGCCCGGGTCAGGATGACAGCGGCCCGCCGGGCGTCCGCGCGCGTTCCCTCCCGCGCCACGAGGCGCTGCGTCCAGTTGAAATTGAGGGTGACAGCGCGTAGGCGAGCCGCGACATGGGAGTGTGGATCACGAGCGTCGGCGAGCTCCTGTGCCAGGTCGGACCGTGCCTGCAGAGAGGCCGCCGCTACTCGCGACGCTCTCTCGACGTGCGGCACCAGGCCGGCGGAGCTGGAGTCCACCCACAGGGTCACCAGAGACAGGACGGCCACGATGGAGAGGAAGCCGAGGATACCAGCTCCAAAGGCCGCGCGCGGAGACACGTGCATACGGTATTTCGCCCTTTGCCGCCACAGAATCATGGGCAACGTAGCAGATGCATTCCGCGCCGTATAGAGGTCGAACGGTCATCGGGCGAGGAAGGGACGGACGTCCTGCCGCCTCGGGGGCCGTTGGTCCCGGCGGTTTACACGCGCACCGGAACGCGACATCCCGTCCCGGCCGACTCGATGGCGGCGAACGCCATCGCCAACGTCTTGATGTTGTCGTGGCACTCGCCGTGCGGCGTGGCACCTGTATCCAGAGCCCGCAGAAAATCAGCAAGCGAGCCGGCGAAAAAAGGCTCGATCTCCGGCACATCCGCCGTGATCCGCCGCTGTTTCCGTACAAAGCCTTCTTCGGACGCCGGCACCTCGGCGGCCGGTGCATTCACCCCATCCCACACAGCGGTGCCGCGCTCGCCCACGGCTCGCCACTCCGACTCCCACGAGGTATGGAACCCTTCCGCGCACCAGCAGCCGCTGAACGTGTAGCGGATACCACCCTCCATCTCGAAGACACAGGTGGCAGCCGCCTTCCCGTGAAACCAACTCCAGGGAGGATTGAACTCATCACAGTAGACGGCGACGGCGTCGCGGCCGGCAAGGAAACGGGCGGCATCGAAGATGTGAACGCCCATATCGACCAGGAGAATGTGCTCCAGGTTGTGCCGGAAGGGATCGCTCCCGTGCATGGCGATGTAGAAGTCCGAGTTGAGGATGCCGAGCGGACCGACGGTCGTCTCGATGAGATGTTTGAGCGCCTCCAGATTGGCGTCATAACGACGCATCTGGCTCACCATATAGAGCTGCCCGGTCCGCTCCGAGGCGGACACCATGGCGCAGGCCGCCTCCATGGTGTCCGCCATCGGCTTCTCACCGAGAACCGGCACCCCAAACTCCAACGAGCGAATCGTCACGTCGCGGTGGGCGGACGGCACGGTCACGTCCACCACGAAATCCGGCCGGACCGCATGCAGGGCCTCCTCGAGGTCCGTTCCCGTATAAATGCCGTCCAGTCCCGCCTGGTGCGCCGCCGCTTCCGCCGCTCCGGGGACGATATCAATCCAGCCGGCGACCTCCGTCCCAGGATTGGATCGCAGCGTCGGCTCCCACGCGTTCCGCGCCAGTCCACCGGCCCCCACCAGCAGCGCCCGCCGTGTGCTCACGACCTCTCCCCCTCGAACCAGCCCATCGGCGTAAACGACATATCGGTGGGAGCGCGCCGCGGACCCGCGCGATTCGCCCAGAGAACGGCGTTCGCCAGTACCCGACGAATCTCGGGCTGCGCGTAAACCGGATACGTCTCATGTCCGGGGCTGAAGTAGAAGACACGTCCTGCCGCCCGATAAAAGCAGCAACCGCTGCGAAAGACCTCGCCGCCTGTGAACGAGCTGATAAAGATCAATTCATCCGGCTGCGGGATGTCGAAGTACTCGCCGTACATCTCCTGGCGGGGGATGATGAACACCTCCGGCACGCCACCGGCGATGGGATGGCCGGGATTGACCGTCCAGACCACCTCGCGGTCGTCCGCTTCCCGCCAGCGCAGGGAACACGACGTGCCCATGAGACGCCGAAAGATCTTGGAGAGATGGCCGGAGTGGAGGACGAGCAGTCCCATGCCGGCCAGCACCGCCTGGTAGACGCGGTCCACGACCACATCGCTCACTTGCTCATGGGCGGCATGCCCCCACCAGGTCAGAACGTCGGTGGCTGCCAGCACCTCCGGCGTCAGGCCATGTTCCGTTTCCTGCAGGGTCGCCGTTCGCACCTGCACTCGCTCACCCAGGTCCGCTCGCAGTCCCTGCGCGATCGCCTCGTGCATGCCCTCTGGGTAAAGCTCACGCACGCGCGGCATCTCGTGCTCATGGACGTTTTCGCCCCACACCGTCACCCGTATCGGCTCTGTCACTCGTACCCCCTCCCGCTGTTTTCTACTGTAGCGGCTCTGTCGGGAGGGCGGCCGCCGTACCCCGGTGCGGCAGCGCTGTGTGTACGAGCCGGAGGGTTTGCTCGCCCGCATGCCTTCTCTGCCGCTCGGAGGAACGGAGCGTTCTCCGCACCCACCTCGCTTGACAGTTGCCAGGTCCCGCGGTAGGCTATCTGCATCCGAGGGGAGAGACAGCCCAAAGGGCAGCGATGACGCGGAAGGTGTCGACACGTAGAGCCTGCTTGGCCACCTGCTCGACGTCGAGCCACTGGTGAACCCGATCCGCTGAGGATCGCGTGTTGTCTTGCGGGACAGGGTCGGACAGGAGGCCGATCACCGAGCGGAATCCGGTCACTGTCGTGGGGGGTCAGGAATCCCTCGGGAGCGGAGATGGTGAAGGAGGATCGATCATGCTCCATGCGATCAGATCATCGCGCCTGGTGAACGGGCGTGCCGGCCGGCTCATCGTGGCGGCCGGCCTCGTCTCGATCGGACTACTGAGTCCTGTAGCGTCACACGCGTCCACGCCAACCAGCGTCACCTTCCACGCCCAACCCTCACTGGGAACGCGCGTCGGCACGGCACACGCGTTGCCGACGGGATCGGCGTTTACTGGGGGACAAACGTTCAACCCGGTTCCGTTCATGACACCGTGGCGAGGGCCGCACGGCGTAGGGAAGGGTATCGGCGCTCCCTCGGCAGGGTCACTTCCGTTGGCTCCCCACCGAGGTGCCGTCCTCCAGCAATTCAACGGCCTGGACAACAATGCGCAGGCATACCAGAGCGGCATCGTGTTGACGCCGCCGGACCAGGGTGTTTGTGCCGGGTATGACCCGTTCCTGAGCGGGCATCCGGAAGTGGTCTTCGAGGTCATCAACGAGGCCGGCGAAGAGGTGACGCCCGGCGGGAAGGTTCTGGCCGGTCCCTTCAGCCTCGCCGCGCTCTTCAATGATCCCTATACTCTCGGCGACGTCCGCTGCTATTACGATGCCACCACGCAGAGCTTCTACTTTACGGAGATTGGCTTCAACATGACGGGACCCAATCCAGGCTCGAATAGTACCGTCGACATTGCCGTGTACAACTCCAACGGCCTGGCCGAGTACCAGTTCGACACCTCCCAGAGTGGCGCCGTCTTTGGCGACCAGCCGGAGATTGGGTACGACAACTACAACCTCTACGTCGCCACCGATCAATTCCCATCCAGCGGCTACGACAATGCCGAACTGATCGCGATCAGTAAGTCGGATCTGGTCGATGAAGTGGCATCGCCGCAGGATGCCTACTTCCAGAACGTCTCCATCGGCGGCCTGCCGATGATCGCCCTCGAGCCGGCCGTCAGCCCGGGCGTCAACACCGAGTACATGCTGAACTCTTTCAGCTACGACCAGAACTTCAATCCGATTAGTCCCGCCACCACGCTCGGCTTCTGGCGCATGAACGGGGAGGCCAACCTCCACACGGCGACCCTGCAAGGAACCCTCATCAATAGCGAGGCCTACGCTTTCCCGGTCCCCGCCGCCAGCGACGGTAGCGGAAACGCCGAGTACTCGGTTTCCGGTCTACCAATCACCGCCGAGGCCTACCTCCAACCGGATGACAGTCGCCTGTTGCAGGTGCAGGTGGCCAGTGACAGTAGCGGCCTGACGATGTGGGCGGCGCTGGACAGCGCCGTCACCATCCCGGGTGACACCACCCGTGACGCCGCTGCCTGGTTCGAGGTGGATCCCACCAAGGTCAATTTCTCATCCTCGACAGGTGCCGGCATACTCCACCAGGGCTACCTGGCGGCCGCCGGCCAGAACCTGCTCTACCCGGCCATCTGGTACCAGCACGGCACCGTCACCGTGGTCTACACAGACAGCAGTGCGACGATGAACCCCAGCGCGGCTTACAGCGCGTTCACCCTCGGCACCAAGACGCCGAGCATCTACATCCTCGCCACCGGGCCGTCGCCCCACTACAGCTTCTGTGAGTATTTCGGGTGCTCCCGGTGGGGTGATTACTCTGCCGCCACCGCCGACCCATCCGGGTCCGGCGTCTGGATCGCCACGGAGTACACAGCACCGGAAAGCACAGATGCCACGAACGGCGATGCGTACGACAACTGGGGAACGTACGTCGCCGAGACCCGCAGCTCATAGGCTCAAGCGAGAGGGGCGGCCGCCGGCTGCCCCTCTCGCTGACTCTCGCCCAGGACCCGGGCGGCCACAGGAGCGATGTCCGTTTGGTCAGACGTCATCGCCACTCAGCGGCGCATTACTCATTGCGCAGCGCCTCGATCGGGCGCAC
Organism: Pseudomonadota bacterium; assembly: GCA_021324655.1. Lineage (GTDB taxonomy): Bacteria > Chloroflexota > UBA5177 > UBA5177 > UBA5177 > JAJPIP01. The sequence goes on from JAJPIP010000060.1 coordinate 17,542, forward strand.
TCCAACCGGACCCCGCGCCGCTACGTACGCAATCGCCGCTGCCAGTCCTGTCGCAAACACCAGCACCATCACGGCGACGGCGGGATCGAATCCGACGGCACGCCGTAGGGCGAAATGGGAGATCAGGGCCAGCGCGATCGCCACGCCAAGGACACTCAGCGCACCGGCCAGAGTGCCGATGAGCGCATTCTCCAGGAGCACGAAGCCCAGGACGCTGCGATTGCGGAAACCCACGCTCTTGAAGAGAGCGATCTCGCGCCGGCGCTCCAGCATGGCCAGTCCGACACCATTGCCGACGACAGCGGTCCCGGCTCCCAGCACGAGGGCCGTGATGACCGCCAGGACGTCCAGGAGCTCGCCCAGAACTTGATTCACGATCGCGACCAGAGCCGCCGTATCGACGACCAGCGCGCCCGGAACCGCTCGCTGAAGGGTCGCAGCATCGGTCGAGAGATGGGTGGGATCGACGGAGAAGACGACAATCGACTGGGCTCCGGAACCACCAATCCGGCGCGCGAAGGAACGATCAGCCAGCACCGGCGGGGTAAAGAACGACCCGAAGGTGCGGGTCGCGCGGCGAACCACATAGAAACCGACGATGTGCCCGCTGCCGCTCCGATCGGAGTCGGTGGCCCGCAAGACGATCCGATCGCCCAGGCTCAGGGAGAAGGGAGGCCGCATCAGCACGGCGTTCACCAGAATGTTGTCGTGCCCGCTATCCCCCGAGCCGAGAGTCCGGCCGGCTGCCAGCGTCAGGTTCGTCGGACGGCTCCCCTGAGCCAGATCATATCCCGTTACCCCACCGAGCGTGCGACGCGTGTCGATGGAGGCATCGCCGTCATTCGAAGGAAGCCGGCCCGCGAAGACATCAAACGGGCGACCGTCTAGTGAAACGGGGACGGTTTGCGCGACGAGAACGGCCTGCCGGCTCCGCACGCCGGTCAGACTGTGCGACGCACGAACGATCTGCCGCGCACTGGAGCTGTTGGCGATGGCCACGAGATTGTTGGTGGCCGCGGTGGCCAGCGCCGTGTTGATCTGGTTGCGCAAGCTGATTGCAACCGTCAGCGAGATCGCCATGGCAAGAACCCCGGCCAGAAACGCCACCAGGATGACAGACGTGCGAGCCTGCCGGCGGCTCAGGCTGCGAATCGCCACCAGCATGGGAAGCCGCCTCTCGACCGGGACGAAGAGCATGACAGCCCAGAGAACAACCGCCAGCGCGACCACCGCCGCCAGCGGCGTCACGCGTTGAGCCGTGACGGCGAGACCGGCAAGGAGAACGAGAAGGACGAGGATGCCGGCCGGACGAGAACGCGGCGGCCCGATGCGCTCCAGCACGGTCAGAACCAGAGCGAACAGTCCCGTGAGCACGGCAAAGGCGGCGAGGGCTCCCGCCACCAGTTCGACGGCCAGCACAGTACTGCCTAGCTCGGTGGCGGCCAGCGCCATAAATAGGATCGCGACCAGCACGATGAGGCCGATCGTCTTCGTCCAGCCCCGCCACGCCATCCCGCCCTCACCTTCTCGCAGGAGCTCGAGGGGCCGGATCGAGGTGGCACGCACGATTGGAATGACGGCAAAGATCAGCGTTGCTCCCACACCGAGACCGACGGCACCGAGCAGAGGACGAGGATCGATGACCAGCGTGACCTGCAGGGCCAGTGCCGCCGCGAGGGCGCTCGTGATCACGGTACTGATCAGCGCCCCGAGCAGGGCACCGACGACACCGGCGCCCAGTCCCAGGATGATGGCTTCTCCCCCGAAGAGGAGGTAGAGAGCGACGTTTCGATAGCCCATGGCCTTGAGCATGGCGATCTCCAGGCGACGGCGAACGTACATGGACTGCATAGCGTTCAACGTGCCGATCCCAGCGATCAGCAAGGCCAGCAGCCCGACGAGTGTGAGGAACTGCTGAAAGTCATGAACCTGCGCCTTGTCGGCCTGGAGAGCCTCGGTGACCGTCTGCACCGTCGCGCTGGGAAAGGCGTCCCGCAGCGTCGCCGCGAGTGATGCCGGCGGACCGACCGTGTTAACGAACACGTTGGCGTAGGTGGTGGCACGACCCAGGGCGCCGGCATACCGGCGCTGGACGATCATCGTATCGTCCTGCGAGAAGTTGGTCTGGTTGAGAATGCCGCGTATGACGACCATCAACCCCCTGCCTCCGATGGAGTTGACGACGAACCGGCTCCCGATCTGTGCTCCTAACTCTTGCGCCAGAAACGAGCTGACCACCACGTCGCCCGGTCGAGCAAGCGCGGTCTCGACGCGTCCATTCGACGGTGACGCGAAGGCCGGCTCACCGCCCAGCGGGTACGGAGGCGAGGAGACAACCTCGACTTCAAAGGGAATGAGGTCATGATTCTCTCCGACGGCGGTCGCGTGTAGTGTTGATGCGGCGGTCCAGCCTCGGATGCGACCCGCACGCATCAGACTCCGAAACACGTCAAGATCGCCTGCCGAGAGGGGGGAGGCGTTGCTGCTGAGCGAGATGTCACCGCCGTTGGCCGCCCGGACGTTGGAGATGAGGGTATTCGAGACGGTCGCGGAGGCGATTTGCAGGGCGACGATCCCCGCGATCCCGACGGCGATGCAGGTCATAGCCAGAAGCGCCGGCGTACCTCCCCGCCACAGGGAGCGAACGATGTAGCGGAGAGCGAAGATCAGGCTCACGGCCCCGCCAATTTGCCGTCGCGCAAGCGCAGAACGCGATTAGCCCGGGCAGCCACGGCGTCATTGTGGGTAGCCAGGAGGATGGTCAGTCCCAACTCCGCCCGCAGGGAGGACAGGAGTTCCATGAGGGCCGCTCCACTCTCCGAATCGAGGTTCCCGGTCGGCTCATCGGCAATCAACAGCGGCGGCGCCGACACCAGGGCCCGCGCGACGGCAACACGCTGCTGCTCACCGCCGGAGAGCTGCGACGGGCGGTGATGGAGGCGATGTCCCAGACCGACGGTCTCCAGAACGTGCTGCGCGTGCTCGGCATGATGGCCGTTGTGATTCGTCACGAACAGAGGGAGCTGGACGTTCTCCAGCGCGGTGAGGGTGGGGATCAGATTGTAGGCCTGGAAGACCATGCCCACATGCGAGGCACGGAAAGCGGCGAGTCGGCGCTCCGGTAAGCGGCTGATCTCCAGCCCGTCGAGGATGACGTCTCCGCTGGTCGGCCGGTCCAGTCCCGCCACGATCCCAAGCAGGGTGCTCTTGCCACTTCCCGACGGGCCCATGAGCGCCACCATCTCTCCTGCCTGGAGGTCGAAGCTGACCCCGCCCAGAATCGAGATGCGTTCGCTTCCCAGAGGGAGTTCCTTAATGACGTCACGGACCGACAGCGTTGGCTCGGTCACGGCCGGCGCCACAGGCCGTCACGCCTGATCGCCGCCACCACGACCTGAGCCAGGCGCTGGTGGCCGGCATTGCTCGGGTGCAGTCCGTCGGGCGCGACGTAGTTCGGATGGGCGGCAAGCTCCCGGGTAAAGGACTGCAGATCCAGGAAGCGTGCGCCGGCCCGGCGAGCAACGCGGGCCATTCCGGCATTCCACGCGTGGACAACCGCGGCCACGCCAACGATGTGCACACGCCGCACGACAGGGAGAGAGCTCAGATCCGGCATGCCGATGATGAGAACGCGCACGTGCGCGCGCCGCAGCGTCACCACCAGACTGTAGAGATCGCTCAGAAAGCGTTTGAGCGGAACGCCGGCTCGCAGGTCGTTCACGCCGAAGAAGACGGTACAGAGGACGGGCCGTGCCGCCAGCGCGCCGCTCAATTCGGTGTCATAGCCCTGAGCGAGCGTTGTCCCCGGGATGCCGACATCCACGAAGCGTTTCGCCCCCAGCATCTTCGCCACCAGGTGCGCGTAGCTGCGTGCCGGCGAGGTAGCACCTATACCGAATGTCTCAGACGCCCCCAGGGCGGCGTACGAACCCAGCGCCGGACCGGCCAGCTGCGGGATGGCGTTTGAGGCCGAAGCCGGCTGGACGTGCGCGCGCGAGGCTGCCTGGCCGCATGCGGCCAGAAACAGGGCACACACCAGGCCAAGGACGAGGAAAGGACGCGGTGATGGGTGGGGCTGCAACAAAAGGGCCGATTCTGATCAAGCGAATGAGGGTACGTCCCAGGGCACCGCAGTATAACGAACATGAAGTCCGCATCCTGCCCCCGCGCCACGCTGGAAAACGCCGCATCGAAGCACCCGCCATGCCCTTGCATCCGAGTCATGCCGTTCTCATCATCCCGATTCTGTTGGAGGTCGGGCTCACCTCGTGCACCCTGCTCCCTCCGCGGCGCCCACTCGGCACGCCGACTCCCCGTCCCCGCCCCACATCAACTCCCAGCCCCCTCGCCTCGGCATTCGGGAGCGCTTCCGGAGCGATTCCGCATCTCGTGGCCGCCGGTCCCTGGCAAGCGACGTGGCAGTATGCCTGCACCGGGCCCCGCTGGTTCCTGCGGATGGAGGCGCATCCGACGCGCCGCAACGTGCGCCCATCCACCGTCGGCATTCTGGACGCGCGGCCTCCGGCTCCTCGCTCGGGGCACGGGACGACGTCGATGCCGGATCGTGGCAATCTCTACATCACGATTCACAGCAGCGGGTGCCGCTGGCGGTTGACCGCGCTCCCGTGAGGCGGCACACTCCGCACTTCTACCTGGCGCTCCTGGGTCTGGCCCTATCTCTCGCCACGGTCGGCGTGACCATCTGGGCCTACTACGACGAGCGCATCGTGAGCAGCGTGATCGCCTTCGCCCTGGGGACCATCACCGACGCAGTGCTCTACCTCACCTGGTTCTGGGGCATTTATCTCCTGCTCGCCGGCCGTGTCCCGCGGCGTCTACCCTTTCTTCTCATTCACGCCGCGCTCGGCTCGGTCATTCCTCTGCTGTACACCATCAGTCTGGGGGTGCAGCTGCCGATCCTGCAGAGCCAGGTGGTGGGTGATCTGCAGGTTAATGTCGCCATGGTCACCGTCCCCGTCATCGGCGTACAGATCGCGCTGGCGCGCCTGGTCTTTGGCCACCGGCTCACGGCCCGCTAGTCGCCGGCGGGATCCCTCTTTGGCTGTCCTTCCGTCACGTGCTAGCGTGACCTCAGAGACCACAAGGGGGTGGAGATGGCATCAGGGAATGGGCCGGGCCTCGCGTTGCAGCTGTATACGGTGCGCGAAGACTTCGCACGGAATCCGGAGGACACGGTGCGGCGGGTCGCCGATGCGGGTTATACGGCTGTCGAGGTGGCAGGAACGGGCTCGATGTCGGCCGCAGATTTCCGCGAGCTTCTCGATCGCTACGGTCTGCAGGCGGTCGGGACACACGTCAGCCTGAACACCATGGAGACGAACCCGCAGCAGGAGATCGAGAACGCGCGGACGCTGGGAGCCCGCTACATCAGCAATGCCTACCTCCCACCGAACGAGCGGCAGAATCCGGAAGAGTTGGGCCGGCGGTTGAACGCCGTGGGGCAACGCGTGCGTGAAGCGGGCCTCACCTTCTCTCACCACAATCACGACTTCGAGTTTGCCCAGGTGGACGGTGAGCGCTTCATCGACCGCATGCTCAATGCTGCCGAGCCGGACAATTTGTCTCTTGAGCTGGACGTTTACTGGGCCGAATACGCGGGGGTCGATCCCCTCGACTACTTCCGGCGCTACAGCGGCCGGATCCCTCTCGTCCACATCAAGGACATGGCCCCGGATCGTTCCTTCGCCAATGTCGGCGAGGGAACGATGGACTTCAAGCAGATCACATCGGCGGCAGCGGCCCAGGGAACACAGTGGCTGATCGTGGAGAACGATCAACCGGGTCCCAATCCGGTCGGCGCTGCCGCGACTTCGCTGACAAACCTCAAGCAAATGGGGATCGCCCGATGACGGCCGAGGCACCGATGCGGGTGGGAGTGATCGGCTGCGGCAACATCAGCAGCGTCTACCTGCGTAACCTTCTCGCCTTCGACAATCTCGAGGTGGTAGCGGTCGCCGACATCGATGAGGATCGCGCTCGTGCCCAGGCGGAGCGCTTCGGCGTGCCGCAAGTCCTGACTGTTGACGAACTTCTCGCCTCGCCCGACATCGAGGTCGTCCTCGATCTCACCGTGCCCGGCGCCCATGCCGATATCAATCGGCGGGCGATTGAAGCCGGGAAGCACATTTACAGCGAGAAACCGTGGGCCACGACACGCGAGGAAGGACGTGAGGTGCTCTGCCTGGCGGAGCAGAAAGGAGTCCGTGCCGGCGCGGCGCCCGATACCTTCCTCGGCAATTCGTTCCAGACGGCGCGGCGGCTCATCGACGAGGGAGTGATCGGCAAGCCGCTCGCCGCGGTCGCCGCTTTCCTGGGCTCCGGACCAGAGCGCTGGCATCCCAATCCGGAATTCTTCTATCAACCGGGTGCCGGTCCGCTCTTCGACATGGGCCCGTACTACCTCACCGTCCTGATCTCCCTCCTCGGCCCAATTCGCCGGGTCTCCTCGGCCGCACAAATCTCACGTCCGGAACGCACCATCGGTAGCGGTCCCCTCAAGGGAGAAACGATTCCGGTGAACACGCCGACCCACGTCAGCGCCAGTCTCGAGTTCGAGAGCAATGCGGTAGGAACACTCCTCACCAGCTTCGACGTGCCGGCCGATACCCTGCCGTTCATCGAGATCTACGGGACGGAGGGCACGCTGGTTCTTCCCGACCCCAACCGCTTCGACGGCCCGCTCCGTGTCTTTCATGACGGAGAGTGGGAAGAGATCCCGGCACAGGATGAGGTCCCGACCAATTGGCGGGGCGTCGGTCTGGCCGACATGGCCGCGGCGATCCGCGAGGGGCGCCCGCACCGTGCCGATGCCGCCACCGCGTTCCACGTGCTCGACGTCATGCAGGCGGCACTCGACTCGTCGCGGGAAGGACAGCACATCACTCCGGAAACCCGTCCGTCGCGCCCCGCGCCCCTCCCCGGTGGGCCGGCGACGTTCCCGATCAGGAATGGTGAGGAGTTCTTCGCGCGCTCGGCACGCCAGGACAACTGGTAAGACGAGGCAATCGCCGCCTGCACCCAGGGAGTTGACCGCAGCGAGGCATCCCTGAAGGATGCGACGGCCGGAGCGCGGAACAGACGTGGGAGGTTCCGTCCCTGGGCTTACAGGTCCAGCACCATCTTGACCTCAGATAGCTCGGGATGTGACGGCAAGGCCTGGGTGTCACCAGTCTCTGTGAAACCGGCGCGCCGGTACAGCGTCATGGCCGGGGCATTGTTCTCCGTTACCCACAGCGTCGCCTGGACCGCCCGGCGCTCCCGAGCCCAGTCCAGCACCGCTTCAATCAAGGCACGCCCCAGGCCCTGTCCCCGATAGGCGGGATCCACCCACATCGAGACGACATCGACGCCGCGTGCCGACGCTGCGTCATCAAGGAAGCCGGCGACGACGCCGACCCAGGTAGCTCCATGGTCGGCTACCAGCAGGACGTTATCGACACCTTCCGCTCCCTGGCGGGCCCGCTCCTCCCAGTACCGCGGCGGGCGCGCTTCGATCTCGGCCGGCGTCGACCCGAAGGCGCGCGGGCTCTCCCCGATCGCCCGCCGCCGAATGGCGCGAAAGGCCATCCCTTCGTCGGCGCGGATACGTCGAATGGTGATCACGTGGAGGTCACCGCGAGCGAGCCGCGGCCGTCTTGCCGGCCGGTGCCAGCAAGGTGTCAATCATCTCGACCACTCCCTCCCCGGCTTCGCCGGCCGTCACCCACGCGGCCTCCTCCTTGAGGAGCGAGATTGCATTGGCAACGGCAACCCCCAGCCCGGCAAGGCGAAGGAGCGGGAGGTCGTTCTCGGCGTCACCAACCGCAACCGTCTCCTCGGCCGCGATGCCCATCTCATCCAGTGCCGCGGCCAGGCCATAGGCCTTGTCCACACCCTCCGGCAGCACCATTGCCCACTCTTTGTTGTAGGTGAGGTGATGAGTGAGCCCAAGATCACGAATGATGCGCTCGATGGCCTCACGGTGCGAGGCCCGGGCACCGATGACGACCTCTCCCACGTCGCCCCGCAGATTCTCGGCATCGAGCGCCTCCAGAAGGGCCGCCGGTGGTGGTGGGGCCAGAAGATGGACCTCCGCACCGGCTGGACGATAAAGAACAGCGCCGTCTTCCGCGACAATGCGATCGAAGACATCCGGACAGTCCAGCGCTTCCAGGATGCTCTGCAGGCGCCGTCCGGTGACGAGAATAGCCGCGTGACCCGCCTCCCGCCAACGCCTCAGCGCCGCAATCGTCGCCGGCCCCACGGTCCCGAAGCCGAGCGTTCCGTCGTAGTCGGAGGCGATAGCGCAATAGTCCACTCCTTAACGTAGCCGGAACCATCCAGGATGTCGTGAAACGCGACCGGCGAGGGCGATAAGACATGACGATCCGGATCATCTTCGAGACGCACTCCACGACGACCGACAACGAGCGGGGCATCGCGACGGGCTGGCTGCCGGGCGAATTGTCCGCCGCCGGGAATGAACAGGCCCGTGCTCTGGGTGAGCGGAGGCGGGAGGGCATCGACGCCGTCTTCGTATCCGACCTGGCACGCGCTGTGGAAACGGCTGAGGTCGCTTTCGCCGGCCGCGCCATCCCGATCTACCGGGATCGCCGGCTACGGGAATGCAACTACGGCGACCGCAACGGGCAGCCGGTGGCGCAGCTCCATCAGGAGCGCTTGCAGCACATCACCAAACCCTGGCCCGGGGGACAGAGCTATCTCGAGGTGGCCGAGGGCATGAAGAGTTTCCTGCAGGACCTGTCCGTCGCGTGGGACGGCCGGACCGTCCTCCTCATCGGCCATTCCGCCACCCGCTGGGCCCTGGACTACTTGCTGAAGGGCATCCCTCTCGAGGATGCTATCGCCTCACCATCCTGGCAGCCCGGGTGGGAGTATGGGCTGCCGTAGGCCTTGCCCCTATGCCGTTACCGCCTCGCGTCCGCGGGTGAATTGTGGGAGATAGTCCGCGTTCTCCTCCAGAATGTCCTTCCAGAGCGCCTGCGCTGTCGACCAATCGGGCACCAGCGGGTTGTTGAGGAGGGCCAGCAGCGCGGCCCGCTCGCTCCCGGTGATGGCGGCTTCGATGGTCAACTCCTCGTACGCCTTGACGTGCTGGACGAGGCCGCGGATGCTCCACGGCAGGTGTCCGGCCGTGATGGCTTGGGCCCCGTGCCCGCTGATGACGGCCGGCACCTCCACCGCGACATCGTCCGGCAGATCGGCAATAGCACCAGTGTTGCGGCAGTCGACGATGTGGACATCCTGGCGGTCATTCGCGATCGAATCCACCAGCGAGACGGCCAGCGTCGAATAGTAGGCGCCGCCACGCTTGGCAAGCAGTGGCGGCTTGCAGCAAAGCTCCGGATCGCGGTACTGCTCGAGCAGATTCTGCTCGATCTCCCACACCACCTCGCCGCGCGTCTTGCCGCCCTCCCGCTGATGCGCCAGCACGTCCTGCTGGTGATAGAAGTAGCGCAGGTAGCCGGACGGGACCATCCGCAGGTTGGCGATCAAGCTCGCGTCGAACGAATCGTCGTGGTCGCGTAATCCCTCCACCATCATGTCGATCAGCCGGTCGGTGACATCCTGCCCGTCCAGATAGACAGTTCGGACCCAGCTCAGGTGGTTGAGCCCCACCACGTCCATCTTGACGCGCTCCGGCGTCGCGTCTAGAACCCTGGCGATCTGAACCTGGGTGCCGTACGGCCCGTTGCAGAGACCCATCACCTTGATCTCGCCGTAGCGCAGCAGCGACTCCGTTACCATACCGGCGGGATTCGTGAAGTTGATCATCCAGGCATCCGGCGCGAGGCGGCGAATATCGGCGGCAATGGAGAGTGCCACCGGAATGGTTCGCAGCGCCTTGGCGAACCCGCCGGGACCGGTTGTCTCCTGACCCACGACGTCGTGCCGGCGGCCCATCTTCTCGTCGCGAATACGCGCCGGCTGACCACCCACCCGAATCTGATTCAGCACGAAGTCCGCCCCTTCGATGCCGCGCCGGCGGTCGGTCGTTGGCGTCACCGTGAAGTCCAGATCGGCCGCCTTGATCATACGGCGTGCCATCTCTGTCAGGTTCTGCAGACGATCCTCATTGATATCGACGAAGGTCAGGTCACGCACCGGTAAACTCTCGTGCCGGTCGATGAGACCTTCCACCAACTCCGGCGTATACGTACTGCCGGCGCCGATCACCGTGATCTTGTATGCCCGCTCGCTCATGCTGTCATCTCCTCGCCGGCTGCCGGCGCCGCGTAGCTATCACGGGCACGCGCCCGCACCTCGTCATTGACCGTCACACCCAGGATATCCAGTGCGCCGACCATTGCTCCGACGACCGGCTCCACCTCGGGCCGAATGACCCTCGCCCGCGGCGCGTACTCTGCCAATTGCGCGCGCACCGCTTGCGTCAGCATCTCCCCGTCACCCTTGAAGACACTGCCCCCCAGAACCACATCGGCCTCCTTGTCGCGGAGATCGACCTTTCCCAGCAGCGCCAGGGCCGTGCGGGTGATCTCGTCGGCGGCACGATCGACGAGCTCTCGGGCCACGCCATCGCCCATCGCCGCTGCCTGAAAGATGAGGGGCGGCAGCGAGTACAGCCGCCGATAGCGCCCCTCCGGGGACAGGGTCACGCCGTTGGAGGCTTCACCCGTATGCAGCAGGGCAATGAGCTCCTCGCCATCCGGCACGCCGAAGATGGGGAGCACAAGATCACTGAGCATGGTGGGCTCGCCCCGGCCATCCCAGGCACGGACCACCAGACTCACCACCTCACGGGCCAACTCCATGCCGCCACCCCAATCACCCGAGATCCAACCCAACGCCGCCAGCCGAAACGTCTCTCCTGCCGCGTTGCGAGCGACCCCGTTGGTCCCGGATCCCCACCCGACGGCAACGCGATCGGGATTGTCGGAACCGGAGCGCAGGATGGCGACACTGTCGTTATCGAGACCGATCCGCGGCGCGAGCTTGAGTGCCTCCAGGGCAGGGATCAACAGCGCGAAGTCTTCCGGAAGATCGGCTCCCGCCAGATCAAAGGCTGCCGCGTCCAACGCCGTCACTCCGGCATTCTGCATCGCCTGCCGCGCCGCCGATGCGACACGCCGCATCGCCTCGTCCAGCCCCACGCCCTGATGATTGCTTCCCGCGGCACGGCCGATACCCAGGATCCGTCCTGTCTCATCGGCCACCACGGCGAGCGTCTTCGACGCTCCACCGTCAACCCCTAGTACATGCCTCACCGGCACCCCCTGTCCGTTACCCTATCACGGCTCCCCAACGGACAGTCTTGAGGGAAGTGGTCCGCACGCCGGGTCCGGGCTCGTTTCTCGCCCAATTATGAGAAACGGCACGGTATCTCACCAACCGCACCGCGTTATCATCGGCGGCATGGACCTCTTGCAGAGCCGGGGATTCGTCCTGCTTCTAACGGGCCAACTCCTCGCCACGTTCGGTATTTGGGCATTCCGGACCGTTCTGTTGATCTGGGTCTACAGTCTGTCTCACTCAGGGACCGCGGTCAGCCTCGTCGGCTTTGCCGAGACCCTGCCCCTGTTGGTGGTGTCGCCGGTGAGCGGAGTCCTGGTCGATCGCTGGCACCGGGCCCTCACCATGGCGGCCGGTACCGCCGCGACCGCCCTGCTCATGTTGCCTCTCCTGCTCGCACATGGGACATTTGCCCTCCCGCTCATCTTCGGCGCGGCTCTCCTGGCAAACGCCGCGGTCCAGTTCTTCTTTACCGCGTCCGGGGCGGCGCTTCCCGCCCTGGTCGGGCAAGAGCATGTGGCGCAGGCGAACAGTCTCGTCTCGATCCTCAACGGCGGCGTTGCCGTCCTGGGACCGGCCATCGCCGCCTTTCTTGTCACGGCGTTCGCGCCGCACGGCGCTATCCTCGCTCTTGCCGGTCTATTTGTGCTCGCAACGCCGATCCTGGCACTGGTACCGGCACCTCGCGCGGTCGGCGCGACCTCGGGCTCAGTTGGAGGTCAGATTCTCGCCGGACTCGCCTACGTGCGGCGATCACGGCTCCTGCTCTCTCTGACGGCGCTCGTCATCGTCGCCGGCCTCGGCTTCGGCGGCCTCTCCGTCCTCGACGTCGTCTTCGTGAGTCGGGCACTGCACCTGCCGCCCAGCAATGTCGGCATTCTGCTGTCATCGGCGGGTTTCGGCGAGCTGGCCGGCGGAGTCCTTATTACGCTCGCTGCCCGGCGTCTCGAGGGACGCTATCACCTGGTGTTGGGGCTGACGGTCCTGGTCGCGGGCGGCTCGCTGGTCGCCTACTCCCAGTCCCAGACGCTCCTGGCGGCGATCGCGGCTCTTGCCGTTGCCAGCCTGTCCTTTCCCGCTCTCATCGTCTCCTTTACAACCCTGCAGCAGCGAGTCACGGAAGACGCCTTCATGGGGCGCGTCGTCAGCACCACCGGTACTGCCATGTCCGTCTCCCTGATGATCTCCCTGGCGGTCTCCGGCACCCTCACCGATCTGACCGGCGTGCGCCATGTCATCGCCGCCGGCGGGACCATCATGCTGTTGACCGGGGTTCTCTCCCTCTACCTGATTCGGGCCACACCGCCGCCACATTCGCTTCCGGGGGGCGAGGGAGAGTCGTTAGCCCTGTAACACGGCGTCGACCGGATCCCGTCCATCTATCCTCATCGCGCGATAGAGTGAGGCATGCGGGTCATGCTGGTGCTGGTGGGGGGCGGCATCGGATCCCTGGCGCGTTACCTCATTGCGCTCTGGACCGCCTCCGTCTTCGGCCCCTCTTTTCCCTGGGGCACCCTGACGGTCAATGTCACGGGCTCGTTCCTTATAGGAGTGCTGGCGACGGCGGCTGATGACTACGGCCTGATCGGATCCAATCTACGCGTCTTTCTGGTCATCGGCATTCTCGGCGGCTTCACCCCCTTCTCCTCCTTCTCTCTGGAAACAGCGCGCCTCGCCGAGGGGAGGGAGATGATCCCCGTCGCGACGAATCTCGTGGCCAATCTCGTACTGGGATTGAGTGCCGTGTTTATCGGCATAGCGTGCGCGCGCATACTGGCACGGTAGAGCAGCACGGGGGGATGAGGGTCACCCGCTGGTAGCTGACTTTTTACGCTTGCCAGCGCCCTCTTCACACGGTATGCTTGGCGCATTGTCGCGCACCGCCGGATGAATCGCCACACTCTCGCCAGCTACGCTTGTGCCCTCCTGCTGACAGTGGGGGCGGTTCTGGCATGGCGCATCGTTGGCACGCGTCTCGATCCGACACCACTTCCGCTTTTCTTTGTCGCGGTTGCGCTCTCGGCGCTGATGGGTCTTGGTCCAACCATTGTGGCGAGTGTTTATACCGGTGGCGCGGCGACGGTGATCATGCTGGGCAGCATGCCCCTCGACGGCACGAACGTCCTGGAAGTCGCCCTGAGGATTCTGTCCTACCTCCTGATGTGCACCCTCCTGATCTACGTCTTGATCCGGCGAGCGCATGCCGAGCGGCAACACGCTCGTCTGGCGCAGGAGCATGCCGGCGAAGCGCGCTTCCGCCTGCAATATCACGTGGCTCCGACGCCGATCATGATGTGGAAGCGTGCCGGGGATGATTGGGTACTGGAAGACTACAACCCGGCAGCTGCTGAGCTGACCAAGAACGGCCTGACCCGCTGGATCGGGCGAACGGCGCGTGAGATGTACGCCACGCATCCCGACATCCTGGAAGCCTTCTCGCAGTGCTGCGGGGAGAGCGGCGTTTTGCAGCGCGACCTGGCGTACAACCTGGTCACCACCGGGGAGTATCGCCATCTCGTCTCGACCTTCGCCGTCCTGCCGCCCGATCATCTGATGATCCACATGCAGGACATAACGGCACTGAAACAGGCGGAACACGGGCTTCGTGCGCAGGCGGATCGTATGGCAGCGATTGTCACCATCCAGCAAGAGGTGGAGCGGGCCGATCTTGAGCCCGATATCATTGCCGCGCTCATCGTCGAGCGGGCGCGGGCCGTGCTGCAGGCTGACGGAGCGGCTATTGCTGTGCGGGAGGGCGCCGAGATCGTCTTCACGCATGCCATCGGAGCGTCGGGGCCCCTCCTGGGGCGCCGGCAAGATATCGCATCCAGCATGGCGGGAAACACACTGCTCTCCGGTGCCACCCAGCGCTCGGGTGATATTCGGAGTGACACCCGCATCGATCCGGCTCTGCTCGACGCCACCGGCCTGCTCTCCCTCATGTGTGTTCCCCTCACCGGTAGCGGACCCGGCACGACGGTCCTGATCGTCGGATCCTGCAGTGCTGATGCCTTCTCGGATGACGACCAACACACGCTGGAGATTCTCGCCGGCTTCTTCGGCTCGGCGGTTGGTCATGCCGCGGATTACGCGGCCCGCCGTGCCGCCCTGGAGGCCCTGGGAGAGAGTGAGGAGCGCTACCGCCGGCTGGTCGAGCTCTCCCCCGACCCAATCGCCGTTCACGCCGGCAATAAGATCGTCTATGCCAACAGCGCCGCGGCGGAGTTGATGGGAGCGCTCAATCCGTCGGAACTGATCGGTCTGCCCGCTCTCGACATCGTCTATCCCGAGGATCGAGAACGAGCACGCGTCAGAATCGCCGCCGTCCTGGAGACCGGCGGCTCCAACAAGCCGATGGAGGAGAGATTCATCCGCCTGGATGGGCGCGTCATCGACGTCGAGGTCGCCAGCGCGGCGATTGTCTATCGCGGCAAGCCGGCGCTGCAAACGGTGGTGCGTGATGTGACCGATCGCAAACGCGCCGAAGCGGCGAGACGGGCCAGCGAGTCCCGCTTCCGAACTCTCTTCTCCAGCGCGGCGATGGCCATCAATGTCGTGCGATCCGATGGACGCATCGTCGAGTGCAACCCCGCCTTCGCGCGGATGCTCGGCTACCCGCAGCAGGAATTGAGCGCGCTCCTCATCGGTGACGTGACGCATCCGGAGGATCGTGAACGCGATCTCGCCTTGCATCAAGAGGTCGTCGCCGGGCGACGCGATGAGTACGAGATGGAAAAGCGCTACCTGCGGAAAGACGGAACGCCGGTCTGGGTCCACCTCACGGTGTCCGGTCTTCCCGGGGAGGACGGCCGGATCGAGCATACCATCGGGATCGCGGCCGACATCACCGAGCGGAAACGGACGCGGGACGCCCTTCTCCACCAGGCGCTACACGATGCGCTGACCGGACTGCCCAACCGTTCTCTCCTCCAGGACCGCCTGCAACAGGCGATCCTGACCGCGCGGCGTGAGGGTGAATCCGTGGCGCTACTTCTGATCGACCTGGATCGTTTCAAAGACGTCAACGATACGTATGGTCACCAGTACGGTGATCTGCTGTTGCAGCAAGCGGCCACGCGGCTCAAGACGTTGGTGCGTGAGTCCGACACGGTGGCCCGTCTCGGCGGCGATGAGTTCGCGATCATCCTACCGGCCAGCGATGCATCCGGGGCCGAGCGCATCGGTCACCGGGTGATCGCCGACCTGGGACGGCGCTTTGACCTGGAAGACCAGGTCGGGCAGGTGGGAGTGAGCATCGGCATTGCCGTCTTCCCGGCACACGGAGATGATGCGCGTACGCTCATCCAGCACGCCGATGTCGCCATGTACGCCGCCAAACGCAGCCGCCGGGGACTGCAGCGTTACAACCCGGCCATGGACCGCAATCGTGCCCTCCGCCTCAGCCTGGCGAGCGACCTCCACGATGCCATCGACAACTCCGACCTCGTCTTGCATTACCAACCGCAGATTGCTCTGGCGACGGGCAAGCCGGTCGGGCTGGAAGCTCTGGTGCGCTGGAAGCATCCGCAGCACGGCCTGGTGCCGCCCGATCAGTTCATTCCACTGGCCGAGGAGACCGGGCTCATCAACGCCCTCACGCGCTGGGTGCTGCGGGCCGCGGTGCACGACGTTCGATCTCTGTGTGAGCGCGGATTTGACCTGGCTCTCGCCGTCAACCTCTCACCGCGCGCCCTGCACGATCCACGGCTGCTCTCCTCGGTGCGGCGCCTTCTCGCCGTGGCTCCGCCCTCGTTCCGATTGGTTCTCGAGATTACAGAGAGCGCCATCATGGACGACCCCGAGCGCGCCGTGGCCACCCTCAATCACCTGCACGGCTACGGAATCCGCCTGGCTGTCGACGATTTCGGCACCGGCTATTCTTCTCTCGGGTACCTCAAAGACTTGCCGCTGGACGAGATCAAGATCGATAAGTCTTTTGTCTGCGGGCGACTGGTCGACGCCGGGGACCGGGCAATTGTCCGGGCCATCACGGAACTGGGGCACACCCTGGGACTGCAGGTCGTGGCGGAAGGAGTCGAGGACGAGCGCTCTCTCCTTCTCCTCTCCGATCTCGGGTGCGACGTCGCCCAGGGATACTACTTCTCCCACCCCATGCCGTTTGCCGACGTCCTGGGCTGGCTCGACGAGCAGGGACTGAACGAGAGGCAAGACGCCGCCGTCTGACCGGTACACTGGGCCGCACACCCTGAGACTTGCCGTCTCGTACCGTCTATGGACAACCGCCAGTGACCGATGATCAGAGCGCGTCGCCCGACCCGCCACGGCTGCGTCAGTGGCGGACCAACCCGCTCAATCCGCACGAGCAGCTGATCTCCATCCATCCGGGTGAGGGCTTGATAGAAAAGGCGTTGCGCGAGGCGCAGGAGCGCGGGGATCTGGAGCACCTCAAGGGCAAGCCGCTCGACCTCGACGATGATCCCGATTGGCTGGTCATGCGGGTCCTCAAAGGAGC
Organism: Pseudomonadota bacterium; assembly: GCA_021324655.1. GTDB lineage: Bacteria > Chloroflexota > UBA5177 > UBA5177 > UBA5177 > JAJPIP01. The sequence goes on from JAJPIP010000060.1 coordinate 34,286, forward strand.
CGGCTTCTCCCATCCCTCTATCGAGCGCGCCCGTGAGTTGGCCGGCCGGCAGGGCGGAGCGGAAGAGAAGGTCACGAATCTGGCCCGGCGCCGGCGAGCGATGCTGGAGCGAGGATACTCCTCGGCGCAAGCCGAGGACTTCAACGCGCATCGTACCGAGGTCCTCGCCGCCTATCGGCAGGCGCTGGAGCAGGTCCGCGGCGAAACGCTGGCCTATAACCTCACCGTCCCCGACCGCCTTCAGCGTCGCCTGCCCAACGTCGTTGAGGCCATCTCCCGCGCCGAGGCGGAGATTCCTGCCCTATCGGTAGTCCCCGTCCCACTCGCGCCTCCTGCGCCTCGTTCACGAGGCTTCCGTGGCCTCAGATTCCGCCGGCGGCGCGAGTGAGGTGCGGGCCACCCCCGCCGTCCGGGCCCGAGCCCTCGCCCGACGATGGGTGCTGGCCGAGGGCAGCCGAATACCCGGATTTCACGGCGCCTACCTCGCCGGCTCGATCAACTGGCTACCGGACGACGCCGTGCTCCCCGCCACCTCCGATCTCGACATCAACGTCGTCGTCACCGGCAATGCGCCCCTCAGGCGGGAGAAGCTCCTCTATCACGGCCTGCTGCTGGAGATCACCAGCCTCCCCTTCGAGCAGATCCGCTCACCGGAGATGGTGCTCGGGCACTATCACCTGGCCGGTGGCTTCCGGCGGCCGAGTGTCCTCCTTGATCCCTCCGGTGATCTCACGGCACTGCAGCAGGCAGTTACCCGCGGCTACGCGCAGCGGGAGTGGGTGCGGCAGCGCTGTGACCATGCGCGGCGTGAGGCGCTGGCCGGGCTCGGCGACGTGACCAGTCCTGGCTCCTCCCCGGCGCAGGTCATGTCCTGGCTCTTCGCCACCGGCCGGTCGACACATGTGCTGCTCACTGCCGGTCTCCGGAACCCCACGGTCCGGACGCGCTATGCCGCAGTCCGCGAGCTTCTGGCCGAGTATGGGCACCGGGAGTTCCACGACACACTCCTTGACCTGCTCGGCAGCCGACAGATGAGCCGGCGACGGGTTGAGAGACATCTCACCGCGCTCGAGACGATCTTCGACGTCGCCAAAGACCGGAGCACGTCGTTCCCCTTCGCCTGTGACATCAGCGAGCTTGCCCGTCCCCTTGCCATTGACGGCAGCCGGGACCTCATTGCAAACGGGCTCTACCGCGAAGCCGTGTTCTGGATCGCCGTCACCCACCTGCGTTGCCGGCTGGTGCTGGCGGCCGAGCATCCGGCTTCGGTGCGACAATTCGACACCGACTACCGAGAGTTGCTGGACGATCTGGGCATCGCATCGCGCGGCGATCTCACCGTCCGCGAAGAACAGGTCAGAGACCAGATGGCACGCGTCTGGGAGGTCGCCGAGGCCATCATGGACGCCAATCCGGCCATTGAAGACTAGGAGAGTGTCATGGCCGCGAAGGATGGTCTCCTGGGATTGGCACGAGGAGACGAGCGGAGGCACGGCGAGTGTGACGTGCCCGTATCGGGGCCGGCGGAGGATGCCGTCGGCTTCGTTCCGAGGGTCGTGATCGGCCGATGACGCCACGGCACCTGGGGATCGTGGTTCGCCAAGCGCTGGAGGGCATCGCTCGGCGACTACCTTTTCATGATCATGCAGCGCGCCAATGCGCCTATGCACGTGCTCTGCTCGAACAGGGCCGCTACGAGGAAGCGCTGGAATTGTGTGAGCGAGTCGTCCGGGCTGCGCCCGCCTACTCCCGGGCCTGGTCCGCCACGGCAACCGTCCTCCGGCTACTGGAACGGTATGCCGACGCCGTGACGGCCGCCAACAGGGCCGTTTCCCTCGACCCGGACGAGGCACAGGGATGGATCGAGAAGGCCCGAGCGCTAGCGGCAGGAGGTCGGTCCCAGGAGGCACTGGTCGTCTGTGACGAGGCAGCGAAGCGCCTGCCCCACACTCCGGCGGTCTGGCTGGAAAGGGCCCGCACTCTCGGGACCCTCGAGAGGCACCACGATGCTCTGGCCGCCTGTGACGTTGCGATCGGCCTCGACTCAGGGAACGCTCGAGCATGGTCCACGCGTGCGCACGTCCTGACCAGAGCGCGGCGCTATCAGGAGGCGCTGGCAGCGTGCGACCGCGCCCTCGACCTCCGCCCCGCCTTCGCGCCGACCTGGCATCGCAAGAGCAGCCTTCTGCAGCATCTCGGTCGGTACCAGGATGCGCTGGAAGCGTCGGAGCACGCCATCACACTGGAGCCGGACAACGATGAAGGGTGGCGGCTTAAAGCAAAGGCGCTCTTCTCGCTGCACCGTCTCGACGAGGCGCTCGCGGCCGAGGATCGCGCGCTGGCTCTCGACGCGGGAGTCGCGGACACGTGGCGCTCCAGAGGGATCATCCTCCGTCATCTGGGGCGATTCGAGGAGGCCTTACAGGCCTGCGACCGAGCCCTTGAGCTGGCCCCCGGTCTGGTGGGGGCTCTGGTGGCCCGGGGGAAGGCGCTTCAGTCTCTGGAGCGCTTCGAGGAGGCTCTGGCGGCGTACGAGCTGGCCCTGGCCTCGCAGCCCGGCGACCCGGCCGCCCTTGCCGGCAGAGCTGAAACCCTGCGCCAGCTGGGACGGTAGCCGCCGATCGGACTCCCTCCTGCCGTCGATCTCCCGCACCCCGGCGGGGCCCCCCTCAGCACCCGCGAGACGGACTGAGACGACGTGCAGGGCCCCGGTGGTCTTTGCCTGTGTCGTCGGATCAGTCGCTGCATCCCGGCGAACGTCTGGCCGCCGGTGCACTCCCCGTCATCCCCATCCAGGGGATTTCATGACCCGAGCACGTCGCGCATCCGCTTCTGGACACGCTCCGCCAGCGTCGGTTCGTCGCGCACCGTGACGCTGCCACAGCAGACCATGCCTGTAAGGCGGATGATCGGCGCCCCGGGGGCAGGTGATCCCGTGAGGCTGACAGTGCGGCTGCCCATGCATGTGCTCACGTCGACGTCCACCTCCACACCGACCGGCACGACCACCTCGACGCTTCCCAGCATCACGTCGAGGTCGATGGTCGACATGCGGGAGGAGATGGCGGCGTCTCGGAGGTCGAGCAGGCACGAGCCGAGCAGAGTACGGACGTGGAGACCCGCACCGAGCCGCCACCGACCTGTTCGCTTCACACTCCCCAGAATGGCCGTGGCGACCGAGGCGCGGTCACCCGAAATGACGGGAGCAATCGGAAGGTCTCCGACAAGCACGTCCAGATCGTTCCGTGTCCGGGCGTTGAGGGCGCCCTCAACGCGCTGCGCATACTCCTCCAGGGTAAGTCGGCCGTCCACACAGGCGGCTTGCAGTCGTCCCACTGCCGCCTCTCGCTCCTGGTCGGAGGCGCGGATGGCAGGCGCATCCTGATCGGCCATCACGCCCCAGCTTAACTGCCGGCGGCGGTACGGTGTCCAAACCGAGCCATCGGATTGTGTCTTTACAGGACGCGGTGCGGCAAAGATCCTCGACGCGCTGAGCTCCCGGCTGCGCGATGACAGGTAGCATACAGCGATGGACACGTCAGGCGCTGCGGGCAAGCATCCCGAGACCTCGGTCGTGTGGTCGATGCCTCCGGTCATCAGACCCGACGAGCCCTTCGTGGCTGATGAGCGCGCCATGCTGGACGGCTTCCTCGACCGGTCTCGGTCAGCACGTCTGGAGAGGTGCGTGGGGCTGATCGGCGAGCAGCTTGCACGCCAGGTGGCGCCACCGTCGAATCTCTCCTTGCTCGGCTTGATCCGGCACGTTACCGATCCCGCCATTGAAGATTAGGAGAGTGTGATGGTCGCGAAGACGAAGCGGGATGTACAGGGCATGCGGCGCGCCAACCAGGTCACAGCGCGTCTACTCCGGGAATTGACGGTGCTGGCGCAGCCGGGGATGCGGACGCGGGATCTCGACAACCATGCGGTGCGCTACATCCAGCGCGCCGGTGGCGAGGCCGTCTTCCACACACAGAATCACTTCCCCGCGGCGATCAACACATCCGTCAACGACGAAGCCGTCCATGGTGTCCCGGGCGATCGGGTCCTGCGTGCCGGCGACCTCCTGAAAATCGATTGCGGTATCAGACTCGACGGCTATTGCGGTGACACGACAGCCAGCGTGATCGTTGGCGATGGAACGGAACCCCTCGTCGAGAGAGCGGCGGTCCTGGCGGGAGCACGGGATGCACTCGACGCCGGCATCGCGGCGGTTCGCGTTGGCGGGCGGGTCAGCGACATCGGACACGCCATCGAGCGCGTGGCTCACCGCCGGGAATTGCGGGTCCTGCGCCAGTTCACCGGACACGGCATCGGGCACCGGTTGTGGGAGCAGCCCTCAATCCCGGCCTTTGGTGCTCCCGGCACCGGCGCGGTGATCGTGGACGGCATGGTCTTCACCATCGAGCCCATCCTGACGTCCGGCGACGGCCGTGTGTATCTCGCCCCCGACGGCTGGACCGTTCGAACCGTGGACGGCGCCCCAGTGGCGCAGTTCGAGCATACGGTGATGGCAACCCGTGCCGGGCCCCGCATTCTGAGCGTCGTCTCGTCACGATGACCAAACGGGAAGTCGATCGTCTGAGCAAAGCTCTAGAGGTCGTGGACCGAGATGCCTTCTGCGTTGACGATCGCGGTGACCGGATTCCGCAAACGTCTGCCGAGCACATCGTTGCCGACATGCTCCGCCTTGTAGATGCCCAGCCAGGTAATCATGTGCTGGAGATCGGGACTGGTTCCGGCTACAGCACAGCTCTATTGGCGGAACTCGTGGAGATCGATGGGTCGGTGTGTAGTGTCGACGTGGATCCTGAGCTCGCGGATCGAACGAGCAGGTTGCTGGCACCGTACTCGCACGTCCACCTCCTAACTGCTGATGGGAGCGGCGGCTGGTTGCAGTATGCCCCCTACGACCGGGTCGTCGCGTGGTGCTCAGTGACGCATATACCGGAGGCATGGTCTAGGCAGACGAGACCGGATGGAATCCTCGTCATACCGCTGCGGGGAGGAGCCCGCCCGCGCATCGTGCGTTACATCCGTCACGCCGACGGACATCTCGAGCACGATGGCGAGATCGAGGGCGCCTTCATTCCGCTTACCGCCTCTCCCTTCCATCCCTGGGAGTAAGAAGTGCGCCACCTGCTTGTGGATCCCCTCCTCTTTGCGGCTGCGTCCGATCCTGCCGGCCGCGGCTGGATCGAGCAGATTCCTTCCCTCATAGAAGAGCTCAGCCGGCGCTGGAATCTGGACATCGGGAAGGCCCCTCTCGGTCAGGGCTACCACGCCGTCGTCCTGCCGGCCCGGCGAGGCAATGACGAGCTCGCCCTCAAGCTGGAATGGCCGCAGGCGCGCACAGGTGGAGAGGTCCGTGCCCTGACAGCCTGGGACGGGCATGGGACAGTGCGGCTCTATGAAGCCGATACAGCGCTGGGGGCACTGCTGTTGGAACGTCTCGATTCTGCCCGGACCCTCCACTCCCTGCCTCTCGGCGGGGCCGCCGTCCAGGCCGGACGGCTGCTGCGCCGCCTCATGATGCCGGCACCCGCGGGCTTCCCCCACGTACGTGCCATTGCCGCCGACATGGCCTCCTCTCTGGATGCGCGTCAGTCGGCTCTCGGCAACCCCATCCCGCGGTCGTGGCTGGATGCGGCGCGAAAGCTCGCCGAAGACCTCGCTCGCGACGCCGGCGAAACCCTCCTGATCCATGCCGACCTGCACTACGACAACGTGCTGGCCGGACGGGGCGGTGAGTGGGTGGCGATCGATCCCAGGCCGGTCGCGGGCGAACCGGAATACGCGGTCCCTGAGCTCATGTGGACGCGGATTGACGAGATTGGCGACGACGAAGGGGTGCGTCACCTGCTGGCATCGGTGGTCCGACACGCGGGCCTCGATGGAGAGCGCGCCCGGGCCTGGACCATCGTCCGTTGCGTGGACTACTGCCTCTGGGGCCTGGAGCACGGCCTGACGCAGGATCCACCCCGCTGCCTCCGTATCCTCGCCGCCTTGACCGAGGAGAGTCCGCCGTGACGGTCGACAGCGACCTCTACGAGCGGCAAGGAGCGACCGGGCGCGACAGTTCACGCCGGTATGACAACCGGGCCGGACCCGACTGTCACGACGGTCGCCCCTTTCTCGACTAGCAGACCCGCGATCAGCCCTCCTACACCCCCTGTAACGCCGCTGTAACGGCACATCGGGCACGCTGCCTCTGTCTACGCCCGCAGAGCGGTATCGCCGCTGGGAGCGGGCGACAGGCAGTGAGGGGATCGGGTCATGAGAACCACCGTGCGGCGCGGGCACTCGCCGCTGCGATACCGGTCGGATGGACTCATCACGAGGACAGCCGAGTCGGCGGCATCTCATGTGTTGTCGGTGGCGTCCCTGATCCGTGGGGTCATGGTCCAGGACGAGTTCAGGATTCCTGTCGGCATCTTTCTCCTCTCGCGGGCCCTCTTTCTCCTCATCACCTATGTCGGCACGGATGGGTTTCGTGTCCACGCCTTCGTCCTCACGCAGCACGGGTCGCAGCATTTGTGGCGGCACTGGGATACCGGCTGGTACATCACGATCGCCGAGCATGGCTACGCCATCTCCGGCCATACCGGCTCGCCGCTCGCCTTCTTCCCGCTGTTTCCTCTGCTCATACGCGCCATCATGGGTGCCACCGGTCTGACGGCGTTCCTATCGGCCATCGTGGCGTCGAACGCGGCGTTCCTGGTTGCTCTGCTCTACTTGTGGCGCCTGGTATGCGAGGAGTTCTCGGCCGCGGCGGCGACACGGAGCGTCCTCTACGTCACCGTCTTCCCCACGGCATTGTTTTTCTTTGCCGGCTACACGGAGTCGCTCTTCCTCGCCCTGTCGGTCGCAGCTTTTTACCATCTGCGGCGCGGCAGCTGGTTGCCGGCAGGATGTGCCGCCGCTCTGGCATCCGGCACCCGGGTCACGGGTGCCATCCTCCTGGCCCCTTTCCTCTATGAGTATCTGCGAACGCACGACCCGCCATGGCGTCCCCATCGCGACCTTCTCGGCGTGCTCCTGGTACCCGCCGGCCTGGGCGCCTTCATGCTGTATCTGGCGATCACGGCCGGCGATCCGCTCGCTTTCAGCCATGTCCAGGTGCACTGGCACCGCGTGGTCACCGCCCAGCTCTGGACCGGCTTCGCCGCCGGCGCGCGCCTCCTCGTGACCCTGCCGCCGGCCTCCTTCTACCAGGCGCACGATCTCATCGATGTCGGGCTGGGTGGTGGGTTCCTCGTGCTGACCATCTATGCCGCGCGCATCCTGCCCGCGGCGTACACCATCTATGCGGCGGCCTTCTGGCCCCTGGTGCTCAGCGACCCCGCGCTGGCGGGGGCCTACCCGGCTCCTCTCGTGTCACTATCCCGCTATATCCTGGCGCTGTTTCCCATCTTCATGTCTCTCGGCGTCCTTGGCCGCCACCCCCGCGTGCACGAGAGCTACCTCCTGCTGGCAACCGCCGGCCTGGTTGTCCTGGCCATCGTCTTCATGACCGGCGGCTGGATGACATAGCCGCCTTGAGACGCGGCCAGCTGGGAAATCCGTTCTCCCGCGCCACGACGAAGAGTGCGTGGGCCAGAAGCAGCCTCTGGTCGCCGGTGGGGCGACGTGAGAAGCGCGGGAGATGGAGCGTGACCCGCTTCCAGGCGAGGGGATCGCCGGCATGGCAGGCACGCAGCAGATCTCTGGCCTGCTCTTTAAGGTGGTGGAGCTCAGAGACAGATGACATGGAAACCTCCTGGCGCGTCTGCCTGACGTCCGTTCTTTCAGGCGAACAGAAGGTTTCGATCCGGTGACTCCAGTGAGCAGGGCCCTTTCCACGGACGGGATGCGCCTGGCGCGCAGTAAGCTCGGTATGACATGAATGACTCGTCATCACCCTCCGACCCGGAAGCTGCCTACGACGCCGTCGCTGTGGACTATGCTGCGCACTACTACCATGAGCTGCAGCACAAGCCGTTTGACCGGGCCATCCTGGGGCGTCTCGCGGTCATCGCCGGTCCGCTCGGCCCGATCTGCGATCTGGGATGCGGTCCCGGACAGATCGCCCGCTACCTCCACGACCACGGCGCCGATGCCATCGGCCTCGACCTCTCCTCGCAGATGGTCGCCGAGGCGCAGCGCCTCAATCCGGACATCGCCTTCCGCCAGGGTACGATGCTCGCCCTGCCCTACGACGACTCCTCACTGGGCGGTATCGCCGCTTTCTACTCGATCATTCACATCCCACCGGTGCAGCGTCCGGCCGTGTTCGCGGAGATGTGGCGCGTGCTTCGTCCGGGAGGAGCAATTCTGATCGCGTTTCACCTCGGCGACGAGGTTGTCCACCGTGACGAGTGGTGGGGACACCCCATCTCGCTCGACGGTTACTTGCTCAAGCGGCCCGAGCTCGAGGAGGAGATACGAGAAGCGGGCTTTCACATCGTGGAGAGCCGGGAGCGCGACCCCAATCCCGCCGTCGAGAATCCCACCCGGCGGGCCTACATACTGGCTCAGAAGCCGGCCGGCAGGGCGCCGCGGCCTGAGTAGCAGAGAGCTTTAGCTCGCCGCGAACCGCGAGCTAAAGCTCTCTGCTACGTCCCCGGTGCCCGATAGCCGGGACCCAAGTCCCGGCGCCGGCGGGACTCCTTCCCCTACTCCCAGATCCGCGAGCAGGTCACACTGTGGATCGCTAGGGGGAGATACCCATCATGTTGTTCGACGCCGCCTTCCACCTCCAACTGATCGCGAGCCTGCGGCAGCGGTTTGCCCGGGAAGAGGGGCAGGACATGATTGAGTACGCGCTGCTGGCAGCGCTCATCTCGATCGTGGCCATTGCCATCATCATCCTGATTGGTCCGTATCTGCAGGACATCTTCCAGGACGTCGTCAACGGCCTGGCCTCGGCCGCTCCCGCCGTCCAGCACTGATCGCCGGCCGCACCTCCGCGGTCAACCTCCCTCGGGTTCGTGGGAGTGAGTCGGCATCTGCCGGTGTTCCGGGCGCAGCATCCGTGATTTCCCTCATGACGTGAGGTTCCCATGGCAGTAGAGTAGGGTCCACAGGAGGATCCGATATGACCGGGCAACGCACCCTGCTCACCGTGGCCGGACTCGTCGCGGTCACGATGTCACCCCCACTCGCAGTTGCCGGCACGCCCGCCATGACATCCGGGCAGTTGGTACAGAGCACAATGCACGCCATGTCCGCGCTGCATGGCCTTCACAGCGAGACCAATGTCCATCTCATCGGACCACCCGCCGGGGGCACAGGCAGCGAAGACATCAAGGCTCATGTCAGCCTCGATTGCGTCATCACGTACGCCGGCTCGAAAGGCATGGCCGCCATCCGCGCATCCGTCCAGGGAACGGTTGTGCCGGCCGGCGCCAAAGCCTCTCGCCCTTTCAACATGCGCTACATCCTGCTGGCGTCCAGCGGTCCGAACGGCTCAAGTCAACACCTCTCTCTGTGGGAACGCGATGTGATGGCGGGTACGGGCTGGCACTCCCCTCACACATCCATGCAATCTCCTGCCTATGCCGCCTTCGTCAATGCGCAGGAAGAGGGTTGTCCCGCGGGGATCGCGGCGCTCCATGCCATCCAGGGCGCTCGTAGCAAAGCGCCTGTGATGACCGGGACCGGCGGCCGTCGTGACTGGAGCGTGAGCGGTACCTCGGGGAATCTGGTGGCAGGCCGTTTCACCATCCGGCTACTCATCGCTCCTGCGACCTACCGGCTCTATCGGGCGACGCTCCAACTGCGCCAATCGGTCAGAAACACACCGACAATCATCCGGCAAGACACCACGACCGTGTATTCAGGCTACGGTGAGAGGCTCACCATCACGGCACCAAAGCCGGGGTCCCGTACGCCGTGACGGAGTCCCCACCTTCACCCGCCAGCCGGGCGAAGCGATCCACCCGTGGGCTGAACCTGCCGGGCGTGCTCCTGCTGCTCGGTGGCCTGCTGGCCATCGCGGGAAGTTGCAGTGCCATCGCCCTGACACAGCTCGATCGGCGTGGCGGGGTCACACCCTGGCCATACTTCGCCGTGCCCGGGCTCATCCTTGCCGGCCTGTATCTCTTCGGTACCTGGCACGCGTGGCAAACCGGTCGCGGCCCAGTCGTCCTCGCCGTCATCCTCATCCCAGTTTCCGGCGTCGTATCGATCTTCGAGAGCGTGACCCTGGGGTACGTCTGTCTGAATTACGGGGCGAATCCCATGCTCATGACCGGCTGCAAGGGCCTCATTCCCAATGGCCGGCTCGCCTCGGTGGCCGTCATCAGCCTCACCACCTGCGTTCTGATCGCCCTATTGGCGGCTCTGACCTCTGCGGTCATGGCATGGCGTGCGCGGTGGCGTTGGCGTCACGAGTAAGGCCCGCCCCGATTCCCACACCTCGTCCAGGGCACGGAAAGAATCTCGGCTCCTCCGGCACTCGATCTCTATACTCGCCGTAGGCGGACCGCCATGCCCTTTCGCATGCCTCATCAGGAGCTCGTGGCACGGTTCCACCGCCGGATGGGGATCCCGGCTCCCCAGCAACCGACACCGTTGTCGAGCGAGCGAGCCGAGTTGCGGGCCAGGCTCATGGACGAAGAGGCAGCGAAGTCTCGCGATGCCGTGGCCCGGCAGGACACGCACGAAATGATTGACGCGCTGACGGACCTACTGTCTGTCACGCTGGGAGCTGCGGTTGAGATGGGCGTCGACCTGGCGCCGTTCTTTGAGGAGGTGCATCGAACGAACATGCAGAAGATTCCGGCTCCCCACGGAGGAAAGAGCATCAAGCCTGACGGCTGGTCCCCGCCCGACATTGCGGGCGTCCACGAACGATGGATGGCCACCAGCCGGAGCCTGCTGCGCAAGGTAGACTGCGTGCGAATACCGGTGGCAGAACTCGATGCGGGTCTTGCCTTCTACCGGGATCAATTGGGACACGCCTTACTGTGGCGAAACGAGACGGCAGCGGGGCTGCGCTGGCCCGAGTCCGATGCTGAGATCGACCTCCACCTGGAGCCCCAGGGGACGGATGCGTCGGGTCATGCCGTAGGAGTGAGTCGTACGCCGAGCGCCCCGGATCGCATGGCCGACGAATAGCGCATCCTGACTGCCGGGGCATGCCGTCCGCCGTCTATGATGAGTGCACAAGAAGGCATCTGGTCCCTGCCACTCATCAGCCAGCACATGGGAGGACACAGTGGACAGAAATGAACTGCGCGAAGAGTTGTTGGCCGTCCTGGCGGCAAACCGTGAGTTGACCGGGGAGCAGGACGAGGCGTTGGTCGAGAGTTTTCTCGCCAGGCTGGAGGCGACGCAGCCACACCGGCCACTTATCCGATTGCGTGAGATCTACGAGCAACTCGTGCCACTGACGTTCCCCACCGTCCTCGTTATTGCCGCGGCCCAGGGGGTCACCCTCTTCACACTGGGCGCGTACTTGCTCCAGCGGCTGGACTTTTACTACGGTGCCGACGGCTTTGTGCAGGCCTGGGTCGTGTTCGGTTTCATGTGGCTCGCCGAGGTTCTTGTCACCATCGCCGTGCTCTCTATCCTGGCTCCCCGGGAAAAGCCGGCACCTGGGCGCAGCACGGCAGGCCGGCGCCTCCAGCTGTAGTTTCGGCGCCAGACCCGATCCGGGCACCTACATTGTTCCCGTCGTCGCACCCCTCGTGGATGCGTTGGTTCGGCTGTCACGACGTTCGCTCGTCCCCGCAATCGTTCCGCCCGGCATCCGCCGGCGGATCAGGTCGTCGGCTCCCACCTGCTGTTTGGTGATCGCAGCCACGCACGCATCCCGCGTGCGGCTACAGGCGCGATGTCACAGGTAGGGTCCGGCACCGGTTCGCCGCCCTCCCAGCTGCTTGACTATGAGGAGTGCATTACACTCGTTGTAAGTATGACTTCTTGAACTGGTAATGAATCTCCCGGACGGGGTTGGATAGTCGGCAAGATAAGGAAGCCCATGGACACGACAATCACAGAGAAGGGGCAGGTGACGATTCCCGTCGCCGTGCGCCGGGCGCTCGGTCTCAAGCCGCGCGACCGGGTTCGGGTGGAATACGATGCCGAGCGCGGCGTTGCCACCCTTCGACCTGCTCCGTCCCGCATCGCGGACATCTACGGAGCAGTAACACCGCGCCAACGTCCGGAGGACTTTACGGCGCGGCGTGCGGAGTTCGAAGACGGCATCGCCGACGACGCGATGCAGCGGCCCTAAACCACCGCATTGTCTCGCCGTTTCATCGACACCAACGTCCTGCTGCGTGTATTGACGCGTGACGACGAGAGCAAAGGGGCCGCTGCACTCATGCTGCTGCAGCGGATCGAGCGGGGAGAAGAACGGGCCGTAACCTCCCCGCTCGTCATCTTCGAGGTCATTTACACCCTGCAACGGTCCTACCAGGTTCCGCGTGAGCGGGTCAGGCAGCTCGTGGTGCCTATCATCGCGCTGCGTGGTTTGGAGATACCGGGAAAATCTGTCTTCGTCCGCGCCCTCGATCTGTACGTGCAGGCACGGATTTCCTTCGCCGATGCCTACAACGCTGCCTACATGGAGTCCCGCGGGATCGACGAAATCTATTCCTGGGACACGGACTTCGACCGTTTAGCAGGAATCGTGCGAGTGGACCCTTGATCTCGGTTCCGTCCTCGAGACCGACTTGCCCGGTACGGTCCCTGCAGACCCTATCTGCAAAGGAGATCGCATGGAAACCCCGGAGCCGGACAACGAGGAACTGCAGTCGGAAGAGTATTACGCCGAGCTGGCCGTCCATCGTTCGCGTGGTGACGCCAACGCCGCCAACGCGGAGGGCACCATCTATCCGCGGGGCGAGCCCATCGAAGCGACCGGACAGTATGCCGATCGGCATGTCGACGAGGACGAGTAGGCAACCACTGTCACAAAAGAGCACGGCAGGGCTGCGGAGAGCCGTCTCTTTCTAACGGATCACGTATATTCTGTGGGCCGGCGCGAGTCCGTGCCGGCTGGAGGGGAGGACGTGATCCGAGACGATCGCCTGACGCCGGAGCTTGTCGTCGACCTGCCCTGGATACGCGAGGTCCAGCTGTCGCCGCAGGGGCTTATCGCCTACGTGCTCGCGCCCTTCGGCAAGAAGGAAGAGCACGAGCAGAGCGCCATCTGGGTGGTGCCGGCCGATCCCGCCGGCGGGGAGCCGCGCCAATTCACGGCCGGCGACGCCCACGATCATCAACCGCGCTGGTCGCCGGACGGCACCCGGCTGGCCTTTCTCTCCGATCGCCGGGAGCGCGGCACGGCGCACATCTACGTCATGCCGGCCGACGGCGGTGAGGCGATCGCTCTCACCGAGGGCAAGAAGGGAATCACCGACTTCCAGTGGTCCCCGGACGGCACCTGCATCGCCTACACCGGTCCCGACGAGCCGACCGAGGACGATGAGCGGCGTGAGAAGGAGCGGGATGATCCCGCCGTCTTCGGCGAGCGCTGGCCATTCGACCGGCTGCGTGTCATCGCGTATCCGGATGGTGAGCCGCGCACCCTGATCGACGGTGATCGTCACGTCGAGAACTTCTGCTGGCACCCGGATGGACAATCGCTCGCGTGCGTGGTGCGCCCGACGCCGGAGCTGAATGCCCGGCTGGGCCCCGGCACGATCCTAAACGTCCCCCTGACCGACGGCACCGAGCAGGAGATCGCCTGCATCACGGGACAGGCGGCTGGTCTCACTTACGGTCCGGACGCCCGATGGTTGCTGTACCAACGTCCCGCCTCTGAATTCCACCAGAGCTCGTCGTCCATCTGGCGCCTCCCGGCGTCCGGCGGGGAGCCGGAACGGCTGTGTGGCGGCGAGGTGAACTGCGCCTTCAATCTCAGCCGGCCGCTGGGCGGCAATCGCCTCGCCTGTCTGGTGGCCGAGGGACTCGACACCGATGTCGCCTGGCTCGATGCCGAGACCGGTCACGTCGAGAGCATCTACCGGCCGCCGCAGGGCACCATCGACGACGCCGCGCTGATCATGCGCGACGGACACCCCCTGATAGCCGTGGCGCTCAGCCTCCCCGACCATCCTGGCGAGATCGACGCCGGAGATCCAGCCGGGGAGCTGACCCGTCGCACCGCACATCATCCCGAGCTGGAAGGAATGACCTTCGGCCGCCAGGAGGACTTTCACTGGACCGCTCCCGACGGCCTGGAGCTGGACGGCATTCTGATCCGGCCGGTCGGTGACTCCACGTCCCGCCCGGCACCGACCGTCGTTCTCGTGCATGGCGGACCGTACGGTCGCTGGGAGCGTGACTTTCACCTCAGCTGGGGTGACTGGGGACAGTGGCTCGCCACGGCGGGCTATGCGGTCCTCATGCCGAATCCGCGGGGCGGTTTCGGACACGGTGAGACCTTCGCCGCCGCGGCGCGAGGCGATGTAGGCGGGGCGGACTGGCTCGACGTGCTTTCGGCGGTTGATGCGGCGGTGGAACGGGGTATCGCCGACCCGGAACGGCTCGGCATCGGCGGCTGGAGCCAGGGCGGCTTCATGACCGCCTGGGCCGTGACGCAGACCAACCGCTTCAAGGCAGGCGTCGACGGCGCCGGCCCAACCGAATGGGGCTGGATGGCGGCCACCAGCGACATGGGGAGCTTCGAGGCGGAACTGGGCGGCAGCACGCCCTGGGAGGGACGCGGTCCGCATCGCCATGCCGAGATCAGTCCTCTCTCCTTTGCCCGTCAGGTCACCACACCGCTCCTGATCGTCCATGGCGAGAACGATGAGCGCGTCCCGCTCAGCCAGGCCACCAGCTTCCACCGGGCCCTGCGCGAGAACGGCGCTCCCGTCGAGATGGTGATCTACCCGCGTGAACCGCACGGCATCCGCGAACGCAACCACCAGATCGACCTTCTGCGGCGCGTCCGGGACTGGTTCGATACGTATCTGCTGGACTGAGTTCAGTCCCACCGGCCCGGTCCGAAAGGCGGCTTGACCTTTTGGTCAAAGTCGCCCGGGATAGTCTCACCTTTCGGAGATGTAACGGTGCGCGATTCCTCTCTCCCCGTGCGGCCGTAACCCACTGCGTATGAAGAGGTCAAAGATCACTTCCCACCCTGGGGCTCATCACCACACGAAAGGAGTTACGCATGAAGGCACTCTCTCGCCGGCTTGTCGCACCATTCCTCTCTCTGCTGCTCCTGCTCCCTCTCGGAAGCAGCAGTCTTGCCGCCTCCTCCCCGGCGAACGTCCGGAGTCACGCCGGGCGGATGGCCGCGGTCACCATCTCCATCACCACGACCGGCACGGTCTGGGGCAAAGTCACGAGCAAGTACACGGTCAAAGGGCGGACCACCACCCGCTCCTGTGCGACGGCGACCTGCACTCTGCGTGTCCCACGTGGCGCGACCCTGCATCTGTCTCAGTCGCCGATCGATAGCTCGACCTGGCCGTTCAAGGACTGGAAGGTCACGGTCAATCACCGGACCAGCACCATGATGGGCAGCGCGATCTCGGTCAAAGTCAGCGGGATCGTCCGCGTGAAGGCAATCTACGTGGTGGCAGGCGGGTCGGGCTACGGCTCGGGAAGCGGTTCCGGCGGCTCCGGGAGCGGCGCCGGCTGGCCGTGATCCGGCCTCTGAACACCTGACGCACTCTCTACCTCCTCCGGACGGAGCGGCGCACGGCCTCCCCTGCGCCGCTCCGCCGTTCTCCTCGACGGCAAACGGTGGTACGCGTCTTGCGGCGTTGCCTTGGTACCAGACGTGGTAGGGCTTCAGCCCGCCCTCCGCAACGAACCCGGCACCTGACCGAAACTGCCGCGCGTGAACGCCTCGTCTGCCGAGTTGAGGCCAACAATGGGAGGAGCCGGCCATGAGCGAATCCCGCGCTCCGCACGATCTCCCCGATGCGCTTGCCGCGAACCGGGAAGACCTCCGGCGCCGTTCCCGGGCCGAGCGCATCCACCCTCTCTGGCTCTGGATCGGCATCCTGGCCGGCCCGCTGTCCTTTCTCATGGTGCGAGTCGCCGGCATCGTCCTTCTCTCCCACGGGTGCGGGCAGACAGCCACCAGGTCCGTCCTTGGCCTCTCCTCGCCGCAGCTCATCACCACCGGAGTCACGATCCTGGGCGTCCTCATCACGCTGGCGGCGGGCCTGCTCTCCTGGCGCATCTGGCGGCGGACGAGCCTGGCCGAAGATGAGGTCTCGGCCGGAAACATGCCCCGCGTGCCCTTCTGGGCGCTGGGCGGCATGCTGCTCAACGCCTTCTTCCTGCTCTTCATCCTGGTCACCGGCGGCACGGCGCTCGTGCTGAGCGCGGGCTGCCCGTAAGGTGCGGACGCTCCTCGCCGCCGCCGTCCTGGTGGTGCTGGCCGTCATCGCCGGCTTCCTCATCTATGCGCACGTCACCTATCCGACAACCTCGGCCGGCAACGTCCTCGCCGATCTGGTCTCGGCCGAGCAACACCCGCACATCTCCCTGCACGGCGAGACCATGGCCTTTCTGCCCTACTGGCGCCTGGACAACATCCAGTACGCCCGCTACGACCTCCTCTCGGAGGTCAACTTCTTCAGCCTCACCATCGGACCCGACGGGCACATCGTCCAGATCATCGGCAATCAAACCGAGCCGGGCTGGCGCTGGTGGAACACGCCCCAGGTCGAGGACCTGATCCCCCGAGTGCAGATCGCCGGTGCCACCTTCGGCCTCACCCTCGCCATGCTGAACAACAGCGACATCCGGTCCTTCCTGGCCGGCCCGAGCGCGCAAGAGAATCTGATCGCCGACACGGTGGCGCAGGTCCGGGCCCGCCGGCTGAACGCGATCACCCTGGACGTTGAGTATGCCGGCACTCCGCCCGCCGTGGACCGCCGCGAGTTCACTTCCTTCGCGGAGCGCTTTTCCCTGGCCCTGCGGCAGCGTGCACCGGGCGTCCAGCTCAGCCTGACGCTCCCGCCCGAGGCCGGCCGGGACCGCGGCCTCTTCAACCTCCCCGCTCTGGCTCCCCTTTTCGACCGTTTCATCGGCATGACGTACGACTACTACAACTCCAGCACTGCCGTGGCGGGACCGGAGGCACCGATGCGCGGGTTCTCGCCGCACCGGTACATCTTCGACGTCACCACTGCCTACCGGGACTATCTGCTCGCCATTCCACGCACGAAGATCGTGATGGGCATCCCGTATTCCGGCTGGGACTGGGCCGTGCGCAAGGGGAAAGGACTACTGCGCCCCGTCCTGCCGCCGAGTAATCCCCACAGCTACGCCGCCATCCTCTCCTACGGCAGGATGCGCAGCTTCGCGGCGCTCAACGGGGCGCAATGCCGGTGGATCAAAGACGCGGAGGAGCCGCACTGCTGGTACACGGACGGCACGGGCACCCGGCACTCGGTGTGGTTTGAGAACGACCGCTCGATTGCGGTGAAGGACGCCTACGCCCGCGCGCAGGGCTTCGCCGGCATCGCCATCTGGGTCCTCGGCTACGACAGCAAGTATCCCAACCTGTGGGACATCCTGCGCCGGACGCTCCAGCGATGACGGTTAGCAGTCGCGTCTCGTGTGAATGACGTCCGCCGTTACCAGCTGTGTCGTCACGGCTGAGTCCGCTCATCTGGAACCGCGGGGCGTGGATGATCCGATCATCCTCCCGGAGGCTAGGGGGGACTGGTTATTCCCGGCGTTGACTCCAGCCGCTTCTGAGGCCGGAGACCGAGACCAACTCGCAGACGCTTAGGAATGCCTTTCCAAACTTGTAGGGCTGGTACGTGACCGGGCGGCCGCTCTGCAGTCGGGACTTGAAGTACGCGCGCGCCCCGCGAGTGACCATGCCCGGTCCGGGCCCGCCTACCTCGAGCGCTTGCGCACGGAGGCCACTGGCAGGCGACCAGCCTCACCGTGTATAGTCCTCATCGCTGCGTCTTCACAGATGCGACGACTTGACCATTGAGGAGAATAAACGTCTATGAAGACGCAGTTACCGGTTGGACTGCGGATCTTGGTCATGGGTGCGGCGGTTGTAGCGCCGCTCGCGACCGGGCGGTCCCTTGCCTCGCCGGCCACGCCCGCCCCTGCCGGTCTCAGCGTCTTCCATGGCAACCCGGCCCACACGCCACTCTATCTCGCTTCCTATCGTCGATTCCGCCACGCGGCTAGAGATCCGCGGCGGCGTCTGCCGGCCCACAAGCACCGCTTCCGTGCTTCGCTCAGCTCCGCCTGTGCGCCCGGATGGACCTGCCGCGATATCGGCACACCGCTGACAGCTGGCGGTGACTCCTTCGATGGTACGACCTGGACGCTCGAGGGGAGTGGGGATCTCGGTGGGTCTAGCGACAGCTATCACTTCGTGTGGCAGAACTGGGGGAACGCTAGCACCGCGACGGCCACGGCTCACGTTGCCTCCATCACGGGGACAGGCGCGGACGTCTCGGCCGGCGTCATGATGCGGGATGGCACCGACCCAACCGCCAACTTTTATTCGGTCAGCATCACGGCAGGCAACCAGATTCATGTCTGGTACCGCAATACGTTTGGTACCTCGGTCGTCTCCGCCCCGGTGCCCAGCGGGACAACCGCCGCCTACATTCAGATCCAGCGAACTGGCTTCCTCTTTACGGCAGCGACCTCATCCACCGGCGCGCCGGGCAGCTTTACGACGGTTCCCGGTACAGCGATCGGTGTCGATATGGCAACCACCTTGGCCGGCCTCTACGTGACAAGCGGTGACAGCAGTCTCACGACAGCCACCTTTGATGGGGTCAGCACGAGTGGCGGAGGAACACCGGTCACAGACTGCCCGAGCAATTGGGCCTGCCAGGATATCGGCAATCCTACGCCGGCCGGGACGCAGCACGCGACAGTCGATGGGTCGGCATGGGCACTCGACGGCTGGGGCTACGGCCTCCTCTATAACTCCGGCAGCGGCAACAGTAACGACCAGTTCCGCTATGGATACCAGTACTTCAATGGGGGCGGTGCGATCACCGCGCGCGTCACCTTCAACACGCAGCAGGTCAACGGGAGCGAAGAAGAGACGGGGCTGATGTTCCGGCAGAGCACCGCCGGGGCCAGTCAGTACTACGGCATCTTTGCCCGCGGCGGGTCGGGTGTCGCGGTCCAGTTCCGCGGGTGCGGCTATGCACCGACCTGTGACCTGAACACCCCATCCAGTTGCTACGACAGCAGCGCCACGCTGCCGATTTATCTGCGCCTGACGTGGTCCGGAGGCAATACCTTCACCGCAAGCGATTCCCCGGACGGCATCACCTGGAAGACGATTCCGTGCCCGGTCAGTAACGGCGCCGGCACCATCCTCTGGCCATTCAGCAATGTCGCGTTGGGAGGACTGGTCAATGCGACCGCAACCCACCCGACGCTCGGCACCTTCGACAACGTGTCGGTCCAGGGTGGCCTGGGACCGACGGCGCCCGAAGTGGGCAGCCCGACCGAGCATGGCACCACCTGCGACTGCGGCCAGCCGGTCAACATGGCGACCGGCTCCTTCTGGCACACCTTCAGTGACATCGCGATCCCGGGCCGGGGCCTCCCGCTGGATCTGACGCACACGTATCGCTCGCTCCTGGTGAGCCAGGATAGCCCGCTCGGATTCGGCTGGACCGACAGCTACAACATGTTCCTCTCCTCCAACGCCGATGGCTCGATCGGCGTCCACGAGGAGAGCGGCACCGTCGTGACCTTCGCTTCGAATGGATCCGGATACCAAGCGCCTAGCCGCGTCCTGGGCACATTGACAACTAACAGTGACGGCACTCTCACCTTCAAGCGGAATGACCAGACCAGCTACGTGTTCTCCGCACCGACGCCGTCGACCGCCGGGCGGCTCCTGAAAGAGATCGATCGCAACGGGTACACGACGAGCCTCAGCTATAACGGGAGCGGCCAACTCACCACAGTGACCGACCCGGCGGGCCGGACCCTCTTCTTCACGTACAATGCTGCCAACCGCATCCAGAGTGTCGCCGATCAGAGCGAGCGGCAGGTGTCGTTTGGGTACGACAACAACGGCAACCTCACGACGGCGACCGACACGCGGAACGGTACTTGGTACTTCACCTACGACGCCAACCACGAACTGCTCACGATGGAGGATCCCCGCCAGTACGCCCTCCACGGACCACTCTCCAGCGGGCCGGTCGCCACCAACGTCTATGACGACGTGGGGCGCGTGACGCAGCAGACGGATGCCATAGGGCGGGCGACACAGTTTGCCTACGCGATGAATAGCGACGGGACACATCGGACGACCATCACCGATCCCAAGGGGAACGTGACGGTTCAGGTCTACCAGAACAACGAGCTGGTGTCCCTGACGAAGGGTGAAGGGACCTCCCAGCAGGCCACCTGGACCTACACCTATGATCCCGCGACCCTCGGCGTCACCTCGGTCACCGATCCCAACAATCACACCTGGAACTACGCCTGGGACTCCAACGGGAGTCTGCTCACGACAGCACAGCCCCTTGTGAGCGGGGAAAGTTCGCGGCGCACGACCACTTACACCTACAACGCCTTCAACGAGCCACTCACCATCCAGGATCCGTCCGGCATCACCACGACGCTCACCTATGATGCCAACGGCAACCTCGAGACGATCTCGCGTCCCCTGAACGGGATGCAGCCATCAGCGCCGACGCGCACACAATCCGGCATTTGCATCGGATCGTGCCCGACGCCCACCCCGACCCCCACACCGTTTGAGGGCAAGAGCACGCCGACGCCGACACCCCGCGCGACCGCCACCCCCACGCCGCGTCCCACGGCCACGAGCACGCCTCGCCCCACCGCCACGAGGACCCCGCTTCCCACCCCCACGGGTACGCCCCTTCCCACGGCGACCAATACGCCTCTCCCGACCCCAACGAACACCCCCCTCCCGACCGCCACCAACACGCCGGCGCCCACCGCCACCAATACCCCGCTGCCCACCGCAACCGCCACCAGCACGCCAACCAACACGCCAACGCCGCTGCCGACGCCCACCCTGGGGCCGTCATCAGCCTGCACCGTGTCGACACCGACACCGCCCTCGACCACGAGCCAGGTCATCACCTTCCAGTACGGGGACAGCACCCACCCCGGCGATGTGACTGGCTACGTCGATCCCAAAGGCAACACCACGACCTTCCAGTACGACAGCAATGGCGATCTCACCCAGGTCTGTGATCCCCTCGGCAACGAGACCACGTACGGGTACGACGGCATGGGCCGGATGACCTCCATGGTCAGCCCCAAGGGCAACGCCCCCGGCAGCAATCCAGCGTCCTTCACGTCGAGTTACATCGATAACGCCGCCAACCAGGTCACGCAGGTGACCGATCCCCTCGGCCACATCACGAGCGACCAGTACGATGAGAACGGCAATCTGATCCAGACCACCGATCCCCGCACCAACCTCACGACCTATGGGTATGATGCCGACAACGAGCTCACGAGCGTGACCCGGGCGAACACCCCGCCGCTGACCTATGGGTATGACGGGGACGGCAACCTCCAGACCGAGTCCAACGGCCTGAGCAAGACGACGACCTACGGGTACGATCCGCTGGACCGCCTGAGTTCGGTCACCGATCCCCTCAGCCGGACGACGGCCTACGGATACGATGGCGCCGGCAACCTCACCTCGGTCCAGGACGCCCTGCAGCGGACCACGACCTACGGCTACGACGCCGTCAACGAGCTGACCTCAATCACCTACTCGGACGGGACAACCCATAACGTCTCCTACGGCTACACCCCGGATGGACTGCTCGCCAGCATGACCGACGGGACGGGGTCCAGCTCCTTCCTCTATGACTCTCTGAATCGCCTGGTGCAGGCCACCGATGGGGCGGGCCAGGTGGTTAAGTACGGTTACGACCTCGCCAACAACCTGACGAGTCTCACCTACCCCAATACCGAGGTGGTCAGCCGAGGCTACGATGCCGACAACCGTCTGACGAGTGTCGCTGACTGGCTGAGCCACACAACCTCGTTCGGCTACGACCCGAACAGCAATCTCACCAGCGAGACCTACCCTAACGGGACGGCTGCCAACTTCTCCTTCGATAACGCCGACACCCTGACCCAGATCGCCGACACGAAGGGTGGCGCCCCCTTGTGGACCTTCGGCTACACGCGCGATCCCAACGAACAGGTCCAGACCAGCACCGATCCCTTGCAAAGTGCAACTCACACCTACAGTTACGATGCCCTCAACCGTCTGACCGGCGACAGCCAGGGATCCAACAACACGACGACCTGGGGGTACGACAACGCCGACCAGCTGCAGACGGTGACGAACACGGCGGCCAACACGGCCAGCACCTATCAGGACGATCCGGCTGGCGAGCTGACAAGTCTGGTCACGACCACGGGGAGCACCACCACCCAGAACCTGACTGTGGGGTACAACGCCAAGGGAGACCGGACCAGTCAGAGCGACAGCGTGAGCGGGACGAGCACCAGCTTCGGCTACAACCAGGCCGATGAGCTGACGGGCTTCGCCCGCGGGAGCACCACGGCGAATTACGCCTACGACGGGACCGGATTGCGCATGAGCAAGACCGTGAACGGGACGACCAGCCAGACCACCTGGGATCGGGCAGAGGGGATGCCGCTGGTCCTGGTTGATGGCAGCACCAGCTACCTGACCGGTCCGGATGGTCTCCCCCTCGAGCAGATCGACGGGAGCGGCAATGCTCTCTACGACTACCAGGACCAACTGGGCAGCACCCGGGGGATGGCCGATAGCAGCGGGAATGTCATGGCCACCTTCAGTTACGACGCCTATGGCAACCTGACAAGTGCCACCGGGACGGTCACCACCCCCTTTGGCTATGCCGGCCAGTACACGGACGCCGAGTCGGGTCTGCAGTACCTGCGGAACCGGTACTACGATCCCAGCACGGAGCAGTTCCTGACTGTCGACCCGCTGGTCGGGCAGACTCAGCAGCCGTATGGCTATGCGGGGGACAACCCGGTGAACTGGGATGATCCCTCCGGCCTGTGCTCGTTAGGGCCAATAAAGACGCCATTCTGGGGTAGAGGACCGTGCTTCCATCTGCCAAACCGAGGACCAGACTACGTGACTGTTCAAGTTCAGGTGGGACCTATCGTAGGGGCGCAGGCCGGCGTGACCGTCACCCGCTACGGGCAGATCTACGGCGATGCGGGCGCGAATGTCGGCACACCGGGGCTCGCCGTCACCGGAGGAGCGGGGTGGATCAACCAGGCGCAGCCTCCATTGCCGTGCCAGATCAACGCTTTTGTGGGGGGCTGGAGCGTTTCGGGGAGCGTGACCCTCGACGCCGGAACCGGCGTCACGTGGGGTCAGCCGTGGGAGCCTTTTGGCTGGAACACGCCGAGCATGAAGCAGAGTGACTTCGCTTACGAGGCACTTTTTGGCACACCTCAAGCCGGGATTTCTGACACGTATGCCGTCAACCGATTTCCCTGGTCTCGCTCCCCCTGGCGATTACCTTGATGCCACGAAACGAGGACACGCCTACTCTGACCACGTGGCCACGGGCGTCTGCTCCGGCGGCGCTCAAATGGTGGAACCGCCTCACGCTTGCACTGCTGGCTGTATTCCTCGTGGCGGGCGCGACGACGCGAAGTAAGAGGCCGGCGGGCGTTGTTCTAGTGCTGGGCGGGCTCGTTCAGGTGGTGTTCGGCCTAGCCCTAGTGCTCAACTACAGAGAGTTCACCGACAGAGTGGCTCACTACTATGCGCATCGTCCACTCATGCTAGGGGGGCACATTCTTAACCGCAGTGTGAAGCTGACCCGCATCGAGGGCCTCGCGATGGTATCCGCGGGGCTCGTGCTGTCCTCCCTCGGGGTACTTCTTCTCGTGACATGATCTGTCTCGCCAAACGGCGACTTACTGACCTTTGGCGAATTGACGGCGCGGGAAACGTGGCTGCGACCGTGAGCTACGATGCCTGTGGCAACCTGACAAGTGCCACCGGGACGGTCACCACCCCCTTTGGCTATGCCGGCCAGTACACGGACGCCGAGTCGGGTCTGCAGTACCTGCGCAATCGCTACTACGATCCGAGCACGGAGCAGTTCCTGACCGTGGATCCCCTGCAGGCGCTGACCCAGCAGCCGTACGGCTATGCGAGCGACAGTCCAGTGAACTGGGACGATCCGGAGGGACTCACCTCGGCCGGTGTTTGTGTATCCGGTCTGGGCGGGTGGGCTTACGGCACTTACAACTCGGCCTGTCTGCAGGTGGTTACTGGTGGCAATGTCGTCAGTGACGTGGTGGGTACGCTCGAATGTCTCGGAGGTCTGCTGTCGTCGTGCCTCACCGAACTGGGCCGCGTCGAAACGCTGGGTGCAACCTGGACAACCGGAGGAGGTGCGCAGACGCCGGCAGCTGGCGCAAGTCTCGGCGTTCAAGTCACGAATGCCACGTCTCTCTGTGATCTCGGGGGCTGGTTTGCGTATGGCGGAGGCAGTGCCTTTGAGCCGGTGACTGTGGGGGTAGGTGGCTTCGGTGGACTGGCGGGGAGGATTCTAGGCGGAGAGCTCGATCTTGGTGGAGGGGCCGACTTTCCGGTCCCGGGCGAACTGCACGGAGGGATGAGCTACACGTGGACAGAGACGATCTGGACCCGTCACCGCCCGGGGAACAGGCGTCCACACGAATGACCGGTGCGGGAATCGTGCCATCCATGATGCGGTCCAACCACGAGTTTGAGACCCCGCTGTCTCCGACCGAGGTTGTACGGCGTATCGAGAGTCTCACCGCGCCTCCAGGGAACGCCTTCACTCGGCGGCTAGGGATGAATATGGACTACCCGTTGCGCGGCTATGTGACACCGGGCGGGTTCAGAATCACTCGCAACACCAAAGGGTTAAATAGTTGGCGTCCTGTCGCTGAAGGCGCCGTTTTGGGCAGGCCGAGCGGCAGCCTGGTGACAGTCAACTTTCGGCTCGACGAGCGAGTCCGAATAGTGCAGATAAGCTTTCTAGCTGTCTGGGCCAGTTTGATGACCCTCGTCAGCGCGACGGCCATCGTGTCCGGCCGCCTAAGTGCGCTCATGCCGGTCGTAGTTCTGGTCCTTATCGCCGGACAAGCGATTGCCGCGTATAGGGCTGGTCGCCTCAGCGGAGGCAAGCAGCGAGCCGAGATTCTGGACATCCTTTGCCAGCGACTTGACCTACACCGAGTTGAAACGCAGGGGTGAGAGTCGTCCTACCACGCACCTTGACGACTATCGATGGGCCGGGGACCATGGCTGAGATTTTTAGCTACGATGCCTATGGCACCGTGACGGGGGCCACCGGGACAGTCACCAGCCCCTTTGGCTATGCCGGCCAGTACACCGATGCCGAGTCCGGACTCCTGTACTTGCGGAACCGCTACTACGATCCGGAGACCGATCAGTTCCTGACGGTCGATCCTCTGGGGTCGCAGACTCAACAGCCGTACAGCTACGCTACCGACACCCCGCTGAATGTCACGGACCCCTTGGGGCTCTGTGGTTGCGGGTCAGCGGGAGCTACGGGTTCGGGGCCTCTCGGTTGGATTTGGAACTGGATTCAGCAGCATGCTGGCGAAATCTCCTTGCTAGCTGGTGTTGCCGGTGTTGCTTTGACCAGCGTTGCCCCCGAGTGGCTACTGATAGCGCTAACAATCATTGCGATAGGCGCCGGGGTTATTGCCGCCTGGCACGACTATCAAAACGGTGATTACCTGGCAGCGGCTCTCGATCTCGGGGGAGCGGTCACCGGCGTCCGGGCGCTGCAACTACTTGTGAAAGCCGTCAACCTCCTGAGGGAGGGAGTGACCTGGGCCAAACTCGCTGGCTTCATGGAGGAATTGGGGAATGATGAGGGGTTCCTGACGGATCTCCGAGCGGCCGAGCGGAGAGGGCTCGCGGCGGGAGCGGACAAGGAGGCTTCCGACTGGTGGGCATGGAAGAGCAACGATCTTGCCGCGGCGGGGCTCGGTGTTGCGAGGGCTTTTGGATGCTGACTAGGCGCATCGCCGTCTTGGGCAACTGGTTCGCGTGGCTCGGTACGCCTGCGGATTCCCGGGCCGCTGTCGGCCTCGTCGGTGACCTGCCCGGGCGGTTCGCGGAGGACTGCCAGAGCGAGACGATTACCCTCGCGTTCGTTTGGGGCGGCCTGGTCATCGTGTTTGCCCTTGGTGCGATCGCCATAGGCGCAGTGCACTCGGCGATAGCGGGCGGGCACCCGCATGCACTCTTGACTGCCTTTTTCGCGCCCACCATATTTGCACTGACAGGTGTAGTGCTGCAGGGCATCAGAGCGATGGTGGCATCGGTGCTCGTTTCGAAGATCGGCCGAGGAGGTTACTGGGAGCCTCCTCCAATGGTAAGGTGGCTGCTCACACCACGGGACGCCGACCTCCTGGTCCAGCTCGCGGTCGCCGTCCTCTTTGTGCGTGCCAACACCTAGAGCAGAACGCCGATGTCACAACCCTCCCAGCCTGGTGAAAAAGGGGTGGGTAAATTGAAGGACTTCTCGCACTCGAAAGTCCTCCCCACCCTCATGCTCGGTCCTCCCAAGCAGCGCGACCTCGATCGCTGTGTCCTGGTCTCCCTCGACCGCCTGGTCCCTCCCCACCACGTCTACCGTCATCTCGAACGCACGCTTGATCTGTCCTTTGTCCGGGAGTGCGTCGTCCGCGGTCGTCGTGGGAGCGGGGTCTGTCTCAACCGGTTGGTCTGCGCCTGAACGGGCCCGACCCTGGTGGTGCCAGCAGGCGGTCTCCCCTTGGAGCAGATCGCCTCGAACGGGGAAGTCCTCTACTTCTACCAGGATCAGCCGGGCAGCACCCGGGCGCTGCTCAACCAGAGCGGGACCACCGTGGCGACGTTTGCCTACTTCGCCTATGGGACCCTCAAGAGCAGTACGGGGACAACGACCACCCCGTTCGGCTTTGCCGGCCAGTACACAGACAGTGAGTGGGGGCTTCTGTACCTGCGGAATCGCTATTACGATCCCGGGACCGATCAGTTCCTGACGGTCGATCCCCTGTCGTCGCAGACTCAGCAGCCGTATGGCTATGCGGGGGATAACCCAGTGAACTGGGATGATCCCTCGGGGCTATGCAGGGCGGGCTTCGTCAATCTGCCAGTCGGAGGTCGGGGCAGGTGCTCGGATGAGGTCGACCAAGGCATCCGTGAAGGTGCGCATATCGCGCTCGACCTTGCCGCCGTCCCGCCATACACTGCTTACTATGTTTCTTACGAGGTTTCGCGACGCGTCAACAGGTGGGGGGCTCAGCACGGGCCAGCGGCGGTCATTGCGAGCCGTACTGCAACGGCCCCCCTGATTGTCCCCGAAGGCCTGGGACTCGGGGAAGATGTGGTCATCGACTGGATAAAGGGGCATTCGGTGAACAACGAAACCCCTTGCGACGAGGGCAAAGTCGGGTACATCAATCCGCTGCATGCCTACGTGCCTCGCCCCCTCAGGGGGCCTGTCACATATCTGCCCGGCGTGCACCGCGGTGGCGCCGTCGACTGGGAATGGTAGCGTCATGGATGCTCTTCTCAGCATGGGATTCTTGGCGGTCATTGCCCTCGCAGAGTCGATGGGTGCTGCCTTGGGCGGCCTGTGGACGTGGCGGCTTCTACGCCGTCGCGCGGTGAATCCCGTACTGGCGATGATCCTTGCGATCGTCGCGGGCATGATCGCGTTTGGAGGGCCATGGATGGTGCTCGATGTCGTATGGCTTGCCCGGTCCTTTCATCGCCTGTGGGGACGCGCATTCAGGAGGCGGCGGCCAGCGACTTGACAGGGATTCGGCCCGAAGAGGGGCTACGCGGATGTATGCCGGTGATGACCCGATGTTCGCGACTGTCCTAGTCACCCTTCTTATCGGTGCGGTCGTAGCGGCGCGTCGGCTCCGCCCTCGCAACCGCGAGGCCGGACCCCGCGGCGTTGGCCGCGGGGCAGGTAAGCGGAAGGTCGTCGGCATCGCGGCCCGGGGGAAATCGCGTCGAGCTCTGGGAGCCGGCGCCCGGGGATCGACTGCCGCTGATCCCCGGACACACCACGGGAGCCCCCCTGTCCGGAACTGGCTAGCATGAGGGACCAACCAAGGGGGCGGGTGATGACCGAGATGAATGACGATTTACTCCGCGACGCCGCGTCGTACGCCGGCCGCTGGCTCGACTATCAGCAGCGTCTGAAGGAGATTCCGGCGGTCACGATCGCCATCCGGCACGGCGATGACGTGGTTCTGTCGGCCGGATACGGGCACGCCAACCTGGAGACAGGCGTCCCGGTGACACCGGACCACATCTTCCGCGTGGCGTCTCACTCCAAGTGGTTCACCGGAACGGCCATCATGCAGCTCAAAGAGGCCGGCCGGCTGCGCCTCGACGATCCGCTCGGGCAGTACATTCCATGGCTCCAGCCGCCGCTCGCCGCCGTGACCATCCGGCAGGTGCTGAATCATGCCGGGGGCATCACCCGTGACGGCTACGACAACGATCACTGGCAGCTCGAGCACCCCTTTCCCGATGTGGAACAGCTGCGCCGCCTGGTCGAGGAGGGAGGCGAGGTCCTGCCCGCCAACCAGAAGCTCAAATACTCCAACATCGGCTACTCGCTCCTCGGACTGGTGGTCGAGGCGGCGAGCGGTTCTCCCTATAACCGGTACGTGCGGGAGAACATCGTCGATCGCCTGGGACTGCAGAACACCGGGCCGGAGACGAACGAGGAGGCGCGGGAACGCATGGTGACCGGGTATACCTCGCGGGCCCTGCTCGAGCCGCGCCTTCCTTTGCCGGATGCCGACACCCAC
The DNA here is from genome assembly GCA_021324655.1 of Pseudomonadota bacterium. GTDB lineage: Bacteria > Chloroflexota > UBA5177 > UBA5177 > UBA5177 > JAJPIP01. Next base: position 63,038 of record JAJPIP010000060.1, read on the forward strand.
GCCATGTCGGCGGCGACCGGCTTCTATTCGACCGCGCCCGACCTGACACGCTTTGCCGCCGCGCACTTTCTGGGCAACGACGAGCTGATCTTGGACGAGTCCAAGCGCGAGATGCAGCGCCCCTACTGGCCGGTGCGGGATGCGGACAGTTATGGCCTGGGCATGATGGTGGCGAGAGTCGGCGAGCGCTGGATGCCGGGACATGAGGGCGGCTTCCCCGGCCACGCGACGCGCACCCTGCTGGATGCCGGCCAGCAGCTGGCGGTCTCGGTGCTGACCAGTGACTCGGGAGGTGACGCCGACGCCCTGGCGAAATCCGTGGTCCGGCTCATCGACCTCGCTCTGACGCAAAAGCCCGCCGCGAACCCCACCGAGCTCGATCGCTACACGGGGCGTTTCAGCAGCCTCTGGGGGTACGTGGATATCGTCCGCCTCGGCAATCAGCTCTTCCTCATCTCCCCGGAGAGCGATAATCCGGCCGCCGACGTGACCAGGCTGGAGCCCGTGGAGGTGGACACCCTCAAGATCGAGGAGAAGGAAGGGTACGGCTCCCCCGGTGAGCACGTGCGCTTCATCAGAGACGGCGAGGACGCCGTAGAGCGCGTCACGATTGCCGGGGCAACCGTCTATCCGGAAGGGAGGCGGGAGGAGTATCTCCAGCGGCGCCGCCACGAGCTGGCTGCCCGCTGACGTCTCGGTGCGCAGGGTCAGAGCCGCGATCGCATGATGCCCTGAATGTGGCAAGGGTGCTGTCCGGCCCGGATATTGCGGGCGGAGGGGTCTGAGGATCCTCCGGGCGGGGACACCTCGCCGGCTTCGCCGGGTACTTGAGGCGGCTGCGATGTGCGTGAACTGCGCCCGTTTCCGGGGAGGGCACGGGCGCGACGGGCAACATGGCGTCGGCGCAGATCGATCCGATCTGAGCGTCGTTGCCTCCTGCCTCGATATTCCGATCAGCCGGGCACGCCTGCTGGCAGGCCTCGGGGCCGGCCTTGCCGGACTGGCGACGGGCGGTCTCTGGAGAGCATCCGCTGACGCCGCCGGTCTTCCTTATATCGTGCTCATCGTGCTGGATGGGGCCAGGCCCGAATACCTGGCAGCGCCCGGCCTTCCGCACGTCGCCGGCCTCATCCGGCATGGGACGCAGTACACCAATGCCTTCGCCGGCATCCTGGAGTCGGAAACTCCGTCCGCCCACGTCAGCATCACCACGGGTTCAGAGCCGCGGCTGACCGGGATTCCGAGCTTCTGGTGGGGGACGCGGAAAGGCCGGAGGGTGAGCCTCTTCAGCCCTGACACGGTTCGCGCCGGGGAGATCGAAAAGATCATCCGGCGCTCCCGAACCCCCACCCTGGCCGGCATGGTGCACGCGCAGTCCCGCAGCGCCAAGGTCGTGGCGCTGTCGGGCAGCAAATACTACGCCGCCGATGCCATCGGCGGGCCCGATGCCGACGTCACCATGTACTTCAGCGGTACCAGCAACGGGCACTACGCCCCCACCTACATCCCGGGCCATGCGCCGCCCTCCCGGCTGCTCAACAATCAGGGACTGACGGCCAGGACGACGCGTCTGCCGCTCGGCGTGGAGAATCACCTGGCGATGAAGCTGGCGGCGGAGAGTTTCCGCCATCTCCAGCAGCAGGTGACGCTCATCAACCTGCCCGAGTTCGACTGGCCGCTCGGTCACGTCAACGGCGGCATCATCGATCCCTCCGGTATACAGACCCTGATGCACGGCTTCGACGATGATCTCGCCCGGCTGCAGGACACCTATCGTCAGGCCGGCGTCCTGGACCGGACCATCTTCGTCCTGATGGCCGACCATGGCATGATGCCGCTGCGGCACACCGTCTCCGCCGCCATCTTCGCCGAGGCCGTCGCCCGCGCCGGAACCAGCCTCGTGACCGAGGCCGACAGTTCGGCCGTCTACCTCTGGCTGACGAACAAGGCGCGGGCGTCACAGGTCGCCCGGAACATCGCCGAACTGGGCAATCCACATATCCAGGCAACGTACGCACGGGTCCGCGCGGGAAACGACACGCACTACGTCCGGGAATCGTTCGCGGGGTTACCGGCCGGCACTGACGCCGCCAACCAGTACCTCCTGGAGACGTTTAACCGCCCCAACGCCCCGGATGTCGTTGCCGTCCTGAAGGAGGGTGTCGGCTGCGAGCCGGCCGGGCAGGCGGGCTGGAAGGCGGACCACGGCGGGACCAGCTGGGAGGCGCAGCACATCCCGCTCGTCCTTGCGGGACCCGGCATCCGGTCCGGCCATGTCTCCTCGTACCCAGCCCGTTTGATCGACGTCGCCCCCACCCTCCTCGAGGCCATGGGCGCCTCCTATCGCGGGATGCAAGGCATCCCTCTCGCCGACGCGCTGCTCCGTGCCTCCGGTGCGGATGCTCAGCGTCAGCGGGCGATGAGCCGCTCCCTGATACCAGTGGTGACGGCCCTCCAACACCAGTCCCATACTGACCTGTCAGGATCGTGACCACGTGGAGACGTTGGCACGAGGTCCCGTCAGTGACCTGCCTCCCCAGGCAACTGCACTCATTGGTTAGACCCTATCCGCCCTCCCAACGGCAGAATCAGGAGGAGCGGTGAGCACGTCCGTCCCGCTGCTGATCGTCGCGGCGGGCATAGTCGGGTTCCTGCACTCCATCCTGCCGGATCACTGGGTCCCGCTCGCCGTCATCGGACGGACGCAACGCTGGAGCATGGGGCGCGTTGCACGGATGAGCTTCCTTGCCTCGGTGGGCCACGTCCTGACCTCGCTCATCATTGCGGCCATCATTGCCGCCGTGGGTCTGCAATTCCGCCAGGCATTCGAGACGCAGCAGGGGCATATCGTCGGGATCATCCTCGTGTTGACGGGCCTCGGCTTCCTGGTCTGGGCGCTGACCGGACACGGCGGGCATCATCACCACGACGGCCACCACCACGACGATCATCATCAGCACAGCCATGGATATCTGCACGACGACACACACGGGCACGATGACCATGGCACGGATCACCTCGGTGGTGGCGGCTCGCTCATCCGGCGGTTCGCTGCCGTCGCGGTGCCGTTCGGTGCCGCCGCCTCACCGGACCTGACCATCCTGCCGGTCGCGCTCGCCGCCAGTGCCATTGGCGTGGGTGCCGTCATTGCCTGCCTGGCGAGTTTCACGGCTGTGACCCTCGGCACCTTCATTGTCCTCACGGTCGGCGCGACGGCCGTGGGCTACCAGGTACAGGGAGAGTGGCTGGAGGACAACGGGAACTACCTGACCGCGATCGTGCTTATCAGCATCGGCATCGCGGTGTATCTGGGGCTATAGCGGCTAGAGTCGGAAGGTCTACCGACTCATCGCGTCGCGAGTTCGGCTCCCCAGAGTCACGCTCTGTGTCTTCCCTGTCGGACGAACCTGGGGTGTGGGATCGCATCACGAACCGTGATCGCCCGGCCTTCCTCAAGGCTAGGGCTCGTGCATTCTCGGCATCGCCGGGTCGTAGTGGCCGGCCCGAGTGCCGGCCGGCCTGACGCCGGCGTAGACCACACCGGGCTAGTCGCCACGCGGGGCGACCACCACGGGATAATGCACGAGCCCTGTCCTCAAGGCGGACGGCCCTGGACCGAGGGGACACCGGACATATAGTGAGGGAGAGAAAGGCCCAAATCGAGGCAGGTGCACTGATGGCTCCCAATCCCCTTCAGCAACTGGAAGCGTGCGGTCAAAGCGTGTGGACCGATGTGATCAGCCGCCGGATGATCCGGTCCGGCACGTTGGCTCGATACATCGCGGGGGACGGCATCACCGGCGTGACTGCCAATCCCACAATCTTCGAAAAGGCCATTGTCGACACCCACGACTACGACGAGACCATCCGGACCCTCGGCTCCAGAGGCCGCACCCCCGCCCAGATCTATGAGGCGCTCGCCATCGAGGACGTCGGCGCCGCTGCCGACCTCCTCCGCCCCGTGTACGACCGTACGGGCGGCACGGATGGCTTTGTCAGCATCGAAGTCTCGCCTGAGCTGGCCGATGAGACCGACGCCACGATCGAGGAGGCGCGCCGCTTCTGGTCGGACCTGCACCGCCCCAACATCATGATCAAGGTGCCGGCAACCACGGCAGGCATTCCCGCCATCGAGCGGTTGACCGCGGAGGGCATCAACGTCAACATCACCCTCATTTTCTCGGTCGAGGTGTACAAGCAGGCGATGGACGCTTATCTCAACGGACTGGAACGTCGGGTCGCGCAGAACCAGCCCATTGATCGCCTCGCCTCGGTCGCCTCGTTCTTTGTCAGCCGCGTCGACACCCTGGTCGATCGTCTCCTGGAAGAGAAGGTTCAGGGAGCAAATGAAGGCGCTCGACAAGAGGTCAAGCGCCTGGAGGGAAAGGCGGCGATCGCCAATGCGAAGATCGCGTACGGGTGGTTCGAGCGCGTATTCGGCTCCGACCGATTCTCCCGGCTGCAGGAGCACGGGGCCTTGATGCAACGCCCCCTGTGGGCCTCCACGTCGACCAAGAATCCCGCCTACCCCGACACCATGTATGTTGACCCGTTAATCGGACCACACACCGTCAATACCATGACGCTGGAAACGATCGAGGCGTTCCGCGATCACGGGACGGTCAATTGCGACGCGATCCGGCAGGGCGTCGATGAGGCCAGGCAGGTGCTTGCCGATCTGGAGCGGGTGGGCATCAGTATGAAGGCCGTGACGGATCAACTGACGGACGAGGGCGTGCACAAATTTACGACCTCCCTACGCGCCTTGCTGAGCGCCATACAGGAGCGCCAGGGGAACCTGGTCGGAGCCTGAGGCGGCGGCGGCTCGCGCGTGATCTGATCCTCTCGCCGCTCCTCGTCCACAGATCCAAATGGGGAGGGACGGAGAGAGGGAGGGAATAGCCCATCCCCGCTCTCCCCCCGGTGTGAGTGTTCCTGCTACGGGTTCTGGTGCATCGTGGCCTGGAAGCAGGCCACGTCGTACTGCGAGATGCTGTTCGGGTTCTTCGAGTTCTGCGGTTGGCTCCCGGCGTACCTGGTGCCGGCGAACGCGGTCGGGCCAAATGGCGAGCCCGCCGAGTTCGAGAAAGTGGCGCTACCGTTGCCTGGGGTCGAGACCAGGCCCCCGGCCCCACAGTTCACGATCGACCCGCCGGAATCCGGTTGGCCGGTCATGCCGGTGACGTTATGGACGTTGTCGGCCAGCGCGGAGCCTGCGGTCGGCACCACAGTCGCCGCGCTGATCACCAGGGCTGCAATGAGACGTTTCATGTCTAACCTCCTGCGTTGACTGTGTGCGGGGCTGAAAGAGCGGGTTGATCTCCGCAGACGTCATCTCCCTTCCCCTCCTCCCCAATGTGGGCCGGCCGTACTCCCTTGGTTGTCAATACGTGGAGAGGTTACAGGTGGTGCGCCGTTGGCGACCGAGCCCAATACATCTCAGACACTGCGGCGGCACGAGGATTGCTGCATGCGTGTAACCGACACTGTTGACGTGTGACAGTGTGCGCTTTGAGGGGCCGCGGGAGGAACGATATGGCCACCGCATCAGACGTGATGGTCGAGACGCTCGTCGATTGGGGCGTGGATACCATCTTCGGCTTCCCCGGTGACGGCATCAACGGTTTCTTTGAAGCCTTGCGGCGCCACCAGGACTCCATCCGCTTTATTCAGGTGCGGCACGAAGAGTCGGCCGCCTTCGCCGCTTGCGCCTATGCCAAGTTCACCGGCAAGCTGGGCGTCTGTGTGGCGACCAGCGGTCCGGGCGGTGTCCATCTCCTGAACGGCCTCTACGACGCTCAGGCGGACGGAGTGCCGGTGCTCGCCATTACCGGTCAGCAGTACAGCGATCTCCTGGGGATGAGCTACGTGCAGGGGCAGGATCTGGTGGCGCTCTATCAGAATGTGGCCGCCTTCAATCAGATGATCCAGGGGGCCGACGACGTCTTCAATCTGACGAATCTCGCCTGCCGCACGGCCCTCTCCAGGCGGACCGTCAGCCATCTCAACTTCCCCATCAACTATCAGGTTGACGACGCCGCCAGTGACTTCTACAGCCACCATGGCGGCCCACCGAAAACACCGGAGCAGCTTGTGCAGCCGGCCGCGCCCTTTTACCGCGCCACCAGCGACTACCCCCAGGAGACGCCGGTCCCCAACCCCGACGCATTGCGCCGAGCTGCCGACGTCCTCAACGCGGGAACCAAAGTGGCAATTCTGGTGGGACATGGGGCGCTGGCCGCCCGGCCGGAGGTGGTACAGGTGGCGGAGATGCTGGCCGCCCCGGTCGTCAAGACATTGCTGGGTAAAGGAGTCCTCCCCGATGACAGCCCGTATACCACGGGTGGTGTCGGGCTCCTGGGCACACAACCCAGTGTCAACGCGATGAACGAGTGCGACACCCTCCTCCTCATAGGCACGTCGTTCCCCTACGTCAACTTTCTCCCCAAGCCGGGTCAGGCGCGGGGTGTCCAGATCGAGATCGACGAGACGCGGCTCGGTCTCCGCTTTCCCGTCGAGGTGGGCCTGGTCGGCGACGCCAGGGCCACGCTGCAGGCACTGCTCCCGCTCCTACAACGCAAGGACGACCGCTCCTTCCTGGATGCGCGCCGGCAGGATACGGAGCGGTGGAAACGGTACATCCACGATAAAGGGACACAGACCGGCCTGCCGATGAAGCCGGAGGTCGTGGCATACGCTCTCAACAAGTTTGCCGCCGCGAACGCCGTCATCTGTGCCGATACCGGCACATGCACCACCTGGATCGCCCGCGACTTCTTCCTCAAGGAGGATCAGCTCTTCAGTGCCTCCGGTAACCTGGCGACCATGGCCAACGGTCTGCCCTACGCCATCGCCGCGCAGGTCGCATATCCCGATCGCCAGGTCATCGCTTTTGTGGGAGACGGTGGCTTCACGATGCTCATGGGAGAGATGCTCACCGCTGTCAAGTACAACCTGCCGATCAAGGTGATCATTGTCAAGAACAATGTCCTGGGCCAGATCAAGTGGGAGCAGATCGTCTTCCTGGGCGCCCCTGAGTTCGGGGTCGAGCTCCAGCCGGCCGACTTTGCCGCCTGGGCTCGTGCTGCCGGGGGAGAAGGCTATTGCGTGGAGGATCCCGCCAAGATCGAGGACGTGATGGCCCAGTTCCTGGCATCGCCCAGGCCGGCCATTCTGGAAGCGGTGGTTGATCCCAATGAGCCGCCGCTGCCGCCGTCGGTTATGCCGGAAGACGCCCTTCACTTCGCGGAGGCATTGGCCAGAGGACAGCCCGACCGAGCTCGTATTGCGCTCACCGCCTTACGGGACAAGGTCGAGGAATGGTGGAAGACCTAGCCGGCGGCACCTTGCCCATGCCCGCTTCACAGTCGCCCCGCGTTGTGCACCTGGAGACGAGCGTGTATCGCATCCCGACCGATCGGCCGGAAGCCGACGGGACCATCAGCTGGGATGCCACCACGATGGTGCTGGTCGAGGCGGTCGCCGATTCGGGGGAGCGCGGACTGGGCTACAGCTACGCCTCGGCGACCGCCGCCGGGGTCGTCAATGAGCACCTGCAGGACGCGGTGGTCGGGACCCCGGTGGACGAGGTGGGAGCGGCATGGCGCGGGATGGTGGATGCGGTGCGCAACGTCGGCCGGCCCGGCATCGCGGCCACCGCCATCTCGGCGGTCGACATTGCCCTGTGGGACCTGAAAGCCCGGCACGCCGGGCAGGCTCTCTTCCGGCACCTCGGCCCCTATCGGGATGAGGTGCCGATCTACGGCAGCGGCGGCTTCACCACCTACACCGAGGGTGAGCTGGCCGAGCAACTGGGCAACTGGGTGGCCGAGTCCATCCCGGCCGTCAAGATGAAGATCGGAAAGGACTGGGGCACCAGACCGAAGGACGATGTGCACCGGGTACGGGTTGCCCGGCAGGCGATCGGACCGGACACCGCCCTGATGGTCGACGCCAATGGCGCCTATACCGTCAAGGAGGCGATCGACCAGGCGCAACGTTTCGCCGAACTGGATGTGGACTGGTTCGAGGAGCCGGTCAGCTCTGATCAGCTTGAGCAGATGGCCTTCGTCCGCCAGCACGTCTCGATGGCAGTGGCTGCCGGCGAGTACGGCTACGACCCCTGGTACTTCCGTGATATGCTGCGGGCCGGTGCGGTCGACGTTCTCCAGGCCGATGCCACGCGCTGCCTGGGCGTGACCGGTTTTTTGCAAGCCGCCGCCCTTGCGCAGGGCTTTGCGCTGCCCCTGTCGGCGCATACCGCGCCGGCCATCCACGCCCAGGTGGGATGTGCCGCCGCGCGGTTGATCAACGTCGAGTACTTCTACGATCACGCGCGCATCGAGAACATGCTCTTCGATGGCCTCCCGGAACGTGTCGGAGGCTGTTTGCGGCCGGATCCGGCACTGCCCGGGCTCGGCATCGAACTGAAGCGGGCAGATGCGGAGCGCTGGAGGATCGGAGCGTGACGGTCTTCCCCCTCGCCAACCGCACCCGATTGCTGACGCGCCCTGGACTCGAACGTGATGTGGCCCAGGTCGCGCAGCAGATCCGTGAAGGCAGATTCCAGCGCGGGCTCTCGCTTATCGCCGGGCTCGCCAGTCTCCTGAGTGGCTTCGAGGCGGCCGAAGAGCACTACCGCGCCGGCTATGGCCTGCAGATCATGTACACGCCCGTCCTCATCAGCCCGCTCCTGCTGATCGCCGGTCTCTGGGGCGTTTTTAGCCGGCGCGCGGCGCGCACCCTGCTGCCGATCGCCTCGATCCTCACTCTGATCGACGGGCTGGCCGGCTTCTACTTCCATATCCGTAACATCGCACGGCGTCCGGGCGGCTGGCGGCTGCCGATCGTCAACGTGGTCATGGGGCCGCCCCTCTTCGCCCCGGTGCTCTTCGGTTTATCCGGGTACCTGGGGCTCGTTGCCTCTTTGCTGCGGCGCGCCGATGAGCCGACTGCGCCCCTTCCTGGTGCTGCCTGGCTGCACCTGGTCCCGACCGGCAGGGAGCTGTTGAGTCTGGAGCAGGACGTGCGGGAGGGACGCTTCCAGCAACAGTTGGCCGCCGTGGCCGCGGCGACGGCGCTTCTCAGTGGCGTTGAATCCGCCTATCTGCACTACAAGAATGCCTTTCTGTCCCGCATGGAGTGGACGCCCGTCCTCGTGAGTCCCCTCGTGGTGGCGGCCGGACTCGGGACCATCCGGAGCCGCACCGTCGCCCGGACCGTCCTCCCCCTGGCCTCCCTCCTCGCCATCGCCGACGGCACTCTGGGCTTCTACTTTCACGTGCGGGGAATGCTGCGGCGGCCGGGCGGGCTGCGCAACGGCCTTTACAACTTGCTGTATGGGCCACCGCCCTTTGCTCCCCTGCTGTTAGCAGCCGCCGGCTTCATGGGCCTCGTTGCCAGTTTCCTGCGGAGGGCCGGCTGATGGCTGAGCACCTTCCCATCAACCCGCGGACCGGCGAGCCTCTCCCACCTCGCCCCCAGCCCGGCTACTACCCGGACTTCAGCACGCTGGATCAGCAGGCCTTCTGGGACGCAGCCACCCGCGAGGTCGTGCTGAAGCGGGTGACGGATATTCCGCCCATCCGCTTCTTCGCTCATGATCCGGCACTGGCGACGGCCCTTTTCGATCGCATCCTGCCGCAGGACGATCGGGATCCGGATCATCGCATCCCGATCCTGAACTACGTCGATGAGCGCCTCTCGGAAGGCGTGAGCGATGGGTACCGCTACGCCGAAGCGCCGTCCGACGCGGAGTGCTACCACCTTGGCTTGCGCGGAGTCGAGTCCATCGCTCAATCCCTGCACGGGACGTCTTTTATCCAGCTCGGGTCACGGGAGCAGGATGAGATCATCCTCAGCCTGCGGGACAACAGCCCGCCGGCCGGTGAGGAGATCTGGAGTCGATTCCCAGCCGTCAACTTCTTCGAGTTGCTGGTCACCGACGCCGTCGACGCCTACTATGCCCATCCGTATGCCTGGGATGAGATCGGCTTCGGTGGTCCGTCCTATCCTCGCGGGTATATGCGACTCGAGAACGGACTGGCGGAGCCGTGGGAGGCCGACGAGCAACGCTATGACTGGGAGCCTCCCCCCACCTCGCTCTCGGGGAGCTACCAGCCACTGGCCGGCCTCATTCCGGAACACGCCAGACGACGTCAAGGTGGGACACATTAGTGGGGAGCGGACGCCGATGGGACGCAACAGATCGGATGTGATCGCACCGTGACAGGCAGGCTGAAGACTCCTCTGCTCGGTCCTTTCCTCGCCCCGCAACCCGGTCCGAAGATGCTGGGACCAAACGAGCGTCTCGACACGAGAATGCGGCGCTATCCCCACCACCAGGAGGTCGATGTCGTCGTCGTGGGCGTGGGCGCTGCCGGGGGCGTGCTCGTGCAAAGACTGGCCCGCTTCGGCCTGTCCGTGGTGGGTTTCGACGCCGGCCCGTTCTGGGATGTCGAACGCGACTGGGTGAGCGACGAGAAAGGCTCACACAAGCTCTACTGGAACACGCTGCGCATAACCGGCGGCCCCAACCCGATCACTCTCGGCGCCAACAACAGCGGCAAAGGGGTCGGCGGGGGGACCGTGCACTTCGCCGCCTTCACGCCTCGATTCCATCCGTCCGACTTCATGGAGCACACCCTGGATGGGGTAGGCGTGGATTGGCCGTTCCGGTATGAGACGCTGAAGCCGTACTACGCGATGATCGAGCGTGAAATGCCGGTCGCCGGGCCGGCGCGCTATCCCTGGGGCGATCCACACGGCTATCCGTACGGTCCCCTGGAGTCCGGAGAGTACGCCAACCTGCTGGTGCGCGGCTGCAGCCGGCTGGGCATCCGAGCGGTCGCCGGCGGACCTATCGCCATCAATTCGGGCGCTTACGGCGATCGCCCGCACTGCATCTTCCGCGGGTTCTGCCTGCAGGGCTGCAAGGTCGCTGCCAAGGCCAGCACGCTTTACACCCATGTCCCCGACGGGATCGCCAACGGCGCCGAGATCCGTGATCGCTGCATGGTATCGCGGATCAACCTCGGGAAGGACGGCCTGGTCAACGGCGTCACCTACCTCGACCCGGACCTGAAAGAGCGCGAGCAGAAGGCAAAGGTCGTGCTTGTCTGCGGGTACGCCATCGAGACACCTCGTCTGCTGCTCATGTCGTCCTGCCCCGGCCACGAGAACGGGCTGGCCAACTCCAGCGGCCTGGTGGGTCGCTACCTGATGGTCCAGTCCGCCAATGTGGTGATGGGCCGGTTCCCTGGACTCATCCGCCAGTACAAGGCGCCTCCTGCCAACGCCTGCACCGAGGAGTTCTACGAGACGGATCACACACGGGACTTCGCTCGCGGCTTCTCGATCCAGACGGTCGGCCCCCTCCCCTGCACGTTCGCCAAGGAGATGCTGGCCGCCAAGGGGGCCTGGGGCTGGGGAATGCGCAAGGTGATGATGGACTACAACCACTGGGCTGCCTTCGGCCTGCTGGGCGAGATTCTCCCGCACGAGGACAACAGGATCGATCTCTCCGATGAGAAGGACGAGTACAGCCTGCCCGCGCCCCGCATCCGGTTCGAACTGCACGAGAACGACAAGAAGATGATCGCCTGGGCCGTCCCCAGGATCGAGGAGATCATGCGGGCAGCCGGAGCCGAGGAAACGGCGCAGGAGCCGCGCTACGCCCACCTGATCGGCGGGTGCCGCATGGGAGTGGACCGGCAGACATCGGTCACCGACCAATTCGGGCGAACACATGACATCCCGAATCTCTTTTGCTGCGACGGCAGTATCTGCCCCACACAGGGAGCGGCCAATCCTGCGCTCACCATCCAGGCCCTCGCCGCTCGGACGGCGGATTACCTCATTGCCCAGCGGGACCTGGTCCTGCAGAAGAAGAAAGCGCCCCTGGACGAACCACCGATGCGGCCTGACCTTTCTCCACCCGGAACCCTCACCCGCGGCGTACCACCGCGCCTCAACAAGCGGCGACGCTAGGAGCGTCCCAGACCGCCCGGTGTCCCGGAAGAGATTACTGACCGTCTCGGAGACGAGTCCGCCATCCGGGGTCGTGACGACTTCCGGTGCGATCGTTCGAGGGCGTCGTAGCTGTAAGTGGTGGTGATGATATCGCCTCCTGCCCCACCCTCACCAACCAGTCTCCTCCGCTGTCGGCCGGATCATCCCGCCGGCGGCGGGCGGGACGAGACTCTCCGCCGCTCGGGCGGCCAGGGCCAGGCTCACCACGAAGTCGTCGTGGCCCTCCGTCTCCGGCACCGCCCAGGCCAGCTGCTCAGCGGCGCGGAGGTGGTAGCGGCAGGCGCGCAGCTCGGCGAGGCACTCGCGGATCTCTGGCCCCTCGCCCCGGTAGAGTGAGAGCCGGCCGGTGTTGATCATGGCCAGCAGATCGTAGCCCAGGCGGCTCTTGAGGGCGGCGCTGAAGGTGATTCTCTCCACCCGCTCGCCGCGGCGAGCCGCGAGAAACGATGCGAGGCCGGCGCCGATCCCCGAGGCGTCGACGCAGACGCGAGCGAAGCCCCAGCGGTCCCAGAGCTGCAGCAGGTGCTCGTACTGCCAGACCTGACTGCGCCCCGTCCACCAGACGTGATCGACCACCCGTGCCACCGGCTGTCCGGCCGTATTGCGTGTCACGGCGGCGATCGTCACCACCGTGCTGTCCCGCCGTGGCGCCGCCAGCCGCATCGCCGCGTCCTCTGCCTGCTCGTCCTCCCCGGCCACATCAACCCCCGCCACGTAGAGCGCGCCCGGCTCCGGAGCGCCCTCCTGCGGATGCGCGCCACGCAGTGCCGCCAGCTGCTCGGCGCTGAAGAGGCGTCCGGCATCGGTCAGGGTCTGCAGCAGGTACTGGGTGCGGATGCTGGGGTGCTCCGGACCCAGGCGCTCGATCTCCCGCCGCACGAAGGCGCGGTACCGCTCGTTGAGCGCGGCCAGATGCGTCCAGTCGTACTCGTAGTGAAGGCGCTCGCCGGTGCGCGCCTCGTGCTCCAGATTGATCCGCCGCTGCCGCTCCAGGATCGAGTCCTCCGCCCAGGCCGTCCCGTAGAGGACCGTCGTGGCGTTGGTGCTGGAGGCCATGGGACGGAACTCGCGGTCGTACTTGTCGGGGTCCACGTCCTGCGCCTCGTCGATCTCCAGCAGCAGGCCGGCCGTGGCACCCACCACGTTCGCCTTCCGATCGGCCGAGAAGAAGGCGATCGAGGCGTCACCCACCCGGACCATGTAGCCGTGCTCGGGACGCCACAGGCGCCGGGTGAGAGGCGAGCGCTCCAGCGTCTCCTTGAGGCGCAGCATCGAGTTGATGGTCTGCGGCTTGAAGGAGGGAGCGGCCTTGACGATGCCACCGCCGCGCTGCGCGTAGAGGGTGAGGAGATACGCTTCCAGCTGGGCGCTCGTCTCGTTCTTTCCCATCTGACGGGCGAACATCACCGTGAACACGCGGCCGTCGACCCGCCGCACGCTACGGCAAATCGCCCGGGCGCACTCCGCCTGGTAGGGACGGAGCGGACGCCCACCGGCCGCGGCGAAGCGGGCGATGTCGGAGAGCACGACGCGCGCCGCCGCTCGTGCCACCTACACCGCCTCCAGCGTGAGTTCCTGATACCAGTCCCCCTGCCGCGCGTCGGTGAGCCAGCGGATCCCGGCAATACGCACCGGCTGGGCCGAGACACCGTTCGCCGCGTCGCTGACGGTGATGACATCGCACAGCTCGTGCTGTGGATTGAGGGAGACGGCCAGGGTGCCGAACTGGGCGTCGCGCTGGATGCCGCGCAGGGCGATCCCGGCGCGGATGGCGCACTTGGCGCTGGTATCCAGCAGGCGCTCGACCTCAATCATGTACCGTTCCTGCCCCACCGCCAGCAGATTGGTCTGATCCACCGCCTCACTCCAGACGCTGCCGGTTGACGTCGCCGCCCCCACCACCCGCACCACGTTGGGCCGCCGGCTGCCCATCCCCCACGAGGAGGTCAGGATCTCACTGCCGTAGCTCCAGGTGCTGGGATCGGAGGTCTGCGGCTCGACACAGACCACGGCGCCATTGCTCGCCGTGAAGACCTCGAAGCCGTAGATGGTGCTGAGGCGCAGCAGGGCCGAGAGCCAGGTCTCACCGGGGAGGATGGTGAAGCAGGGGATGGTCTGCGCGAACTGCGGCGTGGCCGGCAGTACGTTCAGGGACATCCCGGCCTGGCGGCAGACGGCGGTCACCAACGCGGCGAGCGTCTGTCCGCTGTAAGAGAGGAGGAGGGTGGAAGGCATGTCCATCAGACCGAGGGCGCCGCGCACCCGCAGCGTCAGGTACTGCGCCTCGGGATCGGCGGCGAACTCCCAGCCCTCGAGATACAGCGTGTGGGTGGTGACGGTGAGCCCGCCGTAGCCCAGGGCGAGGGTGAGGCCGGCGTTATCAACCAGCCAGGGCGCGCTCACGTACTGCGCCCGGCTGTTGTCCAGCACGATCGTCCCCTCCGCCGGCGCTCCCGTCCCCTCGGAGATATCCGCTTCCAGCACATCGGTGGAGAGATCGGTTGCGGAGGGAGGAGCCGCCACCACGTAGGTCGTGGCGGCATCGAAGAGATACACCGTGCCGCCGGCCACCAGCACGTGCGCGCCCCAGGCGAGGGCCGTGCCGGCCGCCAGCCAGGGATGCCAGGTGATCCCGTCCGCCGAGCGGAAGACGGTGGTCCGGGTGTGGGCGGAGGTCGAGACCGAGCCGTCGTCGGTGAGGGTGGCGATGGCGTACCAGGGAAAGCCGCTGGTATCGGTCGCGTCGTAGCAGAGATCCGGATAGGCGAGCGTCAGGCCCTGGGTGGGCGAATCCAGCTGCTGAATCGGCGTCACGGCGCTGTAGGTGCTGCCGGTCAGGGTAAAGGTGGACGCCGAGATCCCGGACGTATAGCCACGGAGTCCACAGCCACAGGCGAAGGCCAGGGTGCCGGCGGCGTAGAGGCAGGTGAGCCCCCGCATCTGTCCCCACCCCGGGTTGGACGGCCCCTTCAGCACCCAGGCGCTCCAGGAGGTGCTGTACGCCGACTGATACATGGAGCAGACGCCGTACGGATCGAACGCGGCCCAGACGGTCCAGATGGTGGTGATGGAGGAGGCGGCGATGCCGTAGCAATAAGGCAGCGAGCCGGGCGTCACGCTCTGCACCAGCGTCTCGGCCCCCCAGGTATGACCGTCGTCCGTCGAATCCCGGTAGCAGATGCAGTTATCGCTGCTGCGCTGGTAGAAGAGGCGCGTCGTCCCGCCGGTCTGTGCCAGGCAGCAGCCGGCGGAGGCCTTCGCATTGGACGTGACGGTCACGGCCGGGGACGTCCAGCTGGAAGCATTCGCCGGGGTGATGGTCTGGACGGTCAGCGTCTGATTGGTTGCCGCATTCTGCGCCACCACGGCCCGCAGCAGCATGCCGGTGGAGGAGAGCAACGCCGAGGAGCGTCCAGGCGCGTCGCCGGAGGCGAGTACCGTCAAGTGGGGTTGCAGATCCTGCACGGTCAGCGTGAGGGTCGGCGTCTGACTCGGCGCCGCGATCAGGGCGGCCAGTCCCGCCGGCAAGGAACGCATAGGTAAAACCTCCGTGAGGGGTAGAGACAACCCTCACGTCATACCGCCTATCGCCGTCGGCGGCTAGTGTCAATCGGCCCCAGAAATGGGACAAGTGCCACCCGAGGACAAGACAAGGACGATCCTTGACGTCACAGATATGTCGTCGGGACCGGCTCCTGCCGTGTCGGGTCGGATAGGCCACCCTGCCTGGTCGGGACCGCCTCCTGCCGCATTGGCGTGAAGACGGGCCATCATCCACCTATCGGGACTGCCTCCTGCGGTAGTGGCATCAGAGGGATCACCATCCGATGGTTGTGGCCGGCTCCCGACGTCTTGCCATCGGAGGGGCCACCATCCTCTGGTCACGGCCGCCTCGTGGCGTCTTGGCATTCGAGGGGCCACCCTGCCTGGTAGGGGCCGGCTCCTGCCGTGCCCGCTTGGTCCGTCGTACCCATCCCTCGCGAGGCTTCCCGCCGTCTGTCTTCCGCCCGTCGGCCAATCCCGACATCACGGAACGCGGGGCCAGGGCGGGCACGGCAGGAGCCGGCCCCTACCAGCTTGCTCGTGCCAGAGCGTTCGGCTGATTCATACCGTCTGTGGTCGGCATGTCTGACGATGCCAACGTTGTAGTACGAGTGGCCAGGGCGGGCGCGGCAGGAGCCGGCCCCTACCAGAGGTGATGGCGGTTCCTCTCCATCCACTATGATGGCCCCAATGGCTTCAGCCACGAGCTATCCGGTGCGCCGCTCGACGCGCCTACAAGGCTATGACTACTCACAGGCTGGCGCGTACTTCATCACTCTTTGCACGGAGGATCGTGTCTGTCGATTCGGGACGGTCCAAGACGACGACGTCGAGCTCGGGCCAGTCGGTGAAATGGTCGCAGAATCCTGGCTACAACTCGGTGATCGATTCGGAGTTGGCATTGATGCCTTTGTCGTGATGCCGAATCATCTGCATGGGATCTTGGTCGTGAATCACCCCATAGAAGGCGCCAAGCGACCAGAAGGACAGGATCGAGTGCTGACCGCCGGTCTCGACAGCGTTCCTGCCAGGTTTGTAGCCGGGCCTCAGGATGGGCTTCGTCCGATTCCTCTGCCGGAGATCGTTCGGCGTTTCAAGTCCTACACCGCCAACCAGGCGCGATCCCTGGATCCGCAACTGCGATCGCGGAACACGTCACTGTGGCAGCGCAACTACCACGACCGGATCATTCGGAACGATCGGGAGTTGGAGGCCATCCGCGCCTACATCGCCAACAATCCTCTTGCCTGGAGCCTGGACCGCGAACATCCCGTCTGGTAGGTTCCCCCCGACATCACGGGCACGCGGCGAGGAGCCCAGTGATGGAGGCAACCCGACGACAGGGCCGCGCTATCCGGTCTGAGCGCAGGTCTCACCCGCTCTGACCACGGACCCATCCGGCTGATTCCCCATGGCACTCATCAAGGCCACTCACATCACGGCACCGTCTAGGCAATTTCTTCCAATCTCCTCTGGTAGGGGCCGGCTCCTGCCGCGCCCGCCCTGGCCCCTCGTTCCGTGATGTCGGGATTGGCCGACGTGCGGAAGACAGACGGCGGGAATCCTCGCGA
>JAJPIP010000058.1 GCA_021324655.1 Pseudomonadota bacterium
CCGGAGAAGCCGGAGCGGTTGTGCAAGGAGTGCGGGGCGCAGGTGAACAGCAGTCACGCCCTGTACTGTGAGACGCACCGCAAGGAGAAGCACAAGCGGCGCTACCGGGCGATCAAAGCCGATCCCGAGAAGTACGCCCACTGGCGGGAACTCCTCAAAAAGTACGACCGCAAGCGCAAAGAACGCCAGAGCGGCGAAATTGCCGCTATCTGAGCGAAATCCATAAAAAAAGCCCGTCCCACAATGGGGAAGGGCGGCAGCGGGATTGCCCCGCGGGACGATCCCGCTGCCAGATTGAGGCCATTATCGAGCACAATTCCTCAGTTGTCAATAGGTTAATATGCGCTCAGCACGGCCCGTGAATTATTCAAGGAGTAGATAGACGAAAAGCTCCAGCAGGCGTACGATGCGGGTCTCATCCACCCCATCGCCGACGGAAGGAGCTTTCCGGTGCAGTCTACCTCCCTGCCTCTCCTGCTTGACGACCTCTCCGATGACGAGCGTGAAGCCCTCCTCACCCATCATGCGCTCCGGAGCCTGGCCGATGTACTGGCGACGGTCCCCGATCCGCGCTCCTGCCACGGGAAGCGCTATGATCTGCCCTTCCTGCTGACCTGCCTGGCAGCCGCGCTCCTCTGCAACTGCAACTCGCTCGAGGCCGTCGGACAATGGTGCCGGGAGCAACGTCCCCTCCTGCGGCGCGTGTTCGGTCCGCGCCGTCATCTCACCCCGACCGGCTCCCTCTACCGCTGGCTGCTGCCCCGCCTCTCGGCCGCCCACCTGGAGTGGGCCTTGGCGCGCTGGGTACAGGCGACGCGGCCCAGCCCCGATACCGAAGCCGTGGCCTTGGATGGCAAGGTGCTGCGTGGTGCGGGGGCGACGGAGGATGTGTCTCCTCACCTGTTGGCGGTGACCACCCACCAGACCCACGAGACCTTGATCCAGGTGCCCGTGGCCACCAAGACCAACGAGATTCCCGTGGCCCAGGCCCTCCTGGGCTGGCTCCTCGTCCATCACCGGGTCGTCACCGCCGACGCCCTCCACTGTCAAACCGAGTCAGCCCAGGCGATCCTCGATGCCGGCGGTGAGTACCTCCTCTGCCTCAAGGGGAACTGGCCGGCGCAGTATGCCGCCGTGGTGGAGTACTTCGCCGATCCATGCGCCACCACCACCGAGGCGGTGACCATCGAGCGGCAGAAGGGGCGCCGTGAGGAGCGCCGGCTGCGCGTCACCACGGCGCTGACCGACTATCTGGCCGGCTTCCCGCAGTTGGCGCAGGTGGCCCAGATCACCCGCAGCGTGACCGACACCCGCGGCACCCATCACGATGTCGATTACTTTGTCACCAGCGCCACAGCGGATCCGGCCACCCTCCTCGCCCTGATTCGCGGCCATTGGAGCATCGAACGGCAGCATTGGCTCCGCGACGTGGACTTCGGTGAGGATCACTCCCGCATCCGGAGCGGTCACGCCCCCCGCGTCCTCGCCGCCCTGCGCAACGCGATCCTCACCCTCTTGGGTCGCACCCAGCACTCGGCCATCGCCGCTGCCCGCCGGTCCTTCGCCTACCACCCGGCCCGCGCCCTCCGTCTCGTCCAGCGGTCGTTCCCGCTCTATAGATAATTTGCAGGCCGTGATGCGCTCAGGCGCCTCAATTGCCCTCGGGATCTTCCAATTCGCGATCATCCTGTCCGTCGAAACGCTGCATCGTCTGACGGAGGAACTGGCCAAATCGCGCTTCGGCCACGTTGACCACGTTTTCCATCCCCTCACGGAGCCGCGGTTCGAGCACTTCGTCCACCCACACCCGGGCGTTTTCGGCGGCGTCCTCCGGCATCACGTTAGGCAGGAACTCACGGACCCGATCGATGCCTTCAGAGAGAAAGTCGGGCTGCGGGGGGGCCGGAGGGGGCGGGAGAGCGGGCCGGGAGCCACGGCGGCTCAATGACCAGCCTGCCAGAAACCCAACACCCAGGGCCGCGCCGGCCGCCACCAGGGGGTAGTGGCGCACCGCGCCTTCGAAATCGAGATCTTCCCCGGTGATGTCACGGTACACACCCGCCAGGTGGCGGGCCACCTCGCGCGCTTGCCGGATGATCTCGTCAAAATCCTCGTTCACGTCCCATCATACTCCCCGCTGTCTGCATCAGGTGGCATGGAACTTGCCAAATAGATAGCGCACGACCGACACATGGGAATCGGTCGAAAGGGAGGAAATCATGGCGAATCTACTCTGGATTCTGGTGGTGATCCTGATCATTGCATGGCTCCTGGGTCTTGGTGGCGTCTTCCACCTTGCCCTCAGCATCATCTGGATCATTCTGATCATCGCCGTCATTGTGGCGGTGATTGCGTTCCTGACGGGTGGCTATTTAGGCTAAACGAACGGGACGTACCAGGAGGCGCCGCACAGGCGCCTCCTTTTCTTTTTGCGGCACTCAGTAGCCTAGAGCGAGGCTATCGGTCCGCGGGTCGGATGCACCGACGTAGACGCGGTCATCCAGCACCTCTATGGCGTGAGCGTGGCCCATCTGGCTGGTGAACGGCTCGGTCAAGGAGACGTCGTGGCCGCGCCGGCGCAGTCCCTCCACCGTCCCCGGCGGGAAACGATCCTCCATGAGGAGCGCCGGTCCCTGCGCGCCGTCACCAACGACTGCGTCAAAACGCGGTGCAGCAATAGCCCGGTCGAGCGGCATGCCGAGATCGATGAGCCGCAACAGAATTTCGACGTGAATTTGCGCTTGCATGCTTCCGCCCATCGTGCCAAAGACGAGCCAGGGCCTGTCGCCCTTGAAGGCCATGCCGGGCATAAGCGTGTGCAGAGTGCGCTTGCGGGGTGCGATGACATTGATGTGGTTCGGATCCAGTGAGAACCAGGCACCACGGTTATGCAGCATGACGCCGGTGTCTCCCCCCATCACCCCCGAGCCGATACCCATGTAGTTACTTTCGATGAGGGACACCAGATTGCCGTCGCTATCCGCCGCGCACAGGTAGATGGTGCCGCCCGCCTCACCGGTCGGGGCGAGGCCGCGAACATGCTCTCCGATGAGAGCAGCTCGGTCCCGCCCGTAGGCGTCCGACAAGAATTCCTCCGGCGCGACCCGCATCGCGCTCCCGTCGGTGAGATGGGTCTCGCGGTCGGCGTACGCCAGTCGCGCCGCCTCGGCAACCAGATGGATCAACCTCTCCCCGTCCTGCCGGATCCACTCGGCAGGGAGATGCTGCAGGATGTTGAGCATGAGGAGGGCGATGACACCTTGCGAGTTGGGTGGAAGCTCGTAGATCGTGATGCCGCGGTAGGTCAGGGAGAGCGGCTCGACCCACTCGGCCGTGTGAGCAGCGAGATCGTCCCCGGAGAGGAGGCCGCCCACGGCCTGGACGGCCCGGGCGATCTCGCCGCCGATCTCACCACGGTAATAGGCGTCCGGCCCTTCCTCGGCGATGATCTGGAGTGTCCTGGCCAGGCGCGGCTGTCGGAAGATGGTGCCCTCGGCCGGAGGTTTCCCGCCCGGGAGGAAAGTCTCCCGGGCCGGCGTATCGGGATGCAGGAAAGCAGCACTGCGCTCGATCGCGTTGGAGAATTCTGCGGAGACCGCGAAGCCCTCAGACGCGTAGCGGATGGCGTCGCCGAAAATGTCGGCAAAGGGCAGGCGCCCGAAGCGGGTGTGCAGCCGTGCCCAGGCATCGACGCAGCCGGGAACAGTAATCGGCAGGGGGCCGCGTGCCGGCATGCGGTCTTCTCCGGCCAGAGCCGCTACCCGTTCCCGGGTCGCCTCGGCCGGGGCACGTCCGCTTCCATTCAAGCCATAGAGATTGCCGCCGGCGTACCCAAGGGCGAAGAGGTCGCCGCCGATCCCGCAGAGATAGGGAGTGACGACGGCGAGGACGGCATTGGTTGCGAGGGCGGCATCCACGGCATTACCACCGCGCCGCAAGACACTCACGCCGGCCCCCGTAGCCAGGTAGTGAGGAGAGGCAACCATCCCCCGAGATCCCAGCGCTCTCACTGTGGCACGCTCCTTGTTACCTTTACTTTCAGAGTAGTCCGGAGGGTAGGAAGTTGAGAGGGAGAGACGAGCGCGGCGGAGCCGCGCTACTGGGAATCGCAGCCGGCATTCGGTCCATGACGTCCGTCGCTATCCTGTCCTGGGCCGCGGCCCGCGGTCATGTGAAGTTGCCTGCTTCCACGCGAGCTCTGGATCGGCCGCTGGTGACTGACGCTCTCGCGCTGGCCGCCCTCGGCGAGTATGCGGTGGACAAGCTCCCGTTCACACCGCCGCGCACGATGCTCCCCTCCTGGGCGTTCCGCACCGCCGTCGGTGCCGGGAGTGGATACGTCCTGGCAAGAGCCGGCAAAGGAAACGCACGGCAGGGAGCCGTCATCGGCGGGTTCGCGGCTGCCGTCTCCAACTACGCCTCTTTTCGCGTGCGTGAGGCACTGATCGGACTCGGTCTTCCCAGTGAATTGGCCGGCAGCCTGGGCGATGCCGCCGCCGTCCTCCTCTCGCTGCGCGCCGTCCGCCGCTGACGATTTTGTCGGCAGTCTGATGGCCCGATATCGTGGAATAGATCGCGCCGGAGGATCGTGTGGATATCCGCTTTGGCCTGTCCGTTCTTGGTGCTCTCTTGCTGGCCGCGTTTATCGGGATATTGATGGCACAAACGCAGCCGAAGACGGCGGCGGCTCCCGTGCCCACCGCCGCGCCCACGGCGATCCCAACGCCTCTCCCCAATGAAGTCGAGATCGTCCCGAACCCGCAGAATACGAGTCAGGTGGTCTTTGCGCCAAGCACCCTGTTCGTCGTACAAGGCGGGACCGTCACATGGGTGAATGACGACACGTCGGATCACACCGTGGCGGCCCAGGATGGGAGCTTCACCAGCCCGGTCCTGTCTCCCGGCCAGGCCTATAGCCACACGTTCAAGAAACTCGGAACCGTCAACTATTCCGATTACCTGACGCCCAATCTCGCGGGCGAGATCACCGTCTACAAATAAGGACGTCAGGCCTCCGTCGCCGGTTCTTCGAGACCGATGCTGAAGAGACGGTCCAGGTCGTGCCGGGAATAGCACTGGAAGGCCATCAAGGTTTCGGTGCGCTCCATGCCGTCGAGAGCCTGGAGTCTGTTGGGGACGATTTCCGCCATGTCGGCGTACTCTTTCGCCCGGATGATCGCGATGAGATCGTACTCGCCCGTGACGGAGAACACTTCTGCCACCTCGGGGATCTCAAGTAAGTCCTGCGCCAGCGAGGACGTCTTGCCGCGCTCGGCACGAATGAGAACAATGGCCGTCACCATCTGCCATACCTCCGCATTGCAGGATAGCGCTCAACGCCGCCCGGGGGGATACTCATTCTTCGCAGGGGCGCCTAACGGTCAGCCGCGCCCGGGTGCCCGAGGTAGCGCGTGAACCACGCTCCGGCCAGCCGCGCCACCCGTTCCAGGGCTCCGGGTTCCTCGAAGAGGTGTGTGGCGCCGGGAATGATCGCCAGCTCCTTCGGGACACGCAGCTCTGCCATTGCCTCTTGATTGAGCGCCACCACCTGAGGGTCGTTGCCGCCAACAATGAGCAGGACCGGGCAGGTCACCCTTGTCAGCGCAGGTCCGGCCAGGTCGGGCCTCCCTCCACGCGAGACGACGGCACCGATGTCTCCCGCCTCGGCGGCTGCGACCAGGGCCGCTCCGCCGCCGGTACTGGCACCGAAGTAGCCGACCGGGAGTTCACTCGTCGCCGGATCGCGGCGTAGCCACGCGGTGACCGCCAGGAGGCGTTGCGCCAGGAGGCGAATGTTGAACACAGAGCGGCGGTCGGCGGCCTCGCGCTCCGTCAGGAGGTCGACGAGCATCGTGGCCAGCCCTTCGCGTTGCAGAGAATGGGCAACGAGGTTGTTGCGCGGACTGTGCCGGCCGCTACCGCTCCCGTGGGCGAAGAGCACGACACCGGACGCGCCGGGAGGAACGCCCAGGATACCCGGCAGATCGGGCCCGGCCGCGTTGATCAGAACGTCTCGCTCCGTCACTGGATGCGCGTTCATCACGGGACTCGTGTGGTTGGAGTATTGGCCATTTCCAGATAGCGTTTCACGTCGGCATCGTCGGTCTGCTCGAAGTTGTGATAGTACATGCCGACCGCCACGAACGGGTCCGGCGTCTCCAGCACGACCAGCGCGTCGACGTCGGGGCGCAACAGATCTTCCGCTTGTTGGGACGCAACAGGTGCCGCCAGCACGACCTGTGATGCTCCCAGGGAGCGGGCGGACCGTACGGCCACCAGGGCCGAGGACCCGGTCGCGATGCCGTCGTCGGCGACGATAGCGATCCGTCCCCGTACCGACTCCAGACCCGGCCCCGTTCGGTACTCCTCTTGGCGCCGGCGGGCCTCTGCCACCTGGACGGCGATCTCGTGCTGGAGATATTGCTCCGACGCTCCCGTGGCGCGTGCAACGCGTATGTCCAGCACCCGCTCGCCGGTCTCGCTGACGGCGCCGATCGCGAGTTCCGGATTGGAGGGTGCGCCGAGCTTGCGCACCACGAGTGCATGCAGCGGAGTACCGAGTTCCTTCGCCACACCGTAGCCGACAATGACTCCCCCGCGTGCCAAGCCGAGCACAACACTGTGAGATCCGGCGAACCGGTGCAGCGCCCGTCCCAGCCTATAGCCGGCATCAAGACGATCTCGGAAGATCTCCACGCGCCGCTCCTTTCTGGGCGGTCAACCGGATCGCGGCAACTCCCATGCCACGCGTGAACGGGCTCCGGCAGTCACTCCGACACGGCGATCACCGTGCGCCCCCGTACCCCGCCGTGCACGATCCTGGCAGCGAGGTCCGGTACAGTGTCCAACGGGACAACCGACATCATGCGGTCGAGCGTCTCCGTGGGCAGCTCGCGCGCCAGACGATCCCAGGCATGCAGACGCCTGTCCATCGGCGTTACCACCGATTCCACGCCGAGGAGAGCAACGGCACGGAGAATAAACGGATAGACAGTCGTGTGGAGATCCCCGCCACCGGCGTTCCCGACGGCGGTCACCGCGCCGTGGTAGCGCAGCGTTCGCAG
>JAJPIP010000052.1 GCA_021324655.1 Pseudomonadota bacterium
CACATCATGTCGGAGAGGACGCCGCCTCCCTGCCGGTCGCCCCGCCAGAACCACGGCATGTGAGGACCGCTGTGCTCTTCAGAGGCGCGTGCCAGGTAGGGACGCCCGCTGTTCGGAACGCCCCGGCGCCAGATGATGTCTTTGCCGCGGCGCACGGCCGTGGCGAATACCTGATTCTCCAGATAGCCGTGATTGAGGCCGGCCTCGCGCACCAGCCGCAGCATGCCGCGTGCTTCCGCCAGGGTGCGAGCGAGCGGCTTCTCGCAGGCAACACCCCGCAGTGCCACCCCGTCTCGCGTGACCGCCTGGTGAATGAGCCGCATGTGCTCGAGCCTGGTGTCGTTCGGACCCAGGATCCAGACCGCGTCGATCTTCCCGGATTCGAGCATGGCCTCCGCCGACTCGAAGGCGGTGCAGGGGCCCAGCCCCATATCCGTCGCGGCCACCGCCAGACTTTCCCGGTGCTCGCGGCTTGGGCTGTACACGCCGGCCACCGTGCAGTTGCGCACGCTCTCGAGTGCCTGCAGGTGAAACTGTGCGATGAAGCCGCTTCCCAGGAACCCGATGCGCAAATGCCCTTGCCGGTCGTCCATTCCGATTTCTCCGTTGAAGGATTCAGAGCTCCTTGGAACCCGAAGAGATTGTGGAACAAGAGGGGCGGCAGCTCGAAGTGGGTCGCCTACATGTCCGTGGAATCGAGGAGACAACTGAGGTAGAACGCCAAAGACTCTTTCTCCTGTCTACTTTCCCAGGGCGCGCGCGTGTTGCTGAGCTGGACGTAATGCCCGATGGCGGCGTGCAGGAGCGCCACCGGTTGGGCGAGCTCGAACGCCTCGATCAGACGGTTCATCGGTTCGAAGTCCGTCCAGAGGCGAAGGTAGTGATCCCGGAGACGTGACCGAATCGCCGGATCGGTGTGCTCCTCGAACACCACGCTCATGAAGAAGAAGGGGTGACTGATGCCCGCCTGAAAAGCCCAATCGACCACCCGGCAGGAGCGGCCGTCGGTCAGGATATTGACGCTGTGGAAGTCTCCGTGATGGAGCGTGTCGGGGATGTTGTACGCGGCCAGGCGGGAGCAGAGTCGTTCGAGCCGCGCCGTGGCTGCCTCCAACTCTGCCCTGGACCACACCGGAAAATCGGGGTGCTCTTCACCGAGGGCCGGTATGAGATCCAGCAGGAAGCGAGGAACGTACCGGCTCAGCCGCTCGACGCTCCAGTCGGGACAGCCCAGCCGCCGGAGACGTGACGGATCGCGCGCGTACTCGAGCTGAGCTTGCCCGTAGTCCGTCAGCAGATCTTGCCACAGGGAGAGATAGAGCTCCCGATCTCCCAGCGTCTTGAGTTTCCTTCCCGCCGCCTCGGCCGTCAGCAGCCAGCACTGCTCGGCCTGGACGGCGAGGACGGCGGGAACGAGGCTCGCCTGATGCGCCGCCAGGTCGGCTGTCAGAACCGGCTCCTGGGCCCACATCGACGGACATGCCTTGAGGTAGACGGTGCCGTCCGTGGTGGGCGCTCTCAACACCGACGAGTAGCAGCCATGGTTGCGGACCTGGATCACGGGGCCGGAGAGCTCGCGACCTGCCTTCTCCGCCTGGTCCGTCAGCCACGCTGCGGCTCGCTGGAACCAGCCGGCTCTCTCCCACGGCATGAGCGGCACACCGTCCGTATCGGGTAACCGACCGATGGCTTCGAACAGTCCATCACGATGTCTTGAGTCGGCAAAGGAGAGCGCGGTCAGATCCTGTTCAGGCACCCAACTGCCGTGCGTGGGTTCTTGGTCCGGATCCCGGCCGCTGACAAGGAAGATGGCGGCGCGGGCATCGTTGCGGTTGGACAGAATCCGTACGCAGCGCAGCACGACAACATCGAGACCATACTCCCGACGAATCGCCTCGTTGACCGGCAGCGACTCCCGCCACCATTTGTGAAGGCAGGGAGTCTGAATCGCAGGGAGGGACCATCCATCCGGTCCTGAGGTGAGGAGAACGCGCGGCGGGTCCGGTCGCGGTAGCACGAAGAAGTTTTGCGCCACCGGCGTTCCGCTAAGGGGCGTCCCGTGGCAACTCAGCCAAAGGAGCCACGATGAGGGTGCGACGGCGGGGACCGTCGAACTCGGCGAAGAAGATGCCTTGCCACGTCCCCAGCCCCAACCGGCCGTTCTCCAGCGGGATCATTTGCGAGTTTCCCACCAGAACGGCCTTCACGTGCGCTGGTGAGTTTCCCTCGCCGTGCCGATACGGCAGCCCCTCCGGCACCATGTGCCGCAGCGTGGAGGCGATATCGCGCGCGACATCCGGATCGGCGTGTTCGTTGATGAAGACGCCGGCCGTCGTGTGCGGCACGTAGACGAGAACGGCAGAGGAGGACCACTCCCGCACCGTCTCGGCAACCAGCGCGGTGACGTCGACAAACTCTTCCTGGCGATCGGTGCGGATTGATAGCTGTTTCACAGCAGACCGCTGACTACTTGCCGCTGCCGGCCAGAATGCCGGTCACGATGTAGCGGTTCAGGAACATTACGATGATGGCCGGCACGACGATCCCCATCACCCCGACGGCGTTGAGGAGAGTGTAAGGCACGATGTGCGACAGGCGGATCGAGGTGATGAAGACTGTCAGGGGTTCGGTGCTGAGGTCGGAGGTCATGACCAGCGGGAAGAGAAACTCCGCCCACGCCGTTAAGAAGGTGATGATTGCCACCGCGGCCAGGGCCGGCACCGCCAGCGGCGCGACGATCGAGACCAGCGTTCGCACTTCCGATGCGCCGTCCACCAACGCGGCTTCCTCCAGTGAGATGGGAATGGAGAGGAAGTAGTTATAGAGTATCCACATGGCCAGCGGTAGATAGCCTGAGACGTAGACCAGGACTACCCCGGTGTAGGTATTGACGAGCCCCCAGTCCGACATGATGCGGTACAGGGGAATGAGGGTGGCGTAGGCGGGCAGGGCGAGGGTGGTGAGCACGGTGTAGAAGAACAGCCTGCGGCCGAAGAACCGCATGCGGGCGAAGGCGTATGCGCCAAGAGCCGCAATGGCGACGGTGAGCACGGTGGTGGCGATCCCCTCGACGAAACTGTTGGTGATCGAAGCTCGGAAGCCGGTCCAGAGGCTCTGCGAGCCCTGGTAGGCATTGCCGAGTCCGAAAATGCGCCGGTAGTTGTCGAAGACGAGTGGGGAGGGCACGAAGTGGGCGGGTGCGGACTGCGATGCCACGGGAGTCGTCAAACTCGTGTTCAGCGCCCAGTAAATGGGAAAGAGGGACCAGATACAGATGAAGATGCAGACGATCCAGCGGCCGATGTGGTAGTTCCGGCGCATCTCAGAACTCCACCGTACGATAGACGAAGGAGAGAATTCCGACCGAGACGATGACGGTGGCAATCGTGACCAGGAAGGAGAGGGCGTAGCCCTGTCCGAAGTTCAGGTTGGCAAAGGCGGTGAGATAGGTCTGCATCAAGATGGAGCGCCCGGTCAGGGCGTTCCCGTTCAGCACGTATACCTGGTCGAAGATGTTCATGGACTGCACGATGGCCTGCACGATGGCGATACTCAGCCCTGGACGGATGAGGGGCAGCGTGATGGATCGCAGGGTGAAGCGCTCGGTGGCGCCGTCAACCCTGGCCGCCTCGTACAGCTCAGGAGGAATGGTCTGCAGGCTGGCCAGGATGAGGACCGCCGAGAGGGGCGTGATCTGCCACACCTGCACCAATTCGATGAAGAAGATGCTGCTCACCTGGTTCCCCGAGATCCACAGCTGGTAGCTCTGGATCACGTGGAGAGAGTGCAGCAAGCTGTTGAGCACGCCGAAGCTCGGATCGTAGATCCAGGCCCAGGTCACTCCCTCCACAACGGCCGGTAGTGCCCAGGGAAGGATGAGAATGGCCAGCATGATGGCGCGGCCCCGGAAGCGGTCCCGCAGACCCAGCGCCATGATGAGAGCGAGAACCGTGGACAACACGACCCCGAAGAGGACGTAGAGACCGGTATTCTCCCAGCTGGTGGCGACATCCGGATCGCTGAAGAGATCGGTGTAGTTCTGCAGTCCCACGAAGGTTTGGGGCGGCGACAGCAGGTCGATGTGGTAGAGCGAGTCGATGAAAGTCAGTGCCGTTGGGTAGACCGCCAGAACGGCGATGACGGCCATGAGGGGCAGCACGAGGAGATAGGGCAGAGCCCGCATGCGGGGCAGAGCCAGCGGGCGGCGCCAGGTCCGGACGCCGGCCGAGGCGGCCGCCTGGAGCGGGTCGTCCGGAGGGGGACCGCTGGTCTGCTCGCGCACGTGCGGTAATCTGCTCCTGGGGTCTCTGATCAGGTCATGCGGTAGACAGTGCCGCTAGGAGTGGACCGCGGCCGCAATCCGCTGAATGGCCTGCGATACCGAGATCGAGCCGAGCGCTGCCTGATGGATGCTCGTGTTGACGGCTGCACTGAAGGCCGCGTAATTCGGTGGAGGGCCGTTTGGGAAGACCGGCCGGCTGCGTGTTTTCAGCAGAGTCGCCAGTTCCTGCCCCTGCGCCGCCTTCCTGGCACGCACCAGCATGTTCAGGCTGCTGACGCGGGAGGGAAGCGGAAAGCCGACGATGACGTTCTTCGGTCCGTTGTACCCGGCCCAGCGTGCCTGGTTCCGTGGGTTGGTGAACCAGCGGATGAACTCGACCGCCGCGCCGACGTGGTGCGCCGTGGTGGGTATCCCGATCCCATCCGGGTTATCCAGATTTGGTCCCGTGCCCGACTGCCCCGGCGTCGGCACGTAATGCACCTGTCCGACGACGGTTGAAGTGCCGGGGACGTCGTAGATGGTGCTGATCTGGCCGGCGTAGTCGGAGAAGAGGGTGGACACCTTGTTGTGCGCCATCTCGCTCTGCATCTCGTCGGTGTCGCTCATGTCGATGTTCGCTTTCGGCACCAGGCCCGATTTGTAGGCATTGACGATCCAGGCAAGAGCCCGGTAGCCCGCGGACCTCGGACTGGTGAACTGCGGCTTGAGCGACGAGGAAAGCACCTGACCGCCCAGGGCGCCGGTCACCTCGTACCAGTACGTCGAGAGACCCTCTTGCGCTGCGAGCGGAATGCCGAGCGGGTGGGCGTTGACATGCGACCGCTGCAGTTTGTGCAGGTCGGCGTTGTACTGCGCGAAGTTCTTCGGCATCGTCTTGATTCCGGCACGGGCAAAATCTCTGGTGTTGATCGTCGTGACCATGTACGACGAGTCAAAAGGCATGCCCACCAGCTCACCGCTCACGGTGAACGCCGAGAGCTGCGGCATGTCCGAGCGGAGACTGCCGGGGGAGAAGTACTTGTTGAGCGGAACGAACCACTTGAGGATGTGGTACTGCCCGACCCGGGACCAGTCGACGTCGGTGACGTCCGCGAAATACACGTGCGCCGACATGGCGGCGGTGATTTTGGTCTGGAGAGAGTCCCAGTCCACATTCGTCCACTTCACCTTGATCCCGGTCGCTTTCGTGAACTGCTGCAGCGCTGACGCCGGCGGACTGGGATAGGCGATCAGCGCGCTGACGGTCTGTCCGGCGTACGGACGCGATGCGGCGTGCGCGATCGGGTTTCCGGCGCCGGAGCCACCGTATCCGACGAGGCTGATCATCAAGACGGTCGCCGCCGCAACAACACAGGTCAGGATGCGAGAAGCTTTCATCTTCCTAACTCCTTCGAGCGACGCTACAGGTTCTCCTCCATCGGGATCATCGTGACGGACAGGATGCGTGATTGGGGCGATTGTGTGCAGGCCACCACGATCATCTGGGCGACATCGTCCGGTTCCATCATCCCTGAGTTTGCCACCTCTTCCGGCGTTCGACCTTTCCCGATCGCGAACTCCGTCTTGATACCGCCCGGGCAGATCACGCCAACCTTGATACCGTGTGGCTGCAGCTCTTTATCCAACGCCTGGGCGAAGCCGACCTGGGCAAACTTGGTCGCCGAATAGACCGCCTCACCGGCGAAGCCGTAGATGCCGGCGATCGAGGACACCATGATGATGGTGCCGGAGCCCTTCTTGATCATGATCGGAGCGGCATAGCGGCTGAAGAGAAACGTCGAGCGCATATTGGAGTCCATCAGCTCGTCGTAATCCGCCGGTGAGGTATCGACGAGGTTCTTGTAGTTGCCGGCGCCCGCATTGTTGATCAGGATGTCGAGCGTTCCGAACTCAGTGACGGCAGCGTTCACGGCGCGGTGTGCCGTTTCCTCGTCGCGGGCGTCGCCGGCGACGGATAGCGCCTTGCCGCCGGACTGTTCGATCTGCCGCGTTACCGTGTCGAGCCGCTCCTGCCGGCGCGTCGTGACGACGACCGATACGCCTTCCTCGGCCAGTTCCAGTGCGGTGGCCCGCCCGACGCCCGAGCTGGCCCCGGTGACCAGCGCGACCGCCCCCTGCAGTCTCTTGCTCATCGGCCCTTGTTGCTCCTCATGTCTGTCTTCCCGCTCCGTTTCCTGCCGATCTCTGCCGCCTGTGCCACATCACTCGTGACAGGAATTATGACAGGCCGTCGGCGGCGGCACGTCGAGTGACGGATTGCGGTCGAAAAACCCGAACGGCTTGAGGAGGAAACCGGCGTATGCCGCCGGCATGATCGGCCAATCTTCTGGACGCGGGATGTGGTGATGCCCGAAGGTGTACCACACCACCACGTCGGTGTTGTCGATGGCTCGATCGGCGGCAACATACTCCGGCAGTCCGGCGCCGCCGGGATGCTGGGATGGGTAATCGCCGGCGGCGTAGCGCTCCCCGGGTGTGTAGGGCGTCACCCACAGATGGCTGGTGATGAAGCCTGCGCGCTTGATGACGGCCGAATCGGGCTGCGCAAACGGGACCACGTTGTCGCCCGGAATGAGCCGGTAGGCAACCGGCCGCCCGAGGCCGTTCTGCACCGCCGGGTTGACAATCTCCCAGCTCCGAGCCGCCAGCGGGTCTATCAGCTGCCGCGCTTCCTGTTCGGTGCTCAGCAGCGTGCGCCTGGCCACGAAGGCATTCCCGAACGGATTCTCCGGGCCCGGCGGGACGCTTTCGGAGTGCACCTCGTAGACCGAGTTGGCGGTGCCGTCGATATCCATATCGAGGCGCAGATTGAAGTAGTGCTGATGATACATCGCATTGAGGCCGGGTGCGACCAGGGTCCCGTGTTGGGGGATCTCATCGGACGAGATGGCACCCATCTGCAGGATGCCGGTCAACTTGACCTCAAACTGGATCGTGCCGTCCTGATAGAAGTACCAGAAGAAGCCGTAATCGTAATTGCCGATTGTCGAGAATGAGGAGATGACCAGGCGGCGCGAACGCCGGACCTCGGTGCGGTCGGTGCGCCAGTCGGAGTGCCTCCACAGCACGCCGTAATCCTCCTCGTGCATGCAGATCGCGTGGGGCAGTTCGACGAGCTCTCCGACGTCGTCCGCCAGCGCGGCGTCAAAGTAGTAGATCTCGCCGAGGCAGTCGCAGCCGCGGGTCAGCGAATTGGCCGAGGCGCCGATGCCGTTCTCGCCCGCGTCGAAGAAGCTGCGGAAGTAGTGGGACCGGCTGGGATCTCCGTACGGCACGACCATCTCGGAGACCGCGGCGCGGTACAGGATGGGACGGACACGACCGCCGTCTTCGTACCCCACGGTGTGGAGGACGAGACCCTCACGGGGGGTAAAGCCGACGTGGATGTGCCATCTCTGCCATTCCACCTGCCAACCGCGCACGGTAAAGCTGGGCCCGTCCGGCTGCGTAATTTCCAGGGCCTTCAGATCGGAGCGCGGGGGAGCGGCCGAGGCTACGTCGTAGTTGCCGCTCTCCGGGGGAATCGGCACGACGCCGCGATCCTCCACGTTGAGAACCTGCATCTTGTGGAGATCAACCAGTGCCACCACGCCCCCAATCGGGTGCGCCCACCAGTTGTCGTCCGGACTGCGCCGGAGGTAGGCCGTGGCCCGCGCCAGGCGGAGCCCTTCTTCGTCCGGGTAGCCGAAATTTCCGGCCGGTACCGGGTCGATGATCACGTCGGACAGGTCCGTAAGACCGCGCTTACTCATCGCTTCCAAGAAGCGTGGATCGTTCTTCACTGCCTGCTCGCAGGCCACTTCCTCGCTCATCAGGAAGGCCGGCTGGATACCCCGCACCTCGCGCCACGAGGCGACGGATTGTGAGGTCAGCGATACGACCAACTCATAGGTTGTCTCCCGCGCGCGATCGAGCAGGATGATAAACGCCTCGCGCGGACTCACGCCGCCGGCTAGCACCGACTCCTTCGCCGGCTCGTGCAGGCTGACCGAAACGAAGCGGGTGTGGGCGGCGACCTCCCGGAATCGGCCGTCAGCGCGTGTGATGGCTACCGCCGACGTGACCTCCTCCGACGACAGAGGGTCCAGGGGGTGGTGCAGCGATGTTCTCGGTTCGGCGGCCCCCGTGTCTACGACACCCATGCCGATTCCTCGCGGCTGATTCTGCTTGCCAAGGCAATCCCTCCTCGTCCCGCAGCCCGGTGTCCCGCCGGTAGTCTCAGCATAGGCGAGCGTCTGATTGAGGTCAAGCAGATCACGCCCTCGAATGAGCGACCTCAATCAACACGTGAAGCGGCGGGACACTGCTCCGCTCCGTGGTCCCGCCCTCCATGTCCTGCCCTGCCTTGATCCCCCCGAGCGCGGCGGGAGCCCGCCCGCACCGGCATGGTCGCTCTCAACGCCGGCGGTGACCCGAAACCTATGGAGGTCGTTCCCGATTCACTTCATGCCGGTCAGGGTGATTGCCTTCACGAAGTAGCGCTGCAGGACGAGGAAGACCACCAGCATCGGGAGCATGACGATCAGCGAGCCGGCCAGCATCACCTGCAGGGTTACCTGGGACGAGCCCCCGCCGTGCTCCACGTTGAGGAAGGCGAGTCCGACGGCGCCCGTCATCTTGCTCAGATTGTTCAGGTAGATCAGTGGCGTGAAGAAGTCGCTCCAGGTATTGATGAAGGCGAAGATGGCGACCGTGGCGAGAATCGGCCAGGAGTTGGGAACGAAGATGTTCCAGAAGATACGGAAATAGCCGGCGCCATCCAGCATCGCCGCCTCGTCAAGCTCACGGGGAATTGACTGGAAAAACTGCCGCACCAGGAAGATGGAGAACGCGTCGCCAAAGAAGGCGGGCACGATCAGCGGCCGGAAGGTGTTGATCCACTGCAGCTTGGCGAAGATGATGAACGTCGGTACGATCGTGATCTCGGAGGGGAGGATGATCGTCCCCAGCAGCAGGCCGAACAGAATGCCGCGCCCGGGCGCGCGCAGCCGGGCGAAAGCATACCCTACCAGTGCCGACGAGGCCACCGTGCCGATGACGACGAAGAACGTGATGATGGCGCTGTTGACCAGGAACTGCCCGAACGGCAGCAACTGGAAGAGAGTCGAGTAGTTCTGCCAATGAACGGGGTTCGGAATCCACGTCGGCGGGAACTGGTTGTACTGCGTCTGGTCTTTCAATGACCCGATGACGAGCCAGTAAAAGGGGAAACCGAAGACAATTCCGCCGAGGATCAGCAGTAAATAGAGGGTGCCGGGGCGGAGAAACCGTCCCAGCCCGCGCCGGGGTGTGACCACGTGCTCCCGGGCGACGGCGGTGACGGGGCGAGTGAGGCTCACTGCCGGGCTCCTTCGTAGAACACCCAGCGAGCGGAGGTCTTGAACACGAGGAAGGTCGCCGCCATCACGATGACAAAGAAGATCCACGCCTGGGCCGAGGCGTATCCCATCTGATTGGTCTCACTACCGAAGGCGGTCTGGAAGAGGTAATACATGAAGGTTATTGATTCCTCCCCCGGGTGGTTGTAAGTCAAGACATAGATCTGGTCAAAGATCTGGAAGAAGCCGATAAGCCCGATGATCACCTCGAAGAGGATGGTCGGCGTCAGGAGCGGCAGAGTGACGTGGAAGAAACGCGACCAGGCGCCGGCGCCGTCGATCTTGGCACTCTCGTAGAGCTGCTCTGGAATGTTCTGGAGGCCGGCCAGATAGATGATCATGCCGCCTCCCACGCCCCAGAGCAAGGTGATGATGATAGCCGGCTTGATCCAGTTGGGATCGGCGAGCCAATCAATGGACGGAAGGTGGAAGACTCGCAGGATGGCGTCGAGGACCCCGTACTGCGGATCGAAGAGGGAAATCCAGAGCACGCCGCTGGCCACGGCCGGTACCAGGGTCGGCACGTAGTACAGGCCGCGGAAGAAGGTGATGCCGCGCAGGCGCTCGTTGAGGAGGAGCGCGGTGGCCAGCGCCAGGACGAGGTTCACCGGCAGCCCGATGATCACGAAGTAGAAGGTGTTGAACATGGCCGACCGAAACTCGCCGTCGCTCGTGAGGAGACCGGTGTAGTTCTGCAGGCCGACCCACTGGGGCGGTGTGAAGAGGTCGTAGTTGGTAAAGCTGAGGTAGAGCGACGCCAGCATCGGCCCCAGGGTCCAGATGAGAAAGCCCAGGATCCAGGGTGAGGCGAAGAGGTAGAAGGCGATGGCTTCCCGCCGCTCCAGTCTGGTCATGCGGCGGCGGCGTGGGATGATGGCGCGAACGCTTGCCAAGGCTCGTCCCGACTCCCTACACGTGGCCGCCGGCGAGGATCGTATTCGCGCCGGACTGCGCCTTGGCGAGACCCGCCGGGACGGTCATGTGACCGCTGAAGACGTCATTGGAGAGCACGGTGTCCACGTAGTTGAAGGCGTCCGCTTTATGCGGGAAGTCGAGGTACGGGACGCCGGCGGGGATGGTGTTGATGACCGACCTCATGCCCGGAGGCTGACTCTTGAGGAAGGCACTGGACAGAGCGAGGGAGCGAATCGACGGAATGTTGATGCCGTGCTGCGACATCACCTTCTGCCCCGGCGCCGTGCCCAGCCATTTCACCAGGTTCCAGGCAGCTGCCTTGTTCGACGTGTTGGCATTGATGGCGTTGCCCACTCCCTGGGCCATGCTGACTTCCTTGCCGTTCCAGGACGGGAATGGCGCGATGTCCCATTTGAAGTTGTTGATGGGGTAGTACTCGGGCAGGTCGAACGTGCCGTCAATGTACATCGCGACCTTCCCGGACGCGAAGATGTTCTGGTAGTGCCCCAGTTGCGTCGGGTTCGGGGAGACGTGGTACTTCGAGACGAGGTTGACGAGGAACTGTATGGCGCGCTGCCCGGTGGGCGAGTCGATCAGGCACTTCACATGCCCGCTCGTCTCCGGCTGCGTCCACAGATGCCCGCCCATCTCGGTGATCAGTGGCTCGTCGATCCCGTCGAGGTACTCATAGCTCCCGTAGCCCCACTGGACGATGTTGTTGGGATTGAAGCCGGGCTGCGTGGCGTTGTGACCGCTGCTGTCGAGCGTCAGCAGCTGGGCATCGTGCAAGAGTTGCTGCCAGCTCGAGGGCGGCGACGTGATGCCCGCCTTGGCGAACTCCGTCTTGTTCCAGAGCAGCATGTTGAGCGAGATATCGCGCGGCAGCTCGTAGTAGTGGCCCTGGTACCGGAAACTGGGCAGCTCCTGGGCCCAGTACTGGCTCATATCGACATGGCTTTGCTTGATGTAGTTGTCGAGACTGAGGAGCCGTCCGGATCCCGCATAGTGCACCTGGTAGTAACCGGGATCGAGCAGGAACACGTCCGGAGCCGTGCCGGCGGCGAGCTGCGTCGGGAGTTTGGTCCAGTAGGTGTTCCAGTCGGCAACCTGTTGCGACACCGTGATGTGTGGACTCGCGTGGTGGAACGCGGACAGCAAGACCCGGCCGGCCTTGATCTCATCGGCCGATCCCCAGCGCCCGTAGGTGAGACTGACGTGCTGGTTGGACGTGCCGGAGGATCCGCTCGAGCCGGATGCGGAAGATCCACAGGCGGCCAGCCCGACTGCCAGCACCGACATGCCGGCGACCGCGACAAAACGCTTCAGATTCCCTTTCACGATGCTCACTCCTCGCCACACCCGGCGCGTCGTCACAGCACGCTCACGTTTTGAACCAGTCTAGGCGTGAGGATGATCGAGGTCAAGCAGCTTCTGTGAGCGAAGATACTAATTGACCGGGTCTTGCTGCCGCCGCGACTCGCGGCCGGAGCAGAAGGAGGAGAGAGATGTCGGAGACCGACGGACTGCTGCTGGAAGAGTTCATGCCGCGCGCCGAGTTGGTGGTGCCGGAGCACCGCATACGGCGCGCTCGCTTTCCTGCCATCGACGCCCATAACCATCTCGGCCGCTGGCTCTCTCCCGACTGGCTGAGCTCCGTCGAGGACATCCTGTCCGTCATGGATGCCTGCAACATCCGCACGATCGTCAACCTCGACGGCATGTGGGGAGAGCAACTGGAAGCCAACCTTGACCGCTATGACCGAGCGCATCCCGACCGCTTCGTCACCTTCGCCCAGGCCGACTGGTCCCGGTCGACTGAGGCGAAGTTCGGTGTGATGCTGGGCGATCAGCTGCGAGATAGCGTTCATCGCGGCGCTCGCGGACTGAAAGTCTGGAAGAACCTGGGAACCCAACTGCGCGACGAGCACGGCAACCTGATCCCGGTCGACGATGAGCGGCTCTCGCCCCTCTGGCAGGCGGCTGCCGAGTCGCGCGTCCCCGTTCTGATCCACGTTGCCGACCCGGTTGCCTTCTTCCGTCCGCTCGACGCCACCAACGAGCGCTGGGAAGAACTCAAGGCGCATCCCGACTGGCACTTCTGCGGCGATCAGTTTCCCTCCTTCGATGCCATCATCGAGCAGTTTGAGCATCTCATCGCCGCGAATCCGGAGACCGTCTTCATCGGGGCCCACGTGGGCTGCTATTCGGAGAATCTCGGCTGGGTCGACCGCATGCTCGCGACCTACCCGAACTTCAACGTCGACATCGGTCAGCGGATCTCGGAGCTGGGCCGCCAGCCGTACTCATCGCGCCGCCTCTTCGCGCGTCACGCCGACCGCATCCTCTTCGGCACCGATTGCTTCCCGCCGTCACCGGAGTGGTACGAGCCCTACTTCCGCTTCCTGGAGACCGACGACGAGTACTTCAACTACGCCGCCCATGACGAGCTCCCCGGCCAGGGACGCTGGGCGATCTACGGTCTTGATCTGCCGGACGACATCCTTCGGAAGGTGTATTTCGAGAACGCCGCGAGATTGTTAGGGTTCACGACATAGCAAATCGGCGTAGGAATGGCGAGAGCCCTGTCCCCTCAGCATTAGGTTGACGCCGCAGCGGTCGGGCGCGACCGCGGAGCGGTGTCCCGCCGCCTCCGAGGACTACCCGGGTGATGCAGCCCGACCTGATGCCGATTGGCGGGGCGAGGCCCGCCAATCGGCATCAGAGATTCGATGGTCGAATCTCGATCTACCGCGCCGCGACGGGGGCGGTGGCCCATGCCGGCAGCCAGCGGGCCTCCGCCTCCAGCAGTTCATCGGTCATCTGCCAGATCTGATCGAGGGTGAGGCGGCCGGCCAGCACGGGATCCAGGGCCACCGCCTGGTAGATCTTCTCCCGATCCTGCTCCAGCACCGCTTCTACCGTCAGGCTCTGCTGATCGATAAGGGGATGGATGAGGGCGGCGCACTGGGTGGGCAGCGGATCAACCGGCGTGGGGTGAACGCCAAGGCCGTTGACCAGGCAGGGCACTTCCACGCACGACTCTGCCTGCAGATTCGGGATGAGCCGTCCCTCATTCATGACGTTCCCCACGATCTGCGTCGTGCCGCCGGTCAGCATGGTGTGAATGATCTCGGCCGCGTACTCGCTGGTCGCCTGGATATCCAGCTCCTCACCGGCGTCGAGCCGCCGCTTGGTGTCTTCGAACTCGCCGATGTTGACCTGGCAGCGGCGGAGGTATTCGCGGAGGGGGATATTGAGCCGATCGATCAATTCGGGATGGCCCAGGAAGTACGAGCTGTACTCGGAGTGGTGCTCGCTCGACTCGGTCGGATAGTACCCGAAGCGGCGGAAGAGCTCGGCGCGGACGCGATCGTCCTCGGGGATGTCTCCCGCCTCCACCTTCTGCCGGAGAAGTGGATAGAGATCCTCGCCGTTGTAGCAGAGCTTGATGATCCAGGCGATGTGGTTGATGCCGGCGGTCTGATACTGCACTTTCTCAAAGGGAACCCCCAACCATCCGGAGATCTCGTGGATCGTCCAGTAAACGCTGTGACACAGGCCGAGCACGCGGATCGACGTCGCTTTGCTGGCCGCCCAGACCAGCATCGACATCGGGTTCGTGTAATTGAGCAGCCAGGCATTGGGGCAGTACTGCTCCATCTGCTCAGCGATCTCGAGCATCACCGGGATGGAGCGGACGCCGCGCATCACGCCGCCGACGCCCACGGTGTCCGCGATCGTGTACTCGATCCCGTAGCGTGCCGGGATGTCGAAGTCGACCTGAGTCGCGGCGTAACCGCCAACCTGCACCGTGTTGATGACGAAGTCGGCGCCGGGCAGGATGTCGGTGCGGTCCAGGCTCGCCTCGATATGCGGATGGGCGTCAAAGTGCTGCGCGGTCCAGCGGGCCACCCGCTCCGCGGTCTGCAGCCGGTCCGGATCAATGTCGTGGAGACCCACCGTGATGTCTTTGAGTTCCGGATAAGCGAGGAAATCGGCGAGCAGATTTCGGGTGAATTCGACGCTTCCCGCGCCCACGATGACGATCTTGGTCACTGTTTTCTCCTCTAGCGATTTGGTAGCACGACGGCCCGCGTCAAATTGCGGGGTGATGCCACATCAATCCCTTGCGCGGCCGCCCGGTGGGCGGCAAACAACTGCGCTTGCACCAGTGAGACCAGCGGATCGTCCGGACTTGGCCGGATCGTGGCCCCGGTTGCTGCTGCGTCGCGGAGGACGGATGCCGCGACCTCATCCTCCGGCGCATCGAAACTCCAGATCAAGGTATTCTCGTCGGCCGCGGCGATCGGTCCGTGCCGGTAGTCCAGCGTCTGGTGACTCTCCGGTACCTGCAGCGCCGCTTCCTGCAACGTGAGCGCGGCCGAGCGCGCCAGGCCGTAGCGCCAGCCCCGCCCGAGATACACGACGTGCGGCTGCTCGAATTCCTCGGGCTGGAAGGACAGGCCCCGCTCCACCGCCTCGGGCAGCTCACTCAGATCTTCACTCGTTATGAGAGCGCGCAGAGCGGTCAACGCGGCGGTGATGAAACGGGTCTGGACGACACCCGTCTCGGAGGCGAAGGGGAGCGGGAGAACCGCGTCGGCCCAGCGCTCCGCCGGGGACCCGGCGTCGCCGACCACGAGGATGACCCGTGCTCCGGTCTCTTTGGCGGCCTGCATCGCCCGGATCAACTCGGTGGTCTGTCCGGTGCGGCTGGTGGCGACGTGCGTCCAGCCGGGACGCGGCCGGTACTCGGACGGCAGCAGCGCTTGCGCGGGGAGGCCGCGCGCGTCCTCGTAGAGACGGGCCGCGGCGAGGCCGATGCAGTGAGAGGACCCCGATCCCAGGAATAGAACCTCCCCGGACAGGAGTGAAGCCACGCGCTCGTCTTGAGCGACGACGTTCAAAGCCTGACGGACAATGTCGGGCGTACTGCGAATGTCGGCCTCGATCTCCACGCTCACCTCCCTGTCTGCTTGATCGAATTCAATCATATTCTCCCAACTCCGGCAATTGATCTGCCGACAGTCGCGCAACTCCGAGTGGTAATCTCAACCCGCAGACCCCGGCTGCCGGCACGGAATCCTTCCCGTCCGGGAGACCCGTTCTCGTTAGGGGGCCTGCAAGGAGGCAATCTCGTGGGCCTTGATTTACAGGGACTGATTCCGGCGACAGTGCTCCCTATGACCGCCGATGCCGAGATCGATGAAGCGCAACTGCGTGGGTACATTCGGTGGGTCGCCGAGCAGGGGCCATGCGCGTTGGCCATCAACGCCGACACCGGAGAAGGGCCGCACCTGACCCACCAGGAAAAGGTGCAGGTGCTCGAAATCGTCGCGGACGAATTGAAGGGACGAGTGCCCATCGTCGCCGGCCTGGCAGGGCCGTCGACTCGCCTCGCCGTGGCGCAGGCGCGTGACTTCAAGGCTGCCGGGGCCGATGCTTTGTTGGTTTTCCCCATCTCCGCCTACCTCAGCTCACCGCTCGATCCGGAGATTCCGCTGCGATATCACCAGGCGGTTGCCGAGGTCGGCTTGCCGCTCATTCTCTTCCAGCTGCAGCCGGCGCTCGGTGGCGTCAATTTTGAGCGCGACGTCCTTCGCCGGCTGGCGAGCCTCGACGGGGTGATCGCCATCAAGGAGGCGTCTTTTGACGCGCGCCGCTTCCTGGATGTCGCCCGCGTTCTGGAGGAGTTACCGCGTCCCATCACACTCCTCACCGGCAACGACAACTTCATTTACGAGTCGTTCGTCCTGGGCGCCCGGGGCGCACTTATTGGCTTCGGCGCCATCATGACCGCCGAGCAGGTGCAGATGATCCAGGCCTGGCAGGCCGGACGGATCGACGTGGCGCAGGATCTCGGCCGCCGCATCCAGCGCCTGGCCGATGTGGTGTTCGCGCCGCCGGTGGCCGACTACCGGGTGCGGCTGAAAGAAGCGCTGCACCTGCTCGGTGTCCTGGACGAGCCGTATGTGCGGGAGCCGCTCCTGCCGCTGGCCGCGTCGCAACGCGAGTTGCTGCGGCGCACGCTGCAGGAAGTCGGCTTGCTGCAGGAGACGGCGGCATGAAGTTCGGAGTCTTCCTCCCCAGCTTCCTGCAAGCGGGAGCCGAGAACCATCCCCAGCGCCTGCGCGACTTTGCCCGTCACGCCGAGGAACTTGGGTTCGACTCGCTCTGGATCACCGATCACATTATCACCGCCCATCGCTTCTACAGCGTGAGCTGGCTCGATGCCCTGATCACCCTGTCCCACGTGGCGGCGGTGACCGAGCGCGTTCGGCTCGGCACCTCCATCCTCATCCTGCCGGTCCGTCAGCCGGCCGTGCTGGCGAAGGAGATCGCTACCCTGCACTACCTGTCCGGTGAGCGCTACATCTTCGGGGTCGGCACCGGATGGTACGGGCCCGAGTTCGAGGCCGCAGGCGTCCGCAAGGAAGAGCGGGGCCGCCGCACCGACGAGGTGCTGGCCGCGACGATCGATCTGCTGACCGGTCCCGATGTCCGGTTTCACGGCCGGTACTACCAGCTCGACGGCGTGACCGTCGAGCCGCACGTCACGCCGCCTCCCGTGTGGGCAGCGGGAGGCAGTCAGCTGCCCCATGAGCGGTCGCCGGAAAGACCGGAGATGCATCCCAACGTCCTGCGGCGCATCGTGCGAGCCGACGGCTGGATCGCGCGTCCCACCTGTCCGCCGGACCTCATCGCGTCCGATCTGCGGACCATTCGTCAGGCACGGGAGGCTGCCGGTGAGACCAGGCCCTTCACCGTCGCCCACGAGAACTTCACCTGGATCGAGGAGTCCGGCAGCAAGGACGATATCACGGCGGAGCAGCGGCGGCGCTTTGCCCGGGTGGTCAGCGACGAGCGCCCCTGGGAGTACATCGACGCCGTCTACATGCCGGGAACGATCGACGAGATCCAGCGCAAGGTGCAGGCGCGCGTCGATGCCGGTGTGGAGTACATGATGCTTCACACTCTGACGCCGGACCTGGAGCAGCTCGACCTGATCGCACGCCACATCGTGCGCCCGTTCGCCGACGTGCCGGCTGCTGTCTAACGACTAACCGGCAAGAGTTCAGGAGGGCCGGCGCGCGCCGGCCCTCCTCTTTTCTCAGACGTGACCGCCGGCGAGGATGGTCTTGGCCCCTGTTGCTGCCTTGGCGGCACCCGCAGGCACACTCATTCGGCCCGTCCACACATCGTTGGCCATGACAGTCTCGATGTAGTTGAACGCGTCGGTCTTGTGCGGGAAGTCAAGATATGGCACGCCGTACTTGATGGAGTCGAGCACCGCCTTCATCCCGCTCGGCTCCTTCTTCAGGAAGTTCGGTGATTCGGCCATTGACTGGATCGATGGGATATTGATGCCGTCCGCCGACATCACCTTCTGGCCGGCCGGGCTGGAGATCCAGTTGACGAGCGTCCAGGCGGCCGCCTTCTTCGACGACTGCGCGTTGATGGAGTTCCCGACGGCTTGCGCCATGGTCGCTTCGTGTCCATTCCATGAGGGGAAGGGAATGACGCCCCACTTGAAGCCGCTGATGGCCTTGTAGGCCGGAAGATCGAAGCTCCCTTCGGGGTACATGGCGACCTTCCCGGAGATGAAGATGTTCTGGTAGTGGTTCATCTCTGCCGGCGTGGGCGACACGTGGTATTTGAAGGTGAGATCCACCAGGAACTGGAGAGCCTGGCGCGCGGCCGGCGTATTGATCAGCGACTGGGCATGGCCACTCGTCTCCGGCTGCGTCCACAGATGCCCGCCCATCTCGGTGATCAACGGCTCCTCGATCCCGTCGAGGTACTCGTAGTTGCCGTAGCCCCACTGGACGATGTTGTTGGGATTGAAGCCGGGCTGCGTGGCGTTGTGGCCGCTACTGTCGAGTGTCAGCAGCTGAGCATCGTGCAAGAGCTGCTGCCAGCTCGAGGGCGGCGAACTGATGCCCGCCTTGTGGAAGAGATTCTCATTCCAGAGGACGAGGTTCACGTTCATGTCGCGCGGCATCTCGTAATAGTGACCCTGATAGCGAAGGGTCGGTAGCTCCGACGCCCAGTAGCGATTCATGTTGATGTGGGCGGCCTTGATGTATGGGTCCAGGTTCACGAGAAGGCCGTGGCCGGCGTAGTTCACCTGGTAGTAGCCCGGATCGATCTGAACGGCGTCCGGTGCCTGCCCGGCCGCGAACTGCGTGGCCAGCTTGGTCCAGTACGTGTTCCAGTCGGCGATCTGAGGATGAATCGAGACCTTGGGATTCTGGGCATGAAAGGCGCCCAGCAGCCGGTTGCTCGCCTTGATCTCGTCGGCGGAGCCCCAGTGGCCGTACGTAATGCTGACCGGCTTCGTCACATGACTGGAGACACTTCCCCCGCTGCCGGCCGCATTACTGTTGGATCCGCAGGCGCTGAGCCCGATGGTGGCGAGGCTGACGGCAACTCCTGCCACGGCC
The DNA here is from genome assembly GCA_021324655.1 of Pseudomonadota bacterium. Lineage (GTDB taxonomy): Bacteria > Chloroflexota > UBA5177 > UBA5177 > UBA5177 > JAJPIP01. The sequence goes on from JAJPIP010000052.1 coordinate 19,020, forward strand.
GGCCACGACCACCGTTGGACAGCTGAAACGAACGACATCGCGCACTCCTTGGCTTTGACTTGAGCGAAGATGAGCAATTGCGTCATCCATATGCTGTAATGCGCTTACGATAGAAAGAAGTCGAGCATCGCGCAAGTCTAGCTTGCCGTGGCTTGCAGTCAGGAGCGTGGGTGGTGGTCAAGATCGTGATCGTGGGCGCGGGGAGCGTCGTCTTCAGCAAGAATCTCCTGGCCGACATCCTCTCGTATCCGGAGTTGCGCGATGCGACGATCGCCCTGCACGATGTCGATGCGGATCGCCTGGCCACCGCCCAGCGACTCGCCGGGTACGTGGCGGAGCGGGCCGGCGCGCATCCACGCATCCAGGCTGATCTTGACCGCCGCAAGCTGCTACCCGGGGCGGACTTCGTCATTACGACGGTCCTGGTGGGCGGCCACCGGGCGGCTGAGCTGGACTTCGACGTTCCGGCCCGTCACGGCATCCAGTACACGATGGCGGATACCGTTGGGGTGGGCGGCATCATGCGCGCGCTGCGCACGCTGCCCGTTGTCCTCGAGCTGGCGGAGCAGATGGAAGAGCTCTGCCCCAACGCCTGGCTCTTCAACTACACCAACCCGATGTCCATCCTGTGCTGGGCGGTGGCACGGGCAAGCCGGATCAAGGTGCTCGGTCTCTGCCACAGCGTCTACTGGACCATCCACGAGCTGGCCGAGTGGCTGGGCGTCCCAATGGACCAGGTCTCCTCTCTCTCGGCCGGTATCAATCACCTCGCCTGGGTTCTGCGGCTCGAACATCAAGGGGAGGATCTCTATCCCCGCTTGCGGGCCATGGTCGAGGCGGGAGAGATTCCTGCCGACGAACTGGTCCGCGCCGAAACCTTCCGCTACGTCGGGTACTACCCGACCGAGGCGTCCTCCCATCACGCGGAATACGTGCCGTACTATCTCCAGCATGCGGACGAAGTGCGCCGGCTGCGCGTCCCGCTCCGTGAGTTTCTGCGGCGCAATCAGTCGCGGATGGGGCAGTACGAAGAGACAAGACGGCAGCTCGCTGCCGGCGAGGAGATCGCGATCGAACCGTCCAGCGAGTACGCCGCCGAGATCATTCACAGCATGCTGACCGGGCGGCCGGCGGAAATCGTCGGGAACGTGATGAACGACGAGGCTCTCATCTCGAATCTGCCACGCGCGGCCAACGTCGAGGTGCCCTGCCTCGTCAATGGACTGGGCGTCACACCCGTCGCGGTGGGCGCTCTTCCGCCACAGTGCGCGGCGCTCATCCATCCGCTGATTGCCCTCCAGGATCTGACGGTGCAGGGCGTGCTGGAGGAGGACAGCGAGAAGATCTACCGCGCCGCTTTACTCGATCCTGTCCTGACCGCTCAGCTGCCGCTGCCACGGATCTGGGAGATGCTGGACGACGTCATCGCCGCCGAAGCGGAGTGGATGCCCGGCTGGCTGCATGCCGATCGCATTCGATCACATTCGGTGCGCACGATCGATCGCCCAATTGACGATCGCCGAACCGCTCCATAGAATTCAGGCTAATGGGCATTTCCGCGGCGCGGCGACAAGACGCCATCCTGGACATCGTGCAGCGTGACGGATTCACCAATATCCCGGCGCTGACGCGTGAGCTGGGTGTGTCGCAAGCGACGATTCGCCGCGATCTTGCTCGCCTCGATCGGTTGGGGCGCTTGCGCCGGACCTACGGCGGCGCGCTGGCGACGAGTGTCGGCGAGGTGCCGTATCGGGACAAGCTGAGCGAGGCGGCCGATGCCAAGCAGCGGATCGCCCGGGCCGCGGCTGCCCTCGTGACGGACGGCATGGCCGTGGGATTTACCGGCGGCACGACCACTCTCTACGTGGCGCGTGCTCTCAGCCGTAGCAGCGCGCTGACTGTGGTAACCAATGCCCTCACCATCGCCATGGAGTTTTCGGGATCGGATACCCGGGTCATTGTGACCGGCGGCGAGCTGCGCGGAACGACCTTCGAGCTCATCGGCCCCCTGGCCGAACCCGTCCTGCAACACATCCACCTCGACCTGATGTTCGTGGGCGTGGACGGGATCTCGGCAGTCGGCGGCCTGACCACGCATCACCCGATCGAAGCGCAGGCCAATCGTGCTTTGATGGAGCGGGCGGCAAAGTCGGTCGTCGTCGCCGATAGCCGCAAGTTGGGGAGGCGGACTTTCGCGCAGATCGCACCGATCGATCGCATCGCCATGGTGATCACCGACGCCGACGGACCTGCCGTGGAGGAACTCAACACGGCGGGAGTCGAGGTCGTCGTCGCCTGAGAGGATCCGGAGAGAAGGAGAGGGGAATGAAGTATCGAACGCTGGGAAAGACCGGACTGCAGGTGTCGGAGATCGGCCTCGGCATGTGGGCGATCGGGGGCGATGCCTGGGGGCCGGTTGACGACGAGGAATCACTGGCTGCCATCCGGCGTGCCTGGGATCTCGGGGTCAATTTCTTCGATACCTCCGACCAGTACGGCTTCGGCCACAGCGAAGAGGTGCTGGGCCGGTTCCTCGCCGGCGTGCCGCGCGACCAGATCATCGTGGCCTCCAAGGTCGGGCTCTTCCGCGGCGAGGACCAGTCTGTTCCGAACCCGTATTCCAGCGTCGATCTGGTGGTGCACGACTGCGAGCAGAGTCTGAAGCGCCTGGGCACCGATCACATCGACGTCTACCAGGACCATCTCTGGTGGGACGAGAACGTCGAGATCTTTGCCGAAGCGTTCCTGCGCCTGCGTGACGCCGGCAAGGTGCGGTTCCTCGGCGTCTCGACCAACGACATGAGCTACATCGAGCATTTCGACCGGGCCGTCGGCGGCATGGATACGTTGCAGATCGACTACAGCATCCTCAATCGACAGCCGGAACAGGATACCCTCCCGTACTGCCAGGAACGCAACATCGGCGTCATCGCTCGCGGCTCCCTGGGGATGGGCAAGCTCACCGGGAAGTTCACCCCGGACACGACGTTCCCGGAGAGCGACTGGCGCCGCAGCTGGGTGGAAGGGGACGAGCGCGCTGAGTTCCTGCGCGACATTCACATGGCCAACGAGCTGCGATCGGTCCAGAACGGCCGCACCCTGGCCCAACTCGCCCTGGGATACGTCCTCGCCAATCCGGCCGTCTCTCTGACCATTCCAGGCGCCAAAAACCCGCGGCAGGTCGAGCAAAACGTGGCGGCGGTCGAGCACCCCCTGTCAGCGGAAGAGGTGGCCCGCATCCGCGAGATCGCGGAACAGGGGCAGCCGGCGCACCCGTAGAAGGCGTGCCAGGTACCGGCGCGTGGGCTCGGCAAGGAGCGGTCAACTCCCGAGTCTCTGATCCGCCGTCAGTCGTAGCCAGCCGGGAGGCGCTGGTCCGGCGTCTCCAACGTCTCCGTCAACGGGTAGGTCCCCGGGGACCATCGGTCCACGGTCCGCGCCCCCGATGGACGACCTCGTGATGGATGTGTCTGGGGTTGGCGAGTCCTGGCTGGGGATTGACGTTGAGCAGGTAGACAGTCAACGCGCTTCGTCGCGCGGTTGGTTGATCAACTCAAGCGTCACAATGCTGGTGCAGGTGATCAGCGGCCCGGCTTCGATAACCACTTTTCCCGCGGACTTTAGAGGCAGCGGTCAGAGTTTCGAGGCATAGGTGGCCCAGCCGGCAGGTGCCGCTTCCCCGGCACCTTTGTGCGCCCGAACGGGTGCCGCTTCACGTGCGCCAGCCGTTACGCATCTGCCCACAGCCCATCGTTTTCCTTGCTCACCGTGACCTACCGCAGAGGCGTCATGGCTGAAACCCTTGATACGTCCCTGACCAGGCTTTGATCACCCAATGATGATGCCGAACCAGGTGATACGTCATCCTGTAGACCGCTGCCACCGGATCGGAAGGGCGACCACCCGGCGGAATATCCAGCCTGACTGTGACGACTCCCGCATTCTCCCGCACCCGTATCCTTTCAAACTTGATGTGGCGCCCGACCTCTGGCCAGAACGCAAATTCGCGGTGGAATCGTTGCCAGGTCGGTGAGCCGCGTCCCGCCTGTCCCGCGAGCGTCAGCTTATAAGCGCGGTGCAGATCGTTGTCTTGCAGGTCCACGAGAAACCGGGCGAGCGTCCCGGGCGCCGACCCGGCCGGATACCGCTGCCACGAGGGAACCGATGTGGCGGACCGAAACGTGGTCACGAAGACGGCGATGACGAGTGCAACGGCGAGCAGAAGCGCGGCGCCGCCGCAGCCCCATAGGGCGATCTCCGTCCCCGCGGACTTTGTCGGCAGGCCGTCGGCGTCCTCCATCACCCAAGTACCCGAATATGAACCTCTCTCAGGCATTTAACCGTTGTCGTCCGCAGACTGCCTGCGGGCACCCGCGCGGGGGCTATCTCTTACCAACCACGACCAAGTTCCAGCGGCACACCGAGGTCGGGCCCTCCAGCGGCGACGTGTCGATGGCCACGAAGATCGCGATTGTGGAGGCGCGCTCCGTGGGCGTTGTCTTGACACCGACGTCCGCGGACTTGGACTCAACGCTGACATTGACGTCCGACGCGTGTGGTGCATCCGTCAGCAGCGTGAGCCGAAAGCGCGGGAAACCGGCCGTCATCGTCGACTGTACCGGACACTGGAAGGACCAATGCACGACAACAATTTTTGCATGGTGGGTTGGGAGAATTCGGAACCTGGGACCGCGTCCGTGGAGGCGCGCGAGACAGAAGGAAGTTCCTCCTCTCGTCCCCGCAGGCGAGCACGGACTGCCCTGTCCCGCCGCTGATGGGGTAGCCCCAGCGCATGCGGATACCAGTAAAACGGGAGCGATAATGCGCAGCATCAGGCTCGTCATCGCGCTCGTCTCCTTACCTAGAGGGACATGCTCCACACGGTCGAGAACTCAATTTGCGATCCACCCACCAGCCTACCTGCGGGATCATCAGGCGAGTCGCCAGGCGGGTCGTGCTCCTCAGGCGGGAGGTCCCCAGGCGGCCCTGAGTATAGCCCCGGAAAACCAAACGCGAGGTATATGTCGAAAGGTGCGTACAGCTCATGGCCGCGGAGGCGCGGAGTCCGGCACGAGAGAGAGGCGACGCTTACGGGCATCGCAAAAGCCCCCTCAAGGTAGTCGTCAGGGATGCAATTCGGGGCATACCCGGACGGTTGATCGGTGACGCCCGCGTAGCCTCACATGGAGAAAACGCTCTGTGGTGGACTCTGACCGCTGAAGACGACATTACCGTAGTCGTTTCCGGGAGGCGAAAAGAACACGGTGAGCTTCGCCTGACACTTGTGCTGGATGTCTAGGTTACAGTACGTCTTGGCGCCTTCGCCCCCTCCGCCGCGGTACGGGGCAGCGACAGCGTCAGGACTGATCGTGTACAGGCCGCCCTGTCGAGGGAGCAAGTAGCCGCCAGACGGAGCTTGCATCATGGCTAGCTTTCCGGCGAAGTCAGGCCCTGCCCGGGGGCGGAGCGAGCAGGACAGGGCGGGGTAGTGTCCGGTCGCCCCAGGGCGACGATGCTGCCGCTCCTCCGCGGTGACGGCCCGATCATCAAGTCGCAGATCATGCGCTGCCTACTCCACCATCTCGGCGTGGCGCACGGCCATGATTAGCTATTCGTGTTGATTCCCGATCCGGAGGGTGATGGCCGGCTTTGACCCACCGACAGATAAGCGGCATCGATCGCCTCCAGGGTTCGTAGCCCGTCATCGACGTTGGGCCGCGTGTCTTGACCGCCGCGCACGGCGTCCAGGAAGTGTCTGATCTCCGTCACGAAGCGGTTCACGCCCGAGCGATCGAGCATGCGGCGGCCTGCCTGGGGCGTTTCGATGAACGCGACCCCGAAGTCCCCCTGGCCGTAGTCCACCCCGAGGTTGCCCTCGGTCCCGAAGATGATCAGCTCGCTGTCACCGGCGGGCGTCGTCCAGCTTGCCTCGATGATGCCCGGAACACGCGTCGGGCCGTTCACCAGCAGGACGCTGTTGTCCTCGACGCTCAGGCCGGGTGTGACCGTGTCCAGTTCGGCGGCAACGCGGTCAATGTCGCCGATGAGAAAGCGGTAGAGGTCGAGCGAGTGGACGCTGGTATCCATCAACGTGCCGCCGCCCGCCACGGCGGGATCGGAAAACCAGGTGTTCTCGACTCCCTCAAACTCATACGCGAAGCGATTGCGGAAGAGCACCGGCCGGCCGATCTCGCCCGCCTCCAGCCGTTCCTTGATCTGGAGGACGGGCTCATGGAAGCGGTGGCAGAAACCGATCATGCACACCACGCCATGGCGGTGGACGGCATCCGCGATCTCACGGGCGGGCGCGAGGGCATTGGCGAGCGGCTTTTCGATGAGGAGCCCCACACCGCACTCGGCGGCAGCCAGTGCCGGCGCCACGTGCTGCGCCGGCGGTGTGCAGATGCTGACGGCGGCGGGATGCGCCTCGTCCAGCATGCTGTCGACGTCGGTGTACGCCCGGGCACCGATCGATCCGGCCAGAGCCTCGGCGCGGGCGGCGTCGACATCGCAGATCGCCACCACCTCCGCGCCCGCGCCCTGGTAGGCGCGGACGTGTTGCCCGCCCATCGAGCCGGCGCCCACGACGGCGACGCCAACGGGAGACTCGCCCGCCGTCGTCATCCCCGCACCGCCCCGAGCAGCGTCTCCGTGTTGCGCAGACTCCCTTCCAGGCCGGCACGCGGCTCGCCGGTCCCCTCGTATTCGATGGAGAGCCAGCCGTCGTAGCCCGCCGCCTCCAGCGCGCTCAGGACGCCGGGAAGATCGACATCCCCCTCGCCGATCACGGTTCCCTCGTATCGCGTTCCGTCGATTCCGGTGTACGCCTCCGCTGACTCGGCACCAGGGGGCAGGCGGCGGAAGTCCTTGAGGTGGACGTAGGCGGCGAGCGGGGCCAGCTCACGAACCGCTTCCACCGGATCCTGGTTGACGAGCAGAAAGTTTCCGGTGTCGAGGTTGGCCCGCAGGGCGGGGGAGCCGACGGACTCGATGATGCGGCGAACCTGATCGGCGCGTCCCGCGAACAGGCCGTGATTCTCCAGGACCAGCGTGACACCCTGCTCTTCGGCATAGGGGGCAACCGAGCGGAGCCCTTCCACGATCCAGCCGACGCCATCCTCCGCTGTCACGCCGTCCTTCTCGCTGCCGCTGAAGATGCGCAGGCGGGGCGTGCCGAGGCGGCGCGCCATATCGATGCCATCCCGGATCGACTGCACTTGATCGGCTCGGTCCACGGCATCCGTCTGCACCAGATCGTTCCCGATCGCATAGGCGCTCACGGGCAGTCCCGTCTCTCGCACGGCACTCTCGACCTCCTCAAACTCCCGTTCCTGATCGGTCCAGAAGACGTCGAGCAACTCGGCACCCTGCGCTCCGATGCCGGCGGCATACCGAACAAAGTCGGGCGCGTCGATCCCTCCCCGTTTCGCCTCGGTGACCAGGCTCCACATGCTGACTGCGATACGCATACTTTCTCCCCGGTTGTTGTCGTTCGGCCGCGCTCCACAGACGGAGCGCCCTGTTATCCCTTGAGTCCCGTGAGGGTGATGCCGCGTGAGAAGGTGCGCTGGGCGACGAAGAAGAGCACCACGGACGGCAGCGTGAAGACGACCGACGCGCACATCAGGTAGGCCCAGGCAGTCTGGTGCACGCTGTAGTACAGCTGCAGGCCGAGCGAGAGGGTATACGTCGAGGGGTCGTCCAGATAGATGAGCGGCGCCAGAAAATCCTGCCAGGCGTCGAGAAATGAGAAGACCGCCACCACGGCAAGCGCGGGCCGAATCAGCGGAATGATGACGGACCAGAAGGTTCGTAGCGGACCGGCGCCGTCGACGATGGCCGCGTCGGACAGATCGCGTGGGATGGTGAGGAAGAACTGACGCAGCAGAAAGATGTAGAGTGCATTGCCGAAAAACGGCGGCACGATCAGCGGAAGGAACGTGCCGATCCAGTGCAGGTGGAAATAGATGATGTACAGCGGGATCATCTGCACCTGGAAGGGCAACATGAGCGTCGCCATGCAGATGCCGAACAGCAGGTTTCGTCCCGGCCAGCGGAGACGCGAGAAGGAATAGGCGGTCAGCGTGCACGAGAAGAGCGTGCCGGCGACCGTGAAGGCGGCGATCAGCAGCGAGTTGGCAAAGTACCGCCAGAAGTCGATGTAGCGGAGCGCCGCCGGATAATTCGACCAGTGCGGATGGTGGGGAAAGAACTGCGGCGGATAGACGAAGATCTGATTGTTTGTCTTCAGCGAGCTGGAGATCATCCAGATGAGGGGCAGCAGGATAAGGAAACAGAGGGCTATCAGGACGGCGTGATAGGCGACGCTCCCGAGCCGGCTGGTGTAGGTGCGATGACGGGAGCGCGGGGCGGCCAGCGAGTACGGAGCCGGCTTCCGCTGGGTCAGGACGTTCATTGTTCCCCTCCCTCGTAATAGACGAAGCGGCGGGAGAAGCGGAACAGGAGGAAGGTCGCGACGACGGTGATCAGGAAGAGAATCCAGGCCATGGCCGAGGCGTAGCCCATCTTGAAGTAGGAGAAGGCGTTCTCATACAGGTACAGGCTGTAGAGCAAGGTGCTGTTAAGCGGAGCGCCCAGGTTGTTGCCGCCGCCCTCGGCGACAAAGGCCTGCGTGAAGTACTGCAGCGAGAAGATGACGTTGACGACCAGCGTGTAGAAGATGACCGGGCTCATCATGGGCAGGGTCACATGCCAGAACCGGCGGACGGCGCCCGCCCCGTCGATCATGGCCGCTTCGTACAGATGCTCCGGCACGTCCTGCAGGCCGGCCAGCATGATGACCATCGCCTGGCCGAAGCCCCAGGTCGACATGATGAGCAGTGCCGGCTTGGCCCAGGAGGGATCGGCCAGCCAGCCGGGCTGCGGTACGTGGAGCACGGCAAGTCCGGAATTCAACAGACCGTTCTCTGGGTTGAGGATCCAGACCCAGATGATCGCCGTCACGACCGGTGGGACGACGACCGGGACGTAGATCAGCGCGCGGTACATGCCGACGAAGCGCCGCTTCTGACTGAGAAGAAGCGCGAAAGAGAGCGCCAGGATCAGCGTCGAGGGAACACCGATGGCCACGAAGTAGAGAGTGTTCCGCACCGACGTCCAGAAAATGGGGTCGCTCGTGAACATCTGCTGAAAGTTCTGGAGGCCGACCCAGACCGGCGGCTGCAGGGTATTGAAGCTCGTGAAGCTGTAGTAGAGCGAGGCCAGGCTGGGATAGAGCGTAATGGCGAAGAAGCCGATGATCCAGGGCGCCGCGAAGAGGAGTCCCACGCTGAGTCGCGAGACGTCCCGCCGCCGAATGCTCATCTCTCCCTCCCGCGTCCGGGCTCATCGCGGGGCAGCGGGAGTAGTCCCGCCGCCCCGGGGGTGATCTCAGTGCGTGCTGGCGATCTCCTGCTGGGTCATCTTCTGCAAGTTCTGCAGCGCCGACCTGGCGCTGCTCTTGCCGAGGATGGCTGCTTCCTCCGCGTTTCCGAGATTCGTCGCAAACTGCGAACTAATCGCCGTCTGGGGGAGTTGGTGGGCATTCGGACCGTTCGCCTCGTTCTCGAAGACACGGAAATTCGGGTCCTTGAATAGGCTGGTCTGCGGCACGTGCTTGAGCTGCGGGAGATTGACGACAAGCGTCGCGTACTCCGCGGCCAGCGCCGGGTTGGTTGTCTCCCACTTGATGAACTCAAACGCCTGCGCCGCGTGTGGCGAGCCCGTCGGGATGACCTGCGGGTTGGTGTCGATGTAGGACGTCCCATTGCGGCTCGTCATGCCCGCCGGCGCTGGGAAAGGAGCGGCCCCGATCTGGAATCTCTTGACGTTCTCTTTGACGAACGCGATGTTCCACTCGCCGTCCAGCATCATGGCCACCTTCCCCGACTCGAAACCATCGGCTGCTGTCAGGTACTGGCCGAATCCCGCCACGAAGCGCTTCACACTGCTGCGCCCGTACTTCTGGTAGAAGCTCTGCTCCCACTGCAGTGCCCGGATGTTGGCCGATAAGGCTGCCGTACTGGTTCGACCGTTGTTCTTGAACCAGTCACCACCAAAGAGCCAGGCAAACACTTCGAGATTGCTGGCCGGGTAGTCGGGCACAAAGCCGAGGCGCACGATGCGGCCGTGCTTGATCACGGTCAGCCTGGCGGCGTCCGTGTCGAGCTCCTGCAGCGTGCGAGGCGGGTGCGTGATGTGGGCGGCCCGGAAGAGTTTCTTGTTGTAGACGAGGCCGACATTGAAGTTCATGAACGGCACACCGTAGTAGTGCCCGTTGTACTGCACCGCATGCCACCCGGCCGGCACAAAAGCGCCCATGTTGATGTGCGACGAGTGGATGTAAGTGTCCAGCGGCTGCAGCAAGCCGTCATGTGCCCACTGGCCGAGCGTGCCGGTTGTCCCCAGGTCCATCAAGTCCGGTGGCTTCCCCCCGGAGATCGCCGAGACGATCTTCGTGTTGTCGGTGACCGCGACCTCACTCACGTGGATGCCGGGATGCGACTTGTTGAAGAGACCGATGTACTTGTCCAGCGTCTTCTTCTCGTGTCCACCGCCCCACTGTTGCCACATCACCAGGTTGACGGTCGCCCCCTTGGCGTGGGTCACGTTGCCCAGGCCGGGCTGAATTGACAGCACCATCAACGCGATGGCGGCGCCCGCACCCAGGCGGCGCGTCCATCGAGCCGTGGTCCAACGGCGCATCAGTCGGTCACGAAGCTGCCCCATCTCCAACTCCTCCTCGCTGGATGGATCCACCCATACCATGGTCGCTCAGGCATCTAGAAGGGCTCGCCGCTCGTCTGTTGAACATTGTCACATAATAGACGAGCCAAAGCGACCAAACTTCAATCGCACGGCGAGGGGGTGGCGGCATGCTGGAGCGAGCGCCGGCCCAGGGGATCCGCGACGGGGCGGGTAAGGTCTTGCTGCGGCTGCAGAGCGCTCTCCCCGGGCTCAGCCCTGCCGAACAGCGCCTGGCCGCCTACATCCTCGACCACCCCGACGAGATTCTGTACATGTCGGTGCACCAGCTCTCGGAGCTCAGCGGCGTCAGCGCCGGGACCGTCGTGCGTTTCTGCCAGGAGTTCGGGTATGCCGGCTTTGCCGAGTTCAAGCTGATGCTGGCGGCGGATGCCGTGGCGCCCGTTCGCACCGTCATGGGAGACATCGCGCCGCAGGACGACATCCGGACCATCGCCGAGAAGATCATGACGGCGAATGTGCTGGCGCTGGAAGACACGATGCGGCTATTTGATGCCGATGCCATGGCACGCGCCGTCCGCGCGGTCGCGGCCGCTCCCCGGCTGGAAGTGTTCGCCGTCGGCGCCTCGACCGTCGTGGCCATGGATGCCAAGTACAAATTCACGCGCATCGGCAAGCAGGTCGACGCGGTGGCCGATCCGCATCAGCAGGCCATGACGGCGAGCCTGATGCAGCCGGGCGACGTGGCGATTGCCGTGACGTATTCCGGAGACACGAAGGACATTGTGGAGAGCGTGGCCCGTGCCAAACAGGCGGGCGCGGCCGTCATCACCATCACGGCTCATTCCCGGTCGCAGGTGGCCAGCCTCAGCGATCTCATCTTGCTGACCGGTCCGATGGAAACGCCTCTCGCCAGCGGCGCGATCCGATCGACGATCGCCCAGCTGCATGTCCTCGACGTGCTGGTTGCCGGGGTGTTTCTCCACGATCCCGAGAAGGCGTTGCGGGCGGTCGAGCGCACCGCGGAGGCCGTCGCCGGGAAGCTGCTGTAGACCGGAGTCGCGTCTGCCTCCTCACTCGAGGCTGCCTGTTACGCCGCGTGAAAGGGCCAAACTCGGGTCAAAAGGGTGCAAGAGCCACCTGACCGGGGCAAGTCCGGACTGCGCCGTCGGCAACCCTGGCGACATGGTCCAGATAGACACCCTCGATGTGGCCGTCGCGCCCGGTGCGCGTTTCCCCCAGTTCACCCTCGTCAGTACCCCTCCTGTTAGGGCGCTGCCGAGGTACGGCGGGGCAAGGCGTCAGCGCCCGCCACCGAGAGCTTGCAGCGGAGGGAGGCGAGGTTCCCCCTCCGGTCTCAAGTCCATCCAGGCCGACGGCGGCTCTGAGTTCAAGGCCAGCTTCGGCGCCTACTATCAGGAGCGCGGCGCCGCCCCCGTCGTACTCCCGCTCCACTCGCCCAGATTGAATGGCACGGCCGACCAGCGGCAACCGCCTTACCACAAGGAGATCTACGCGTGCGTCGATCCCGAACCCAAGGTCGAACCGGTCCAGACGGCCCTCCACCATTACGAGCCCGCCTACAGCGTTGTCCCTCCCACCACTCCCTGGACGACCGCGCCACGAAGTTCTGGTCCAACAGGAGACCGCCGCATGAGAGGTGTAAAGCACTGCGGAACTCATATGGGATCTTGTCGCGTGTCGCGGACCGGTATATACTTATGGCCACCCAGGCGCCGCGAGACGAGCGAGAAAGCGCGAACAACGATAGAGCCGACCAACTCCCGGCCGGCTCCTCTAATCTCGAGCAGTTTTCGAACATTCATGTGTATGGCTGCGCGTCCACCTCATGCGCTTCCAGGTAGGGCGGTCGTTGGCACACATTCGGCAACCATCCGTCGACGAATGCGAGTTGGGGAGGAGATGCCTACAGTTCGTCGACCGTTTACGAGACCTATGACACCGCCTGTCGGTACTGACGCAACCGCTCGCGTATCGCTACACGAAGGAGACTAGCCGTGTCACCGCAGAACAATGGTGTCGCCCGCCGCTTCATTGCCGCCTTCGCCGCGTTGCTTCTCGTGGCCGTTGGTGGCGTCGCCCTCCGCGTCTACACGACTGCCGCCTCCCCGTCTGTTCCTCAACTCACGGGGGCTCCCGGCGAGCCTCCGCTCGCCGCATCTGCCATCGTCACCATAGAGAAACTCGGACTGGGGTTGAGCCATGCGAGCTCCCCAACTGTCTCGGCTGCGAGCGCGATTCGGGCGGCGCTTGGGTCCTGGCCGCTCCACGGCGCCCCTGGTTCTGTCCGGGGCATCGCCCTGGCGACCGTCTCTGACCCTGCGGATCGGTCGTACATGAGCATGACGGGCCATACATATTGGGTGATCTCCCTGATGCCGGGAGATGGGATGACCCCGAGCGACAACGGCCGGCAGCTTCGCGTCGGCTTCATCTATGAATTCATTGATGCGACGTCCGGCAGGTTGATAGATACGCGGATTGGTGGCGACGAAGTGCCAGCGACTAGATAGTAGATGCGCAGGCGGCAGTAGGCGAGGGGGACGACCAGTGCTGTCGGATCGCCTGACCGATGCACCGCGATAAGCGACCTCGGCCCGCATCTTCGCCGAGAGAGTCTGGCGGATGCTGGCCGCGGCATGCACAGCGTCTGAGCAGTCAGGGGTCGGCATCATCGATCAAATCTTGCCCCAGCACGGCGTACGTCCAGCGAAAGGGGGAGACCTCAAGCCCGATCCCATCCGGTATTGACTGACACTGCCACAGCCGGTGCAGACCCGGTTCTCCGGCACTCTCCTTGAGGTGGGTGGGGGGATGAGGAAGATAATCGTTGCGTCTCTCCTTCGGGGATCCCCTCATGCCCAGTATCCTCTCCGATCCCGCCCATCTCCATCTCGACCACATCCGCCTCAATGCCGACGTCATCACGTCGGTTGTCGCCCGCAAGCAAGATCATGCACCCCGTCCACTGTGCGGCCGTGGCGCCGTGCGTGTGCACAGCGATTACGTGCCCATGCTTGCCCGCCTTCCCCGGAACGGAGTGGCGGGCCGTCTGCATCTCACAGTTCGCCGGTTTCTCTGTAAGATTGAGGGCTGTCCCCGCCGGATCTTCGCTGCGCGATTCCGGGCACTCGCTGCACCGCATGCTCGGCGCGCCAACCCACTGGTGGATATGTCGAGCTGGTTGGCTTTGCCCCCCGTGGCGAGGCGGGTGCCCGGCTCCCCGCGGCACTGACATTGGGAGCGAATCCAGATTGGTACAGAACTTCCGCCGGCTGGTGAGTGAATTCGATGACGGTGCACTGGAGCAGTGGTTGAAGGGTATGGAAGCCGGCGATGTCCGCGAGCTGGCGGCCTACGCTGCAGGAATTCGCAGGGATGGAGCCGCAATCGACGCGATGTTATGGATGAAGTGGAACAACGGCCAGTTGGAGGGGCAGGTTAACCGAATTAAGAGGCACATGTACGGACGCGCGAACGTCGAGCTGCTTCGCCAGCGCGTCCTCCACGCCACCTGAACCACCGCTGCACAGACATCGTCAGTATTCCCTGGACCTGCCTCATCGAGAGTGCGGGAGAATCACTTTTCCCTCATCAAATGTCAGGAGACGAACGCATGACATCAGAACGGCAGAGTCTGACCCGGGAAGACCTTGTCCATGATCTCCGCCGGCTCGGCGTCGAGCCGGGAATGACCGTGCTGGTCCACAGCTCGCTGAGCAGCCTGGGCTGGGTTGAGGGCGGAGCAGAGACGGTCATCGACGCGCTGCTGGAGGCGGTAGGCCCGGAGGGGACGGTGTTGGTGCCGACGCTGACCGGGACCGAAGAAGATGGACCGGAGCATCCGCCACGGTTCGATCCCGCGACCTCTCCCTGCTGGACCGGGACTATCCCCGAAACCTTCCGGCGGCGCGAGGCAGCGGAGCGCAGCATGCATCCCACGCATTCGGTCGCGGGCATTGGGAACGACACGCGGACGCTCATCGAGGGCCACGCCCACGTCGCGACACCGTGCGCCGCCGATAGTCCATACGGCCGTCTGGCCGACCGAGGCGGCCGGATCCTTCTTCTCGGCGTGACGCACGAGTCCAACACATGCCTGCACATGGTGGAGGAGCAGGCGCACGCACCGTATCACATGCAGCCGGAACCGTGTCCCTGCTACATCAAGCGCGAGGACGGGACGTGGGAAGAGGTGGTCACGGGGCTTCACCTCTGGCGCTGGGATCGAAACTTTCCCAAGATCGATCCGCTTCTCACGGCGGCGGGCGCGCAGAAGACCGGCAGGGTGGGCCAGGCGGAGTCCCGGTTGGTCGACGTCGGCGCCATGCGTGACCTCCTCCTGCCGATTCTGGGCGACGATCCGCTCTTTCTGCTCTCCGACGAGGCGCGCGCCGAGTACGGCAGCACCGCGCCGGTCTGACGCGTTGTGCGCATCCTCCTGATTCCTCTCGACGATCGTCCCGTGACGCGCGTGCTGCCGGCGATGGCCGCTGCCGTGGCCGGCATCGACGTCCTCACCCCGCCCCTCGCTCTCCTCGGGACGCTGAATCGGCCGGGTGACCCGGCCGCGCTCTCCGGCTGGATTGAGGACCAGACCGAGGGGCTGGACGGGACTGTCATCTCGATCGACATGCTCGCGCACGGTGGTCTGGTCAACTCGCGCCGCTCGCTCGATCCCCTGGACTCTGTGCTCTCGCATCTGGACGTCATCCGGCGCGTGCGTGCCAATCATCCCGGCATGCCGATCTACGGGTTCAACATCCTGCAGCGCATCTCGAACGCCGACAACAACCAGGAGGAGAAACTCTACTGGGACCGCTATGGCCGGGCCATGTTCCGGCTCTCGCAGCTGACCGACGCGGTGGACCGCTACCACCGTTCGGAGGATGAGCGTGAGCTGGGGGATGTCCGCGCCCGGATTCCGGCCGACCTGCTTGACGATTACCTGGCGACTCGGCGCCGCAATCACGCGCTGAATCTTGCCATGATCGACTGGGCCGCCGCGGGTGTCTTCGACTACCTCGCCATCACCCAGGATGATGCCAACCCGCTCGGCTTCCCCGCCATGGAGCAGCGTGCCCTGTCCTTACGCATCGCCGAGCTCGGCGCCTACGACCGCGTTGCCGTCTATCCGGGAGCAGACGAAGTGGCCACGAGCCTCATTGCCCGCCTTGCCTGTTCCCTCGCGGGCCTTCGTCCACGCGTCTGGCCGCGCTATTCCTCGGTGCGAGGCCCGTTTATCACGGCCAATTACGAGGACCGGCCGCTCGGCGAAACGGTGAAAGGGCAGATCCTGGCGGCCGGGGGACTGGTGGCGGACGGGGCCGGCGACGCCGACCTTGTGCTGATGGCCAACACGCCGGCCGAGGCACAGGCGGAGGCCTTCGAGGGCATCGACTACGCCTCCGTGCAGACCACGGGGCGCAACCTCGACGAATTTGTCTCTGCCATCCGCGATTACCAGGATCGCGATGTTCCGGTTGCCGTCGTGGATGTCGCGTACAGCAACGGCGCCGACCCCACGCTGCTCCCGCCGTTGTTGCAGACGACACGGGCGCTCGATTTTCTCGCATTTGCCGGATGGAACACCGCGGGCAACACGATCGGCTCGGCGCTCGGACAGGCCTATCTGCGGTTGCTGGCGCAGCGGCGGGGAGTGTCTCCACGGGAGCAGGCGGCCCACATCGCTTTGCTCCTGACGCGGTACCTGGATGACTGGGCCTATCAGTCCGTCGTACGCAGCCGCGCCGGCATCCGGGAGCTTGAACAGACGTTCGGTGTGTCGTACGGTGACCTGGGCAGCGAGGCGACGGCGGTGTCGGCGGCGGTGCGGGACAGGCTGCTCGCCATTTATCAGGATCGGCTTGAGCCGCTGACAAGACGGAGCGGCATCAACGAGGTAGAAATCGGACCCGTCCGGTTTCCATGGAACCGCCTCTTTGAGATCGATCTCCCCGTCCGGGTAGCGGCGCCTAACGCGTGAGAGTGCTTCGCACGGCCTCCAGCCAGTCCGGACCGACGGTCCCGCCTGACAACTTTTTCGCTTCGATGAGGGAGCCGATGACCGGCGGAAAGGTAGGTTTGCGGATGTCCGCGGCCGGCCAAGTGGCGCGAAGGTCCGCGGCGAACGGCGTCAAGATCGGATCGCCCGCCGCGAAGACACCCCCGGTCGCGTAGACCGGGATCGTCTCCCCTCCATCCGCGATCTGCCGCGCCACCGCCAGGACCAGCCGCGCCAGCTCATGGGCGGCCGCGTCCAGGATGGACTGCGCGGCGCGGTCTCCGTCGGCCGCCGCCGTCACCACTTTCGGTGCCAGGCGAGATATTTGATCCCGGGAAAAGTTCGCATGGTAGACGACGCGCTTGATCTCCGGCATCGCGGCCAGTGATAGCTCCTCGCGAATCATGCGCTCCAGGATCGTGGGCTCACCGCGCCCATCCGAAGCCCAGATCGCGGCCTTGACGGCGCGCCGTCCAATATCGAACGCACTGCCCTCATCATCGAGGAGGTAGCCGTAGCCGCCGGCAATGCCCTCTTTCGACCGGTCCCGGCTGACGCCATATGCGATCGAGCCGCCGCCGGCGATCACGGCGATTCCCCATGATCCCGCCGACGCCCCGGCCAGATTCATGACGTAATCGGGGAAGACAGCAATGGCGCCTGATGGCGCTACCTCACGGACGATGTCCTCGACGAGGCGAATCTCGGGACTACCGCGATGAACGCCGGTGACCCCAAGCGCGGTGGCAGCCACAACAGCGGGCGCCACTCCCGCATGGTCGCAGGCCGATCGGATCGCATCCTGGATGGCGGCGCGATTACGCTCGAATCCGCCCCGCACATTGAAGTGGTCCGCCGGCCCTCCCTGTCCCCGGCTCACGATCCGGCCGTCGTCGCACGCGAGCACGGCCTTGGTCGACGTCTGTCCGACGTCGATCGCGAGAAGCAGATCTGCCTTCATGCCTCCGCGCGTCCCGGCCCGACGCCACGGACGAACGCCCGAGTGACGGCGACGATATCGGTGATGGCGGTGCCCACCACGACGAACGCCGCCCCGGCCTCGAAGGCCTGCCGGACCTGTCCCGGCGTTGCGATGCGACCTTCCGCGAAGACAGGGATATCCAGTCGTGAAGCCAGGCGTTCGACGAGGACGAGATCCGGCTCGGCTTGCCGGCGGCTGTACGGTGTGTAGCCGCTGAGGGTCGTTCCCACCGCATCGGCACCGCAGTCGGCCGCATGCAGCCCTTCGTCCTCCGTCGAGATATCGGCCAGGGCGCAGGCGCTCTCGGCATGGACGGTGTCGATGACCTGGCGCAGGGTGGCCCCGCCGGCGCGCGCCCTCCCGGTTCCGTCCAGCGCGACCAACCGACTGCCGGCGGCGATCACTGCCCGGACTGTTTCCGGCGACGGGGTGATGAAGAGACTCCCATCCGGCATCGTGACTTTCAGGATCCCGATGATGGGGACATCGACCGCCCGGCGAACGGCGGCGATGTCGTCGGGACCGTTGGCGCGGATTCCCGCGGCGCCGCCCATGACCGCGGCCCGGGCCATCGCCGCCATGAAAGTGGGGCCGCGCAGCGGATTTCCCCCCCGCGCCTGGCATGACACGACGAGCCCACCGCGCAGTGACGCCAGGTCGGCTCGTGCGCCACGTGCGCCGGCCGGCTCGCGCGCTGCCTCGGTGGTCCGATCCTCGGTGTCCACCACTCCCCCTCCGCGGCACCATCGGTGCCTGGCTCCTGATTGGAATGTTACTCGACGGGCCGCATGCCGTATGGAATAATGTTCTCCCGGCGGGTCGGGCAGCGTGGCCGGGAGGGAGAGGCGCGGATGATCCGGGTCGGCTTGCTCGGTGCGGGCATGATCGGTCAGGTGCATGCCGATGCCTACGCCACGCTGCCGGACGTCGAGGTCGTGAGTGTCGCCGGACTGGGCGCCGAACGAGCGGCGCGCCTCGCGGAAGCGCTGGGCGCGACGCCGACAATCGACATCATGGCGGCTGCCGCCGATCCGCGCGTCGACGTCGTGGATGTCTGCTTACCGACCGCCCTCCATCAGCAGGCGACGGAGGTCGCGGCGCGAGCGGGAAAGGACGTCATCTGTGAGAAACCGCTGGCGCTGACCCTGGAAGCCGGACGGCGGATGATTGGGGTCTGCCGTACCGCACGCGTGCACCTGTTGCCGGCCATGGTCGTACGCTTCTTCCCGCAGTATCAGGCTCTGGCCGGCGCCGTTCGGGATGGCGCGATCGGCACACCGGCGTCCTGCACCCTCGTGCGGCAAGGATTCTACCCCTCCGGATCGGGTGGATGGTATCGCGACGAGTCGCGCAGCGGAGGCATCTTTCTTGACCTGATGATCCATGACTTCGACTGGGCGCTCGCCCGGTTCGGTCCGGCTGAGCGCGTTTTTGCCCAACTTCGCCACGCCGGCTCGGTTCCGTTTACGCAGGGCATGGCGACCGTCCGCCACCGCTCGGGTGTTCTCACGCAGCTCACCGGCACCTGGGGACATCCGGGTCCCTTCACCACTCGCATCGAAGTCGCAGGGACCGGCGGACTGTTGCAGTACGACAGCCGGGACTCGGAGTCACTTGAGCTTCTCGTGCTGGCGGCCCCTGAGGATGCAGGAGACGTACCTTTGCCCAACCTGGCCACGACCGACAACCCCTACCGAACCGAGCTGCTGCACTTCTTTGAGGTCATCAGCGGACACGCGGCGGCAAGCGTGACGGCCGAGGACTCGCTGCGTGCCCTCGCATTGGCGCTCTGCGCCCGCGAAGCGGCACGCACCGGGCGGCCCATGGCCGTCCCGTCGGAGGCGGCATGAGCACGCCGGTTCGCTTCGCCATTCTCAGCATGGCCCACGTGCATGCTCCAGCCTACGCCGCCGCTCTCCAGGCGTTGCCCGAGACGGAGTTGGTCGCTATCTGGGATGACGATTCGGAGCGCGGACTGAGGGCTGGGACGAATTTCGGTGTGCCGTGCTACGTCGACCTCCATGATCTGTTGCGCCGTGACGACATCGAGGCCGTCATCATTACCTCTGAAAATGTCAATCATCGGGATCTCGCCCTGGCGGCGGCCGAAGCGGGCAAAGCGATCCTCTGCGAAAAGCCGATCGCCACGGTCATTGACGACGCCGAGGCCATGATCGCCGCCGCCCAGACCTACGAGGTCATCCTGGCAACGGCCTTCCCCGTCCGGCACAACCTTCCCGCGTTGCGGACCCGGGAGGCGCTGCGGTCGGGAGCTATCGGCGAGCCGATCGCGATCCAGGCAACCAACCACGGGACGCTGCCGCCAGGGTGGTTCACCAGCCGCGACCGGGCGGGCGGCGGAGCAGTGATGGATCACACGGTGCACGTCGCCGATCTCCTGCGCTGGTATCTCGGTCAAGATCCGGTCGACGTGTACGCCGAGATGAGTAACCGGCTGTACGGACTTTCCGTGGAAGACACGGCATTTCTGACACTCCGCTTTCCGTCCGGCGTGGTCGCTACCCTCGATCCCAGCTGGTCGCGCCCGCCGTCCTTTCCTACCTGGGGCGACGTGACCATGGAAATTGCGGGCACACGGGGGACGCTCCAACTCGATGCCTTCGCGCAGCGCCTGGTGCTCAGTCCGGCTCAATCCCAGCATGTCGAGTGGATCGGCTGGGGGGCTGACATGGATCGCGCTATGATCCTGGACTTCGCACGGGCCGTGCGAAACGGGACGCCGCCGGCGGCGAGCGGCCGGGATGGAGAGCGAGCATTGGCGGTCGTCGCCGCTGCCTATGCCTCTGCCCAGAGCGGCCGTCCTGAAGCCGTCGCGGCTCCGCCCGATTAGCCGTTCACGGAGGTCTCGATCGCGGTCTCAGTGCCGGAACCAGCCGGGCCCGCCGTGGTGCCGATATCGGGTCCGAGCCGGCCGCAAACTAGAGCCGCTGCCGACGTCGCCTCGGCGAGGGCGGCAAGCCAGGGATGTCCACGCACCAGGCCGGCGACCAGCCCGGCGAGAAATGCATCGCCTGCTCCGGTCGGGTTCGTCACGGTGACGGGCAGAGCGGGGAGACGAGAAACGCCGTCCGGTCCCACGTAGAGGCTTCCCGCGCTGCCCAATGTCACCGCGACGTGAGGGATCGCCTTGCCGAGTTGAAGGGCCGCCTCGTCGACGGAGGTGGCTCCGGTCACCGCCAGCAACTCGTCGCCGTTTACCTTCACCGCTCGGGGGCCCGCCTCCAGCGCCAGCCGCAAGGGCTCCCCAGAGGTGTCGACGATGGTCCGCGCGCCGACGGCGTGGGCATGCTCCACGACGTGCGCATAGAAGTCGGCGGGCAGACCGGGAGGAAGACTTCCCGACATGACGACAATGCCGCCGGGCCGCAGCGTCTTCTCGACCGACGAGCGATAGGCGTCCGCTTCGTCGCCGGACAGGTGCGGGCCGCGCTCGTTGACCACGGTCGCCTCGCCGGTTGCGGCATCGGCGATCACGACGCACGTGCGCGTCTCCTCACCGATCTCGGTTGCCTGCAGGTCGATGCCCAGCGCGGTACATGCCTCCCTGATCAGTTGGGCCGGCCCGAGATGTCCGCCGAGGGGAGAGACCAGGCTGACGTCGATGCCGAGCCGCCGCAGTGTTCGCGCCACGTTCACCGGTTTGCCCCCCGCCAGGTGCATGGCCTGCTGGGCTCGATGACTTTCACCCGGGTCGAGCGCCGCGACCTCCAGGATGAGATCCATGGCGGGGTTGGGCCCCACCACGACCACGCGGTCCGGCCGGCTGGTCATGCCGCTTCTTCCGCCGCGGCCAGGGCGAGGGCAACCCCACCCATCAATCCGCCGTCCAACAGAAATCTGCCGGCAACGACGTCCGGCGGGAAGGGCACGAAGCGCTGCATGTGATCGCGCAGGCGCGGCAGGATAATGTCCTGCGAGCGCATCAGCCCTCCACCCACGACGATCCGGCTCGGATCAAGGGCGATGGTCAGGTTGGTGAGATGAAAGGCAATCTCTGTCAGAATCTCCTCCACAAAGGCGCGCGCGCCCGGATGGATGCCGACCGACCCGAACAGTTCGGCCGGAGTGGTGCCGGTGCCGAAGCGACGGCCGGCGCGGGCGGCTATCGCGCCTCCGCCCACGAACTCCTCGAGGGGCACGCGGCCGGCGCTTGCTCCTTCGTCCTGGTGGAGCCCCCGCAGGTTATAGCCGATCTCCCCGGCGGCGCCGTGCGCACCCGACACCACCTTGCCGTCCACGATGAGCACCGCCGCGAAGCCCGTCCCCACGTTGAGATAGAGGCCGGTCTCGACGCCGGCCAGTTCACCCCAGCGCAGCTCGGCCCGCGCGGCCGCCTTGACGTCGTTGTCTACCCGGACGGCGTCCGTCCCGAAGGCCCGTCGCATCAATGAAGGAATCGCCTGCCGTTCCCATCCAACCACGTTGGGTGCCATCAGCACGTGGTCTTCGAGTGTGATGCCCATGGTCGAGACCCCGACGCCCCGCGGAACTGCCCCGTCACCGGCAGTCTCCCTGAGGAGCGATGTCCCGGCA
Source organism: Pseudomonadota bacterium (assembly GCA_021324655.1). Taxonomy (GTDB): domain Bacteria; phylum Chloroflexota; class UBA5177; order UBA5177; family UBA5177; genus JAJPIP01. The sequence goes on from JAJPIP010000052.1 coordinate 41,285, forward strand.
GTGACGGCCCGCGCCAGCGCCTGTTCCGCTCCTTCCGCGCCGCGCGTCGGCAGCTCGGTGCGCTGCAGGATCTGTCCGGAGCAAGCGGCGGTGGCGATCGCCATCTTGGTGCCGCCGAAGTCGAACGCCAGGACGACGTCACTCACGGCCGCTTCTTCTGCTTCTTGCACTTGCCGTGGACGAGGCGATGCCCCTTTTTGCACTTGATGTGCTTCCTGGGTGGTTTCGGCGTGGCAGTGGGAGCAGGAGTAGCGGTTGCGGTGGGCGTCGCGGTCGGGGTGACCGGCGTCGGCGTGGGCGTTGCGGGCTTCCCGACGCGGACCACAAAGGCATCGTACCCGCCGGCGTTCGCATTCTGGAGGCCGCGCAGCGCCGGGAACGGATTCGTGGACGTCAAACCGGCGACGTAGGCATCGTCCGCGCTATCCAGAGCAACGGCATACCCGTCAGTAAAGCCCGCGCCCCCGAGGTAGGTGCTGTACACGAGGGAGTTCCCGCTCGGGGCCACGTCGGTCAGGAAGGCCTCATCGCAGGGAGTGGCATTGCCGGAGCTGTCCGTGCAGTTCGAGGCCGGTGGTGCGGATTGGACCGGATCGAGGAGCGGGAAGTTCAGGGCCTCCGTGAACCCGGTCACGAAGGCATCCCCGGCGCCGTCAACGGCGATGCCGGTGCCGGAGTCGTTCCCCGTGCCTCCCAGGTAGGTACTGTAGACCAGGCGGTGTGCGGCACTGATCTTGGCCACGAAGGCGTCTGTACATTGCGTCGGGCTACCGTTCTCGTCACTGCAGGAACCTCCGCCATAGACACTGGAGTAGGCGCTGACGGTGGGGAAGTTCTGGGATTGGGTGTACCCGGTAATGTACATGTCGCCGCCGGGATCGAGCGCGATGGATCCGGCAACGTCGGCGTCAGTTCCCCCGAGAAACGTGCTGAAGAGGAGCGTACTGCCCGTCGGATTAAGTTCGGCGACGATGGCATCGGGACAGGGGACGCTGAGACCCGGGCAGTTCCCTCCCAGCACGCCCTGGACGGGGTTTACCGTGGGGAAATCTGCGGAATCGGTGTACCCGGCGATGAACGCGTCGCCCTGGGTGTCCACAGCGATCCCACTGCCTCCGGCAAAGGTACTTCCGCCCAGATACGTGCTGTACATGAGGCTTCCGGCGGGACCGAACTTGGTGATGAACGCGTTCGTCGTTCCTCGATTTCTGCTCTGGATCGCACCAGAGGTGGTGGGGAAGTCGGTGCTGAAGGTGAGTCCTGTCACATAGGCGTCCCCTTCCGCATCGGTCGCGATACCGTAGCTGATGTCATCGCCACCACTGCCGCCGAGCAACGTGCTGAAGATCAGGCCGTTGCCCGCAGGATTGAGCTTGGTGACAAAGCCCTTGTACTCCGAGCAGAGACCGGGCGGTGGTGAGAAGATCCCGCCGTTCGGCACGCAGTCAGCGGGGGTCGGCAGGGCATGCACCGCCGGAAAGTCGGCTGAGTGCGTGGCACCCGTGACGTAGGCGGCACCGGTCGCGTCGACGGCGATCGAGTTTCCCGTGTCTTCGCCGGATCCGCCGAGATACGTGCTGTAGAGGATCTGGGTGGCCGTGGGGTTCAGCTTCGTCACAAAGGCGTCCTGGCCGTTGACCCTGGAATCGATTGGTCCTGCCAGAGGGAAGTTCGAACTTGTTGTATTGCCGGTCAGGTAGATGTTGCCCTGACTGTCGAGGGCCATGCCGTATGCTCCGTCGTCGCCCGTGCCTCCCAGATATGTTCCGAACTGCAGAACAGGATCGATGAGCAGGGGCTGCGCCCGGTCGTACTGGCCCAGCGCGACGCGAAAGGTGCCCCGGCGGCCGAGGACATAGTGCGCGGGAATAAGGCGGCGATGGCCGGCGATCTCCTGGTACGCCATGGGTCTACTCTCGACGAAGCGGCCCGCCGACGTCGGGACAACGAGATCGCCGCCCAAGACAACCTGGGGGAGATGGGTTCCCGCGATAGCGACACGGATACGATCGACATTCGCTCCGGGCCTCATGATCCATGTCGTCTCGATCTGCCCCTGCTTGCCGTCGTACCGCAGGTCGATCCCCGGGTAAACGTTGTGGTAGACAACGGCGGCGTAAGTCGGGAGATTCGTCTGCCAGCGGCGCGGGTTGTTGCCGATGAGGTAATTCGCCGTACCGGGCAGGCGATCGACTGGAGCCAATCGGACGTGAGGGCTCATACCCAGCAGACGCAGAGTGAGGCGCTGTGGGGCCGGCCCGTCCGCCGCCGGGACTCGTTTCGACAGGATCTGGTTCACCGATCTTTCGCGTGCCGATGACGGAGCCGTGAATACCGCTCCGTCCGCGGTGAGGAACAACGCATATCCCGGACCATGCGCCAGGAACCGAACGGCTCGGCCGCTTTCCCCCCGGTTGGGGACGAAGCACAGCGGCAACCTGTTGTATGCCGGTACTGGTATCAGAGGATTGGCGCGAGCGGCCGGCACGCGAGCCACCGGCAGCGCGGCGCGGGCCGGCGACAAGGCAGCCAAGAGCGCCGCTACGGGCAATAGTCGGACTAGCTTCCCACGGAACATGGCTCTGCTCCTCTCGCCACTCAAGAGACGCACTGTCACGTCTCACCCGTCTGGTGGCTCCGACTCTACACCCGCCGTCAAGTCCCGACATCCGTAAAAGTACGGTGTTATGCGGCCGGATAAGTAAGCTGGGTCCGGAGAGGTGTCTAGTTGGTGAGCGCGGAGGTCGGGTCGCAGGCGAAACGGCCCTACGATGCCGCCGACATCCGGATTCTGGTTCTCGGCGGTGGTTTCGCCGGTCACATGGCGGCCCGAACTCTCGCCGCACAGCTCCGCTCGGTCGAGCGGGTTGCGATCCTCCTCGTCAACCGCGACGATGCCATGCTGTATACGCCGCTGCTCTGGAAGGTGGCAGCGGGTGAAATCCCCGCCCGTGACGCCGTTATCCCGTATCACGACGTCGACCAGGGATTCGCGGTCTTGACGGCGGAGGTCGAGAAGATCGATCTGGAACGCCGCCAGGTGAGAACCTCGGCCGGTGTGCATCCGTACGATGTGCTCGTCGTCGCGCTCGGGAGCGTTCCGGCTGTTCCGGACTTATCCGACGTGCGCCGGAACGCGCTGACGTTTCACACGCTGAGCGATGCAGTCGGTGTCCGCGCTCGCCTGCGCAAGGCAGTCGAGGCGGCGCGTGATGAACCGGATCCGGCGGAGCGTCGGGCACTCCTGACGGCGGCCGTCGTCGGAGGGGGTGATACCGGCGTCGAGCTGGCGGCCACGATGCGCGAGTATCTGACTTCCGCGGTACGGCGGCGTCTCCCGGGCGCGCCGGCCGACCTAGTACGGGTGGTTCTCCTGGAGCGGGAAGCCCGGCTGATGCCGTTCGGTCCGCCCGCGGTCTCCGCCACGCTGCAACAAATCCTGGAGTCACAGGGCGTCGAGATCCGGTTGAACGAGGCAGTTACCGGCGTCGAGCCGGGCGTTCTGATGACGTCGCGTGGCGCCGTACCGGCTCGAACCATCGTGTGGGCGACCGGCGTGCGGGCGCCCGACGTCGTCCGGCGCCTGCCGGGCCGGCACGCCGTCAATGGCGCTGTTCTTGTCGATTCATACTTGCGGCTGCCGGGCTACCCGGATGTGTACGTGATCGGGGATGCCGCCGCCATCTATGGCCGGGCGGACGCGCTGGTCCCGGCCACGGCGCAGGCGGCGGAAGGCGAGGGGCGGTACGCGGCCATGGTCATCGCCCGGGCGCTCGCCGGCTACGAGATCCGGCCGTATCGCTATACAACGCGCGGCCATCTCACCTTGCTGGGACGCCGCAACGGACTCGCGGAAGTCGGGCCGGCGACCATCGCCGGTTTGCCGGCCTGGCTCCTCTGGCACGGCTACTATCTGTCGCGGCTCCCCGCCGGGCGCAGACGCGCGTCGCTTGCCACGGACCTGGCTCTCGGCTCCCTCCGTAGACGGTAGAGTGGTGTCAGCACGGGGCGCGAATCGTCGTCGCGAATCGTCGTTCGACCATGGACGCCCCCATGATGACCCGGCCCGGACCGGCGTGAGGGCATCTACGACAAGTATTCCCTACGTCAAGTCGGAGTTGGCCCTCAGGTCAGGACATCTCCAGGAGAGACTCAGTGCGGGGATTGGAAGGCAAAAACGTCATCGTCACGGGTGGAACCAGCGGGATCGGTGAAGCCACCGTGCGCCGCTTCCTGGACGAAGGGGCACGCGTCGTGGCCTTCGGCCACCGCGCCGACGAGTGCGCGGCGGCGCGGAGAGCCCTCACGGGCTTACTGGCGGCGATTCCGCTCGACGTGGCCGACCCGCAGCAGGTGGCCGACGCGTTTGCCCGAGCCGACGAGCTCTTTGCCGCCGCGGGTGATCCGCAGCTTCACGTCCTGATCAACAATGCCGGCATCAGCATCCGTCATCCCTTTCTGGAAATTGAGCCCGCCGACTGGGAGCGGGTGATCGCCGTCAATCTCAACGGGATGTTCTTCTGCGCGCAGCAGGCGGGACGGCGGATGGCCGAACGGGGCGGCGCAATCCTCATGACCGCCTCGACCAACGGGATCGTCGGCCACCCTTACTACGCCGACTACAACGCCTCGAAAGCAGGCGTCATCCTCCTCACCCGGAGCATGGCGCTCGAGCTGGCGCCGCAGGTCCGGGTCAACTGTGTGGCGCCGGGCTACGTCATGACGCCGATGCAGCGTGCCGAGTACACGCCGGAGATGCTCCAGGCCACGAACCGGAAGATCCCGCTGGGACGCCACGCCTTGCCGGAGGAGATCGCGGCGCTCTTCGCCTTTCTTGCCTCCGACGATGCCGGGTATATCACCGGCGCGGTCATCCCGATCGACGCGGGGGAAACGGCGGGAGGGCTGGCCTCACGGGATTGGATCCTACCGTCCGGCACGCCCCAGTAGTTCATCCGCCGTGGCCGCGATGTCTGCCGGGGAAACACGCTTCAATTCCAGTCCCAGGATACGCCCGGTGGCCCCCGCGACCGCGTCGGTAAAGACGATCGTCCCATTGTCCTCGATCCGTTCGATCCCATCGTCACGCGCCGCCGCCTCGTTGACCGCGATTGCCTCGTCTCGCGCGATCCCGGGAGGCAGGTCAAGAGAGATCTCCTGGCGTGAGACGAGGAGCGGGTAGCCGCCGGAGAGACCGTGCGGGGCAGGCGCGTGGATGCGCCGGGGCTCGACGCCGAGGAGGGCCACGACGGCGTTGACCGTCGCCGCCGCGGTGAGATCGTGGGTGGCCGTGCCGGGTGGGAGAAGATACGGGCGATAGAAGAGCTCGCGCACGACATCCGGCGCCAGGGATCGGCCCTCGACGGCGATCTGCGCCACCCACGGTGTTTCCTGGTTCTCCGTGGTGCCCGCCAATCCACTGAAAGCGCCGAACGCCTGACGTTCCGCTGCGTGATGCATGATCAGTCGCACGTCGATCTCACCCGGGTCGATTTCCACCGTGTCCGCTGCCAGAACCCGCAGCTTGGCCGCGACCTCGGCGATGTTGCCTGCCCCGAGAGCCGGCGCCAGACCAAGAGGGGCGAGTGCCGGGCCCACCGCGTCGGGAAAGGGCAGAGCCACGACGCGGCTGCCGGGAGACGCACTACTTTGCGCTTCCATCAGCGAACGCACCAGCGAGACCTGGACGGGGAGCCAGGTGCCGTACGGTAGCGTCCGCAGCCGCGCCGATCGTCCCTCGTCCGACGCCGGGGACCGCCACCAGGTCAGCCGCGAGGCCGCCATCACCACAACGTCCGGCCGCAGTTTGTGGAGCAGCCGAGCGGTTCGCTCTTGATCCTCGATATCAACACGCGCGAAGCCGACATCACGTGGTCCGCCGGTGAGGTCGGCGATGAGGGCGGCCTGACCGGTCAGTTGCCGGCTGTATTCCTCATTGCGGCCGGCACCAATCAGGCGATCCACCTCGGCACGGACCGCCAGTGCCTGCAGCACCCGGCTGCCCAGATCACCGAGCCCGATGACCAGCACTGTCGCTCCGTCCAGACCACTATCCTCCCCGGCCACGATACAATCTCGCGATGGTCAGGAACAGGGATCGCGTCGGCCGGCGGACGGACCGGTCGGAAGCCCTCTATCGGCGCGCGTGCGCCGTCCTGGTAGAGGGGGTCAGCTCTCCCTCCCGCGGCACCGCCAACTACCATCCCTTCCCGCTCTTCATGGAAGGCGGCGAGGGCGGTGAGATCATCGACGCCGACGGCAATCGGTACCTGGACATCATGTTGGGGTACGGTGCCCTGATCCACGGGCACGCCCACCCGCGTCTGACCGCCGCTCTGCGCGAGGCAGCGGAGCGTGGCGCCCTCCGCGCCACCGCCAATGAGACGGAAGTTGAGGTGGCGGAGCGTATCTGCCGAACCATTCCCGGCGCCGAGCGCGTGCGCTTCGCCAATACCGGGACCGAGGCCGCGATGGGAGCGCTGCGTCTCGCCCGCGGTTACACCGGACGCCGCAAATTCATCAAGTTCGAAGGGCACTATCACGGTTGGTCGGACCCGTTTAGCGTCTCCTCCAATCCACTGCCGAGCGGTGCGATCGGGCACTATAACGATCCCATTCCGATCCCGGATTCCTCGGGCATCACGCCGGGCGCGCTGGAGGACACGATTCTCGTCCCCTGGAACGATGCCGATCGCGTCGAGGCGGCCTTGAAGCGCTATCCCGGGCAGATCGCCGCCATCGTCACCGAGCCGGTGATGGCCAATATGGGCGTCATCTCACCGGGTGCGGGCTATCTGGCCGCCCTCCGGGAGCTGGCCGATCGCCACGACACGCTCCTCTACATCGACGAGACGGTCACCGGCTTTCGCCTGGGGATCGGCGGTGCGCAGGGGCGATTTGGCGTACAGGCCGATATCGTCACCTTCGGCAAGGCGCTGGGGGCGGGCTTTCCCGTGGCGGCGATCGCGGGACGAGCCGAGATTATGGGCGCCATGCGCTGGGGTGGCGTCCTGCACTACGGAACACAGAATGCGAACCCCACCCTGCTCGCCGTCACCGGCAACTCGATCGACATGCTGAACGAAGGAAACGGCGAGGCCTACCGGCGTCTCGATGCGCTGGCGGATCAAGTGACGGCCGGTCTCCGACGCGTGATGGCCGAGGCGGCTGTGCCGGCTCTGGTCCAGAACGTCGGTCCCATGCTGCAAATTTTCTTCCTGCTACCCGGGCACGAGCACGTGACAGCGATTGGCAGCTTCCGCGACTTCGCCGCGCACGTGGACCGTGAGCGGTTCAACCGTTTTGCCCACGCCATGTTCGATCAGGGCGTCTACCTGTCGCCCAGCGCCGCCCTCCACTCCGTCCTGGCCACCGTCCACACGCCGCAAGATATGGATCGGATCATTGCAGCGGCGCGTGCTGTCCTGAGCAACGGACAGCGCGGACTAATCGAGCCGCCGGCAGACGTGTAGGCGCAGGGCTTGTCCCTGCGCGCGACAGATCCCGGACGGCGGTGATCACGCGGTCCGCAGATGCATCCTCCTGGGCATGGCAGGGGAAATACAGGCAGGAACCGTTACACGCAGGGACAAGCCCTGCGCCTACATAAACGGACAAGCCCTGCGCCTACACGGCGGTAACGATCAGGCTCCATCGTGTCCGGCGGAATGTGGCGAAACCGACAGATACGGAGGGGCAGCCGCCGTACGATTGTTCGGGAGAGTCCGCGCCCATCAGCATCTTCCTGCCCTGAGCGTGAGCGCACGCTCCGCCTGATGCTCCGTCACCCCCGTCCCCCTCCCCCGCTTTGTGAACTCGTACCACGCTCCAGGGCCCATGAATTATCGGCATCGCGGGGTCGTCGTGGCCGGCCCGAGTGCCGGCCAGCCTGACGCCAGCGTGGACCACACCGGGCTGGTCGCCCCGCGGGGCGACCACGACGGGATAATGCACGAGCCCTGTACCACGCTCCGCCGGAAACTTGACAGTTGTCCGAGCCACCTTTATTGTCAATTCTGCCCGGCCACGGATTGAGGGAGACGAGCCGGGCGGGGGACGGAACCGTGGCTGTACTGGGACGCGTTGACTACAAATGGCGGGCGTCGCTTGTCGTCGCGCTGGGTCTCTTCCTGTCGGTGCTCGACAGCACCATCGTCGCCGTGGCGCTCCCGGCGATGCGGCATGACTTCTCCACCGACTTCAACACCATCACCTGGGTGGTGTCGGCGTACCTCCTGGCCCAGGCTGCCATCGTGCCCGTCACCGGCTATGTGACCGACCGTGCCGGCACCAAGCGCGTCTTTGTCGTGGCGACGGCGGTCTTCGTTCTCGGCTCCGTGCTATGCGCGTTGGCTCCCACCAAGGAGATGTTGATCGCGGCGCGGGTCGTGCAGGGGCTGGGCGGAGGCGCCCTCTTCCCCACCTCGTTCGCCATCGCCTATCGCGCCTTCCCGCGCGACGAGTGGGGACGAGCCACCGCGATCATCGGTGTGCCCGTCCTCCTGGCGCCTTCCCTGGGCCCGGTGATCGGCGGCTATCTGACCACCGCCTTTTCGTGGCGGGCTATCTTTGTCATCAATCTTCCCCTGGGTCTGCTGGCCCTGGGTCTCGGTGCCGCTCTGCTGCAGGGCAGGGATCGGCTCGAGGGAATCGAAGGCGGCGCCGCGCGGTTCGATGCGGCTGGGCTCGCCCTGGCCGTCCTTGCGTTCACCATCCTGGTGTACGGCCTGACCGAGGCCGGTATCAATGGTTGGGGCAATCCTGTTGTGATTGGCGCACTGATCCTCGCCGGTGTCCTCCTGGCGATCCTCTGCGTGGTCGAATTGCGCTCGCGCTATCCGGTGCTGGATGTGCGCGTCTTCCGCTACGCGACCTTCTCGCGGGCGATCGTGCTGATCTGGCTGGCCGCCGCCTTTTACTATGGCAGCCTCTTCCTCATTCCCTTCTTCTTCGAGAGGGTTGAGGGACTCTCCGCGGTGACCGCCGGCGAGATCATGGTCAGTCAAGGCCTGGCGGCGGCGGTCGGTATCGCAGTAGGCGGCGAGCTGTATGGGAAGCTGGGACCTCGCACCCTGGCGGTCACCGGCATGCTCGCTCTGGCGGTGTCGACCATCGGCTTCACCCGTCTCAGCGTCACGACCACCGGCCTGTCCCTCCAGATCTGGCTCATCTTGCGTGGTCTCGGCCTGGGCCTCACCACGACGCCCCTCCAGAACCTCGCCCTGTCCGTCGTCGATCGGCGAGATCTGGCGCGTGGTACGTCCCTGGTGAACGTGACCAGGCAGGTGAGCACCGCGGCCGGCGTCGCGGCCCTGGCCGCGTACGTGGCTCAGCAAGCGGCGTCCCACGGTGCGGCGGCCGCCGCCTCCCTGCGTCACGGGACGCCCTCAGCCATGGTTGCCGCCTGTTCCGCGCATCCGGGCATCGCCGCCTGTATCCAGCGACACGCCATCGCGATGGGCCTCAACGATGCGTTTTCGGTCGGTCTCGTCGCCTGCTCGCTGGCCGTTCTGCTGGCGCTGGTCGTCGGGAGGGACCCCAGCCTGGAGGCACTGCGGAGTAATGCGCCCGAGGTTGTCTCGGGTGCCTTCCCGTCTTTGTCGCGCGATGTCATGGTCGAGGCAGCCGGCCGTGCCCAGGCGCAGTCCTATGATACGGGCCACGTCATCGTCCGGCAGGGCGACCGGGGCGGCGACGTTTACATCATCGCGTCCGGGGATGTGCGCGTCACGCGCCGATCGGATGCCGGCGTGGAAACGGAGTTGCGCCGCCTGGGCGCCGGTCAGTACTTCGGGGAGATCGGCCTCCTGGCCAATTCGCCCCGCACCGCGACGGTCACGGCAATCTCTGCCGTCGACTTGCTCGTCCTGAACGAGGCCACGTTCCGAGATCTGGTCGGACGGTCGGAGGAAACGGCTGCCGACATCCGCCGCGTCATGGCCGAGCGCCTGGCCGTCCTGCCGTAGCTCTGTCTCTTCCGCCGTCGAGTAGTCGTCCGCGGCGCAGAACTTCTGCATAGACCGTTGCCGTGCGCGCCACCATCCCGTCCGCCGTAAAGTAGCGCTGCGCCCGCTCTCTTCCGCAAAGCCCAAAGGCAGAAGTCCGAGACGAGGGACTGAGGTCGCACAGTCGTTGTGCGAGAGCCGCGCTGTCGCCGATGGGGACCACGAAACCGGACTCGCCGCCGGCGATCTGGACTGGTACGTCGCCAGTGCTGGTCGCCACCACCGGCAGTCCGACCGCCATCGCCTCCAGCACGGCAATGGGAGCACACTCGCTCCGCGATGTCAGGACAAGAACGTCGGCGGCAGGTAGGAGGTCGCGGGCCGGGGTGTATGCACCAATAAATCGACAGCGGCGGTGCAGGCCCAGCCATCGCGCCCGCGCCTCGATAGAGGGACGTAGCGGGCCGTCCCCCACCAGAAAGAAGTGCGCTCGATCATTGCGTGCCGCGACGGCAGCGGCCGCCTCGACAAAGAGCAGGGGATCCTTGTCGGGAACGCACCGTGCGACGTGGGCGACAACGTACGCCTGGGGCGGTAGATCAAACAGCCGGCGTACGGTCGCACGCTCGTGTGGCGGGCAGGAGAGGCGAGGAAGATCGACGCCATTCGGTATGACAACTCTTCTCGCGTCTCCTGCAATGTCGGCCGCGGCATTGGCCGCGACGGCGATGACGGCGTCCGCCTGCCGCTCCACCCGCCCCTGGCGTGCTCGCTCCTCCTCTCCCTGCCAGGTGTTCATGCTGTGCCGGGTGAGGACGAGGGGTAATCCGGACGCGCGAGAGGCGACTGCAGCGGCCAGCGACGCGGCGTGCAGGTGGCCGTGGATGAGGTCGAAGCCTTCCCCGGCGACGCGAACGAGGCGGGCGGTGAAGGCAGGATGGAGCGACCGCCGAATACTGCGAGAGGTAAGTGACCGGACAGTGATACCGGCCGCGCCGAAAGCCGGCGTCATCTTTCCCCGGCCCGAGGTGGCGACCACCACCTCATACCCGTGGCGGCGCAGGCCGGATGCCAGCGTCAGGATATGCTGCTGTGCACCCCCGACTTCCAGGTCGTCCACCACGGCCAGGACGCGGATCATCTGTTCTTGCATCGAGACTCCATGCCGTTTCCCATAATCATCTCGCTATGTATCGCCTGATCGCCGTGGATCTGGACGGCACTCTTCTGATGCCGGGTCACCGTCTTTCCGCCCGGACACGCACTGCCGTCACCTCGTTGATTGAGCGCGGCGTCCACGTCGTCGTCGCCACGGGTCGCCCCTTCGAGATCGCGCGGTCGTTCTGTCCGGGCATTCCGTTTGTCGCCCCGCAAATCTCGTACAACGGTGCCGTTGTGTATGACCCCGTCGCTGACCGCGCCATATCGCGCACCCTGGCGCCGGCGGGCTTTGTGCCTGCCGTGATCGATTTTTTGTTGACGGCCGGTATCCCGGTGGTGGCCTGTGGCGTGGACCGCGTCTACCTGGATGAGCGCATCTCCAATCCGGAAGACTGGGTTCCACCGAGCGCGGAGCCGGGGCACTTCCTCCGCGACATGCGAGCGGCACCGGCGGACGGAATCATCAAGATCGTGGGGGACAGCGACGCCGCGACCATTACCCGCCTTCGCCCCCTCGCCGAGACACAATTTGGTGACTCGCTCTACGTTACCCAGACATCACCCAACCTGCTCGAGTTTCTCAATCCGGCAGCCTCGAAGGGGGCGGCCTTGCGTCACATCGCGGGGACGCTCGGTATCCCCCGCCGCGAGATCCTCGTCTTTGGCGACAGTCACAACGATCTGACCATGTTCGCGGCCGCCGGCTTCTCGGTGGCCATGGGCAATGCCTCGGAAGAGGTCAAGGGGGCGGCCGGCCGCGTTACCCTGAGCAACGAGCGTGACGGAGTCGCGGTCGCCCTGGAAGAGATGGGGCTGGTAAGGCGTTACGAGGACAATGGGCTGTCGCACGTTGTCTGAAGGGAGGTCCGGTGCATGAAGATTACGGGGATTCGCCCGCTCGTCCTTGGCACCGCCTGGCGTAATCTGACGTTTGTCGTCGTGACCACCGATGAAGGGATCGAGGGCGTCGGCGAAGTCCGCATGGTCAACAACACCGAGACACTACTTGGGTATCTGCGTGAAGCGGTGCCGCATCACGTGCTGGGCGCCGATCCGTTCGCCATCGAGGCGCTGGTGCAGCGCATGTGGCACCACGACTACGGCCGGCCCGGCCAGGTGGAGATGAGCGGGATCGCCGTCATCGAGATGGCCTGCTGGGACATCGTGGGGAAGGCGCTCAACCAGCCCGTCTATCGTCTGCTGGGCGGGCCGGTGAGGGATCGCATCAAGGCGTATGCCAACGGCTGGTATACCGTCGAGCGCACCCCCGAGGAGTTCTTTGCCGCGGCGCAACGCGTGATCGCCAAGGGCTACCGCGCCCTCAAAGTCGATCCCTTCGGGGCCGGCTCATTCGAGCTATCCCGTCAGGATCGCCTGCACGCCGCCGGGCTCGTCGAGGCGATCCGCGCGGCGGTCGGGCCCGACGTGGAGATCTTGATCGAGATGCACGGGCGGTTTACCCCGGCGCAGGCAATCACCATGGCGAACGACCTCCAGGAGTTTGACCCGGGCTGGATCGAGGAACCCGTGCCACCGGAGAACCTGGCTGCTCTGAAGAAGGTCTCTGACCACGTCGATATCCCGGTCGCCACCGGAGAGCGCATTCACTTGCGTCCCGAGTACCGCGAGCTCTTCGAGCTGCAGGCGTGCGATGTCGTGCAGACCGATCTCACCATGACCGGCGGCATTCTGGAGACCCGGAAGATCGCCAGCTGGGCGGAGTCCTACTATCTGCAGATGGCGCCGCACAATGTGGGTGGTCCCGTGTCGACGGCAGCGGCCCTGCACCTCGCTGCCGCCACTCCCAACTTCAAGATTCAGGAACACTTCAATGACTTCGCCGAGCCGTACGTGCACGAGGCGGCACCCGGGAACCCACCCGTTGTCGACGGGTATTTTGCTCTTCCCACGGGACCGGGCCTGGGAGTCACCGTGCACGAGGACGTCGTCCGGGAGCATCCGGCTCGAGATATTTATTTTGATCTGTTCACCGACAACTGGCATTTGCGACAGGCGGAAGCCAAGCCTGTCTAGGAGGCACGTCATGGCATCAACGCGCCCGTTCCTGTCCTCGCTGGGCCTGCCGCCGGGCGACCTGTATGACCTGCCGTCGTCCGGGAAGCGCTTCCCGGATGGCGCGCAGTACCGCATTGAGATTCCGAGCACGGAGGGGCCGCGCTGCCTGGAGGCCGTGCTGGAAGAGGCGGTGCGCCGTGACGTGCCGGTCCACCGCGTCTCGCAAGGGTCGGGTGTGGGTTTGCTGACCGCGGCCGAGCTGGACGAAACGGCCCGCATGGCGGCCGATGCGCGGGTTGAGGTCAGCCTCTTCGCGCGTCCCAACGCGTCCTGGCAGACCTCCGCCATGGCACGTTCCGACGCGGGAGCCGTTCTCGCTCCCGCCGCCTGGGGACAGGAGGGGGTGGTGGCGGCTCTGGACGAGGTGCGGCGGGCAGCCGATCACGGCATTCGTAGCGTCCTCATCGCCGACATCGGCGTCCTCTCGGTGTTCGGATCCCTGCGTGCCGCCGGAGAGCTGCCGGCCGATATGCAGGCCAAAGTGTCGGTCATGATGACCGTCTCCAACCCGGCGACGGCTCGGCTCGTCGCCCAGCTTGGGGCGAACACGATCAACGTGCCGTCCGATCTCACCCTGCCGCAGCTCGCTGCCATCCGCGCCGTGATCGATCTCCCCATCGATATCTACATCGAATCGCCGGACAATCTCGGCGGATTTCTCCGCTATCCCGAGATGGTCGAGATCATTCGCGTCTGCGCGCCCGTCTATCTCAAATTCGGTCTGCGGAATGCGCCGGACGTCTATCCGTCGGGGACTCATCTGGAGGGAGCGGTTGTGGCCCTCTCGCGTGAGCGTGTCCGGCGCGCCGAGATTGCGCTGGAGATGCTGCAGGCCGCAGAACCGCAGCTCCAGACCTCTGAAATCGGCGCAGCCGGCCTGGCTCTGCCGCAGCCGGCGCGTGCTTTAGCCACATGAGCGGGCATATGTTCACTGGACCGGACCCACTCCCGGTACGCCAACGTGTAAAACCTGTTCGCTGTAGGAAGGGACCGCGGAGCGGAGCAGTGCCGCGCCGCCCTACCCGCGGGGCGGTGTCATATGTCGTTGGCGCCTCGTTTGCACGCGCCACCCGAAGGAGTTGAGCCCTGTCACGGGGCACCTCGCCGGCTCGGCACGACCCAATCAATCACGTAGGAGAAGCACTCTTTGGCACGGATCAAACTGGCGTACATTGGGGGCGGTAGCACGCGTGCCCCGGGGACCGTCGCGTCCTTCATCGAGCAGGGAGAGAATTTCGACGGCTCGGAGGTCGCGCTGATCGATCTCGACGCCGCGCGCCTCGGCGTGGTCAAAATGCTGGCCGAGAAGATGGCGGCTAATCGAGGGCTTGACCTCACCTTCGTGGCCACGACTGACCGACGCGCCGGCCTCGATTCCGCCGATGCCGTGCTGACGAGCTTCCGTCCCGGTGGTTTCGAGGCTCGGAAGCTGGACGAGAGCATTCCGCTCAGGCACGGGGTCATCGGGCAGGAGACGCAGGGACCGGGCGGATTCTTCATGGCGCTGCGCTCCATTCACGTCATGCAGGGGATCATCGCCGACATGGAGGCGGTTGCGCCGGGGGCGCGCTTGTTCAACTACACCAACCCCATCAATATCGTCTCCGAAGCGGTGACCCACCACACCGATATCCCCACTGTCTCCTTCTGTGAGGGGCCGCTGTATTTCCCGGAGGAGCTTGCGGTGGCCGCCGACCTCGATCCGGCGCAGCTCGATACGGTGATGATCGGCCTCAACCACGGCAGCTGGAGCGTGCGGCATCTGTATGACGGGCAAGATCTCATCCCGCTCATTCAGGACGCCTATGAGCGCAAGAAGGACGATCCCGCCACCGATCCGCATGACCGGCGCCAGCTCGAGCTGGCCTCCGTCATGGAAGCCGTGCCGGCCGATTACTTTCAGTACTACTACTTCCAGGATGAGATCCTGGCGGAGCTGCAAGCCAAGCCCACCACGCGGGCGGAGGACATCATTGCCGCCATGCCGGACTACTGGGCGCACTATCGGGAGCAGGCGGCCTCCGCCGAACCCGTGCTCGATGCGGCCCGGTCCCGCGGAGGGATCAATGAGCTGGAGCTGGCGCTGGACGCGATGGATGCGATCTACAACGACCGCAAGGAGGTATGGCCAGTGAACGTGCCCAATCGTGGGACGATTCCGGGCTTCCCCGATGACCTGGTGGTCGAAGTGCCGGGCTACATCGACCGGCACGGTGTGGCGCCCATCGGCCAGGGACCTCTGCCACGCCATCTCGACGGTCTGGTGAAGATGCTGGGCGAGTATCAGGCTCTCGCTGCCGAGGCCGGCTGGTCCGGCACCCGCGTCGATGCCATTCGGGCGCTGGCCACGAATCCCCTGGTCCTCTCGCTCCCCAAAGCGGAAGCGATCTACGACGAGATGGCGGCGGCACACGGGGAGCATTTACCGGAAAGGCTTCTTCGCTCGTGACGAGCGACCCCACGTATGACATCCTCATGGCGGGCACGCCGTCGGTCGACCTGACCTTCGCCCTGTCGACAGATGCCCTTCCGCATCTCGGCCAGGAGTGCTTCGCCGACGCCTTTGCCATGAATCCGGGGGCGCCTCTGACGACCGCCTTCCCCCTCACGCGTCTCGGCATTCGTGTGGGGTTGCGGGCGCACCTCGGCAACGATCCGATGAGTCGCTTTGTCGCCGACCGCATGCGAGAGATCGGTATGTGCCTTGACCTGATCGAATGGATAGACCGGCCGATGCCGATCATCAGTGCGGGCATCTCCCTTCCCCATGATCGCCTCTTCATTACCTACGACGGGACCGACGCGGTGCCGCTGCCTCCGCTCCATATCACGGTCGCAGACCTCGACCGCTATCGTCCCCGGGCGCTCACGGTCGGGATCGGGACTCGTCAAGACGTGATCCTGGCGGCCCGCCGGCGCGGCATTCTTCTCTTTCTCGATACCTACTGGGATCTGAAGATGCTCCATTCGTCCGCCTTGCAGGAGCTGCTGCCTCTGGTGGATGTCTTCTCTCCCAATCTTCCGGAGGCTCTCGAGATGACCGGGACAGGCAGCGCGGCCGAGGCGCTGGACGTCCTCAGCGGCACGGTGCGCCGGGTCGCCATCAAGATGGGCGGGGAGGGCTGCCTGGCGTCGTGTGATGGGAACCGTTTCGTGGTCCCGGCGGTACCCGTCTGCGCGGTCGATACCACGGGTGCCGGTGACAACTTCGATGCCGGCCTTATCTACGGTCTGCTCACCGGCCGGTCCTTCGAGATGAGCCTCCATCTCGCCAATATTGCCGGTGGGCTGTCCACCACGGTGCACGGCGGCAGCAACGCGGCCATTTCTCCCGGGATGCTGGAGGAGTATGCAGCGACAGTGTATGGCGACATCGCCTGACGCCCATGGCCGTCATCCACCTCTGTGACGCTGCGCCGTACCGATTCGTTATGCAGTAGACGACGTGGTTGCGACGCACCTGCGGTGTTATAACTTGCCTATCAGGTCTCTCTCGATGACGGGGAAGGGACCGCACACGAAGAGGAGGACAAGAGCGCGACAGCAGTTGAGTCGATCGTGGCGATCATTCCGGCAATCAGCGACTGGAGGAGAGTTGCATGAGTTGGACTACTTTGACTCGCGGGCGTCTCGCGGTCCCCATCGTGACATTTGCCCTGGTAGCGGCGCTGCTGAGCGGCACGGGGTTGTCCGGCATGGGCGCCCGAGCGGCATCGTCCCGGTCGCACGCCAACGTCAAGTACGGCGGCACGGTCGTTCTTGATAACGTCGGCGGTGCTCTCTGGACGTGCGGTCTCAATCCGTACAACGGGGCCAATAACTTCATCACGCTCGGGTTCACGTACGAGACGCTCGTGTACGACGATGCCCTGAACGGCAAGATCCAGCCGTGGCTGGCATCCGGGTACTCGTGGAGTAACGGAAATAAGACGCTGACGTTCACGATCAGGAAGGGCGTCACGTGGAATGATGGAAAGCCGTTCACCGCGGCCGACGTGGTGTACACGTTCCGGCTGTTGCGGCGGAATCCGGCTCTCGACGGCAACGGTGATTGGCAGGTGCTGAAGAGCGTCAGCCGGCACGGCAACAACGTCGTGATGAACTTCAAGAAGGTGGCGGTCCCCGACTTCTACTATGTTGCCGGCCAGACCTACATCGTTCCCCAGCACATCTGGTCGAAGATCAAGAATCCGGTCACCTACATCGACAGCAAGCCGGTCTCGACCGGGCCGATGGTTGTCAGCAAGTGCGATCAGCAAGACATCATCATGATGCGGAATCCGCACTACTGGCAGAAGGGGAAGCCGTACATCAAGGAACTGCGGGCGCCGGCCTTCCTCGACAACGGTCCCGGCAACCAGTACCTGGCCCAGGGCAAGGCGAACTGGGGCTGCCAGTACATCCCGAACGTCAATACGTACTACGTCCAGGGGAACTCGAACCGGCACTGGTACTACGCGCCGGGGAGCGATGTCGACCTGTACCCCAACAATTCGGTCTTCCCGACCAACATCAAGGCGGTGCGGGAGGCGATCTCGCTTGCCATTGACCGACGCCGAGTGTCACAGCTCGGCGTGTACGGCTACCTGCCGCCCGCCGACCAGTCGGGTATCGTCTTGCCGACGTACTCGAGTTGGTACGATCGGAGCCTGGCGAAGCACTACAATTACAGCTACAACCCGAGCAAGGCGATAAAGCTGCTGGAGAGCGCCGGCTTCAAGCGTGGTGCCGGCGGCATCTTCCAGAAAAACGGCAAGAAGCTGTCGCTGACCATCCTCGGCGTGGCGGGCTTCAGTGACTGGGTCGCCGAGCTGCAACAGATCCAAAACGAGCTGAAGGCGGTGGGCATCAACGCCACCGTGTCGAACCTGTCCGGCGATACGCAGCTGTCCGACATCCAGTCCGGGCACTACCAGCTCGCCTATTACTTCA
The DNA here is from genome assembly GCA_021324655.1 of Pseudomonadota bacterium. Taxonomy (GTDB): domain Bacteria; phylum Chloroflexota; class UBA5177; order UBA5177; family UBA5177; genus JAJPIP01. Next base: position 59,398 of record JAJPIP010000052.1, read on the forward strand.
CGGGCGGCGGCCCCAGCCCGTACTACGAGATGCACTACGTGCTCGACAGCGGGCTGACCGCGCCCATCGGGTCGACGGCCACCGGCGACTACGAGCGCTGGCGCAACAGCGCCACCGACAGTCTGTTGAACCGGTACGCGCAGACGACGAGCAGCGCCACGCAGCACGCCATCATCAACGAGCTGCAGGGCATCATGCTCAAGAACGTGCCGGTGATTCCCGTCCTCGAAGGTGTTAGCTGGTACCAGTACGACACCACGCAGTTGGTCGGCTGGCCGACGCGCTCCAACGAGTACGTGAACCCCGGGTGCAACACGCCCGACCAGGAGATCATTCTCCTTCACCTGCACCTGAAATAAGGGCAACAGGCGTAGTATGAGAAGCAGTGGGGACGATGCAGTTCCCACTGCTTCTCTGGCCTAGAAAGGCATCCCGATGGCCGTCATCATCCGGCGCGTGGAATTCTTTCTCATCACCCTCTGGGCTGCGGTCACGATCAACTTCATCCTGCCGCGCATGATGCCGGGCAACCCCGCCGAGGCGATGATGGCGCACTTCCAGGGGCGGTTGAACCCTGCCGCCCTCCACGCTCTGGAAGTGGCGTTCGGCGTCAACACCAAGGAAACCATCTGGCAGCAGTACGTCCAGTACCTCGGTGACATCGTCCACTTCAAGTTTGGGATTTCGCTCAGCAACTTTCCGGTTCCAGTCATGCACGTTGTGATGCAGGCCTTGCCGTGGACCCTGACGCTCGCCGGCGTCACAACCGTGATCTCATTCCTGCTCGGCACACTGATCGGGATGATCGCCGCCTGGCGGCGGGGAGGCATCGCCGATAATCTCATGCCGCCTGTCTTTGTCATCATCTCGGCCCTGCCGTATTTCTGGCTGGGCCTCATTTGCATCTACGTTTTCGCCGTCACTCTCCACTGGCTGCCCTCCGGGTTTGGCTACGACGAGGGGGGCAATATCAACCTCTCCTGGACCTTCATCCACCAGGCGATCACGCATGCGATCCTGCCTGCCCTCACCATCATCGTGACGTCCATCGGTGGCTGGATTCTGACCATGCGCAACAACATGATCGGCACGCTGTCCGAAGACTACGTGCGGATGGCGCGCGCCAAGGGTCTTCATCCGATGCGAATCATGATCCAGTACGCGGGCCGCAACGCGATTCTGCCCAACATCACCGGCTTCGCCATGGCCCTGGGCTTCGTGGTGAGCGGCCTTCTCCTCACCGAAATCGTCTTTACCTATCCGGGCGTGGGTTACCTCTTCCTGCAGGCGGTGGCGGCGGAAGATTACCCGTTGATGCAGGCGCTCTTCTTGTTCGTGACCATCGCCGTGCTGGCCGCCGTGCTCCTGGCCGACGTGGCCAACGCGCTACTCGATCCTCGGATTCGAGCGAGGTAGGGGGAAGGAGAGACATGGCGTATCAACCGATTGCGATTCAGGAACCCGCTCCCTCACCGGCCACTCCGGCGCCAGCAACCGGCCGCGCCGCCTGGGCAGCCGGCTTCGTCCGCATCGGCGCCGCGCTCTCCTCGAATCGGAAGGCTGTCGCCGGGGTTCTCATCCTCCTCTTCTTCACCGTCGTCGCCATCTTCGCGCCCCTCATAGCCCCCTACAGTCCATCGGCGGAGGCGTTCGCGCCCGGGATGCCGCCGTCGTCGGCCCACTGGCTCGGGACGACGTCCTATGGGCAGGACATCTTCTCGCAGCTCGTCTGGGGAACGCGGCAGACGCTCCTGATCGGCCTGATCGGTGGGCTGGCCGCCACCGCGCTCTCCGTCTTCGTCGGGGTCACCTCGGCCTATCTCGGCGGCATGCCGGACCATGTCCTCTCGGTCATTACCGACATCTTTCTCGTGCTGCCGGCTCTTCCCCTCATGATCGTCATCGCCGCCTATGAGAAAGGCGGCGGCTTCTGGGTGCTGGTCGGCGTGATTGTCATCACGGGCTGGTCGTTCGGGGCGCGACAATTGCGTCCGCAGGCGCAATCCCTGCGCAACCGCGACTTTCTCGAGTCGGCTCGCGTGCGAGGCGAGACCAGCGCGCACATCATCGTCTTTGAGGTTTTGCCCAATATGGTGTCGCTCATCGTGGCGATCTTCCTGGGTGCTGCTCTCTATGCCATCCTGGCTGCAGCCGGCCTGCAGTTCCTGGGTCTCGGCAATCCGGAAGATCAGAGCTGGGGCACCATGTTGTTCTGGGGACAGAACCAGGAAGCGCTCATGATCGGCTCGCCGTTGTGGATCATCGCGCCGGGTGCCTGTATTGCGGCCCTCGGCGCCGCGGTTGCGCTCATCAATTACGGCGTCGACGAGATCAGCAATCCGGCGCTGCGCGGGCGCAAGCGCAAGAAGAAGGTGTATGTCGTCCCCAATCCTTGAGGTACGAGATCTCGTCGTCGAGTATGGTGCCGGCCGGGACATGGTCCGTGCCGTCGACGGCGTGAACATTGACGTGCAGCCCGGCGAATTCCTGGGGCTGGTCGGCGAATCGGGTTGTGGGAAGTCAACCCTGCTGTTCGCCATCGGGCGGTTGCTCTCCGAGCCGGCGGAGATCGTGAGCGGTGACGTTCTCTTCAAAGGGACGAACCTCGTCTACCTGAAGGAGAAGCAGCTTCGGCATCTGCGCTGGAGAGGCTTCTCCGTCGTCATGCAGAGTGCGATGAACGCGCTGAATCCGGTCCTGACGGTGGGCGCACAGATGGCGGATGCCATCGAGGCCCACGAACGCATGCCGAAAGCGGCTATGAAGAGACGCTCGGCCGAATTGCTGCAGATGGTGGGCATCGATCCCATCCATCTTTCGAGCTATCCGCATCAGCTGTCGGGGGGGATGCGCCAGCGTGCCATGATCGCCATGGCGCTCGTCTTCACGCCGGACCTGATCATGATGGACGAACCCACCTCCGCGCTCGACGTCGTGGCGCAGCGCTCCCTCATGCGTGAGATCAAGACTCTCCAGGAAGAATTGCACTTCGCGACGATCTTCGTCACGCACGACATGGCGCTCGTCCGGCAGTACGCCGACCGTCTGGCCATCATGTACGCCGGCCAGATCGTCGAGCACGCGTCAACCAATGAGATCTTTGATGATCCCAAACATCCCTATACGAGAGGACTGCTTCACGCCTATCCGTCCCTCTTTGGTCCGAAGGAAGAACTGACAGGGATCCCGGGCCGCCCGCCGGACTTGCGCACGCCGCCTACCGGCTGCCGGTTCCATCCGCGCTGCCCCTACGTCATGGAGATCTGTCCGAAGGAGGACGTGCCTCTGTACTCGCCGCGTGGGGACGATCTGGTGCGGTGTTTCCTCTTCAGTAATGAGGTCATGACGAATGAACGAGCCAGCGCTCCGCTCTGAGCCGTCGGCCCTCACGGCCTCCCCGGTGCTCGAGGCGCGCGGTCTGACCAAGCACTTTCACGTGGGCGGCATCTTTTCGGGCAAGACGCTGCACGCCGTCGACGACTTCGATCTCTCCATCTACCCCGGCGAGATCGTGGCGCTGGTGGGAGAGAGCGGAAGCGGCAAGAGCACGGTGGCGCGGCTGCTGGCCCAGGTGTACAAGCCGACGAGCGGCGAGATTCTCTATCGCGGCACGCCGATCGAGTCGCTGCATGCACGCGAATACCGCCGGCACGTCCAGATGGTCTTCCAGGATCCTTTTAGCTCGCTCAATCCCGTCTACCGCGCGTCGCACGGTGTCTTGCGCTCGTTGAAGCTGTACAGCAAGAAGCCGCGCAGCCAGTTGCGCCAGGAGGCGGCGCGCATCCTCGACCTGGTTGGACTCACCCCGTCCGACCAGTTTCTCGACAAGTACCCGTACGAGCTGTCGGGCGGACAGCGGCAGCGCTACGGTTTCGCCCAGGCCCTGGCCTGCGGGCCCGACCTCATCCTGGCCGATGAGCCGGTCTCGATGCTCGACGTGTCGATTCGCCTCGGGATCCTGAACTTGATGGCGGACCTCTGCCGGGACGAAGGGCTGGCCTTCCTCTACATCACGCACGATATCGCCAGCGCCCGCTATGTGGCCGACCGCATGCTGGTGATGTACGCGGGGGAAGTCGTCGAGGACGGGCCGACGGAGGATGTCCTCCAGCATCCCAAGCACCCGTACACGCAGCTTCTGCTCTCTGCCGTGCCGGATCCCAACGCCCCGGCCGAGGCTGCTTTCCCGATGGAGATGGGCGAGCCGCCGCGCGTCATCGATCCCAAGCCCGGCTCTCGGTTCTGCCCGCGCTGTCCCTATGCCATCCCGATCTGCTCACAGGAGACGCCGCGGCTGCGGCTGGTGCGGCCCAATCATCGCGTCGCCTGTCATGTCGCGCAGGCGGAAGAGGCAATCGCCGAGGCGGTGGCGCAGTCACGGGAGTAGGAAGCTGGTCGTGCCATGCGGCCGGTAGGCCTTCAGGCCGCAATGGACGGCGCGCTACAGCGCTCTGCTACGTCCATTCCCCAACGTACGCGGCATGCGCTTCCAGATACTCATCGACCAGGTCCTTTGACACGGGATAGGACCCCACCAGCGGGTGGTCCATCAGCGCCTCGACGGCGGCAGCGCGCGATTTCTCCCGGATCGCGTCCACGGTGCGCCGCTCGTACTGCTTGACGCGCAGCAGCAGTGAGAACTCATCCTCCGGTACCTCCTTGACGGGCACCGGCTCCAGACCGGCGGGTCCGGCCTCGCAGACGATCTCGACCACGTCGTCGTTGCGCAGTCCAGGGATCGCGCCCCGGTTCGGCACGTTGGCGATCACGCGGGCCGGCGTTCCCTGCGCCGCCAGGATGTCCAGCGCCACGCCGGCATAGCCCTCGCCTTCCTCGCCGGGCGGCGCTTCCTTCGCCTCGCGTCGCGATGAACCGGTCTCCATCGCCATGTAGCTGCCGTGGCGCTCGTCCAGATAGGCGCGGTATCGCTGCCAGGCGCGTTCCGGATGCTGCGCCGGCCCGATCTCTTTCAGGTCATGCAGCAGGGAGGCGCTGAGCCTCTGGACCTGCTCGCCGCGCGTCTCCCCGGCTGCCTGGATATGGGCCAGCGCCTGTTCGCGATAGTAGTAGTAGTACAGGTACTCGTTGGGCAGTACGCCGAGCAACTCCAGCAGTCCCGGCTCAAAGTACGCCAGATCCTCGACACGCGCGCGCCACTCGGGCCGGCGAATCACCTCGGGGACGACATTCTCGCCGTCCACCAGCGCTTCGGTCATCCAGGAGAGATGATTGAGGCCGAAGAGCTGCACGGGCACCTGCTCCGTCTTGCGCCCAAAGAGGTGCGCGACATCACGATGGAGGCCGGTCGGCGTGTCGCAGATGCCGGCGATCTTCATCCCCGGGAACTGCTCGGTCACCGCCTGGGCGACCAGTCCCGCCGGATTGGTGAAGTTGAGAAGCCAGGCATCCGGGCAGACCTCCTGCATGAGGCCCGCGTAGCCGGCGACGATCGGGACCGTCCGGAGGGCCATGGCGAAGCCGCCCGGCCCGGTCGTCTCCTGACCCAGCACGCCGTGTCGCAGCGCGATCCGTTCGTCCAGCACCCGCCCCGCTTCCGCCCCGACCCGAATCGTCGTGATCACACCATTTGCTCCGGGCAGTGCCTCGCGGGCATCGGTCGTTGCATCAATCCGGAAATGGGCACCCAGCCGATCGGCGCTGTAGCGCCCCAGCGGCGCCATGAGACCCAGCTTCTCCTCGTTGGTGTCCACCAGCACGACCTGAGTCAGCCCTAGCGCGTCCTGGCGGCGTACGAGCGCCGGCATGATGAGAGGCGAGCGCACGCCCGCGCCGCCGATGATGACCAGCTTCATCTCTCCCCCTTCCCGCTGCGTGGTGTCACCTTCATCCTACGGACAGTGGTGGGTGACGGCCTTGCCGGTTGGAGGAGGCGCGATAGAGCCGATTAGTATCGGATCGAGCCAGCCACAAAGGGGGACAGATGGACATCGTCGAGTTGCTCGGCCGCGCCCTGGATGAGACAGGGAGGATCATCACGGGCATCCGAGCGGACCAATGGAAGGGGCCGACTCCGTGCGAGGAGTGGGATGTGCGGACGGTCGTCGGGCACCTGGTTCGGGGCAATCAGAACACAGCGGCGGTCGCCGAGGGGCGGCCGCGGGACCCCAACCCGATCGCGGACGTGGGCGCTGATCCGGTTCGCGCTTACCACGAGTCGGCGGAGACGGTGATGCGGGTCTGGCGGCAGGCCGGCAGGCTGGACGAAGACTACCCGACGCCGCTCGGCATGTTTCCCGGGCACCGGCTCCTCTCGCTGCGCCTCGCCGACAACGTGACCCACGGCTGGGATCTCGCCCGGGCGACGGGACAGACCCCGAATTATCCGGATGAGGTCGTGGCGGCGGCTACCGCATTCGCGGAGACACAGTTCGCCGACAACCGGCCGCCGGGCGGAGCCTTCGCCCCATCCGCTTCCGCGCCGGATAATGCACCGCCGATCGATCGCCTCGCGGCATTTCTTGGCCGCCCGGTGTAGAGCCATACCACAACAGGCGAAAGGGGACCGGCCGCGCGGCCGGTCCCCTCGTGCGTGCTGCTCTTACAGGACGCCGAAGTAACCGAAGTCCTTCACCGTGTGCTTGCCAGACCAGAGCTGGAAGAGCACCCAGGCGCGATTGTTGTACGGACTGCCGGCGTTGTACGGGACGTAGAACGTCTTCGTCCAGTGTCCGCTGCTGTCCGTGTTCTCGTAGTAGTCGTAGTGGACGCCGCTGGGGAAGATCACGTGGACCCAGATACCGAACTGCGCATGCTTGTTCCCCTGCGCCACGATCGTCTCATTGGTTCCTCGCCGCATGAAGTGGTACCAGATCGAGGTGTAGCGGAAACCGAGGTGGTACGCCTTCTTCACGATCACGACCGGAGTGGCTGTCGCGGTGGGCGGGGCCGACGTGGGAGTGGCCGTGGGAACCGCCGTGTTGGTCGGGGTGGCTGAGGGGACAGCCGTGCCGGTCGCGGTCGCCGTCGAGGTGGTGGTAGCGGTGGGCGACGGCACCGGGGTCTGCGAGTTGGCACCGATGCGGAACCAATCGAAGTCGGCCGCGACCTGATTGTTGGCGACGGCGGTGTTCGTGCCGCCCCAGGCAAAGAGCCCGACCTGCGGCGTCGAGTACAGGGCGCTGTAGCCGGTGGGGGCGGGCGTCGCCGTCGCGGTGGCCGACGAGGTCGCGGTGGGAGTCGTGCCGGGCGTCACTTGCACGACAGAGGTGCTGGTTGCGGTCGCTGTAGCCGTGACCGGTGGTGTGCCCGGCGCGATCGGGGTGAAGGTCGCGTTGTCGGTGCTGTAGGATGCCTGATAGACCGAGCCGATCTTGGTCAAGCGCAGGTAGACGGTGAACGGGAAGGACCCCGTCTCATTGACGGTGCTGACGGTATCGACCCCGTTGACTTCCTGGATGAACTCCAGTTGCGAGGGGTTGCCCGGATTGAAGGCGCGGCCGAGGAAGATGAAGTTGTCATCATCCTGGAACACCATCAGGCCGGCGGTCTGCCCGAGGAACTGGGCGTTGCTCACCGTCGCCGGGAAGGTGAGCTTGGTGGTTGCCGTCCAGTCCACGCCGGGGTCAAAGGGCTGCAGGACGAGATTGCGCGCATTGTTTGAGGCCTGGGCCGATGTCCCCAACAGTGAGCCGAACTGCGTCCAGATGCGGAGGGCCCCCGAGCCGCCGGCGTCAAGACTCCAGGTCGTGGTGCCCTGGGGATCCGGACACGGCGTCGTCGCGTACTGACCGCAGATCACGTGGAACGGCGCGGTAAAAGTGGTGCTGTTGAATTCATCCCCTTGCGGGGCGGCGACCTGCGCGTAGCCGTGAAGCAGCGATCCCGAGACGGCCAGCGGCAGAATCGCCGCCAGTACGAGGATCAACGGGGTGAGTAAGCGACGTCTAGGCATTTCCCTTCCCTCTCATATGTTGTGATGTCTACCCTTTAAAACGCGTCACGCGTGTCCGCATGCAACAACGCGCCCAGGGCCGTTCAGGCGTCGTTAAGACTTCGCCCCACGTATCTTCGAGGGACCGCAAGTTTCAGGCCGGGTGATCAGCCTATGGATTGATTGTCGGCAGCGCGGAGGTCCGACTGCTGACGGTTGGGAGAGTGGCCGCTAGGGACCGACGGGTGCCGGTGCCGCGGGTGCATAGAGCGGCTTGAGAGAGGCCTCGATCTCGGCGCGCTTCGGCTCCAGGAAGGGGGGCAGCGAGAGATGCTCACCGAGATGCTCGACGTCCTCGTCGGTGGCGAAACCCGGACCGTCGGTTGATATCTCGAAGAGGACTCCACCCGGCTCACGGAAATAGAGCGCGCGGAAGTAGTAGCGATCAATCACCGGTGTCACCCGCAGCCCTGCGCGCATCACGCGCTTCTGCCATTCCTTATGCTGTTCGTCATCCGGCGTACGGAAGGCGACATGATGGACGCCGCCGATCCCGACACGCGCATCCGGGAGTTGTACCCGATCTTCCACATGCACCTCGGCGCCCGGGCCTCCCTCACCCGTCGCGTAGACACGCGCGCGGCGGGACGGATTGTCCGGGAAGGTGTACTCGCCCGTTTGCTGAAAGCCCATGACCTCGGTCAAGACACGGACGGTCGGTTCGGGCGTGGCGACGGTGATGGTCACGGGCCCCAAGCCACGGATTGCTTTGTCGGCCGGGACCGGACTCTTCGGCCACGGCGTCGTGCCCGGCTTCTCGCCCGCGACCAGTTCCAGGCGCTGGCCCTCCGGATCGACAAAGGGGAGGACGCCGCGCCCGTTCCGTTCCAGGATGCCGGAGTGCTGCACTCCCTCCTGGTCGAAGCGCTCGACCCACCACCCCAGGACCTCGCGACTTGGCACGACGAACGAGACAGCGGTCACGTCGCCGGCACCGGCCACGTGGGGGCCGACGTTGGGCCAGTCGAAGAACGTCATCTCTGTCCCCGCATGACCGACCTCGTCACCATAGAACAGGTGATAGGTGTCGGTGACGTCCTGGTTGACGGTTTTCTTGACGAGACGCATTCCCAGCACGCGGGTATAGAAGTCGAGATTGCCGGCGGCGTTGCCGGTGACGGCCGTGACGTGGTGGATGCCTTCCAGCTGCATGCTGATCTCCTTGGGCTGCACGGTGGAACGAGAGACGGATCAGGGTCCGTCTCCCTGTCGATACCCCAGAATATCCCTGGAAGGGATCTGCGACAGCAGAGGGAGGAGGAGCCGTGGGTGAGCCTGTGATTCTAGCCCTCGACGCCGGGACCAGCAGCGTGCGCGCCATCGCCTTCGATCGAGCCGGGCGTGCCGTCGCACGGCAGCAAGAGGAGGTGGCATCCCGATACCCGCGGCCGGGATGGGTGGAGCAGGATCCGGAGGAGATTTGGGAGAAACAGCGTCGGGTGGCGCGTGCCGTCTGCGAGTCGGTGGGCGAGGTCGCCGCGATCGGCATCACCAATCAGCGGGAGACGACGGTGGTGTGGAACCGACTCACGGGGAAACCGGTCTATAACGCCATCGTCTGGCAGGATCGTCGCACCGCTGACACCTGCGCGCATCTCCTGTCGGAGGGCTGGGAGGAGACGGTGCGGGGGAAGACCGGCCTGGTGCTCGATCCCTACTTCTCGGCGACCAAGCTGGGCTGGATCCTCGACAATGTACCCGGCGCCCGTGCCGCCGCCGAGCGTGGTGAGCTGGTCTTCGGAACGGTCGACACGTTTTTGGCGTGGCGACTGACTGGCGGCCGCGTCCACGCGACCGATCCGAGCAACGCGTCGCGCACTCTGCTGTTCAACATCCACACGGTGCGCTGGGATGACGACCTCCTGCGCGCCCTGCGCATCCCGCCTACCATGCTGCCGGAGGTGCGTGAGACATCGCAGATTTACGGCCAGACCGATGAGGCGGTGTTGGGCGCTCCCCATCCGATTGCTGCTCTCGTCGGCGACCAGCAGGCGGCGACCTTTGGACAGGCCTGCTTCGCGCCCGGCAACGTGAAAAACACGTATGGCACGGGAAACTTCCTGCTGATGAACACGGGCTCCGTGCCGTGTGACTCTCGTCATGGTCTTCTCACCACGGTCGCCTGGTCGCTGGGAGGAAAGGTGACGTACGCCCTCGAGGGCAGCATCTTCGTCACCGGGGCCGCCGTGCAGTGGCTCCGCGATGAGCTTGGACTCATCACGGACGCGGCTGAGATAGAGACCCTGGCACTCACGGTTCCTGATAACGGGGGTGTCTACTTCGTACCGGCCTTCGCCGGCCTTGGAGCGCCGTACTGGGATCCCGGGGCGCGCGGGCTCATCATCGGTCTCACGCGTGGATCGAGCCGTGCTCACATCGCCCGCGCCGTCCTCGAGGCGGTTGCGTATCAGTCGGACGATGTCTTGCGGGCGATGCGTGACGACTCCGGGCTGGGAGTTGACCAGATGCGGGTGGATGGAGGCATGGCAGTTAATGACCTCCTGCTGCAGTTTCAAGCGGACATCGCCGGGGTGTCCGTCCAGCGGCCCCGTGTCATAGAAACCACGGCGGCCGGAGCTGCCTATCTGGCGGGATTGGCCGTCGGGTACTGGGAGAGTGCCGAGGAGATCGCCGGCATCTGGCAGGTGGATCACAGCCTCGAGCCGCGGATGCCACAAGAGGAGCGAGTTCACGTGCGCCGCGCCTGGGAGCGCGCCGTCGAGAGGGCTGGTCGATGGGCTTCACCATCGGAATAACCGGCCATTGCCCCGCACTGCCTGCCGTGCATCGTGGCCCAGAATCAATGGGTCGTGCGATTCGTGACGGGACAGGAGTGCGACACCAGGGGAGTCCGGCTGCGACGCCGGGCTCCCCGCCTTTTCCTCGCGGTTCGCGTGTTGGGACCTGACCCACCACCCTGCAGCCCTGCTGCTGTCCTCCCGACTCTCCTACTCGGCCGCTCCCGCACCCACGGCGGACGGCACAGTCAGTCCCTGACCGCGCATCGTCCTCTCCACCGCCTCGACGGCCTGCAGCACCTCAGCCTGCGTACTATTTCCCATGTGGCCGAAGCGCATGCCGCGTCCCTTGAACTCGCCCAGGCACGCTGCCGCCACCACGCCGTTCTCGCTCAGTGCCGGCAGGAAGGAGTCGTCCAGGCCGTCCGGATAGGCAAGGACCGACATGGTGGGGGAGAGACAGTCCGGATCGGTGAGGGAGACAAAGCCCAGGCGATCCATCCCGGCGCGGAAGGTGGCGCCCAGTTCCCGGTGACGGACGAAGCGATTCTCCAGGCCCTCCTCCCGAAGGATCTCGACGCCGGCGGCCAGCGCGTAGAACAGGTTGACGGCGTGTGTGGAGAAGTACGTCTGTGGGTTCTCCATGGACGGGAGCCAGTTGAGGAGATCGGCGTAGTACGCGGCCACTCGACCGAGCTCCCGGCGGCGCTCGAGAGCACGGGGTGAGACGGCGAGGATCGAGAGCCCGGGTGGCACGCCCAACGCCTTCTGGGCGCCGCTCAGCACCACGTCGATTCCCGCCGCATCCATCTCCAGCGGCACGCCGCCAAGCCCGCAGACCGCATCCACGATTACCAGTGCTCCGTGCCGCCGGGCGACTTCCGCGAGTTCGCGCACCGGCGCCAGCACTCCTGTCGAGGTCTCCACCTGGGTGATGGTGACGGCCCTGAAGTCTCCGCCGTCCAGGCGCTCCTCCAGCATCTCCGGTGTCACCGACGTTCCCCATGGCCCCGCCAGCCGCTCAACCCGCATGCCAAGTGCTTCCGCCAGCGGGACGAATCGGTCGCCGAAGAAACCGTTGGAGGCGACCAGCAGGCTCTCGCCCGGCGCGACGAGGTTGAGGACGGCCACTTCCTGGGCCAGGGTCCCCGACCCGCTAAAGATGAAGATCGTTCCCTCCTCGGTGCCGGCGGCGAGAGCGATGCCCTCCTGAGCGCGGCGCACGATGTCCGCCATGGGCGCCGACGTATGAGAGATGGTGGGCTCCCCGATCGCTTCCAGGATCTCTCGCTGCACCGGCGTGGGCCCTGGAATCATCAAGAGTTTGTCCGCTTCGTTCAGCACCAGCATGCGCGTCCCCTTCGGTCGTGGTACTCGACTCTACCGCGTCGCGGGACGCTCGCCGTCCCCATCTGTATCAGTCGTTGTATCGCTTTGTGGTGCCCCGGTTTATGGCCGGCCGTCAAGAAGACAGGCAGACTGGCTACGGAGGACGACGATGGCAACGATTGCAGTGTCGGATAGGGGAAATGACAATCGCCGCGTGTTGCTGGGAGGCTACGCCGCGCTGGCCGAAGGCTCCTGGATGGGGGCCGCGCAAGCGACCGACGTGGTCGAGCAGTCACGGCTCGGGCGCCTGCGCCCTCACGTCTCGCTGCGTGGACTGTTCACGCGGGAGTTCACGGTGGCGCAGGCCAGCATCATCCTGATGGGATCCTTCTTTCTCTCGGCTCTCTTGGGAGCGATCCGGCAGGTCCTCTTCAATGCCCAGTTCGGCGCCGGCGCGGACGCGAGTGCCTACTACGCGGCGTTCCGGTTGCCCGATACGCTCTTCAGCCTGATTGCCGGCGGCGCTCTCTCCAGCGCCATGATCCCCGTTTTGCTGAGCGCCGGCCGGGAGGGCGGTACCGACGAGGTGCGGCATCTGGCGAGTCTCGTACTCAACACGCTGCTGGCGACGTTTGCCGTCATCGTCCTGCTGGGTGAGGTCCTGGCGCCCGGCTTCGTCTCCACGATTCTCGCTCCCGGCTTCGATGCGCACACCACGCAGCTTACCGTCACGCTCACGCGCATCATGCTGCTCCAGCCCCTGTTCCTGGCGATCGGCAGCGTGGCAGCGGCGATCCTCAACAGTAAGAACCAGTTCCTGCTCACCGCACTCTCCGTTGTCAGCCACAACATCGGACTCATCCTGGGCATTCTGGCCAGTCACTTTCACCCCGGGTTCGGGATCTACGGTCCGACGGGCGGCGTCGTCCTGGGATCGATCATCCAGGCGGTCATCCTGTTACCGGGCATCGTCACCGATGATGTCGGCTACCGGCCCGTCTGGAACCTGCGTGATGAGCGTCTGCGTGAAGTGATCGCCCTGCTCGTCCCGAACGGACTCGCCGTGGGTGTGGCGTATGCCGGGTTCATCGCCGATACCGCCTTTGCCTCTAAAGCGAGTCAGAGCGTCGCCATTCCGGCGCTGCACAATGCCCGGATGTTGGTCGGATTGCCGATCGCGCTCTTCGGTCAGGCGATCGGGCAATCCGCGTTTCCGCGCCTCACCGGCCTGGCGGAAGTCCGCGACTGGGTGTCGCTTCGCCAAACGCTCCTGCGGACGCTGGGCATCGTGGTCTTGCTCGGAACCGTCGCGGTCGTCGGCATCGTCGTCGTGGGGCGGCCGGCCATTCGTCTTCTCTTCGAGCACGGCAAATATGGTCCGGCGGCCGCGCACCTGACCTACACGCTCCTCGTCCTGTACGCCGTGGCGCTTCCCGCCTACGTGGCGACCGAGGTGATCGCCCGTGGCCTGATCGCTCTGCGTGACACGCGCACGCCGCTGGTCTCCAACACCCTTCAGATCTCGGGCAGGGTCGTGCTGATGGCTCTCTTCCTGGGAGTGCTCGGCGCACGCGTGGTGCCGGTTGCCTTCGCGATCATGGCCAGCCTGGAAACGATCGGCCTCGGGGCCGTCCTGTTCATCCAGCTCGCCCGCCGTCTGCGTGAGACGGCTCCGGTACCGACCCCCGTGGAGGCATCGTAGGCGCACCGGATGGTCTATAAGGGAAGCAGGAGGTTTCTCCCTCATGACACTCCCGATCGGCGTTTCCGTCGTGCGCCCCGCGCCGCAGGCCATGCTCGACACGGCTCGGGAAGCCGATCGCGCCGGCGTTCCCACTGCCTGGTCTACCGTCGCCGGAATCAGCCCCGACGCGGTCACCATCCTGGCGATCGCGGCGACGCAGACGCAGCGCATCTCGCTTGGCACGTCCATTGTGCCGGCTTACCCGCGGCATCCGCTGGTGCTCGCATCACAGGCGCTGGTCTTTGAGAACCTCGCTCCGGGACGCCTACGGCTCGGCGTCGGCCCCAGCCACCGGCCAACCGTCGAGGGGGTGTTCGGGATCCCGATGGAGGATCCCATCCGCTACATGCGTGAGTACCTCACCGTCCTGCGCCAGTTGCTCTGGGAGGGTCGAGCCGACGTCGACGGACAGTTCCTCCGGGTGCACGCCGCCCTCCCCGCCCGGACCGAGCCACCGCGCACACCCCTCTATCTGTCCGCGCTCCGCCCCGCGATGTATCGGCTGGCCGGCGAGATCTCCGACGGCGCCATCTCCTGGAACTCGCCGATTCCCTATCTGGTCCGCTCAGCCCTTCCCGCCTTGCGGTCTGCTGCCGAGCAAGCCGGACATCGCCATCCGATCCTCATCGCCCATGTGCCGGTTGCGCTGTCAAACGACGAGTCGGCAGTCCGTGCTGCCGCCCTGGCCTTCCTCACCCGCTATGCGCAACTTCCGTTTTACGTGCATATGTTTCGCGCCGCCGGATACGACGTGCCCGGGGACGGCACCGTGCCGGATGACCTCATCGACGGCCTGGTCGTCTCCGGCTCGGCGACTCAGATTATGGAGCGCCTGCGCGGGTATCTCGACGAAGGGATCGGCGAGCTTCTGGTGACGTTGCTGGCTATCCGGGACGAGGAGAGAGAAGCCCGGGAGTTCTTCGCGGCGATCGGCGCGTCATAGGAGATCGACAGGATCGACGTCGATCGACCAGCCGGGCGGCACGTGGTCGAGCAGGGGATGGAGATCGTGACTGCCGCGCACGATGACCTGCCACTGGTATCGGTTCTTGATGCGGGCGACAAAACAGGGCGCGGGACCGATGACGTCGGCGGTGATCCCTTCTTCGCCGATCGCCTTCTCGAGGATGGCCCGCAAGTTGGCCGCGCTGGTCCGGCATGATGTCTCGCTTTCCGAGGAGTAGACGAAGCGCACGAGGCGTCCGAACGGCGGGTAGGCGGCCGTGCGCCGAAAATGCATCTCCTGGCCGTAGAACCCGTGATAGTCATGCCGCGCCGCGGCGCGAATGGCGTAGTGATCCGGTGTGTAAGTCTGGACGATGACGCGGCTGGGCAGCGCCGCCCGTCCGGCTCGCCCGGCGACTTGCGTCAGCAACTGGAACGATCGCTCCGGCGCGCGGAAGTCGGGAAGATGCAAGCCACTGTCTGCCGAGATGACGCCGACCAGTGTCACCAGGGGAAAGTCGAGCCCCTTGGCGATCATCTGAGTGCCGACGAGAATGTCGGCCTCGTGGCGGGCGAAGCGGTCGAGGATCTCGCGGTGCGCATCCTTACCGCCCGTCACGTCGCGGTCCCAGCGCAGGACCCGCGCGCGCGGGAAGTGGCGGGCGATCTCCTCCTCCACGCGCTGCGTCCCGACACCGAGATAGCGAATCCGCGGGCTGCTGCACGCCGGACACTGCCGGGGACTCTGTTGCCCCAGGTCGCAGCGATGGCAGACGAGGCGGGTGCCGGCAGCATGGTAGGTGAGGGGAATGTCGCAGCGGGGGCAGCGCACGACATAACCACAGTCGCGGCACAGCACGACGGTCGCATGCCCACGCCGATTCAGAAAGAGCAGGGATTGCTGGCTCGCGTTGACTGTGTCGTTCACGGCCTCCAGCAGGGGTTCGCTGAACATGCTGCGATTGCCGATTCGCAGCTCGTGGCGCATGTCGACGATCTGCACGGGCGGCATGGGCCGTGCGCCGGTCTCGCCCCACACCGGCCGCTCCGGCAGCTCGAGGAGGCGTATTCTCCCTGTCTGGGCGGCGTGGTAGGTACCGGTATCGGGTGTTGCGCTGCCGAAGACCACGGCGGCTCCCGTCATTCTTCCCAGCACGGCCGCCGCATCGCGGGCGTTGTAACGAGGCGACGCATCCTGTTTGTAGCTGGGATCGTGCTCCTCATCGACGATGATGAGTCCCGGGCGCGGTAGCGGCGCAAAGAGAGCGGAACGCGGGCCGACCACGATATCGACCTCGCCGTGTCGGAGCCGCTGCCACTCGGCGAGTCGCTCCGCGTCGGAGAGTTTGCTGTGGAGCACCGCGACGCGTCCGAGGAAGCGGCTCGCGACCCGTTCCACCGCCTGTGGTGTCAGACTGATCTCCGGCACCATCATGATCGCCTGCCGCCCTCGCCGGATGGTCTCGTCGATGGCCTGCAGGTAGACCTCCGTCTTGCCGCTTCCCGTGACGCCGTGCAGGAGAAAGATCCGGCTTTCGTGCGCGCAGACGGCCGCGGCGATCTCCTGGTAGGCGGCGCGCTGCGCCGGCGACAGGGCGAGATGCTCGGAGCGCGCGTTCACCCGGGCCGCCGGAGCGTCTCTGGACGCCTCCGTCGTACGGATGTGGACCATCCCGCGCCGCTCCAACGATGCCACGGTGGCACTCGCTCCGGGGAGCAGGCGGGCGAGATCGGGGAGAGATACTTCACCGCGCTGGGCGAGGATGCTTGCCAGGGCACGCTGCTTGGAGGCGCGCTCCGGGATCGAGTCGAGATCACCGGCCAGCGAGATAAGCTTGGTGATCCGGGGGGACACTCGCGGCGGGGCCAGCTCGGAGCTACGAATCAGGAGCGAGCGCCGGGTGAGCGACGCCACCGCCTTCTCGACGTCGATCTCGGGCAGCTCGCGCGCGACATCCCGCTCGGCAATCCGTCCCCGTGCGGCAACCACGTCGAGAACGGCGCGCTGCTGGACGGTCAGACGCGAGCCGTCTGCCGGCTTGCCCGGTTCCAGAAGATAGACCGAGCGGCGACCCAAGCCGGGTGGAATCATGGCCCCGATCACGTCGGAAAGCGGGGCGGCGTAGTACTCGGCGATCCAGCCGGCCAGCCGCAGGCCATGGGGCGTAAGGACGGGCACCGGATCGAGGATGGTGCTGATGTCCCGAACCCGCGGCAGGTTCGTGCTGTCTTCCCGGGAGCACACCACACCCTGAAAGCGGCGATTCGTGAAAGGCACCTCGACCAGCGAGCCGGGGCTGATCAGCGCCTGCAGGGCAGGGGGGATACGGTAGGTGAACAATCCGCCCGCGCGCCCCAGCTGCGCCAGGACGGCGACCTGGGCGTACGGAGAGTCCACGAGAGCGGGAGCTACTGGCCGGGGATCGCCGGTTCCTCGATGCCCTGCGGCATCATATCCATCTCCTCTGCCGGCATCGCATACGCCTCGCGAGCGGCGCCCACGAACGAGTGGAAGAGCGGCGCCGGACGTTCCGGCCGCGACTTGAACTCCGGATGGAATTGGCTGCCGACGAAGAAGGGATGGTCGGGCAGCTCGATGACCTCGACCAGGCGGCCGTCCGGCGAGAGGCCGGAAAGGGCCATACCGCCGGCCGTGAGTAGCTCACGATATTCGTTGTTGAACTCGTAGCGGTGACGGTGCCGCTCGTAGACCACCGGCTGTCCTCCGTAGGCCTCGGCGGCACGCGTGTCGGAGACGAGCTTGCACGGCCAGACCCCCAGGCGCATCGTCCCGCCTTTCTCCTCCACGTCGCGCTGATCCGGCATGATGTCGATCACCGGGTACTTGGTGCCCTCGTCGAACTCCGTGCTGTTGGCGAGACCGGAATGGAGGAGATGGCGGGCGAAGTCGATGACCGCGACCTGCATCCCGAGACAGACGCCGAGATACGGCACCGCGTTTTCACGCGCGTATCGGGCAGCGCGCACCTTGCCCTCGATACCACGATTGCCGAAACCCGGGCCGACCAGGATGCCGGCCACTTCATCCAGCTGCCGCACCGCCGTTTCGTGCTCGAGCTCTTCCGAATCAATCCAACGGATCTCCACATCGACGCCGTGGGCGAGGCCGGCATGCTTGAGAGCTTCGACGATGCTCATGTAGGCATCCGGGCTCTTCACGTATTTGCCGACAATGGCGATCGGCAGACGAGGCTTGGGCGCTTTGATCTGCTCCACCAGCTGGGACCAGCCGGCGAGGTCGGGCAGGGAGGCATCGAGACCCAGCTCCCGCGTTATCAACCGTCCCAGGCCGGCTCGTTCCAGGACGAGGGGCACTTCATAGATGGTTTCGCTGGTCTGCAGGGGGATAACCGCTTCCTCCGAGATGTCACCGAAGAGGGCGATCTTCTCCCGCAATTCCCGGCTCACCGGGTGATCGGCGCGAGTAATCAGGACATCGGGATGGATACCGATGCGGCGCAACTCATTGACACTGTGCTGCGTCGGCTTCGTCTTCAATTCATTGGTCGAGCCGATGTGGGGCAGGAGCGTGACGTGGATGTACATCACGTTCTGGCGGCCCACCTCACGCCGCATCTGGCGAATGGCTTCGAGAAAGGGAAGGCCCTCGATGTCGCCGACGGTTCCTCCCACCTCGACGATCACCACCTCGGCGCCGGTCTGCCGAGTGACGCGGCCGATGCGCTCCTTGATCTCATTGGTGATATGAGGAATGACCTGCACGGTGCCGCCCAGATAGTCGCCGCGGCGCTCGCGGGCCACGACCGCGGAATAGATCTGACCGGTCGTGACGTTGCTGGCGCGCGTCAAGTTCTCGTCGATAAATCGCTCATAGTGGCCCAGGTCCAGGTCGGTCTCGGCACCGTCCTCGGTAACGAACACCTCCCCGTGCTGGTTCGGGGCCATCGTGCCGGGGTCGACGTTGATATAGGGATCGAGCTTCTGGATCGAGACGTGGACTCCCCGGCTCTTGAGCACCCGGCCAATCGACGCCGCCGTGATTCCCTTGCCGACCGAGGAGACGACACCGCCGGTGAGAAAAATGTATTTCGTCATGCCTGGTGCTACCCCTTCTTCGGTTCGAGAACGACGACTCGCGTGTCGCTCGGCAGGGAGCTCTTCGTGACGGACACCCGCGGCTCCGGTGTCACGGAGGTCACTCCCATCTCCCGGCAAAAATGTTCAACAGGCTCAAGCGTATCACCAACGCCGCCCTCGCGAAACTCCATCGGGATGACCAGCGACGGCTCCAATTGCGCCACCACTTCCGCCGCTGTTGTCGGTTCCAATGTCCCGTTGGCGCCGACCGGTACCATGACGATATCGACGTTGCCGAGCTCCTCCACCTGCTCGTTGGTCAGCTTGCCGCTCACACTGCCCAGGTGGCAGACGACAAGGTCGTCCATCCGCAGCACGTACGCTGTATTGGTCGGTCCGGTCCCCGGTTCGCGGTGGGTCGCGACGCCGTGGATCAGGACGCCCGCCACTTCGTACTCACCGGGCCCCTGAATCACACGCGGCACGCCATCCACGCCGGAGACGAACGACCGCTCGGGAGCTGAGGTGCTGGCGGTAATGATATTCGCCTGCAGCTTCCCCATGCCGGGCCCCTTACCGGGTGGATAGGGATCGGTGACGACCGTGACGTCCTTCCCCCGGAGCCGGAAGGCTGACCGGCCCAAAAACACGATATCCAAGGCCACACCTAACTAGGGTCAGAAGATATGGGGGAAGTGAGGGGTGCCCACGACCAGCATATCATGGCCGCCGGGGCCCGAGCGCGAGCCGCTCGCCCAGCGTGCAATGCCAGAGGGCGTACCCGACAGCGAAGTAGATGGCGACCGCGACCAGCACCAGCAGGGCTGTCAGCGGTCCCAGCGGCGGGCAGTCGCCGAGGTTCCGGCAGGGTATGACCGCCAGCGTCAGGCGAAACCCGAGATAGCCAAGAATCACGACGGCAACCACATCGAAAACCGCCGCGACAACACGCTTCAAGTTCCCGGCCAGTCGTTCATGAGAGCACCGAGTGAGGGCACGACGAGGTCGGGGTGGATCGAGCCGGTTCGTACCTCCTCTTCGGTCGAGACGCCGGTCAGGACGAGGATGGACGGCATGTGAAGGTTTGACGCCGCCAGAATGTCGGTATCCAGCCGATCGCCGAGCATAGCGGTATCCTCGACGGTCCCGCCGAGCGAGTGCAGCGCCAGCTCGAGCATGAGTGGGTGAGGCTTGCCGATGATGGTCGGTTCGACGCCCGTGGTAAGACGCACGGCGCCGATCAGCGCGCCGGCGCCCGGAACCAGACCGCGCTCCGACGGGAAGGACGTATCCGGATTACTGCCCACAAAACGTGCTCCGCCTTCGATCGCCAGGGCCGCGGCGGCCAGATCCTCGTACGTGACGTGGCGATCGAGCCCCATGACCACCCAATCGGGGTTGTCCCGCGCCGCCAGGAGTCCCGCGGCCGTCACCGCGTCCCGCAGCCCTGTCTCCCCAATCACGAGCGCAGTCGATGTGCCGTTGCGATGCTCGCGCAGATAGAGACCGGTTGCCAGGGCACTGGTGAAGATTTCCGCCGTATCGACCGTGATGCCCATGGCATCCAGTTTTGCGACGTACTGCTGGGGAGTCAGCGTCGCGTTATTGGTCACCAGCCGGACGGTGATGCCGCGCTCACGCAGGAAGGCCAGGAAGCGGGCGGCGCCGCGCAGCGGCGTGTCTCCTCGATAGATGACGCCGTCCAGATCGATGAGAAGGTGACGGAGGCGTTCAAAGGGGAAGGGCACGCCCATTGTATGGAACGGCTCTTACCGCTGGGGCGGAGCCAGCTCTTGGCGTACCTTGTCGGCCTCGTCCAGGCAGCCTGATACCGCAGCTTCCAGAACGGCGGTTGCCTCCTGGAGCGTCGCCGCGTCCAGCGTTCTCCCCTCAAACGGCGCGAGGTCGAGCATCGAGCCGATGACGACGGCGACCGCGGTGTTGCGGTGCGGTATGAGCTCGCCAACCGGCAGCACATCGCGCGCGCCGGCGATGCCGGCCGGGATGACGGGAGCGCGCAATTTCAGGACAAGACGCGTGAAGTCGGGGTTGAAGGGCTGGAGGGAACCCGTTCTGGAGCGCCCTCCTTCCGGATACACGATGACGATGTCGCCCTGACGGAAGCGCGCGATCATGGTGCGGACGGCGCCCGTATCGGCGACACCCTGCTGGAGAGGAAAGATGCCGATCCGGCGCATGACCCAGGCGACGAGAGGGTTCTTGAACAGCTCGACCTTTCCGGGTCCCGTCATCACGCGCTGCGGCACGGAGACACCCAGGAGAAAGGGATCGAGCCCACTCGTATGGTTGGCCACGAGAAAGGCGCCACCGGTCGACGGGAGATTCTCGGCCCCAACCGCTCGAAAGTAGCGCACCCAGACGCGCAGGAGGAGACTGGTCAGGGCAGAGACGAGACGATAGACCAGCAGGTTCTGGTCGTCGGTCCAGCGCCGCGGAGTCGCCCGCGTTGTCGGTCTTACCATCGTTCCGCGGCCATCTTACAGGGCCGCTACAACGTGATCCGCCCCACCACTACCTTTGGCCCGGTCGGCACGTGGGTGCCACGCGGGCCGGGCTCGATGGTTACCGCGGCCAGCTGGTAGCCCTGTGCCGGGCGGTTGATGGAGATGGTCTGCGGGGCTGTCCCCGCGTAGCGAAAGACACCGGCCGGGACCGGCGCGCGATGGGGGGGAATGAGCCAGAGTTCGTACACGCGCTGCGCCGAGATGGACGGGAATCCGTCGACGATGAGGTAGGCGTTCCGCCGGCCGCGCGGTTGAATGAGAGCCGCTGCCGCGGCGCCCGAGGTGGACACGCCGGCCAGGGGTGAAACCGTGGCGCCGTGGGCCAGTGCGGTGGCAACCTGGCGCTGGAATGCGAGCGCTGAGCGGGTCGAGTTGACGCTCTGCTGCAAGCTGATGTTCCAGAGGGCAAGGGCGAGGATGGCAGCGGCGGCGACGGCGCCGATCAGGATCTCGGTGAGGGGCAGATGCGGACGGGGCCGGGGCGCCGGCCGCCCGCCCGGAATGGCGTGTAGGCGGCGGGCGCCCTCCGTCCCCGTCACGTCGTCTATCAAACGTGACTTGAGGGCAGCGGGTGGTTCAATGGGATCGACGGCCAGAGGGAGGATACCGACCACCTCGCGCAATTGCGCCAACTCCTCGGGGCAGGATTGGCAGGCGGCGAGATGCTGCTCAAACTGGGCGCGCTCTTCCGGTGATAGGGCATCCAGCGCGTACGCGGCGACCAGATCGTGCTCGTCCATCACTCGGCCCCGATCGGGCTCTGCATCCCTTCCAGGGACGACCGTAACTTGTGGAGGGCAAGCCGCATCCGCCCTTTGACGGTGCCCAGCGGCACCTGCATCATCTCGGCGATCTGTGTCTGCGTGTAACCCTGGTAATATGCCAGTTCCAGTGTCTCTCGTTGCTCATCGGGGAGCGATCGCAAAGCGGTCCGCACGGTCTCACCGGTCAGTTTGCTCTCTACTTCTCGCCAAACATCCGTCGTGTCCGGGAGCGGCAGGGTATCGTCCAGCTCCACGCCGATCGGCCGGCTCTGGCGCGCCCGTAGCTTGTCAATCGCCCGGTGATGCACCACGCTCAGCAGCCAGGACCGTGGCGTGCTGCGCTCCATCCGGTAGCTCCCGGCGGCACGCCAGACATTCACGAAGGCCTCCTGGACCACATCCTCGGCGTCACCTGCGTTACCGAGTAGTCGCAGACAGAGGGAGTAGGCCGGGACACGGTAGCGATCATAGAAGACTTCCAGAGCTCGAACATCATTGTCACGGATACCCGCGATGAGATCCTCGTCGCTCACCTCGGGCTGTCCCATCGTGCTCTCCGTGTCACCCATGCCTACGTGCCGTGTGTGGCGGCGGATCACAATGCCGCGGTCTCGCGCGCCGGATGATCCGCGGCGGGGCGAGACACGTATCCAGTAACGAAACGTACAGTGATCGAGAGGAGTTTAAGATGTTTTTCAGCCATGCGCCGGAACTGATCGCCGTCCTGCTGGTGGGCCTTATCGTCTTTGGACCCAAGCGTCTCCCAGAAATTGGGTCGGCGCTCGGCCAGGGCATCCGGGAACTGAAGCGGGGAGTCGGCGGCGTGACGGCGCCCGAGGAGCCGGTGCAGTTGTCGCGCGACGTGTAGGCGCTTCATCTTTGCACGAGAAAAGGGGCGCGGCTCGGCCGCGTCCCTTTTGTGCTGCCGCGCCCTAACGGACGACGTCGTTCAACGCCATAAAGAGGATGACGCCCCAGAAAGCAGCCACCATCACATAGAGTGCCGCCGTCTCCACGTGGGCAAGCATTGAGGGGGCAAGCGCGTCGAGGGCTGCGACGAACTCGTCTCGCCGGTCGTGAAGGATTACCTGGGTTGTGCTTCGGCCACCCGGTGTTTGCATCATCTCTCCGTGCAATGGGAAGGGGGAGGGCTGTTATGGTGGGGCAACCCCTTCAGCAAGAACTGTGCCGGGATGCCGGCGCCGCCGTGGCGCCGATCTTGCATGCCGCCGATTACTTCGTTTCATTCGTAATGACGGAGGACCACCATGCGCTCGCTCCTCTCCCTGACCCATGTCCGGCGTGAGATCGCTCTCGCGCTGTGGGCCGGGTTTCTTGCCGGCGTTCTCGCCTCGTGCGTCGCGATTGGAGGCTCTCCGGCGGCCCACCAGCAAGCATCTATCGCTTCCACTAACGCCCCGGTCCCCGGTTCCTCGGAGGAGCAGCTCCAGGAGCAGTCGGTAACGAAGGTCAGCCCCGCGATCGTGAAGGTCACCAATGTCGGCGTAGGACTGGGATCGGGAGTGATCCTGACCAAAAACGGTTATATCGTGACCAACAACCACGTGGTGGCGCAGGCGTCGTCGCTGACCGTTACTCTGGCCGACAACCGCACGCTGAGCGCTCATCTTGTCGGCACCGATCCGATTGACGATCTGGCCGTCGTCAAAGTGAACGCGGCGAACCTTCCCACAGCGACGCTGGGGGATTCATCGAGGTTGGTGGTGGGGGAAACCGTCCTCGCCATCGGAAATCCGATCGGCTACACGCGCACCGCGACGATTGGGATCGTCAGCGCCCTGAACCGGACTGTCCAGGAAGGCCAGAATAGCAGGGCGTCGATTCCGAATGCAATTCAGACCAGCGCCCCGATCAATCCCGGGAACAGCGGCGGTGCACTCATCAACCTGGGCGGCCAGGTGGTCGGAATCCCGACACTGGCGGCGATCGATCCGGAGTTCGGGACCACGGCGAACGGCATCGGCTTTGCCATTCCCTCCAACACGGTGGCCCGGATCGCCCCGCAGCTCATCAAGTACGGGAAGGTCATCCACAGCGGACGGCCCGCCATCGGCGTGTACGTGGAGGATGTGGATGCGCAGCTCGCTGCCGCCTATAACCTTCCCATCTCGCACGGCGTGCTTGTCATCAAGGACACCCCAGGCGGTGGCGCCGCGAAAGCCGGGATCAAGCCGTACGACATCATCATCGCCGTGAATGGCCAGGCAACGTCCTCGGAGAGCGCGCTGTTGGATGTGCTCGCCCAGCATCAACCCGGACAGAGCGTGTCCGTGACGGTCGTGACCAAGGGCGGCCAGCACCGGACCTACCGCGTGAAGCTTGGTGAGCTGGCCGTCAACGGCGGCTAGGAAAGGCTAGCTGGTCGTGGCCTGCTCGGCGGGGACCTCTTCCGGCGGCTCGAAGTTGCCGGCTTTGTAGCGCGCGTAGCGCTCAGGCAGACACTGCGGGCAGATGTGGTATGTCGCCGGGGCGAATCCGGGTGAGACGAAGGTCTCTTCCAGCGTGCCGCAGCGATAGCAGTAGGTGGGTTCTCCCGGGGCCGGAACCAGAGCGTGTCCGTGCTTCTCGCGGCACGGCTCGCACATCATGGCCTCAACCACGGCACGTGGTTTCAGCCTGGACCTACTCTCCAGTTGAGTTCCGCAGCCCTTACAGTACACGTAGGCCGCGCCGTCGGTCGCGGCCGCCGTCGACTCACGCTGCGTCGTTTTGCTCGGCATCGCCATTCCCTTCTGCCGGCCGCAGCGTGCAGCGCGGCCGGACGCTTCTCTCTCAGTCTACGCCGGGCCGCGCCGCGGAGCCACCTGGTTAGCGGACGGCGACCCTTCGGCCGACACGCTTCTCGGCCTGGCTCTGACAGGGAACGCAGAGCGTGGCGAAGGGCAGCGCCTCGAGGCGACGCGGCGGGATCGGCTCGGCACAGGTGGTGCACACGCCGTACGTCCCGTCGTCGAGTCGGGCAATGGCATTGTCGATGTCGGCGAGACGGGACTGAAGCATGGCGCCGATGGCGCCCTCGCGCTCCAGACCGGACGGTGGAACGCCGTCGCTGTCCAGCTCAAACTCGATGCTGTTCTGCTCCAGTGATTGCATGCGGGCCATGATGACGGTGCGCTCACGCTCGAGCATGGCGCGCGTTGAATCGTAGAAGGCAGTCTGGTGAGCCATAGAAACAACCCCTTTCAGGCGAATGGCCGGTAATTAGCAAGACGCGTGCCACTCGGTCCCATATGACGCACTGTACAGCATTTGCGCTCTGAGGTTATGATTCTGCTTCCTCGGTCCGTACAATAGCCGCGTACACAGCTTCATGCATCTTTTCCACGGGATCGCTTCCGCGGTCGGCGGGGTCCTGCAGTACATCCGGGCCAATCCGGATGATTTCCGGGCAAAGCTCGACACGCACCTCGAGTTGAGTCTCTTCGCCCTCCTCATCGCGTTCGTGATCTGCTTCCCGCTCGGCGTGGCGATCTCGCGCAGCCGCATCGCATCGTTCTGGGCGCTCAACCTGGTCGGGATTGCCCGTGCCGTGCCCAGCATCGCGATCCTCTTTCTTGCCTATCCCTTTCTCGGTCTCGGATTTCGCCCCGCCCTGCTGGCGCTCGCCGTTCTCGCCAGCCCGCCGATCCTCTTCAATACCAACGCTGGGTTCCGCAACGTTGATCCGGCCTTGCGGGAGGCTGCGTATGGTATGGGGATGACGACCGCCCAGGTGCTGCGACGCATCGAATTGCCGCTGGCGCTGCCCGTCATCCTGGCCGGCGTGCGGACCGCGGCTGTCGAGGTGATTGCCAGCGCCACTCTGGCGACGTTCATCGGCGGCGGCGGTCTCGGCGATTACATCAACGAGGGGCTGGGCAATCTGACAGTAGGTCAGAATGTGCTGCTCGTCGGCGTCGTCTCCGTATCGGTGTTGACCCTGGTTGCTCAGCTCTTGCTGGGTGGCCTCGAGTTATGGGCACGGCGTGTGGCCGTGCCGCAGTGAGGAGGTTGAGAGAATCACACCCATCGCGGCCCACGCATTTCCAGCAGAGGATAGAAGGAGTTTCTCGTGTACGTTAGCACCCACATCACCGTATGTCAGGTCAAGCGCTTTCTCATGGCCGTGCTCTTCCTGGGCGCCTCGGTCCTGATCCCGTTCGGCGCCGCGCAAGCGACCTACGCCGCTCACGGCCACTCCAAGTTAGGGACGATCAAGATCGGCGAGAAGAACTTTGCCGAGGACGAGCTGGTCGCCACCATGGACGGCATGCTGCTGCAGAAGGCGGGGTTCAGCTATTCCTTGCACCAGTTGGGTGAAACCGGATCGCTGCATCCCGCGCTGCTGCGCGGCGACATCGACATGTATCCCGAGTACACCGGCACCGGCCTGCTGCAGCTCGGGTACAACTCGATCGTCACCAATGCGGTCCGGGCCTATGACAAGGTGAAGACCGGCTACCAGAAGAAGTTTCATGTCACGTGGCTGAACCAGTCGCCGATGAACGACACCAATGGCGTCGCAGTCACGAAGGCGACAGCCAGCAAGTACGGCCTGCACACGCTGTCGAACCTGGCCAAGGTGGCAAGCCAGCTGAGCTTTGCCGAGGACCCGGCCTGCAAGACGCGTCTTGACTGCCTCCTCGGTATCGAGCAGAAGTACGGCATCCAGTTCAAGAGCGTGACGGACGTCGCGCAGGGCACGCTTCGGTACAAGGGATTGACCGCCGGCACCTACGACGTGATCGAGGTCTTTACCACCGATCCCCCTATCGGGGTTGATCACCTTGTCGTCTTGAAGGACAACAAGCACAAGGTCTTCCCCGCCGACCACATCGCGCCGATCGTGCGCGATGCCACCCTCAGCAAGTACCCGCAGATTCGTACGATCCTGAATCCGCTGGCACAGTACCTGACGACCAAGGTGATGATCAACTTGAACGCCCAGGTGTACATCCAGGGCAAGACCGTCCCGGCCGTCGCCAGGGCGTTCCTCAAGTCGAAGCATCTGCTGTGAGGAGCTGGATGGGCGGGCTCCGGCTCGCCCATCCCATCTCCGCGGGTTAATGAGATGCCTGACATCAGGTTTGAGCGCGTCACCAAAGCGTATGGCGGTTCAGGACCGGACACGCCGGCCGCGGTGCACGACGTCACCCTCGCCATTCCCGAGGGCGACCTGGTGGTGCTGCTCGGTCCCAGCGGTTGCGGCAAGACAACCATGCTGCGCATGGTCAACCGCCTGATCGAGCCGACGTCCGGACAGATCTACATCGGCGAGCGGGAGATCCATGAGATTCCCGCCACCGACCTGCGGCGCCACATCGGCTACGTGATCCAGCAGACCGGGCTCTTTCCTCACTACACAGTGGAGCAGAACGTTGCGGTCGTGCCGAAGCTGCTGGGGTGGCCGCGAGAGAAGACCCAGGAGCGCGTGCAGGAGCTGCTGGAGCTGGTCGACCTTCCGCCTGACCAGTTTCGTGGACGCTACCCGCGCCAGCTCTCCGGCGGGCAGCAGCAGCGGGTCGGGATCGCCCGGGCCATGGCGGCCGATCCGACGGTGATGTTGATGGATGAGCCGTTCGGTGCGATTGACGCCATCACTCGCGCCGATCTGCAGAATGAGCTCAAGCGCATCCAGGCGCAGGTACACAAGACCATCGTGTTCGTCACGCATGATGTGGAGGAGGCCCTGAAACTGGCTGACCGCATCGCCGTCATGCGCACCGGCCAGGTCGTGCAGTACGACACGCCGCTCGTCCTGCTCTCGCGTCCGGCCGACGAGTTCGTGTCGTCTCTCCTCGGCGCGCGTGACATATTGCGCCGCATGAGTCTTATTCCGGTGGCCTCCATCATGGAGGCGCCGGGAGAGAATCCGAGCCACGTCACCGTCGCGCCCGATGCGAACCTGCGCGATGTGCTCTCCGCACTGGTTGCTGCCGGTGCCCAGGAAGCGGCCGTCAGGGACGGAGCCGGGCAGGCGGTGGGACGCGTCACGCTGGCGCGGCTCCTGGCCGACGCGGCGCATCCCGAGCAACTCGCCACCGCCGGCTCCTGATGGACTTCTCGTATCTGACCAATAACCCCGGCACGGTGTTGGCCGCGCTGGGGCAGCATATCGAGATCACCGCTCTGACGCTGGCGATTGCCATAGTGATTGCGGTACCGCTGGGCACGCTCATCGCGCGCATCTCGATTCTCTACACGCCGGTCCTGGGCATCCTCGGCATCATCTACACGATCCCCAGCTTTGCTCTCCTCGGTTTCCTCATTCAATACGTTGGAATCGGCATCCGCAGCTCGCTGGTGGCGCTCGTCGCCTACGCGCAGTTCATGCTGGTTTTGAGCGTTGCCACCGGCTTGCGCGGGGTAGATTCGGCGGTGATCGACGCCGGACGGGGCATGGGCATGACGGATCGTCAAATCCTCTTTCGCATCGAGTATCCGCTGGCGCTGCCCGTGATGGTGGCCGGGCTGCGCGTTGCCACCGTGGCAACCATTGCCATCGCCAGCGTGGCCGCGCTCGACGACGCCGGAGGTCTTGGCGCCCTGCTCTTCGACGGCATCAATAATAGTTTCGCCTCGACCTCAGAGGTCCAGGTGGGGGCAATCGCCGTGTCATTGCTGGCGATTGCCGCCGACCTTCTGCTGCGCGCCGCCCAACGGGCCGTTCCCGCGGCGCGCGCCGGCTGAGAGATGATTGTCCGGAGAGATATATGACCGATGAGACCTACCCCGGCGACGGCTGGGGGTTCACCACGCGTGCCATCCACGTCGCGCAGGAGCCGGAGTCGGGGACGGGCGCCGTTATTACGCCCATCTACCAGACCTCGACCTATGCCCAGGAAGGAATTGGACAGCACCGAGGATACGAGTATTCCCGCACCGGCAACCCGACGCGGCGCGTGGTGGAAGAGGTCATCGCCTCCCTGGAGCAGGGCGACTTCGGCCTCGCCTTCGCCTCCGGCATGGCCGCCGAGGCGACCGTCATGAACCTGCTGAACGCCGGGGACCACGTGATCGCCGGTGACGATCTGTACGGCGGGACGTATCGTCTTTTCTCCAACGTTCTGACGCGGTACTGCCTCGAGTTCGACTACGTCGACATGAGCGATCCGGCTGCCGTCGAGGCGGCCATCCGGCCCACCACCAGGATGCTCTGGGTCGAGACTCCCACCAACCCGCTGCTCAAGATCGTCGATATCCGGCAGGTGGCGGACATCGCTCACCAACACGGCGCGCGCCTCGTGGTGGACAATACCTTTGCCACGCCGTACTTCCAGCAGCCGCTCACTCTGGGTGCCGACATCGTCGTTCATAGCGCCACCAAGTACCTGGGTGGTCACAGCGACCTGGTGATGGGAGCTGCCGTCACCTCAGACGAGAAGACGGCGCAATCGCTCGCCTTCCACCAGAACGCTGTCGGCGGTATCCCTGGACCGTTCGATTCATGGCTGCTGTTGCGCGGCCTGAAGACGCTGGCCCTACGCATGAAGACGCACGCCTCCAATGCCATGGCCGTGGCGTCTTTTCTGGAAGGGCAGCCCGGCGTGCGGCGCGTCCTCTACCCCGGTCTCCCCAGTCATCCCCAGCAGGAGTTGGCGGCGCGGCAGATGTGCGGCTTCGGCGGTATCGTGACGATCGATCTCGAGGGTGGCGAAGCAGCGGCGCGCCGCTTCCTCGGCCGCAGCAAACTCTTCCTGACCGCCGAGAGCCTGGGCGGCGTCGAGTCTCTCGCCGACCACCCCGCCATCATGACCCACGCCTCGGTGCCGGAAGAACGCCGCGAAGCGGCCGGCATCAGTGGTGGGCTATTGCGGCTATCGGTCGGTATCGAAGACGAGAAAGACCTGATCGCGGATCTCGAGCAAGCACTCGGGTAAGGGAGAGAACCTTTGCTGGAGAATGCCGGCGTGGTCGGCTTGGCGAATAAGAAGTTGGAGTTGGCGGCGCATTGAGAGTGAACTGCAGTACTGTGTCCTGCTGTGCTCCAACTGCCACCGCGCCGTTGAGGCAGGTCATCTCTCGGTCGTACACTCTGGGGCGAGCGGGCATAGCTGAGTTGGATACAGCGGCGGACTTCTAATCCGCAGATCGGGGGTTCGAGTCCCTCTGCCCGCACCATCTGTTTTTCTGGGAAGCAGTCGATCGACTGGAGTCGGAAGCGCAGTTAGTCGTCCTGCATCTGCCGCTCCTCTTCCTGTCGGTCGCCCTGCGGCCGTCCCTCGACGTCATCCGAGTACTGCTGGAGCGTCTCCCGATCGTCGTCTATCCGCGGGCTGGGCGGCAGGTAATGCGTCCCGGAGTACGTCTCGCCGGGCTCCTGTGGACGCGAATACGGAAACCAGAGTGCGATGCTTATCAGTTCCGCCACTATGAGAGTGAGCAAGAACAACACCGTGAACGCGACAGGTGGCCTCTTCGGAGAGACGCCGCCACTTTATGGGCGCTGCCACCGCCGCTCCGACGATTAACCCGAGCCGGGCCGTGTCGCCGACATCGCTCACACCCCATACTGGTGCATGGGCAATCACTCCAACAAGGACAGTCCTGGCGGTGCGGATCATCCGGCCGCCTCGGCTGCTGAAGCCGAGAGTTGGTATCGCGAAATCACCCGACTGAGCGCGGAGCGGAGACAACTCCCGGCATGGGCTTCGGATGAGACAGGCCAGGTAGCGGAAGAACGCCGGCGCATTGACGTTGTTTTGGGTCATGCGCTTGCCTCCTACAGTCGCGTCTGGCAGTTCGGACCAGTACGCAAGGAGCGGTGCGATTGCTGCGGACTGTACACCCTGGATGGGAAAGATGCCCACGAGATCTGCGGCGTGTGCTGGTGGGAGGACGACCCCGTCCAGGCCGAGGACGCGGATTTTCAAGGTGGTCCCAACCACGGGCTGAGTTTGAACGAGGCGCGCAAAGCGTTCCAGCAGCGGGGGATCTCCGGTCCACCCCATGATCTCTGGAAGGGAGCCGTCGCTCGGCGGCTTGGAGAGCGTGATCGGATTCGGCCACTCTTTGAGATGGTTATGGATGAGATTACGCGGACGGTACGAGCTGACCTTGGGGAGCGAGCGAGCCGGGAGACCATTCGCGCAGAGACTCTTCGGCGCATGCGAACGTACTGGACTAGTCCAGCGGGAAGAAAACGCAAGGCCGAATACGATAGACATCGGCCGCCTATGCAGCCTCTAAAGCGCGACGCCGGGTGAGAACTATCCGGTGGTTGTAGATGCGCGCAGTGGCCGTAGTGTTGCCAGCCGCCCCGTGTAGGACGTGCACCGGTTTCCCTCCATTACAGTCTTGCGGTTACCTCGTTGCCGTGGCCGGCGTTAGATCGTGGACGACGGCCTCGATCTGCCGGCGTACCTCCTTCGGGTCGACTGGATTGAAATCGGCGTCCAGCGCGGTGTTGGCACTGTCGAAGAGGTAATCGAAGTGTGGCTCGCCGCGGGAGATGCCGTACACCGGCGCGAGGTAGGAGCGCGTCAACTGCATCTGGGTGCGGAAGCCGAAGAGGGCGGTGTCACCGACCGTGGCGCGGTCTCCGGGCGTCAGAATCGCATGGTAATCGATGATCTGCTCGACGTCGGCGTGATAGTCGAGAGCGTTGTCCCGCGCCTGCTCCCAGCTCGCACCGACGAGGGCGCGTGACTGGGCGCCCGGACGGTAGATGTCGCGGAAGAGGCCACCGCCGAAGGCATACGCCTTACCGCCGAAGTGGTGAGAGATCTCGCTGACGAACGTATAGGCGGGGCGCTCGGCCAGATCAGGGCGGGTGGCGTGCGGCGGTGTCGTGCCGGTCAGGCCGTGGCCGGGCTCGACATGCGTGGCGCCATGCTCCGCCAGGATCGGCATGGTCAACGACGACGTGTTGCCGGGGGCGTTGATCTGAGTGATTGCATAGCCCATCTGCCGCAGTCGGTCGGCTGCCCGCATGATTGTCTGGAAGTTCGGGGTCAGCTCGACCGGCGGCTGGTCGGGGTCGGTGTTATAGCGCACGCAGGGGAAAGCGGTGACGCCCACCAGCCGAACGTGGTCCAGCTGGGAGATCGCCCGGGCGACGTCCGGCACATTCTCCTCGGCAAAGCCGCCCTCTTGTCCCTCGAAAAAGATGTCGCCGGGCGCGTAGACGCGGATGAGCAGATCCTGCGTCACGCCCTGATCACCTGCCGCCTGGTCGATCCAGCGCGCATGGTCGAGGTTGTAGACCGTGATGACGTCGGGACGTAGGGCCACGGCCTCCGCCACCTGATGGCGCGGGATCTGGTTGAGATGCCCCATGTGGCCCACCGGGATGCCGTACCGCCGCATCTGCAGGGCACCAGGCATATCGACGGCGACCGTCTTGTACAGGCCGTTGGCGAGGGCGGTCCAGGTGACGTACGGATTGCGCGCGTACTGCTTCGTCATAAGGTAGGTGGTGAGGCCGAGCCGACGAGCTTCTGAGGCCAGAGCACGCGCGTTCTCCGCGACTGTGTCAAGGTCGATGACGTAGGTCGACGGCGGGATTCGCCCGCTCTGGTGCAGCTCGATCGCTGTCGCCAGCAGGCGCGGGTTGCGCTCCCTTAACCGTTCGAGAAACATGGCTACTCTCCTGCCGGTGATCCGGTCCAGCTTTCGGTGATCAGCTGCTCTTGCGGCGCCAGGGCTTCCTCGCCCATGGCACGTCCCATCGCGTCGATAATCTCCGGGCGGTTGCGCACCACGAACGCCAGATAGACGAACCCGATGATGAGCCAGGCCGCCACGATGTACGGCACCAGATTATTGGGATACGCCGGCACCGGCCAGAGCAGGCCGTAGATGGGCAGCAGCATCAGGAGGCTGGCCACGATCGGCAGCACGCCGTGCCGCCAGAGGGAGAACTCGGCCCGGTAATCGCGGCGGTAGAAGGCGATCAGCGCCAGATTGATCAGGATGTAGACGATGATGATCCCCAGTCCGAGGATCGTACCGTAAAAGGCGTAGGCCCCGAACGGACCCCAGGCGAGCCCGCCGGCGATCGACAGGATAAGCGAGAACGCCATGTAGGCCGTGATGGCAATCACCGGCGTGCCGCCGCGGTTGGTGCGTCCCAGAACTCGGGCGAAGATGCCCTCGCGCCCCATGCTGAAGAGCACGCGGACTGCGGCATTGGAGCCGGAAATGATGTTGGCGAAGATGCTGTTCAGCACGGTGATGGAGACGATCCAGGAGAAGCGCAGACCCCAGACGTGGTTGGCGAGCGTGCTCCACGGCGTGCTGTCGCTGACGAGCGCCTTCACGTGGTTCTGGCCGAAGCCCGCGGCGACCGTGTAGCTCGAGAGCAGGAAGTAGACGCCGATGATGCCGACCGCGGTGAAGAGGGCGATCGGGATGCTGCGCCTGGGATTGCGCGTCTCTTCGCCCAGGGTTGCGGCCGACTCAAAACCGACGAAATTGAGAATGGCCCACAGGAGGCCCGTCCCAATGCCGGAGAGTCCCTTCAGGGAGTTCGCCGGATTGAAGGGGGCGAGGGTGGCGGCGTGGCTCCCGGAATGTCCCAGGATGGAGGCAAAGAGGACGATCATGACGCCGAGTTCCAGCACCAGGAAGATCAGGGCTGTCTCGGCAGAGCGGGTGATGCCGAGGGCACCGATGCCCCAGACGGCCAGCACGTAGATGATGGTGAACACCCACCAGGGGATGTTGGCGCCCCACTGCGTCTGGATGAACTGTGACGTAAAGGCGCCGATGCCGGAGAAGAGCATCGGGCCCACCATGGCGTAGGAGAAGGCGAGCAGCCAGCCGGACATGAAGCCGCCGCGCTTGCCGAAACCGTAGGTGTTGAAGGTATAGGCGAAGCCCGCGGTGGGAAGCTTCTGGGCGAAGCCGGCAATGGACGAGGCAACCAGCACGGCGACGATCAGAGCCAGCAGCATGGAGACCGGAACGGCGTAGCCGGCCCCGGCGACCATGGGCGCCGTGTTGAAGAACACGGCGGTCGCCGGCCCCATGAACGCCATCGAGATGACCACGGCGCCCAGGACGCCAATGGCATTGGCCTTGAGGTGACCGAAGCGCCCCTCGTCGTCAGTTGTCGTTGTCATTGCTCTCCTCCATCTCTCGTAACCGATCCTGCCCTGTTTCCCGTGACTTACCCTGCTTCACTGATCAACATGTCCGAGCGCTGTCGGGCGGCGAGCTGCTCGACCACCTGTTCTTGTCCCAACACGAAGCCGCCCCACAACGCCGCGTCGTCCCCCAGGGATGTGACGCGAAGGGCCGGCGGCACCGGTAGATGGCGGCGCAGCGCGGCCGTCACGCTTCCCTCGATCAAGTCGAAGGCATGCATGCCTGCGCCGCCGATCACCACCATCTCCGGGTTGCAGATCGCCCCGAGTGCGATGATGCCCACGGCGATGTACTGCGCCCAGGCGCGGACACCCTCTTGCGCATCCGCGTCTCCACTCCGCGCCGCCGCAAGGATCCGTACCGCATCCTGACCCGCCAGGCGGCTGTCCTGAGATACGTGATGGGCGAGAGCCGGCATGCTGACAGCCGATTCCAGGGCGCCGTTTCCGCCGAAATCCTGATCCAGCGCGGCGACACCCGGCACGAGAAAGCCTATCTCGCCGGCCGCTCCTGCCGTCCCGCGCACGAGGCGTCCATCCAGGAGGATGCCCGCGCCGATGCCGGTGCCGAGCGAGACAAAGACGACGTTGCGCTGCCCCCGAGCGACGCCGTAGTGCGACTCCCCGACGGCGGCGAGATCGACGTCGTTCTCGACGACGACCGGTACGCCCAGACGCGCCTCCATCTCGGCACGCAGCGGGACGTCATGCCAATCCGGCAGGTTGGGCGCGTCACGCACGATGCCGTCGCCGACATAGCCTGGTGCGCCGATAACCACGATTCGGGTGGCCGGCGGCGCCGGAACCTGCGCCGCGACGAGCCCGGCCATTTGGTCCAGGACCGCCGCCCGTGATGACTTCTCGGTGGCGACCTTTCGATGCTCGCGGAGGGTTCCATCCAGATCAAAGCGGCCGAGACGCACCGACGTGCCGCCCAGGTCGACCGCCAGAATCTCCCCGGCCTCGGCCGCGACGGAGAGCGCCACGGATGGCCGCCCACCGGACACATTGGTGCCCACCTCGTGCAGAACGCCCTCCTCGACGAACCGCTCGACGATGTCCAGGACAGTGGGACGGCTCAGGCTGAGCTCGCGTGCCAGGTCGGCACGCGAGAGGCGGCGTGTGCGGAGCAGCGCGTGCAACACGGCGCGTGCGTTGCGGAAGCGGAGGAACCCCGGCCCGTTCTGCGACATGGTTAGGAAACTTCCCTAACTTTCTTCCCCCCACGCTAGCACAGCATGTCGGGACCGTCAACGTGCCGGCGACGTCCCGCCAGGGCTGGTGCATTCTCGGCATCGCCGGGTGGTCGTGGCCGGCCCGAGTGCCGGCCAGCCTGACCCAGGCGTAGACCACACCGGGCTGGTCGCCACGCGGGGCCACCACGACGGGATACTGCACGAGCCCTAGACGTCCCGCAGGATCCATGACTTGACACGGGTGGTATGATGACGAGATAAAAATGCAAGTAACTATCAAAAGATAGAAAGTGGCAAGAGATGGCGAGTATCATGATGGACCGAGGCATGGGCCGCTGGTGGGCGATGGGAGCGATGACTCTCGCTGTGCTGGCCGTCGGGTTAGACGGCACCGTGCTCAGCGTGGCTCTGCCCACCCTCGCCACCGCTCTGCACGCCACCGAGACCGATCTCCAGTGGTTTGTCTCGGGCTACCTCCTGGTGCTGGCCGCCGCCATGTTGCCTGCCGGGCTCCTTGGCGACCGGTACGGGCGCAAGAAAGTGCTGCTGGTTGCGCTGGCCCTTTTCGGCGCCGGCTCGGTCGCCTGTGCCGACGCCCCGTCGCCGGCGGTCTTCCTCGCGGCGCGTGTTGTGCTTGGCATCGCCGGCGCGGGGGTGATCGTGATGGCGCTGTCCGCTCTTCCCGTCCTCTTCTCGGAGGCAGAGCGGCCGCGGGCCGTCGGCGTCTGGGCAGCGGCCAACTTTGTGGCATTCCCGATTGGCCCCATCTTCGGCGGGTGGCTCCTCACCCACTACTGGTGGGGTTGGGTGTTCCTCATGAACGTTCCGGTCGCCCTGCTGGGGTTGGCCGCCGTGGCCGTGCTGGTGCCGGAATCGCGTGCCGCCGAGCGACCCGGGTTGGATCTGGTCGGGATTCTGACATCCGTCGTCGGACTGGTCGCCCTCACCTACGGCCTAATCCAGGCCGGCCGCGCCGGGTGGGAGGATGGGACCGCCCTCGCGCCCATCCTCTTCGGTCTGCTGATCCTGGCTGGTTTCTTCTGGTGGGAGCGCCGGCTCAGCCTCCTGCCGGCCGGCCGGCCGCTGGTCGATCCTGCTCTCTTCCGCTCCGCCAACTTCACCTGGGGCGTCATCCTCGTCGCCGTCGGCGTCCTGTCCATGATCGGCATCCTCTTCATCATGCCGCAGTACTTCCAGGGCGTGGTCGGCCTGGATGCACAGGGCTCCGGGCTCCGGCTGGTGCCGGTCGTCGCCGGACTGGTGGTGGGGGCGGTTCCGGCCGATCGGGTGGTGGTGAAGCTTGGGGCGAAGATCACCGCCGCTCTGGGGTTCGTCATTCTGGCGGCGGGATTGGCCGCCGGCGCGACGACGAGTCTGGGGACGAGCGCCGGCGTGGTGGTGGCCTGGATGGCCGTCGCGGGAGCCGGAATGGGGCTCGCCTTCTCCACGGCCGCGTCGGCAGCGCTCAGCGAACTGTCGGCGGAGCGGAGCGGCATCGGGTCCGCGGTGCTGCAGGCGGTCAACAAGGCGGGCGGTCCGTTTGGCTCGGCGATCCTGGGGAGCGCTCTCAACGCCGCCTACGAGAGCCGGCTGCACCTGGCAGGGTTGCCGCCCACCGTGGCCCAGTCCGTGCGAAGCAGTGTCTTCGCCGGGGACGCCGTCGCCCGGCGGACGGGATCGGCAGCTCTGTTGCAGTCGGTGCACGCGGCCTTCATCCACGGCATGGACGTGGCGCTCCTGGTATCGGTGGGAATCGCGGTCGCCGGGACCGTGCTCAGCCTGATCTTCTTGCCGGGCAGACTCGCCGAGATTGCGACAACAGACGCTGCTCGCTCAGAATCAGGGCGTGAAATCGTTGCGGGATGACGATCGCGCGGCAGGGGGGCTGCGGGAGAGAAAGAAGGCGAAGACCAGGGTCGCCATCCAGCAGCACGCCATGCGGCTCTTCCGCGAGCAGGGCTATGAGGCCACCACGATCGAGCAGATCGTCGACGCTGTCGAGGTCTCTCCCAGCACCTTCTTCCGCTACTTCCCCACCAAAGAAGATGTCGTGCTGTACGACAATCTCGATCCGCTGATGATGGCCGCCTTCGAGGCCCAACCGGCGGAGCTGAC
>JAJPIP010000086.1 GCA_021324655.1 Pseudomonadota bacterium
ATCCCGGCCGCCTCTGTCTCCTCGGGGTGATAGAGGAAGGTGCCTTCCAGGAACCCGTCGAAGGCCACGCCGCTGAAGTTCTCAAGCACAGACAGCGACTTGACGGCAACGGACCAGCCGTAACGATGAGTATCGATGGTGTACGTGCCGAGCATCTTCAGCACGGCCGGTCCGGGAGGGTCAAGCATCAGTTGGCGATCAAAGCTCGGTATGAAGACCTCCGGTGTGGAATCGGGGCCGCCGACGCGCTGCGGACGTCCGCCGGCTTCTCTTGACGCGTTGGCCGCGAGCCTGCGATATCGTCGGTCTCCCAGATCATGGAGGCCGGCAAAGTGGAGCACCATGGCGTCGTCCACTGCCTTCTCCTCCTGATCGAGGTACCACAACCAGTGGTGTTGTGGGTACTCGAAAGGAAAGAGCGGAATCTCGGCCTGCTGCAGCATCAGCGCGAGCCAGGTTTGCTCGACGGTAGCCCCGCCTCGAGAGCAGATGGGAAAGGGTTGCGAGAAGGGCGTCAGGATGTGCTTCTGACAGGCGTGGATCAAGTAGAGGCCGCTGTTCTTGGGCGAAGGAATCGCGGCATAGTCCACGTCGTAGCCCTGTGACAGCAGTAAGGCAGCTGCTTCCCGCCGGTAGTTGACCAGCATCCACTCGTCGTAGTAAGGCCCTTCGTCCAGGATGCCGACGAGTCCCTCCGGGACAAGGTCGAAGAAGTTGACGCAGTGATCACGGATCAACGCGTCGGCATCCACGAAAAGAACAACGTCATATCCGTACTCCTCGAAGACCTGCCGGACCCGAAATTTGTTGATCAGCGGAAAGGGCTGGCCCGCGTGGCCCTCGAGGACGACGAGATCCGCGCCGGTCCGATCTGCATATCGCTTCATGGCCGGACCCGTGACGGAGAACCATCGGTAGGCGGCGTCCCCGGCGACCCAGGTCACAACCGCCCTGTCAGAACCTCGTCTGTGCGGCGTCGGTAGGGGTGGGAACGGTAGAACGACCGAGGTCCGGTAGCTGAACTCGCCGAGAGGCGTTATTTTGCCCGTCGAGATGCTGAAGGGTGCAGACACGAGTACCTCAATCCCGCCCGAGGGAGTGGTGGCTCAGATGTTTCAGGATATGGGCTACGACGCCGCGACACGAAAGGCGTGTGGACCGGCGAGCATCCCAGCCCGCGGTCGTCGCCCTCTGTGCGTGACCGAGAAAGGTCAGGTGATGGCGAGTTTACAGCGGCCCGCGGTCGTTGTCCATGGACCTCCTCCGCCCGCGCGTCGTCAGGCGTCCTCCTGGAGGATCTGGAAGTTGTCCCCGCGGCATGTCACCAGACCGATGTGCACCGCTCCCCCGACGACCGGCGCTCCCACCGTGAAGCGGTAGTGGTTGATGACGAGATTGACGAGGAAGCGCACGTACTCGACTCCCTCTTCCATGGGCATTCCCCCGAACGGAATCTGGTATCCCACGCTCGTCACAATTTGCTCCAATGTCTGCATTTCCTGCTCCGACAACGACCGGCCGAGAATTTTCTCGAACTCCGTCAGCAGCGTGTAGACCATGGTGCTGTCGAATCCGTTGAGATAGCGAATGATCGGCTGATCAAGCGCGTACCAATCATCCCCAAAGTCGCCCTGCTGCCGCTTGCATGCCGCGCTGCCGGGGGAGGCGTGGGCCGGCAGCATGATATTCCAGACCTCGGACAGATGGGCGTTCCCCGAGAATCCGGCGGCGACGACGCCGACGGTCGGCCTTTGCGCATCCGGGATCTGGTCGAAGGATTTACCCGTCGCGTGCTCCACGGCGGGTACGATCGTTTCCTGATACTTCTGACACAGAAAGGATCGAAAGGCTTCCACGGCGTCAGATAGCCCGGCTTGACCCCTCAGGACACCGGACGGGTCTGTCACCTCGAACTCCCGCACATAGCTTCCCATGCTGCGCACGCCGATTCCGCCTGCACCGTAGAAGGCGAGCCCGATCGGGCACGACGTGAGCTGAAAGAGCTTCTGGGCCTGGTCGTAGACCTTGGCGATGCCGGTCCCGTCGGGCGTCAGAATGGTCACTGCGCTGTCGACGCCGAGGATGACGCCGTCGGACAGGTTGAGAGAGACCGCGACTGTCATGGAAACCTCCTGAGGCAAGCATACGCGGCAAGAATCACCGGCCGAGCGATGGCCGGAGTCGATCTGTGAACCATTTCATAGACGAAGTGAGACCGGCGTGTGATGCTTGCAGCACGTGGGTGACAACCGGGCCGCCGGCGCCAGGGAGACGGGGGGATGCGCGCCGGCGGCCCCTGTCGTATCGTTCGTATCAGCTGCTTGGCGAGCAACTGATCTCGAGTACGAGTGCGCCGGTTAGCGGCAAACCGGAAGAGCCGCCCGCAGGCGGCTCTTCCAGAGTTGCCGCGAGAGCGGTCGGGCTAGAGCTGCTGGGCTACCTGA
Source organism: Pseudomonadota bacterium (assembly GCA_021324655.1). Classification (GTDB taxonomy): domain Bacteria; phylum Chloroflexota; class UBA5177; order UBA5177; family UBA5177; genus JAJPIP01. The sequence continues at coordinate 2,445 of JAJPIP010000086.1, forward strand.
ATCAGAGTGGCCGCATTCGCCGGCGTGAGGGTCCCGCGGGCGCTGAGGTCTTTGACCAGAGTAATGTACGCCTGGTACCGGCCTGCGTCGGCCAGCTGAACCAGCAGGTTGGAGAGAGTTGGATTCGTCACGTATTGCTGCGTCAGGTTCACCAGCAGGCTCACCGTGGCGGGCGCGGTGACGGTGATTGACCCGGTCAGGATCTGCGAGTAATCGTAATTGGTCCCGCCAACCGTAAAGCCGTAGGTGTCGCCTGCCGCTACATTGAACGTGGCAGTCCCGCTGAAGCTAAAACCGCAAGCGACCCAGGCATTGACCAGGGTGCTCTGCACTTTCACGCCATTGTGGATCACGAATTCGGCCAGGAACTCGTGGGTCATGAACCACGAGTGACACCCCGAGTACACGTAGGGAACGTTCAGAGTCCCTGCCTGAGTGGCGGTCGCCGTGAACGTCCACAGTCGATCTTGATAGTACGTGTACGCGTGGCTCCCGTCGTAGTGCAGGACGGTTTGGAGCGGAGACGTGCCCGGCAGAACTGATGCTCCCGCGTCGGTGGTGCTCCACCCGGATGACGCGGCGAGTGCCCCGGCGGGCCGCATGGCCACCATCTGTGCGCCGCACACCACGAGGATGGCGGCCGTTATTGCTAATCGCTTCAAGGAAAGCTCCTCCCACAAATTGAGTCGCGGCCACCATATCGTGTGCCGTGCGGCAGGGCAAGGCCATCCGGCCCCATCCGGTCGGGGTCTTCCGGCCCCCGGGGACACGGCCCGCGGAGCGTGCCAGGCGACGGCGCTCGGGGTGCACGCAAGCCGGCTCCGATGCGCCGGCAGGACGGCTGGTCGGAGGAAGTGTCGCCTGCGGAGTCTCTACGGCAGCGGCGTGCCTCCTGTGACCCCGATCACGTCCGCATTGATGTAGCTCGATTCCGGAAGGGCCAGAAAGACGTAGGCGGGGGCCAGCTCGGCCGGCTGGGCCGGGCGCTGCTCAGGATCCTGTTTGCCGAATGACGTCTCCTGTTTCTCCGGCATTGTGGAGACAATCAGCGGCGTCCATACCGGACCGGGGGCCACGGCATTGACCCGGATGCCCTTCTTGATTCCCTCCTTCGCCAGCGCCTTGGTGAAGGTCACGATAGCGCCCTTCGTGGACGCATAGGCGAGCAGTGAGGGCTCGGGTTGGTAGGCCTCGATGGAGGCGGAGTTGATGATCGTACTGCCTGGCTTCATGTGGGGAAACGCTGCCTTACACAGATAGAACATCGCAAAGATATTGGTGCGGAAGGCGTGTTCCCATTCCTCCGAAGGGAGATCCTCAATGCCTTCATGCGTCATCTGAAAAGCGGCGTTGTTGACCAGAATGTCGATCTTGCCGAATTCGGAAAGAGTCTGCTGAATGAGCTGCCGGCAGTGCTGCTCATTGGAAATATCTCCCGGAACGGCAACCGCCTTTCTTCCGGATTCCTCCACGACTCGCACGGTCTCTTCGGCATCCGGATGTTCGTTGAGATAGGAGATCAGGATGTCCGCGCCCTCGCGGGCGTAGGCGAGGGCGACCGCGCGCCCGATCCCGCTGTCTCCCCCGGTGACGAGTGCCACCTTGTCTTTGAGCCGGCCGTACCCCTTGTACGACTCCTCGCCGAAATCCGGCTTCGGCCGCATCTCCTTTTCCAGCCCCGGATACGCCTGGTGCTGGGGCGGGAAGGGCGGCTTCGGCTCCCCCTGCAATGGGTTCGTCAGGCGCGACTCTTTCTCTGTCATGTGCGTGCTCCTCTCCGCTGATTGCGTCCCTCGTCAAGAGGCATTTCCCCGGGCATATCCGCCACGGCACGCGGCGACCCCGGAAGCCCACACCATCTCAGCACCTACCGTGCCATCGGGATCGATGCACCCTCAGGCCTCGACGGCTACGGGCAATACACTACCGGCGGCAGCACGATCAGCCGCGGGGACCGTCGACGGCCGAGGTTACAACTGTCAATCGCGACCAGAGGCCGTTTGTGCCCTAGTGCGCGTGGGCAGCCGCCCGCACGCACCATCCGTGATTTCTGACGCGTGGATTATGCGGATTAACCGCGGTGCAGCCACTCCGCGCTACGCGCGAGACCATCGCGCCGTGGGTTCCCTGAGCGCCCCGGTCATGCTGGGCGCCGAGACCATGCGGATGAGCCCCGCGCAGCCCGGAACCCGCGGGATGCCGCCCGGACGGTCCTCCAGTCTGACTTACCCCGCCGGAAGCAGTCGACGCGCCGCTGGTGGGCGATGCCGGAGGCGTCATCGCCGCGGAGACAGTTGCCGTCGCCGTGATGACAGGAGACGAAGGCGGCGAGACGGCCGTGGCGCCGGAAGTCGGAACCGCTGACGTCCCACAGACCGACGAACACGGCGTCGCGGTCGCCGCCGAAGGCGTTCCGGTTGACGAGACTATCGGACGTGCCGCCTCGACGTCTCTGAGCGTCAGTATGACTATGACGCCAATCAGAGCGACGAATAGGGCCGCTCCGACGGCGGTCGGCCGAATCACGCGTCCCTCCACGCTCGGGCATTTCTGGACTAACGATACGATGCAAAATGCGGGATGTCAAGACTGGGCCTGGCGATTTTCCGTCGTTCCGCCATGCGTCGTCCCGGCGGGGCACGAGTCACGCGCGGCCGATTCAAAGAGGCACACATCGTGCTGGGGGCACCACCGCAACCGTGGGAGAGAGGCTGGATCGCCGGTCCGGGCAGGAGCGCCGATCGGGACAGGAACGGCGCCGGGACGCGGCACGGCGTGTCCAATGGGTGCAGGAACACTTTGGCTACGTGCCGACGGACGAGCGCACCGTCCACATGGCGTTCACGGATCGGCGCAGCGGACAGGATCGGCGAGGGCATCCCCTCTATGCGTCGGGCCGCCCGGAGTGACGGTGGTCCCGGTTGGTCGCGCCGGCGTTACTCCGCGTCCGCTGCTCGCCGGCGGGAGCGGCGATGCACGCGCATCCATCCAAACGGAGGATACTCGACGTAATCAGCAGCGCGCCGTAGTCGTGTCGGATCGGGCGCGCCGTGGGCAGGGCGGAGCCTGCTGAACGGCCGCACAGCTTCCTGCTCGCTAAGGGCCTCAAGACGTAACGCCCGCGCCCGCATCTGTCCCGGGTGCGCCTCATTCTTCCGGAGGAAGATAGCGCAGGCGCGGCAGAGAAGTCCCCGCACCGCTTGTGTCATCCGGTCCAGGTCCAGGGTGGCCGAGTCGAGACTGTTGAGCGCGTCCTGACAGAGCGCACAACGGCCGCTCTGCGCTTCTAACATCGCCTGCCGGTCCGCGCGCTTTTCCCGTGCGATGCTGCCTACTTGAGGCAGTGCTTGCGTCACCATCCGTTGTCCTCCCCTCGTCGATCCCCCAAAAAAAGTCCGCCTCACCCACGGTTCCCCGCCGTGTCTCATGGTGCTGGGCGTTGGTCGCTCTTCTCTGGTTCCTTTGTTCCCCACCTGCATGTGCCGCACGATTCCCGACCGCGGGCACGCAGGTTGAGGTTCACTATGAGTGGAGGCCGGGTAAACGTCAATGGGTCGTTCGGACTAGGCAGAGCTCGTGCATTACCGGCATCGCTGGGTCGTCGTGGCCGGCCCGAGGTCCGGCCAGCCTGACTTAGACCAAACCGGGCTGGTCGCCACGCGGGGCGACCACCACGGGAGAATTCACGAGCCCTACGGACTAGGTCGCAGCCGGCGGGGCCGCACGACCCACTTGTCAATGTCCTCGCGGCGCATTATTCTTCGCACATGGTCAGTGGTGACGGGTGCTGCGGCAGGGACGTCTGAAGATCGGTACGAACGCCGCTCGGATGACCGGAACCGTCCCGAATGGTCGTGGCATCGAGCCGGCGGCATCGCGGGAGCATTCGATTGGAGGGGGAGAGAACGACTATGAGATGCAACCAGCGCGGCAATGAGATCCGCGTGGGAGTTTTTTGCTCCTGTTCGTGCGGGCGCCCGGGCGCGGCCGGCACGCGCGCGTTCAGGATGAAGCTGTCATGATGCGTTACGGCCTGCGTGTGCTCCCGATCCTGTCGCTTGCGATCGCCGCGACCGCTTGTGGCGCCTCCGGCAGCCCTGCCGCCGGTGGCCGCTCGGTCTCCATGACATCCGGGGATGCCTTTCACATGCTGCTGGGCGCGTCTCGCCGTCTCGGCGCGGTTCGGCCGGACCGGAGCGTCTCCTTCACCCTCCTTATCAAGGATCCGACAGGGCGCCGGGAGAGGCAGGTCCTCGCCCAGATGTACTCACCGCACTCGGCCTCCTTCGGGCGGTTCATGTCGGTGCGGCAATATCAAGATGCCTTCGGGCCGCGTCCGCGGCTCGTAGCCCGGCTGCGGGCGTTCCTCACATCGCTGGGTGTTTCATCCAGCTGGACGCGCGGCGATGACTGGCTCGTGGTGACAGGGGCGGCGCGGCGAATCGAGGCGGCCTTCCATGTGCACGTCCAGGAGTACACTGCCCCCGACGGCACCCACTTCTATGCCAGTGCGCGCGATCCGGCCATACCCTTGTCACTCCGTCCGTATGTCACAGGGGTGAGCCACATTGCGAGTTACGTGCATCCGGAACAGGATGCGATACGGGCCCACGGCATGACGCCGAACGACCTGCTGCAGGCGTATGATATCGCTCCCTTGCGGCAGCATGCCGATGGTTCGGGCGAGACCGTCGTGTTCTTCGAGTGGGATGGCTTTCAGCAGAGCGATCTCGATACGTTCGATAGCCACTTCGGACTGCCGCCGATGCACCCGGTCATCGCCGACCCAAGCGTCAGCCTGAAGCCGGGCGGTGAGACGCCAATGGATCTGGAGGCGGTTCACGAGATCGCGCCGGGCGCGAAGCTGATCGTCTACAACTGCGACGGAAATACGAACTGCTCGACGGAGGCACAGCTGGATGCGATGCAGCAGCAGATGCTGCAGCAGCACCCAGGGGCAATCTTTAGCCAGAGCTGGTCCTGGTGTGACAAGGCGATGGGACGGACCATCTCGCAGAAGTACGTCAACATCTACCAGGCCGGCGCGGCCAGCGGCGATCAAGTGTTCGCCTCGACCGGAGACTCCGGCGCGTACCAGTGCCTTGAGGTGGCCAACGCGGGTACGCCGCCCACGTCGGACTACATCGGCTCGTCGCTGCCGGCCGCTGCTCCGGGCGTCACCGCCGTTGGCGGAACCCGCCTCAGCGTCGGGGTCAACCAGAGCTGGTACGACGAGACGGTCTGGGAAGAGCCGGCCACGACGAACGGTAGCGGAGGCGCTCCCGCCTGCTGCATCCAGCGTCCTTCATGGCAGGCAGGCCCGGGCGTCAACACGCAGATCGCCCGGTACGACTCCAACAACATGCGCATGACACCGGATGTGTCGGCAGACGCGGACCCGGCGAGTGGGACCGCCACCTACTGTAGCGGGTCAGACGAGTGCCCGGGTTGGAGTCAGGGCGGCGGCACCAGTCTCGCCACGCCGATCTGGGCCGGAATAGCCGCTCTCATCGACCAATACCTCCGTGACAACCATGTGCGGCCGGTTGGGGCGATGAATCCGGCGCTGTACGCTCTCGCCGCCGGCAGCCCGCCGTATCCTCCCTTTCACGATGTAACGGTGGGGACGAACCTCTATTACGCTGCGGGTCCCGGGTACGACATCGCCACCGGGCTGGGCAGCCCCGATGCCTGGAACCTGGCACGGGATCTCGCCAAGTACCAGAAAAGTGGTCATCCATGAGCGTGAACGACAGCGACACCGGCATCCCCATGACGACCTGTCCGGCCTGTTCGAATCTGGTGCCGAGCGAGGAGTACTGCGGCGCTTGCGGCGCGCATCTCGCGTCCAATTCGCCCGGGCGCCACACAGCATATGCAGCGGATCCTAGCGAGCACATGTTTCATCTGAGCGCCGTGTCGACCCTGTTTCCACACCTTCCTCATCGGCGTTCGGCGCCCTTTCGGCTGGCACTCCTCGTGGCCGGCGGACTGCTGGTTGTGCTCGGCATCGCGCGGCTCACCGGCCCCGCTATTGCCCTGGCCGCCATCGCCGTCCCCGTCCTGTACGTCCTGTACCTCTGGGAGGTGGAAGTGTATGAGGATGAGCCGGTCACGGTCACCGCGTTGACCTTCGTGCTGGGGATTCTCCTCGGCATACCGTGGGCGTGGTTCACCGGTCCCATCGTGACCGCGACGCTGTTGGGGACGGTGATCGCCGGTCCCCAGCCGGGCAAAGTCCTGCTGGCTGGTGTCGTCTTTCCGCTCGCGGCACAGGTTCTGATGTTGCTTGGCCCGCTGTTTCTGTTCTTCTATCGCCGGCGCTACGACGAGGCCCTGGACGGATTCACGTTCGGCGCCGCCTCGGCGCTTGGGTTCACGCTCGCCACCACCTTCGTGAATCTGTGGCCGGAATTGCGCCTTGGTCTCGTCACCAATGCGGATCCGGCCACTCATACGCTCACCGTCCTCGAGCGCGGGCTTCTCAATCCGTTCCTGGCCGCCAGCACTACCGGTCTGATTGCCGGCGCGCTCTGGCTCCGGCGGGGCAAAGTGCGGTCATTGGCCGCCCACGGGTGGACGACGACACTGTGGACCTCGATTCTCGTCGCGGCCGTGGTCTGGGTGGTCCTCGGTCTGGTGAATGTCTCCGTGCTCAGCACGGGCGTGGCGGTCGGCGCCTATCTCTTGCTCACGATGGCCATGCTGCTGTGGGTGCGGGTCGCCCTGCATCACATGCTGCTCGCCGAGGCGGTGGAGGTTCAGGTCGGCCCAATGGAACCATGCTTCCACTGTCACCGCATAGAGCCCCGCATGGCCTTCTGCCCTCACTGCGGCATCGCCACGCGCGCTACCCCGAAGACCGGAACAGGGCGCCTCCGGCGCGCATTCCGCTAGAAAGGATCGCTTGATGGCAACCGCAACGATTTCCGTCCCGGCGACACAGGCACAACTGTCGTCCCTCTCTCAAAAGACCGGCCGCGGCCGGTCCTGGACCGCCGCGGGCGTCCTGGCCGTCATCGCCATAATCGTCTTCAGCGTGCTGTCCAACCTCCTCCAGACGGGACCGGCTCCCTGCCCATCGAGTTGCCGGCAGCCGCCTCCTCCGGTTGTGGCAGCCCTCCCCCCCGCCGCATCCTTCACGAGTTCTGCGTACGGATATTCACTCGCGTACGACCCCGGTCTGCCGCCCGCGGCGCAGGACAGCGGATCCATTACCTGGGAACTTCAGGAAGGAAATGACATCGGCGCATACCAGGTGTCGGCACAGCTTGCCGGCGGCCGAGGTCCTTCCACGGTCGTGCAGGATCTGGTGAATGCGAGCCAGTTTCCCGATGCCGGAGCGCGTCTCCAGTTTGCGATTCCGGGTGCGGAGATCGGATATCAGAGCGGCGCCGGCAACCTGTACTACGAACCGAACATCACGCCCAATCAGGGCCAGGCCACCCAGGGAAACATCATTGCCATGGCCGCGGTCAAACGGGACAGTTCCGGCCGGAATGTGGCCATCACGGTGTTCGGGTTCGCGACCAGAGATCCCGCTCTCAATCCCGGTCATCCCCTTCCGGAGCAGACCTTCATCGGCTTCAACATTGATCAGGTCATCAACACGGTTCTCTGGGCCGGTGAGAAGCCCCTGTAGAGGCCGGCGCTAGATGCGTCTCATAGACGCACAACTCCTCGCAGACCTAGTATGATCATCAAACGGAAGAGGAGAGGCAGCGAATGTGGTGCTCGTCACCGCTTCGCCGCCGCGGATGGAGCATGACTGAGAGGATTGTCAGGACGGTCACCGCTGCCGACGGCCGTGAGCAGGCGCTCGAGCAGTTGGGGCGCGGCGAGCGCGTGCAGCCGGCATCGCTGGCTGTGCAGGCGGATACCGGCCTCGCGACAGCGCCGGTTCACGTTGCGCCCTCCGACTACCCGGCGATCTTCGCCGCGGCCGACCGCGCCGCGCTGGATGCGCGGAACCATCATGTCCACTTCGTCCAGGCCGACCTGGCTCTGGTCGTCTCGGCCGCCGCGGTCGCCGGTATCCACGCCTTCGTGCCGGAGCCGTTTGCTCGCCTGGCCGGCGGTGCCGCCGCCATATTGCTGCTGGCGACTCTCGTCATTCACATGGCCCGGAGCATGTTGCGGTACCAGGACACATGGTATGGGTCGCGCACGGCAGCAGAGTCCGTCAAGTCGGCCGCCTGGCGCTATATGATGCGCGTCCGGCCCTTCCATGACGAGGATCTCGAAGCCGACAAGCGATTTATCGCGATCCTGAAACAGATCCTGGCCAGTCAGGCCAGCTTGCAACTGTCGCTGCGCGGCATGCCCTCCCGTGCCGCGCAGATCACGCCCGGTATGCGGCGCGTCCGTTCCCTCCCCCTCCCCGAGCGCAAGCAGTGCTATCACCAGGAGCGCGTCTTCGACCAAATCGCCTATTACGCAGGGAAGGCTGAGAAAAATGCGCGGTCCGGCGCCATCTGGTTCTGGGCCGGATCGACCGCGCGCGGCGCCGCACTCGCCTTCGCCGTTCTCGCCGCCACGACTCCCGGCATGGTCGCGATCGTGGGCGTTTTCTCCGCGGTGGCGACGGCGGTGACAGCCTGGGGAGAAGTCGGCCGGCACGAGGAGCTGAGCCAGCGCTACACGCGCACCGCCCAGGAGCTCATGCTGATCGAGACTCTCCTCGACGATGCCCACGACGAGCCGGCCTTCGACCGATGCGTCGCCGATGTCGAGAGCATCATGTCGAGCGAATACGCCGCCTGGGCTTCGAACCGCTCGTAACGCTCAGGATGCAGCCGCGCCCTCGTCCTCAATGAAGGGCAGAGGCGGCCGAATCCTGGCCGGAGCGTCGAAATCAATGATGTGCATGTCGAGAACGGCGTTTCCTTCTGCTTTGGCCGCCACCGTCCGGTGGTGCCCATCCATCAGATAGACCTCAGACTGGTAGCGCACGGCGAATGGATGGACCGGAAACGAGTCGGGGTGCGCCTCCAGATGATCTACGGCCGCCTTGTTCACGACCGGCTGCGTGAAGATGAGCGTGTCCAGATCGATCGTGTCGAGATCCTGGGCGTTGAACAGGGCGTTGCGGTGTCCCTCGTACACGAATGGATTCTCCGATGTTGTGACGTGAGGTGTCCCCTGCAGGCGGTTCAGCTCCGCGAAGAACGGAGTCTCGCAGTAACCAACCTCACGACAATTGGGGAAGAAGTGGCGGATCGACTCCACCATGGCGACGACGGTGAGAGGGCGCCCGGGCTCGTAGTCGATCAGCTTGCGGTCAAGGCCGCGGAGGCCGGAGTAAGTCGGAAGCTCCTCGCCGATCGCGTCCATTTCCATGTGACGACTTCTGATGACGATGCCGTCTTCCCGAATCGTCATGGAGATCTCCTCGGGTCCATTCGCCTGCGGCTTCCCTGGCGCCTCGTCTGACCGGCCGCTGCCGGAGTGATGGTTCGTGGTCATGCGTACTCCCCTCTCAGATTCCTACAAGGTCTGCGTCGTTTCAGTCGTCCTACTAGGGTTGGCGGTGCGCTGCCAGCCGCACCAGGTCGTTGGGCGAGCCGCAGATGTCGCAAGAATAGACTCGGACGGCGCCGTCGGTACTGGCCGTGACGATGAGCTTGCTGTTGGGACTGTACTCGGCGTCGTAGACGGCAGCGGTCGCGCCGCGCAGCTGCATCAGGTCGACGCCGTCCTGCCAGTCCCAGAGGCGGGCCGTGCCGTCCGAGCTTGCGGTGAGAGCTGTCGATCCGTCCGGGCTGAACGCGACGTTGTACACCTCGTTGGAGTCACCGACGAGAGGCGGCAACGGCAGGTCCGCTTGCCATTTCCACACGTGAGCGGTGTCGTCATTGCTGGCGCCCAGCAGGTACTGCCCGTTCGGACTGAAGATCCCGTTCTCCACTGAGAAGTTGAATCGGAACGGGCCGCCCACGCGCTGTCCGGTTGCCCAGTTCCAGATCTCGATCGTCTTCCCCAGGGCGGTGGCCACCAGTTTGCCGTTCGGACTGAATTGGGCGTCGTTCATTTGGCTGTCACTCGAACTGCTCTTGCCGCTCAGAGCGACGGCTATGGCGCCGGCCAGCGGGAGCATTGTCTTGCCCTTCGACACGCCGGGAAGCACCGCGACGATCTTGTCGGCGCGCCAGTTCCACACCAGGGCATGGCCGTCCTGGGTCGCCATGACAATGTCGTTATACGGGGCGGTCGGAATGAAGGTCGGAGCGATATTGAGTCCGCCGGAGATCTTCGGAGACGTCCTCACGCGCACGATGCTCGAGCCATGCAACGCCCAGACAGTCGAGTAAGAAGCGTTCCCGTGCAGAGCGTCGCCTTCGGTGACGATGTAGCGGCCATCGGGACTGAACTCGGCACTCCCGAGATAAAGATTGGCACCACTCTCTCTAATGTCGGCCAGCCGTCTCCATGTCCGCGTATCGTAGAGCCACAGATTCTTGCCGGCAACCAGCAGGCGTGTGCCGTCCGGGCTGAAGGCCGCCGTTGCGAGCTGCGCGTGGAGATTGAGCAACGGCGCCAAACTGTGGCCGTCCCAGGAGGTCAGAGGGTGAGCGATACCGCTGTCCCAGACGCGGGCTGTTCCATCGTTGCCTCCTGTAATGACCTCGCGGTCATCCGGGCTGAACTCGATCGTCCCCACGGAAGCGGTGTGACCGCGCAGCATGGCAATTTGCTCGCCGGTACGCGCATCCCACACGCTGGCCATGTCATCCTCATTACCCAGAGCGATGTAGTTGCTGTCGTGACTGAAGGCAGCTGACCAAATCGGGGAGCCGTCCGGACGCACCAACGTTATGAGGTGGCCGTCGCCTGTGTCCCAGATCCGGGCCGTGCCGTCGCCACTCCCCGTCAACACACGCGTGCCGTCAGGACTGAACGCAACGGCATTGATGAAGCTGGTCTGACCGCGGAGCGTCGTGAAGGTGCCGGACTGCCAGTGCCAGAGCGCGAC
>JAJPIP010000013.1 GCA_021324655.1 Pseudomonadota bacterium
GTCGCGCTCTGGCACTGGCAGTCCGGCACCTTCACGACGCTCCGCGGTCAGACCAGCTTCATCAATGCCGTTGCGTTCAGTCCTGACGGCACGCGTGTGTTGACGGGAAGCGGCGACGGCACGGCCCGAATCTGGGATGCTCGCGACGGCCACGTTATCACGCTCGTACGGCCAGACGGGTCTGCCATCTGGGCGGCAGCCTTCAGTCACGACAGCAACTACATCGCTCTGGGTAATGAGGATGACATGGCCAGCGTGTGGGATGCGCGTACCGGCGAGCAAATTGCCATGCTGCGCGGTCATTCTCCCGCAGGGGTGTCAGGTCGAGGGACCGCGAGACAAGGGGCGCAGGTACAGGGGACGTCCGTCGCAATAGACACAATCGAGTTCAGTCAGGACGACCAACAGATCATCACCGGTGGCGACGACGGCACGGCGCGCGTCTGGGACAGCGGTGTCGCTCATCCCCTCGCATCGTGGAACGGCCACAGTCTGGCACCTTTGCTGAACCTCCACGCGCAGCTCGAGACTGCGGCGTTCAGCCCGGACGGAACACACCTCCTCGTCGCCGGCAAGAATGTCTGGCTTTACTCCACAAGAACCTGGCAGCAACTGGCCGAGATTTCCGGCCATAAAGTGCATCTCTACTTTGGAAGTGCCGAGTTCAGCCCGGATGGCCGCTATATCGTCACCGAAGCCGACGTCTTGAACGGTATCGGCTCATACGCCATTGTCTGGGCGGTCCACGGCTCGGGCTTTGTGCGTGTCAGCACCTCCCCGAAAATCTCCGGCGGACTCAACATATCCCCGACTTTCATTCCCACCCTCCCCTATGACGAGATCGTGATGCCGGCCCAGGACGGACATGCGGTGGTCTGGAACTGGCGCACTCACAAGGTCCTGGCTATTCTTCCGGGAGTGACCAGGGGCAAGACGACTCTCCCCCTGAGTAGAGCAATTCGCGTTGCTCTCAGCGAGGCGAGCGCGTCCGTCGACAGTCAGATGAACGACGCCCAGTTCAGTCCGAATGGTACGTTTATCGCCACATCACAGGGCAGGTCTGTCGAGGTCTGGGACTGGGAGACCGGGCGCTCCGTCGCCGGGCCGTTCCCATTCGACTTCGCCGTGGAAAACGCGATCTTCAGTCCGAACGGGCAGTACCTGCTCGCCGGCAGCAATGCCGACACGGCCGTTGGGTGGCACTGGCGCTCCGGTCAGTCCTTTCCGCCTCTCGTCGGTGACTCCAACGAGGTCTACAACGTGGCTTTTGGCCCGGACGGATCGACAGCTCTCACTGCCAGTTCGGACGGCACGGCCCGCCTCTGGGACTGGCAGGACGGCGTCGACCTGATGCAGCTGCGCGGCGCGACCGCTGCCGTCTATGACGCGGAGTACAGTCCCAACAGCAAGCTCATCGTCACGGCGAGTTCAGACGGCGGCGTTCGGCTCTACGACTGCGATATCTGCGGGTCGACACACGACCTGCTCAGACTGGCCCAACTGCGCCAGCCATAGCGCATTTCACCTGCTCGCAGCTCACGTGTCCGGGCATCACCGCCTCTTGACAACTGTCAGTTGCGCTTCTAGTATGTGGCACCGAAGCGGACATCGTTTCCACCTGCCTAGAGAACTCACGAGGCTTTGCCGTGCAGACCGCTAAATCTCCCTCCCCCGAAGCCATCGTTTCCGATCACGTCTTCATCTGTCACGCGCTGCAGGATCACCAGTTCGTCCTGGACCTGGATGAAGCGCTGAAAACACGTGGGATCGCGACCTTTGTCCCCAGTCTGGCGCCCGGCAGCGATGAGGACTGGCGACGTGAGGTCCCGGAGGCAATTGGGGAAGCACGCGCCCTCATTTTCGTCCTGAGCACGTCATCGGCCGATTCAGTGGAATGCCGCCTCCAACTGGACCGCGCGGCCCAGGGCCATATCCCGGTCCTGGTCATAGCCCGCGAGGACGTCCCCGCATCGGCGGTGCCGCCGTCGGTTGCGGAGGGACAGCCGGTGTCTCTGAAGGCGACCGATGACTTCTATACGACGATCGACCGAGACATCGTCCCCTGGATTGAGAGCGCGCCCGACCGTCAGAGCCGGTCGGCGCGCGTCTTTATGTCGTATTCCCGGAAAGATAAGGCAATCGTTCGTGCCCTGGTCAAGGACCTACGAGACCGCCAGGTCCAGGTCTGGGTCGACTGGGACGACATCCCGGCCGGCGTGCCTTGGCGGCAAGAAGTGGCGTCTGCCATCCTCGCCACCGACGCGGTGGTCTACGTCATCAGCGAGCACTCCGTCGGCTCCGCGGAGTGTGACAACGAAGTCCGCTACGCGCTTGCCAACCATAAACGACTCATCACCGTGAAGGTCGATGAGGTAGAGGACAGCGCTATTCCCGAGCACCTGCGCGACATCAATTACATCCCGATGCGCGAGGGCGAGGACCGGGACGAGTGCCTGAAGAAGTTGATCTACGCCGCGAAGAACGACCTGCAGTGGGTGCGCCAGCATACCCGCTGGCTGCAGCGAGCGCAGGAGTGGCAGGATCGGCGCCGCGAACACCTTTCCGAGAACGGCGCTGTCACCTTGCCGGTTCTCAGCTACGCGGTGTCGGGCCTGCGGAACTGGCAGGCGAACCGGTACGCGAAAGGAAGCCTGGCGCGCGGCGCCGTGCTCTTCGATGCTGAGGATTGGCTCAAGCACTACACGAATCAAGAGCCGGCACCGACCGACCTACAACGTATCTACATCCGGGCGAGCCGGAGCGCCGAAAACTATGCGCACCGGACGGTAGTCGCGACACTCGGCGTCATCGTCGCTCTCATGGCAATCGCGGCGCTGGGCATCGCTCGTGAAGCGGTCATCAACAGCATGGATCAGCAAGCGCAACAAGCGCTCGTGAACCTGCGCAACAACCCTGAGGCGAGCGTAAGCGAGGCAGCCGATGCAGTCAAGAGCCTCGAATTTATGCGTGCGGACACAACGGCGGCTACGAGCGCACTGCGGCAGGTCCTGGCCGGCTCGCACATCCGTGCCGTCCTGCGGCAAGACAAGGGCACTCTGTGGAGCGCCACCATGAATCCCCAGGGCACGCTCGTTGCCACCGCCGGCAATGACGGGAAGGCATTTCTCTGGAACTGGCGCACGGGCCGACACATCCGCCTTCACACGCTAAATCAATACGACCAATCGGCCGCCTTCAGCCCTGATGGCCGACTCGTTGCTGTGGGCGGGTACTGGAAACATCACTTTGACAAGCGGTTGTGGTACGGCATGCTGCAGATCTTCGACGCGCGGACCGGAAAGGTGCGGAGTGCGGATACGACCCACTCAGGAGGCTCCATCAACCAGGTCGCGTTTGCCGAAGACGGACGCTGGATAGCAGCCGCGACGGATACGGGCGTCTGGGCGCAGTATGTCAAGACCGGTGGTCACTTCGTCAACTTCGGTGGGCCCGGCTCCAATGACGAGATGGACACCGTCCAGTTCAGCCGTGACGGACGGTATGTGGTCACCGCCAGCGCGGATGGCGCGGCCCGGGTCTGGCGCTGGTCCGATCCCGGACACCTGGCGGCCATCTACCGGTGCGCCGGCAAGAGCAATGCGATGAAACAGGCGGTATTCAGCCCGGACGGCAAAACCGTCGCCGTCGGCTGCGGCAGCGGCGCCGTCGCGCTCTGGCACTGGCAGTCCGGCACCTTCACGACGCTCCGCGGTCAGAC
>JAJPIP010000043.1 GCA_021324655.1 Pseudomonadota bacterium
CGCAACTGTGCGGCCGTCACGGTGGACTGGCGCTTCACCACCGCCGACGCCCGCATCAAGCTCAAGCGACTCTATCCGTCACTTCAGGAGTAACAGTGCACTAGTCCCCGGCTGTCTTCAACGTCAGCGATGCCAACTGGGGCGGTAAAGCAACGTCGGATTCGGGGAGCAGCTTGCGCAGCAAAGCTTCGCTGATGTCGCGCAGTTGGTCCACCTGCTCCTCATCAAGTTGATCGAAGAGGTTCGCCCGCACGCTGTGGAGGTGGGCCGGCGCGACTGCCTCCACCGTCGACATCCCTTTTGGCGTCAAGACGGCAAGATACCCCCGGCGATCGGACACACAGGACTCGCGCCGAACCAGGCCCATGTCTTCCAGGCGCGAAAGCGCATGGGAAAGGCGGCTCGGAGATACCTGGAGCGCGTCCGCTAGACGATTAAGGCGCAGTGTCTGGTCCGGTGCCTCGGAAAGAAGACTCAGGATCTCGTAGTAGGCCAGCGAGATCCCAGCCTCCCGCTGCAAATCACGCTCCAGGCTGCTCCACAGGAGACGGGTCGCCACGAGAAACGACAGCCAGGCGTGCTTCTCCTCGGCGTCCAACCACCGTGTGTCGGTCATGCTCAACTTTAACGCGGTGAAGACCCGCTCGCGCCGAGAGGGCTAGAATGTCGCGCTGTGCGCCTCCTGCCCCTCCTCGCGATTGTTCTCGTCTTCAGTTCCTGTCGCGGCACGTACTCCTACACTCCTAAGGACTTGAAGCAGGTTCGCCGGGACTACCGCCTCGTGGTTCCCATCTACGAACAGTTTCGGACCGCATTTCTACGGGGCAACGGCCGGGCCATTCGGTACTGGCACGTGCGCGAGCTTGCTACCTGCCGGCTCAATAATCGGATCGACAAGCGGGACAGCATCGATCCTCGCACGAATCTGTGGGCCGCCAGCGTCACCCTCGATGATCTCTGCAACGCCATGGACTCGGGATACGCGTATTGGGCGATGCAGCACCACCTGCCGTACGACAAGAAGATCTATCCTGCCCCCCCCGATCAGGTTTTCGTGGGCTCCGACGCGGAACTGCTGCTCTTGCCCAAGGAGATGGCGCATCCCGCGGCCACGATGGCGTGCCCGACACCGATTATCACCACGCCCTGCTAGGGAGCCGCCGCCCGGCTCGGGCGGCTACAAGAGGATGTTCAGACGGCACACCGGAGGACCACCTGCCGGGGCGGGCAGCCGCATAGGGGCAATCGTCTCTACCTCGACCACCGGATTGTCCAACCAGGGAGCGAGACCTTGCTCCGAGTGCACGAGATCCTCGCCCCGGTAGCCGGCGCCCAGGAGTCGGTACCGGCCAAGGAGGCGAGAGTGCTGGTCAACCACGTGGCCGAAGCCCCGCGGGTAGCGCAACATGACAATGAGATCGAGTCCAGCCCGCCGGTCCAGGGCGAGCTCGGAGAAGCGCCGCGGAATGTGGTAAGCGCGGCACGCACCGCCGGTACCGCGCAGATAGAACCGGACGATCTCGCTGTCGGACAGCGTGTCACGGTGACGGGCCGCAACATAGGCCGACGCGTCGGCATATCCGGAGCGGACGTCGGTCAGGTGCCAGGCCGTCAGCCAACCGCCGACAGCAACCGCGAGTGCCGCGCCGGCGGCCGCGGCGATCCGAGCCGCGCGCCACGTGACAAGGTTGAGGGCTTCACCGACGGCGCACGCCTGCAGGAGGGAGATGAAGGGAATGGCCGCCTCCAGGTTGCGCGGTACCACGAAGGGCGCGAAGACATAGATCACATACGGAATGACCACAAGGCCGGCAGCCAGGAGGAGTGGGCCCCGGCGCCAGATCGCGGTGGCCAGCCCCGCGATGAGCAGAAGCAGACGCCACCACCCATCGCGGACGAGATACCAGTCGAAGTAGAGGACCGGCTCGAAGCGGAGGTGCGCCTGCTTGCCCTGGTGAATCTGGTAGTACGCTTCCTGCAGGTACCACATCGGTCTCCCCGTGAACTCGCTTCGGAACAGGACAAGGCCATTGAGGCGCGTCAGAATGTCGACGCCTTGCCAGGCGAGGGGGATAAGCGCCCCGCCGGCGGCCCATAGGCCGACGTGCCGGGCGGCAGCGGCCCAGCCATCGGTACGGATCGTCATGACGAGGTCAAACAGGACGAGCACACCCAGATACACCACCAGACGGTAATTGACGGTGAAGGCGGCACCCCCCAGAACGGCGGCAGCGACCATGGGACCGAGAGCGCCCCGTTGGTATCCCGCGATGTAGCACAGCACGGCACACAGGAAGATGACATTGGCATCGCTCTCGGAGAGAACGGAACGCGCGTAGATCGCATCGTACTGCGAGACGGCAAGAAAGAGAGCGGCCAGCAATGCGATGACCGGGGAGGTAATGCGGCGAGCTATGAGAAACAGGGCGCCGATCGACAGAATGCCGGCAACCGCGTTGACCGCCAGAGCCGCAAACGCATGGTTTCCCAGAATGAGGTAGCCCAGGCCAAGCAGCAAGGCGTGGCCGGGTTTGGCCGTACCAACTGTCTTTCCGGCGTTCAGCGCGATGTGTGCGCCGGCCAGGTGGCGAAAGATCGCCCAGAAACGAACGCCTTCCAGCGCGAACTTGCCTTCATCCCAGTAGATCAGGCCACGTTGCGGCAACGCGTACAGGCGCAAGACAGCTCCGATGCCCACTATGGCGAGCAGCGGTAGAACCTCGGAGACGCGGGAGGTAACCCGCGCGACGTTCATCGCGCGGCGCGGGCCGATTTGAGGCGTAGTGCGCCCACGACGCAGGTTCGAATGAGGATCTGAACGTCGCGAAAAGGATGCATTTTAGATTCGCCGGCCACGCGAGCGCGGTAGCGAATGGGAATCTCCACGATCCGCAGTCCGTGATAGGCGGCACCCAACAGCAGATCAAAGTCGCCCCAGGGATCATAGCCGCCGAACAGCGGACGCGTCGCCGCGATGCGTTCCCAGTCTTCGCGGCGCAGGGCCTTTGTTCCGCAGAGAGTATCCGTGAGACGCGCGCCGGTGAGCCGGGAGAGAATCCACGTGAAAACCCGGTTTCCGGCGTTGTTGGCCAGCTTCATGGCGCCGGCTTCCATCGACTCCTGAAACCGTGTTCCGTTCACAAAGTCGGCGATCCCGACGGCAAGCGGAGCGAAAAAGCGGGGCAGTTCTTCCGGCGGGACTGTCATATCGGCATCCAGGATCATGACTACGTCCCCGCGCGCGGCATCGAATCCCTGGAAGACGGCACCCGCTTTCCGCGTTCGACCGGATTGATGCATCAACTTTATGTCA
>JAJPIP010000100.1 GCA_021324655.1 Pseudomonadota bacterium
TCCCGGCGGCGGATTCGGTCCTCCCTCGTCCGGCATCCCGGGAGACGCCGGCACCTAACGGGCCCCGCACCTGTGCACCTAATCAGGAGGATGCCGGGAACCGTCTCCCGGCATCCTCCTTTCTCGTGGAGACGGCACCGACCGAGCGATGGCCACGACCCGCATCCGAACCGGTCAGCGCGTGAGGGTAGGGCTTCCGACCCGCTCGCGTCCCAGGATGACCAACGCCACGGCTGCCAGGATGACAGCCAGAGCCACGACCTCTAGAGGAGTGACGCGTTCGCCGGCCAGGAGCGCACCCAGCAGGATCGCCACCACCGGATTCACGTAGGCGTAGCTGGTGGCCAGGGCCGGGCGGACGGTGCGCAGCAGGTAGGTATAGGCGCTGTAGGCGATGAGGGAGCCGACCGCCACCAGATAGAGCATTGCCCAGAGCGAGGCCGCCGAGGGCGCCGCCGGGAGATGCTCGCCGCGCACGACGCCCACGGCGACCATGAGAGCGCCGCCGACGAGCATCTCGGTCGCGCTGGCCATCATGCCGGGCGGCAACGGAAGATGCCGGCTCCAGACCGAGCCGAAGGCCCAGGAGCAAGCAGCCAGCAGTAGAACCAGGGCCGCCAGCGGATGGCCCTGCAGGCCCGATCCCAGATTGAGCAGCCCGACTCCGGCCAGGCCCAGCAGCAGGCCGGCCACCTCCAGCCGGTTGGTCCCGACACCCCAGAGACGGGCAAAGAGGGCCGACCAGATCGGCACGGTGGCGATCAGGAGGGCGGCCAGTCCGGAGGCGACGTCCTGCTCGGCGAAGCCCACCAGGCCGTTCCCCCCGGCGAGGAGGAGCGCGCCGACCATCCCCGCGCCCATCCACTGCCGGAGAGTCGGCACCGGCGCACCGCGGACGCGGAGGAAGACGAAGAGGACGATGCCCGCCACCAGAAAGCGCGCACCGGACATGAGGAACGGGGGTACGGTCTCCACGGCGATGCGAATCGCCAGATACGTCGAGCCCCAGATCAGATAGAGCGCCAGAAGCGCGAGCGGCACCGCCGGCCGTCTCAGTGCCGTCTCGCGTGCCTGCTCCCGCGGCGAATCGGGCGATCCTGCGCCCTGGCGCGACCCCGTCATCCTGCCGTGCTCCACGGTCGATCGACGCGAATCGGCTCTGTCATGAAACCGTCATTTCTCTGGAATCTATCCCTCATACCGGGTCCGTAGAGTCAAAGCATGGCTGGTGACGGCACCGGCAGGACACTCCCCCACCCGAAGGACCGCCCCGTGGAACAACTCGTACTGGAACCGGAGCAGCTGGAGAGGCCGGCCGAGCTTCGGCTGGTTCCATCGCCACCTCTCTCCGCACGCCGGCCCCGCTCCCGGTGGGTCGCGCGGCTCGTGCAGATCGTCTTCTTTACCAACATCCTGATCATCGCCGGCCTCTGGGCCTCCGGCGGCAACGTCACCGACGTGCACACGGACGCCGCCCTGCTCACGAGCGTGGGGCGGATCACCGGACTCCTCGCCGCGTATTTTCTCCTCGTGCAGGTTCTGTTGCTGGCTCGTCTCCCCTTCCTCAAGGCGCTGGCCGGGTTCGACCGCCTGGCCGTCTGGCACCGCTGGAACGGACGCTGCACCGTGCTCCTCATCCTGGCGCACGTCGGCTTCATCGTCACCGGCTACGCCCTGACCGATCAGATCAGCGTGGGCAGCGAGATCGTCAGTTTGCTCACCAACTACTCGGGGATGGTGCAGGCCGTGATCGGGACCGTCATGTTGCTCCTGGTGGGCGTGACCTCGGCGGTCATCGTTCGGCGCCGTCTCCCCTATGAGACCTGGTATGCCGTGCATCTGATGGCCTATCTGGGCATTTTCCTGGCCTGGTTCCACCAGATCCCGACCGGCCAGCAATTCGTGGTCACGCCCGTCGCGGCCGCCTACTGGACGGCGCTCTACCTCGCGACCCTGCAGCTCGTCGTGCTCTTTCGCGTCGGCCAGCCTCTCCTGCGCGGCCTCTGGCATGGCATGCGCGTGGCGGAGGTCATCCCGGAAGGACCGGGCGTCGTCTCGCTGCGCATCACCGGGCGTCATCTGGACTGGATGGACGTCCGCGCCGGACAGTTCTTCCTCTGGCGCTTCCTCGCTCCCGGCATGTGGAGAGAGTCGCATCCCTTCTCGCTCTCGGCCGCCCCCCAGGCCGACTCCCTCCGCATCACGGTGAAAGCGCTGGGCGATTTCACCACCCGTCTGGCGGAGATCAAACCGGGCATGCGGGTCATGGCGGACGGCCCGTTCGGGTCCTTTACTGAGGAGGCACGCCGCCATGAGAGAGCCGTCCTCATCGCCGCCGGTATCGGCATCACCCCCATCCGGGCTTTGGCCGAGGAAATGGACGGCAATCTGACGGTGATCTACCGCGCCATGAACGACGGCGACCTGATCTTCCGGCAGGAACTGGATTCCCTCGCCCGCCCCGGCGTGACGATCCACTACGTGGTCGGCGACCATCGCCTGCCGGAAAACCGCCATCTGCTCTCCGCGGCCCACCTGTGCGACCTGGTGCCGGACATCGCGGACCGTGATGTCTATCTCTGCGGACCAGGCGGGATGATGCGGTCGCTACAGCGGACGCTGCGCCGACTCGGCGTGGCCAGGTCATCCCTTCACACCGACGAATTCAGCTTTTAGGAGACCGCGAACCACACCATGAAACGATCATTCCTGGGGCGGGCCTTCCCGTCCGCCCTGACCGCTGCCGGCGTCGCGGTCCCCTCCGCCACGGCCGGCCTCGTCATGCTCCACGCCATGCTCGCGGGAAGCGCCGCCCCGAGCGCCTCCGTCTCCTCCTCGTCCGGCTCATCGGCATCACCCACGCCGACCGGCGCTCCGGCGACTCCCCCGACAAACCCGGCCGCCACCGCGACGCCCCAGCCCACCGTTGCCACCACGCGCACCATCACGGGGGCCTCGGTCGCGGACCGGTACGGCGCGGTGCAGGCCACGATCACGGTCAAGGGCAAAAAGATCACCGGCGTGTCGATCAGCGCCCCGGAGGGCGATCCGCGGTCCGCCTCCATCAACCAGCAGGCAGTGCCGATGCTTCAGTCCGAGACGCTGCAGGCGCAGAGCGCCACCATCAACGTGATCTCCGGCGCCACCGAGACCAGCGACGCCTATATCCAGTCGCTGCAAGGCGCCCTAAAGAACGCCCGCCTCTAAAACGCCCCCTCGCCCCTCCCTCCGTTCCTGAGTCCAACACAGACCGCACCGACCACAGACCGACAATCAAGAAAGGACCATCTCATGACTCATCCCCGGATCAAACGCCGAGTCCTGCCCCTGACCATCGCCACCCTGGCGGCGGGCGGTATGCTCTCGTCCCCGCACGCGCTAGCGGCCGCGGGCGCCAAGAAATACAAAGGGGCGGTGATCGATCAGGGCCGCTGGGGCCCCATCCAGGTCACCATCACCGTCAAGAACAGGAAGATCACCAATGTGGCGGCGGCCGTGTCGCCGGACAACCCGCGCTCGAGCATGATTGAGTCGCGTGCCCTGCCCCTCCTCAAGCAGGAGGTTCTGCAGGCGCAAAGGGCCAATATCCAGTTGGTCTCCGGCGCCACCGATACCAGTGACGGCTACCTGACATCGCTTCAGTCGGCCGTGAAGAAGGCGATCAAGGCCAGAGCGCTCACCACAAAGGCCCTATGATCGTGGACGTTCTACCCATCGAGACCGACGGACGGCTCGATCGCGTCGAGCACATCATGGGCATGCCGATCGCGATCGAGATTCGTGATCCGGACGTCGATGCGGCCGCGCTTGATGCCGCCTTCGACTGGTTCCGGTGGGTGGACGCCACATTTAGCACGTACCAACCCGACAGCGAGATCAGCCGCCTCAACCGAGGCGA
>JAJPIP010000044.1 GCA_021324655.1 Pseudomonadota bacterium
AGGAGAGCAACGGCACGGAGAATAAACGGATAGACAGTCGTGTGGAGATCCCCGCCACCGGCGTTCCCGACGGCGGTCACCGCGCCGTGGTAGCGCAGCGTTCGCAGCACGCCCGCCAGCGTGTCGCCGCCGACGGTATCCACCGCTGCATCCCAGCGCTGGGACTCCAGTGGACGGCGTGACGGCGCCGAGATTTCTTCGCGCCCCACGATCTCAGCAGCACCGAGGTCGCGAAGATAGTCCTCCGCCTCGGCCCTTCCTGTCGACGCCACGACCCGGTATCCCAGGTGAGACAGCAGAGCGACCGCCATGCTCCCTACCCCGCCTGTGGAGCCGGTGACGAGCACGGACGCGCCGGGCGTGAGGCCCCGGTCTTCCAGCGTCAGCACACAGAGCATGGCCGTAAAGCCCGCGGTGCCGATCGCCATGGCGTGCTTGAGATCCAATCCCTCCGGCAATGGCTGCAGCCAGTCGTCCGCTCCGCGCCACAGCTCGGCGTAGCCTCCCCAGTGCGTCTCTCCGAGCCCCCACCCCGTGGCAAAGACCGGGTCGCCCGGTGCGAAGCGCGGACTATCCGACCGCTCCACCGTCCCGGCGAGATCGATGCCCGGAACCATGGGGAAGGATCGCACGATGCGGCCACTGCCCGTGACGGCGAGCCCGTCCTTGTAATTGAGATCGGAATACGCGACGCGCACCGTGACGGTTCCACCGGGTAAAGAGCTTTCGGGAAGCCGATGGAGCGCTGGCGCGGTATGGCCGTCGCTCTCGCTCAGCAGAATCGCGCGGAAGTCGGTCACGACCTCATTTTAGGAGCGAAGACGGCCGCAAGATTTCAGCGCTTCTTGCGTCTAACACAGGGACAGACCCGATTGGGTGGCGCAGCGGGGAAGGGCGCGTCACCCGTCGGGTCTTCCGTATGATGGGGTAGTGACGGACGCCCCCCTCGGGATCTATTTCGACGCCCTGTACCAGATCACCAAGCGTATCAGCAGTAGTCTTGATCTGGATCATGTGTTGGCGTATCTCGTCGAAGAAGCCACCAAGGCCATGCAGGGCAAGGCAGCGTCGGTGCGTCTCCTCAATGACGGCGGAGAGCTGGACGTGGCCGCTGTCTATGGTCTTAGCCGGCAGTATCTGAACAAAGGATCGGTTCGGTTGTCGAATAGTCCGTTTGACCGGGCGATCCTGGAGGGCCGGCCCGTGCAGGTGCGGAACGTGACGCAGAGCGATGCATTTCAGTATCCGCAAGAGGCGCAACGCGAGGGGATTGTCTCGGTCGCGGGCGTGCCGCTCGTGGCACACGGCAAGCCCATAGGCGTCCTGCGCGTCTACTCCGGGCAGGAGCGCGACTTCAGCGACGCGGCTCTCAAGTTCCTCCAGTCGGTGGCCGATCTGGCCGCTCTCTCCATCGACAACGCCCGTCTTTATGGCGAGGCGCGAGCGAACTACGAAGAGACCATGAACGTGCTCTGGGGCGATTCCCCCGCCTGATCGCCGCCGGATAGGTCGCTACAATACACCATGTCGTCCGACGCTGCCTTGCACTACGCCCGCGACAATCGGGAGCGCTTCCTCTCCGAGATGGAGGAGTTGCTGAGTATCCCGAGTATCAGCACGCTTCCGGAGCATCAGCCGGATATGGTCCGCGCCGCACGCTGGCTGTGCGATCGCCTCCAGGATATGGGAGTCCAGGCGGAGACCGTGGGAAGCGAGGACTACCCCCTGGTCTACGGTCAATGGCTGCAGGCAGGGAACGCTCCGACCGTCCTGGCGTACGGCCATTACGATGTGCAGCCGGTCGATCCCCTCGACCTCTGGACCAGCCCGCCCTTTGAGCCGGAGGTGCGGGACGGCAACATTTTCGCCCGCGGTGCCTCGGACGACAAGGGCCAGGCACTGACCATGGTGTTCGCGGCCGAGAGCTACCTCCGGTCCACGGGCGCGCTGCCGCTCAACCTCAAGTTCATCATCGAGGGACAGGAGGAATCGGGCGGCCAGGTCATCAAGGAGTACGTCCGGGATCACGGTGACCGCCTCAGTGCGGACGTTGCGGAGGTGGCGGATTCCGGCCTCCTCGCTCCGGGTGTCCCGACACTCGATACCGGCCTGCGCGGCATCGTCTATACCGAGATCCACGTGCATGGCGCCGCGCACGACCTCCATTCCGGTCTGTACGGTGGCGTGGCCCCCAATGCGCTCAATGCACTGGCCGCGATCATCGCGCGTCTGCGTGACGAGCGGGGGCGGATTCTCATCCCCGGCTTCTACGACAGCGTGCAGATGCCGAGCAAGGAAATCCTCGAGTCGTGGCGCCGCCTGCCGTTCGACGAGGCCGCCTTCCTCCGCGATGAGATCGGCGCGCGCAGTCTCATCGGCGAACCCGCGTACACGCCGTACGAGCGGATGTGGGCCCGGCCGACCCTCGATGTCCATGGCATCGCCGGCGGATTCACCGGCGAGGGCGCCAAGACGGTCATTCCGGCCGAGGCGATCGCCAAAGTCAGCATGCGCATCGTTCCCAACCAAACTGTCGACGAGGTCTTCGATCTCTATCGCCACTACGTGCAGGAAATCGCGCCGTCCAGCGTCGAGGTCGACGTCCGCCTCATCCACGGAGACAATCCGGTCGTCGTGCCCGAGGATAGCCCTGCCATCCGTGCCGCGCGAGAAGCTCTGCAGGCCACTTTCGGGCGTCCGGCCGTGCTGGCCCGCTCCGGAGGCTCCATCCCGATCGTCGGCATCTTCCAGGGGGCACTCGGCTTGAGCAGTGTCCTGATGGGCTGGGGCCTGCCCGACGACAATTTGCACGCGCCTAACGAGAAGTTCTCGCTCGAGAACTTTTACAACGGCATCAACGCCACGATTCGCTTCTGGGAGCGGCTAGGAAGCAGCGCCACGGCGTGAGAATCACCTCGACCGCGCTTCTGGTCGCTCTGGTGGCAGCCATCACCCTCGTGGTGTACCACGTTACCAGCGCCATGCTCATTCCGCCGGCCGGCCAGGGCTACTGGCACACCGAGGGCGTGCAGATCGACGACGTCAACAATCGCCCGGTGCGCATTGCCGGCGTCACCTGGTTCGGCATGGAGAGCGCGTACTGGGTGCCGGCGGGCCTGGATTATCAGCCGTACACCCGCATCATGGACGAGGTGAAAGCGCTGGGCTACAACACGATCCGGCTGCCGCTCTCCAACCAAGTGATCGAGCAAAATCCCATCGTGACTCAGATGGTCGCCGCCAACCCGCAACTGAAGGGACAGCACGCGCTGACGGTGCTCGACGACATCGTGGACTATGCCCACAAGATCGGCCTGAAAATCATCCTCGACAACCATCGCAACATGGCCGCGACGCGTCATGAGGTTAATTTCCTCAACGAGGGCTTATGGTATTCGCCGGGCTACCCGTCATCGGCGTGGCTGCGTGACTGGGAGTTCCTGGCGCGACGCTATAAGGGCAACGATACCGTCATCGGCTTCGATCTGCGCAACGAGCCACACACGCAAGGGCCCGGTCCCTGGAACCTGCATGCCTACCTCTATCAAGGCGCGACCTGGGGACCGTACCGCGGTGTCGACAATCCCAACACCGACTGGCGGCTGGCGGCGACGCGGGCCGGCAACGCCATTCTGAAGATCAACCCGCATCTGCTGATCATCGTGGAGGGGCTTCAACTCTATCCCTGGAGTCCCACCAGTTCCGCCGTGGAGAACTACTGGTGGGGCAGCATTTTGCGGCAGGTTCGGCAGTATCCCGTCGTCCTCAAAGTGCCGCACCAGCTGGTCTACGAGGCGCACGATTGGGGCCCCTGGAAGTGGGAGATGGCCTGGTTCAAGCACATGAGCTACGCCGGACTGCAGAAAGTGTGGGAGAGCAACTGGGCCTTCATCGACAATCCCACATGGAAGTTCGCCGCCCCCGTCTGGATTGGCGAGTTCGGTACCTGCACCACCAACCCGCAATGCATCGACGACGTGCGACCCGGCAATCAGGCGCAGTGGTTCCACTTCCTACTTCGCTACCTGCACGATCACCCGGAGATCGGCTGGAGCTTCTACGCCCTGAACGGCACGAATTCCAACGACCACACGGCGGACAATGGATTGCTCAATGCGCACTGGGACGGAGTGCAGATCCCCGCGCTGCAGAAGGATCTGGCGAGCATCCAGGACCAGTAACGGTCTCAGAAGTGCGTCGCGCACCAGGGTGCTTGATCTGTGCCGAACATGAGATCGGCCCGCCGCACCGCCCCCGATCGATGCTGCTCGATGCGGCCGCCACGTGCCAGTTCGCCCGCGGTGATGCCGCCCAGGTAGAGCGAGCCGAGGACATCCACCCCCATCGACAGATCGGGATTATCCGCGACGCGCCGGCAGGTGGCACCGTTGGTACCGCCGTCCAGCCGGTAGATTCCGGTGTTCTCCGGACAAAAGGGATCATGTATCTGCAGAGTGAGAGTGCCCTCCACCGCGTAGTGACGTGCCTGGAGGGCGCCCGCGACATCGGCGAGCCGGACCCAGAGGGCATCGCCCACATCCCGGAGGCGCAATTGACGTGAGTCGGAAAGCATCCACCGCACCGGCTCGTCCAGGGGGCGATGGTGGACCTCGACGCGGGACAGCAGATCGACGCTCAGACAGTAGTTCCAGAGCCCGACATAGGCTGTAGCGGTGGTGGCAACAAGATCGGTGACGCGCATGATGTTTCCGTCTGTGCCCTCCGACCACTCTCCTTTGACGCGATAAGCGGCGTACCCGCGATGCTCGCCGTTCTCTGTGTATACGGCATAGAAGCGCCCGCTGGCGCCCCCTCGGTGTGAGTCCGGGTCGTGAAACCAGGCATCCCAGTGGCCCGGCGGCCGATCGACCTGGCCGGGTATCTCCCGCCGAAAGCGATCGAAGACGACGGGCAGTATGTGCCTCGCTTCGTCGCGATCCACCAAGGTGGTCTCGCCCGGTTGCGGTATCCCCTCCCTGAGCTCGACGCGGCGCGGATCGATGTGGAGATCGGCCTGGGTGGTGGCGGCGCCATATCCGAAGCGGCCGTAGATTGGCGCCTCGGAGGCGTAGAGAACGGCAAGGGACTCGCCGCGCTCCCGCATCTCGGCGAGTTGTCGCCGCATCAGCGCGGTCAGAATGCCGCGGCGCCGGTGCGTGGGTAAGACGCCGACGGCGGTCACGCCGGCCGCCGGCACGCTGAGTGGCCCCGGAATCGTGAGGTTGAAGGAGTACGCGGACGTGGCGCCAACCATGCGCCCACGATCGACCGCCGCCAGGCTGCGCTCTACTTCCAGGCGGCGACAGTCGTTCTCGATTTCCTCGGCGGAGGGAGTCCATCCGAAGGCCGCCTCGGCGGTGCGTATCCAGCCGGGCAATTCGTCGGCTGTAACCGTGCGGATCTCAAAAGTCATAAAGGGATTTCATCCATGGGTCAGAGGTGACGCGGACGTCGCGCCAGGGCAACTTCCCGCGTCCACGGTGCGCGGATTAGAAGCTGGTCGGGCACCAGGGCTCGATGGGAGACGAAAACATGGCATCGGCGCGTTGCACGGCACCGGACGATCTTTCCGCCACGTGTCCGGCGCGCGCCAGCCGGCTGAATGAGACGCCGCCCAGGTAGACGGAGCCCAGCCGCGCGACGTCCAGTTCGATATCCGGCGCCCCGGCGTCGCGGCGGCACCGCGCTCCGTCAGGGCCGCCGTGCAGGAGGTAGGTGCCGGAATTCTCAGGGCGGAATGCGTCGCGGACTCCGATGCGGAGGGCGCCCTCTGCCGTGTAGCGCCGGGACTCCAGCGCAGCCGGGACACTGACGAGGCGTACCCACAGGCCATCGGACAGCCATGTGGTCCGCATGCGGCGTGAGTCGGCAAGCAACCAGCGCAGCGTCTCATCCACGGGCCGTCCGCTTGCGGTCACCTCGCCGGCCAGATCGAGGGTAATCAGATACCGCCAGAGTGCGGAGTACGCGCGATCGGTGGTGGCAATGAGATGGTTGACCCGGATCGTGTCGTGCGCGTACCCGCGCGACCAATCCCCCTTGCCGCGGTATGCCGCGTACCCCTCGACGTCACCATCCGGATTCGCGTAGGTGACGTAGAAGCGCTCGCTCATCCCATCCTGCGGCTTGCCTTCCTCAATCCAGGCATTCCACCACGGAGCACTACGCCGGATGGCACCGGGCTGCACGGCAACGTGGCGGTCCGCCACCGGTGGCAAGATCTTGAGAGCGGTCTGCCCGTCGATAATGCGCAGGGTACCCGGAGGGGGCGTGGGGTCGATAAAGTCGGGGCGATCGGTCGCGATCGTGTACTCGGCATGGAGCGTGGCGGGCCCGAAGCCGAAGCGTCCGTAGATCAGGGTTTCCGAGGCATAGAGGATAGCGACCGCCTCACCGCGTTCCGCGGCACCATCCATCTCGTGTTGCATGAGGCGAGTCAGGATGCCCTGGCGCCGGTGCGTGGGTACCACCCCAACCGCCGTCACACCTGACGCCTGAGTCACGGCGGGGCCCGGTAGTGTCAGGTCAAAGCATTCTGATGCGGCCGTCCCGACAATATCGCGTCCCTCCACGGCCGCCAGGCAGCGACCGATCTGACTCTCGTCCTCCCATTCGCGCTTCCACCGCTCGCGCTCGTCCTTTGGGGACGTTTCCGTGAAGGCGAGGGCGAGGACAGCGGCCCACTGCAGGAACTCGCTGGGCGCGATCGACCGGATCTGGATCCCCATCACGTGCTCTCCTCTTGGCCGCCCACCCGGCCGACCGAGCGAGGATAGCACGCCTCAATCTTGTTCTTTGAACCGGTACCCGACGCCCCAGACGGTTTCGATGAAGCGTGGATTCTGGGAGTCGTCGTCGAGCTTCGACCGCAGCCGGCGGACGTGGACATCGATGGTGCCGCTGTCGCCGAAGAAGTCGTAACCCCAGACGTCCTGCAGAAGTTTCTCGCGGCTGAACACGACACCGGGACGGCGTGCCAGCTCGAGGAGAAGGTCGTACTCTTTGGCGCGCAGCGTCACTGGGTTGCCGTCTACAGTGACCTCGCGTTTGGCGGGGAATAGTGTGAGGGGACCACGGTCGAGGCGTTCATGTTGTGGCTGAGCCGGCGTGGTGGGCCGCGCACGCCGCAGAATGGCCTTCACCCGCGCCACCAGCTCGCGCGGAGCGAATGGCTTGGTGACATAGTCGTCCGCGCCGAGTTCCAGGCCGACAATCTTGTCCTCGTCCCCCTCGCGCGCCGTCAGCATGATGATGGGAACATCACTGGTCCGTCTGATCTCGCGACAGACATCCCAACCGTCGATATCGGGCAGCATGATGTCCAGAATCACCAGAGATGGGTTCCCGGTCTCGATCGCTTCCAGTGCCTGGGCGCCGGAGCGAACGCTCGATGACTGAAAGCCCTCGCGCTCCAGGTACATGGCGATGAGCCGGCTGATACCCGGCTCATCATCCACGATCAAGACTTCCCCGCGCACGGTCATCTCGTGCCTTCCCCCTATTGACGTTACGCGATTCTATAGGTCTACTGCACGGCGAGATCGCACCGCCGTGACGGCCCCTTAACTTGTCACGAAAAGTTAATACGCAGATAAGGTTTGGCTGAGACGCGCGCCCTGTGCACGCCCTAGACTTGGCTGGTATTGACGGGTGAGACGTTTCTTGACTCTGGCCATCATCGCGCTTGTCGCCTCGTTCTGCTCATCGAGTGCGACGGCGGCATCGCGCCGTCCGGCTCATAGTCCCTTGCCCCGGTACGCTCTGTGGGGCCAGGTTGTGTCGCTTGACGGTCAGGCCGCGGATCCCACAGGATTCGTCTTGCAAACGGCCGCGCGCACGGTCGACATCAAGATTGCAGTCAATCGCACCCGATTCACCGCCCGCAGTGCCGAGGCGCTGGTCGATGGGTTCATCGCGGGCGATTTTGCCGTCGTGACCGTGCGGCGTGTGCCCCCCGGCGAGGTTCTGCGGGCCAACCGCGTGCTCTACGACGTCGTTCCCTTTGGCCCGATCACACAATTCACGCTGACGGGTGCGTTCGTGCGGGAGGCGGTCGATGGACATGCCTTCCTCATGCACCTGAAGACCGGCACATGGCACTGGATCAGTGTCAACGCCAACACTCAATACACCGAGGACGGCAGCCCCATCGCGATGCTGCCGGACGTCCGCGGTGAGATCCTCACGGTGAGTATTCACCGGCTGAATGGCCGCTGGATTGCGCTCTCCGTGGACGTCAAGACGGCCTAGCGTCTACGTACGCGGGCACAAAAAAGCGGGGCGGTTTTACCGCCCCGCATGGCTGACGTGGTTAGCTCGCGACCTCGCTGGTCTCGCCGTTGAGGACGCGCCACTTCAGGAAGTGCAGACGCTCCCACTCGATCAGGCTGAACAGGGTCTCGTTGGAGAGGCGGAAATGACGGCTACAGTCTTGCGAGCAGAACGGACCGACGCGGCCGTTCTCGACCACCCGCCAATACCAGTTCTCGCTGCTGTTGTCTGTGGGTTCACCGTGCGATGAGCCGCACGTCAAGCACTTGTAGTCCATTGATAAGGCCTCGTGAGCTGTGATTAATTGGAGGAGTTGGCACAGATTATAGTGATGCCCGGTGGAAATGCAACGGGCAAAAAGGGGAATCGCCGGGCGAACGATCGAGCATATCAGACACCCGGTGCCCGCACTTCGACCCCCGCGAGATCCTCGATCACGCGCAGGATCGACGTGTAATCGTCCGGGCCAAACCCTCTGGCCTGGGCCGCGCCGTAGAGCTGGCGCGCCAGCGCGGTCAGCAACAGCGGGCTCTGCTGCTCGGCGCCCAGCTCGAGTCCCAGTCCCAGATCCTTGACCAGGAGATCGGTCATGAAGCCGGGATGGAAAGTTCCGCTGAAGGCACGGAGGGGAAACTGCTGAGACAGCTGCCAGCTAGCCCCGGCGCTGACTCCGATGACCCTGGCCATGGTCTCGACATCGGCTCCTGCCTTCGCGCCCGTCGTGAAGGCCTCAGCGATCCCGGCGGCGATGATGCCAACCAGCATGTTGTTGACGAGCTTGATGATCTCCCCCGTGCCGGACGGGCCGACGTGGAAGATGTTGGAGCCCATCGCCTCAAAGACGGGACGGGCGATTTCCAGCGCCGCCGCGTCGCCGCCCACCATGATGGTGAGCGTCCCGGCGTCCGCCCCCTGAGTGCCGCCGCTGACCGGGGCATCGAGAAAGGCGACGTTGCGGGCCGCGCACTCATCGGCCAGCTGCCGGCTCACCGCTGGGGCGATCGTGCTCATATCGGCCACCACCAGCCCTGGACGCGGCGCCGTCAGGATCCCATCCGGTCCGGTGACGAGGGCCCGCACATCGGGCGAATCGCTGACGATGGTGATGAGGATGTCCACGCTGCCGGCCAGGGCGGCCGGTGACGAGGCCCAGCCGGCACCCGCCTGGAGGATGGGGTCGGCACGCTCCGGCCGGCGCGCCCAGACGGTGAGCGGGAACCCCGCTCGCACGACGTTCCGTGCCATCGGCATGCCCATGGCACCCAACCCGATGAAGCCGACTCTCTGCACCGTCACCTCCCGCCGCGACATCCCATGGTAGCCGTACACTGATGCGGAATCTCCGCCATGCTCGAAGCTCTCCGCAGCCGTCTCGTCCTGACCAACCTTCTTATCACTCTCATCGGTCTGGTCGTCGTCGTCCTGGTATTTACGAACCTTCTGGCGAATCAGACGACCGCGGCCAAAACGGCGCAGCGTCAACAGCAGGCGGGACGCATTGCCACCCAGGTGGAGCGCCTCTATACGGGGAATGCCAAGCCTGCACAGCTGCAGCAGTTGGTCACGCTGTCCAGCCGTCTGCTGGGGGCGCGAGTGGCAATCGTGGGGCCGGATCGCCTGATTCGTGTCGACTCGGCGCACCGCACGCCGTACTACTCGGGTACGTATCTCACGCCGAACAAGGAAGCGCTGGCGGCCGGAGAAGCGGCCACGACTGAGATCAACGCCGACCAGAGTCTCTACCGCTTTCAGGCGCCCATCCCGGGCGTGCACGGACCCAACGGCGGAGCGGTCTTGCTGATCGTGCAGGTGACGGAAGTGCGCCCGGGGGTTGGATCGCTGGCGGCGTTCATCGGGCTCGCTCTCGGCATTGCCGTCCTGGTGTGGCTGCTGATCGCGCTCTACTTCACCACCTTCGTCTCCCGGCCGCTCCTTCAGGTGATGCAGGCGGCGGGCCGAATGGCACGCGGCGACTACAATGCGCGCGTTCCCGTGCACGGCCACGGGGAGATTGCGGGGCTGGCGCGGCAGTTCAACATAATGGCCGACCGCGTGCAGCGCAGCAACCAGACGCTGAAAGACTTCGTGGCCAACGTGTCCCACGACCTTCGGACGCCGCTGACGATTGTCGCCGGCTTCTCCGAGGCCGTGCTGGACGGCACCTCGCCGGCCCGGGAGGCGGCCCAGATCATCCGGGAGGAAGCGGACAAGATGGGCCGGCTGGTGGAGGATCTCCTGCAGTTGACGCGGCTGGAATCCGGGTTACTGACGCTACAGCGCCGTCCGGTGCGGCTCTCCACGCTCGTGCAAGACGCCATGGATCGTCTGCCGCGTCCCGGTCCGCTCCTCACGAATGAGGTGCCGCCCGGCCTGGGCATCGAGGCCGACCCCATGCAACTGGAGCGCGTGCTGCGCAATCTCCTGGAGAATGCGGTTCGGTACACGTCGGCGGACGGGGAGATCATCGTCAAGGCAGAGGCAGCACCGGGCCGCCGCGTGGCGCTGGTGGTGCAGGACACGGGGACTGGAATCGCACCGCAGGACATCGCTCGCATCTTCGAACGCTTCTATCGTTCGGACAAGAGTCGGGAGGATAGGGGGCATTCCGGGCTGGGGTTGGCCATCGTGCGCGAGATAGTGGAAGCGCATGGCGGGACGGTCTCGGTGCAAAGTGAGCCGGGCCGGGGCACCCTGTTTCGTCTGGAGTTGCCGGGAGCGACGCGCGTGGCCGATATGGAGGAAAGCCTTCGATGAACTTTGATCGCGCCGCCGATATTTACGACGCGACGCGCGGCTTGCCACCCGGCATCCCGGAGCAAATCGCCGGCCGCATTGAGGAGATTGTGAATGCCGGCCCCGAGACGCGCTTCCTGGAGATGGGCGTGGGGACGGGGCGGATCGCGCTTCCGCTCATCGCGCGCGGCTACCCCTACGTCGGCGTGGACATCTCGCACCGGATGCTGGAGCGGCTGAAGGCCAAAGCGGGAGGCGCCCCGAACCTGACCGTGATCGAAGGCTCGATCACCGATCTCCCCCTGCCGGACGACAGCGTTGACGTGGTGCTTGTCATCCACGTCTTTCATCTCTTCCCCGAGTGGCGCACGGCGCTGGATGAGGCGCTGCGCGTGCTGCGCCCGGGTGGGCACTTCCTGTGGGGCGGCAACGACCGCGCGCCGGAAGATCCCGGCACCCAGATCCGCCGGACATGGTCGGCGGCGGTGCGAGACCTGGGGGCGAATCTGCGCGCGAGGTACGGCGATTGGGAGGCGATCAGCGCCGAGGTGACAGCCCGAGGCGGGTATACGGCCATGTATGAGGTCGCGCGCTGGCAGGGGGAGCTGGTGCCGGCCGAGGTGATGGAGACTATCCGCAGCGGCGCGTTCTCGGCGTCGTGGGACCAGCCGCGCGAGGTGATGGAAGAGGCCCACCGACGCGTGACGGCATGGGGTGAGGGATACTACGGCGATTTGACCGCACCGCAAGTGAGCTCGGAGTCTTTCACCATCTTCGCCGCGCGCTTTCCCGGCTGACGTTGCCTAAAAGGGTGCGAGTCCGTATACTTCATTGTGCCGCCGGGAGCGGGCCCTTTTGCCTCTGCGTGTCCTGGCTGACGAGCCGAGATGGCGGAATCGGCAGACGCGCCGGTCTCAAAAACCGGTGGCCGCAAGGCCATGAGGGTTCGAGCCCCTCTCTCGGCACCAATCAAATACGGGCGGCTGTGGCGGAACAGGTAGACGCGCATGGCTCAGGACCATGTCCCCGCTAAGGGGGTGGGGGTTCGAGTCCCTTCAGCCGCACCAGACTGAAAAGACCCCGTGAGATGACTGTCTCCCGGGGTTCTTTCACTCCGGGAGTTGTTCCACGAACAGGGCCCACTCTCTGTTCTCGTCAAAGGACACGCACCCTCCCCTTGAAGAGGCTGATCCGCAGTTCGGGCCGCACGCTGTGACGGGGAACGACATCAACTTGCCGTTCAAGGAGCGCGGCCAGGTAGTTCTGCACCTGAGAGTGCTTGAGCAAGCCGGCCGCCCCAGGTCGACAACAATGTCACTGTCGGGACGCGCCTCACCTCTTGCGACTGACCCGGCGAGAGCGAGATATTTCACTCCCATCTTCCGTAGCTCGCCCTGCATGGCTATCAGGCGCTCAATGATGATCTGCTTGTCCGGCTGATTAGCGCTATCTGGAATCGTCGGTCTGTCCTTCATCAGCCGTTCCTAATCGAGAT
Source organism: Pseudomonadota bacterium (assembly GCA_021324655.1). Lineage (GTDB taxonomy): Bacteria > Chloroflexota > UBA5177 > UBA5177 > UBA5177 > JAJPIP01. Next base: position 12,500 of record JAJPIP010000044.1, read on the forward strand.
CGGTCCTCCGCTGGAAATCTCACCACGTGCGAGCCGAAATGCGTGTTTACCCCGGGACGAGCCGCGTCTAGCAGCGCACGGGTCACGTGCTCGAGTGTCTCGGCGAGGGCAGATAACTGTTCCTACCTCCCCTCAGCCATTGCATCAGTCTTGAGGTCACACGCGGAGCGTGGGGGGATCAGCGTTTTCGCGACCGCGCTCGGCGTTACCACAGTCCCTCCGCGTGTTTTCTCTCTTGCCACTTTCCACGCATCCCCCTCGTACACGCCTGGATCGGTCGTGATTTGCCACTGTAGAGCAGGGGATGGGCGAGATGGAGCAGCAGCCGGACGAGATCCTGGGGACCAGACCCGCAGCCACCCGTGGCGCTGTCGCCATGATCTTCCTGAAGTTGGGCATCATCGCCTTCGGTGGTCCGGCTGCCCACGTGGCGTTGATGCGCCGGGAGTTCGTGGAAAAGCACCACTGGATCGAGGAGGACGAGTTCCTCCGGATGTTCGCCGCCTGCAGCGTCATTCCCGGTCCCAGCTCCACGGAGCTTGCCATCTACCTCGGCTACCGCCTGGCGGGCGTCTCGGGCCTTGTGCTGGCCGGCACCCTCTTCATCGCGCCCGCGATGCTCATCATGGTGGCAATCGCCGTCGTCTATGCCCGGTTCGGATCAACGCGGGCCGTCACGTCCGCCCTCTATGGCATCCGTCCGGTGGTGGTTGCCATCGTGGCGTGGGCCCTCCTCGACCTCGGCCGGCGAATCCTCACGCGTCCGCCACTCTGGGTGGTCGCCCTCGGCGTCTTCGGCCTCTCCCTGGTCTACGTCAATCCCATCCTGCTGCTCGGTCTCGCCGGCATTGCTGCCGTGCTGGCCGCTCAAGCGTCAACGGTGGGACGGCGCAAGGATGCCGGGGCGCTGATGGTCGGGCCGATCCTGCTTCCCGTGGCAGCCGTCGCCGCTCACCCAGGCCGGCTGGCGACGATCTTCTTCACGTTTCTCAAGCTCGGCGCTGTCTCGTACGGCAGCGGATATGTGCTCTTCGCCTTTCTGCACGCGGACTTCGTGGCCGGTCTTCACTGGCTCACGGATGGCCAATTGGCGGACGCCGTGGCGATCGGACAGGCTACGCCGGGACCGGTCTTCACGACGGCGACCTTTCTCGGCTATCTCTTCGCTGGTGTGCCCGGGGCACTCCTCGCGACGCTCGGCATTTTCCTGCCGGGGTTCGTGCTCGTCCCCTTTCTCGATCGCATTGTGCGGCTCGTCGGATCGCACCCCGGCGTCCGGGCGTTTCTGGACGGCGTGAACGTGGGTGCCCTCGGCCTGATCGCCGCCGTCACCGTCGCCCTGGCCCGGACCGCCTTCCTCGACCCGCTGACCATCGTCCTCGCGGCCGCCGCGTTGCCCGTTCTTCTCTGGCGGCCGCTCACCGCACCCGGGCTGATCGCGGCCGGCGCGTTGATCGGTCTGGCTGCCGGCCATGGGTGACATCGGGGGGCAGGGCGGTGATTAGCCGGCCATGCCTCTCCATGGCTGGATGCGCCGGCGTCTCTATGGTTCGGTTCTCGATTCGCCCAATTCGTGGGCGGCGATGAAGGCGCGCTCGCGACGCCGGCCCTCGCGCCGGTTCACACGGAACGTCCCGGACTGTCGCCGTACGCGCTGAATCTCCTCGAGGCTGCGCAACAGCCTCGCGGGCGGGATCTCCCGCGCCTTGCGGTCTTCGATTCCTCGCTGCCACCGCGCGATCGGCTCCGGCCGTGGCCTCTGTCCTCGCCGGCACTTGATGGCCAGCGCCGCGGAGATGGTCCAGGCTTGATCGTTTTCCGGGACATTGGTGGCGTGGATCTCCTCCGCCGGCTCGGAGGTGCGGCGATCGTACGGATCGAAATCCACGCGGCCGTCGGGAAGCACATACAGGAACTCGGTGGCGTCGCCGGTAACGTTGACCGCATTGAGAAGGCGCGTCTCCAGATCGGACGCGAGCCGCGGAAACCCCTGGCGCCGAAAGCCCCTGGCGACGTCGTAGGTCTCCTTGTGCCAGACGGTCTCGCTGCTCTGGTATGCCGTGTAATTGAGCAGATGCGCGTGAGCGACGGACGTGCAGCGGATGCCGGCGGAGGTGACGAACTCGTCGCTGTACAGACGCTCGACAATGGCTCCGACGGCGCTTCGCCGGCGGTCGAGTGGGAGCCGATCGAAGAGGCCGGAGTCGAGCAGAGCTCCGGGATTGGAGGTGATCGTCTTCACCTGCCGCACGTCACCGGTCGCGGGATCGCGATCGAGCGCCATCGCAAAGTACTGCTCGTCGGGCATCCAGAAGCGCTCGAGCGTGCTGTCGCGGAGGCGCCGAGCCAGTTCATGCCACCGCGCGCGTTCCGTGTCGCTTGCCCGGCTGAGAAGCGAGCTCGCCGCCAGCAGCGCATCGTATGCCAGCCCCTGGACCTCGATGGAGGCAATCGGAGCGTTGTAGTTCGCGAAGGTCGCATTGGCATGGAGGTAGGACACGCCTCCGTCCTTCCAGGCCTGAAAGGGATGACCGTGGGGAGTCATACGCCGAAACTCCAGCAGACCGAGGGGAGAACGCTCGACGGAGCGGACGATCCATCCCACCGCTCGCAGCACACTGTCTTCAATCGTGTGGCGGCGACCGCCCGGTCTTGCTCCGTGCGGCAGGTACTCCTCGTCCAGTAGAGCGCGCCCAAAGAGCCGGCAGTACGAGGAGATCAACCGCACGTAGAGCGGCGTCGCATCGACCGTCGCGTAGATCGTCAGGCTGGTAAGCGCGTCCAGCGTCTCGGGAGTCGGGGCCAGTTCCCAGTGAGCGGCCAGCCGCCGGAAAATGGCCCGGGATTCGTTCCCCACCGCGCGCCCCTCCAGGTGCAGGGCACGAAACTCGTGATGAATCTTGCCCGGCTCTTCCTCGGTCGTCGCCTTGGTGGCGGTCCCCTGCATGACGGCCAGCTGCCGGATGACGGCACGGGCGATGTCCGGACGGATAGGCAGGAGATCCTCCGCGACCTCCAGTGCATCACGGCCGAAATAGGCATCCTTGAAAAGGTGATAGCCGCTGGCGGACGGGAAGCCGGACGGGGAGAGGATCCGCTGCAGTGCGCGGATCATACTGGGAGCTGCCGGTCTCTTCGAACTTGACTCGGCGGGTCGCAGCGACTGCATGGGCTCTCGAAAGTTCAGGGAATATTCACGAAGGTGAATGCTCTAGGCCCGCATTGTCTCGGATCTTGCGGTCTTCCCTTTCTATAGTGGAGAGACCGCAGTTGAGAGCGGTTCTGACTCGCGCCCAGCCCGGGAAAAATGCGTTCTCCCGGCCTTCCCGCGGGTGTGAGCGGCCGAGAGGAGATGGCCTATGTCACGAACTCGTTTAGTCGTCGCGATGACCACCGCCGGCGTATTAGCCCTGGGGGTGGTCTCGCTGGGACGCCCGGCCGCAGCGGCGGTGCCCCTGGAGGCCGCAACGGCGACCGCAACCGCGACCGTCGGGACGGTAACGGCGACCGCGACAAGCACGGCGACCGCTGTCGTCGCGACGGGAACTGCGACGGCCACACCGCCGCCGCCTCCGCCGCCACCGTCAGTAGCAACCGCGACTGCGACCGCTGCTGCCCCGACGGCCACGGCGACCGCGGCACCGCTCGGTGCCTCCGCCGTTCTCGTGGCGCGGGCCAACGTGCGGCACGTGGGCGCATCGGCGCTGGTGCGCTGGACGATGGCCTACCAGTTGGGCGTCAAAGGGTTCCGCATCTACGCGCATCGGCGTGATCTTACCCCGCGACTGATCCACCCTCACCACGCGCGCAGCTACTCGGCGCGGGTGCCGTGGACCAATGGCGGCCACTATTCGCTGCATATTCTGTTCAAGAATGGACATACCCAGACCAAGGCGATACGCTAGGCGCGTGATCAGCCGTTCAGCCGCCCCATTCCGGTGCTCGCCACCGGGATGGGGCGGCTCCTTTGCCTACCGTCTCGCTGCCGCCCTGTTGGTGGCCGCGCTCGGCGTCGTGACGGCCTTGCCGGCGAGATCAACCGCCGCCGGAGTTCAGCCGCAAGCCCTCGTGCTGGATCCGTTTCCGGAGCAGCACGGAGCCGGGTATACAGCACAGGATGCCGTGACTCTCCTCCAGAGCGCGGGATTCCGCGTGACGGACCTGGAAGGCACGCAGGTAACGGTGCCTGTGATGATGACCCTCTCGCACTATGCGGTCATCTACGTGTTCACCCATTCCGGCCCGCTTCCCAACAACGATGCCGCGGTGGCGACCGGAGACACCCGGCACGCGATGTACAAGAAGTACTTCCGCACGCAGAGCCTGGTTGAGATGCACATCATGTCGGACCACGGCTTCCGGTATTTCGATGCCGTCACCGGCCGGTTTATCGATCGCTACACGGGCAAGTTCTCGCCGCATAGCATCGTGTTCCTCAACGCCTGCACCGCCCTGGGCATGACACAGTTCTGGGTCGACTTGAAGAAGGCAGGCGTGGGGACGCTCATCAGCTGGCGTCACCACGTGAACAACACCGATGCGGACGTGGGAGCGCACGAGGTGCTGGCGGCGCTGGCCAGGGGCGAAAGCGTGTCTCAGGCCATCCGGCAAGCGTTCGAACTGGGCGCCGGCATCAGCGTCGTCAAGGGGAAACTCGGAACTCTCGCCTACACTGGCGACGGCGGCAACACGTTCGCGCGTGCGACGAGCGGCGCGCTGACGGCGGCACGTTAGAGGCCCGGATCGCTACTCCCCCGGAGTTCTCCAGGGTAGATCTTCCCCTTCCGACATCAAGACATAGAAGGAGAACGGGGACCGAAACGTCGCGTGTTGCATGGTCTCCAGCGCCGGTACTCGCTGAATGAACGCGAGCCACTGGTTACCCGGGTTCCACGCCGTGACGATGGCGTACCCGTTGTCTTCGCGCGTGCTCTGGGCCAGACGGAAGTAGAGGCACCCCTCGGTCGCCTCCGCCTCGCGGGCCACCGGCTCCCACTGATTGCGCCACGCCTCCACCTCACTGGGGCGCACGGTAAAGGAGACGATTCCGACCACCGTGTGGTCAAACGAGATGCCCTGGGTCGTCACGGCTGTCCTCCTCGAGGGATGATTCCCACCCCATGTCGCTGGCGCCTCATCATAGACTCCGATTCGGGATTCCGCGGAGTATCAGCGGCCAGCGGTACCGAAACAGGGTGAAGAGATGCGGCCCGTCCTTTCGTGTAACCGACGTCCGTATAGAGGAGCATCCTGAGAAGAGGAGAAGTGGTTCATGATCAAGATTCGCCGCCGATCCAGCCGGTCTTCCGATGACACCCTTGACGATCTGTCTCGCGTTGGGAACGCGGTGCAACGACGTGGAAGGCGCCGCGCCATCCTCCTGGCGGTCCCGGTCACGCTGCTCGGTGTCGCCGCCATAACTGCTGAGTCACCGGTGCTGGCACGGAGCCATTCGTCCGCCCACGCCGCCTCGTTGGTCAAGATGCGCGCGGCACACATTCTGGTGAATGCGAAGGGCCGGACCCTGTACGTGTTCGCGGCCGACAGCAAGAACAAGAGCACGTGCTACGGTGGGTGCGCCGGCTTCTGGCCGCCGGTCACCGTACCCTCCGGGACGACGCCTCCGCGCACGATGTCCGGCATTCCCGGCACGTTTGGCGTGATCATGCGCACCGATGGATCACACCAGCTGACCTATGACGGTGCGCCGCTGTACACGTTCGCCGGCGATAAGAAGAAGGGCCAGATGAACGGCCAGGGCCTCGTCGCCTCCGGCGGTTACTGGTGGGCCGTTGTGGTCGCCGGGAAGTAAGGAGGAGACATCATGCCCGACGACCCGTCAGCCTCTGTGACGCGGCTGACGGGTCGTCGGGCTGCGTGCCGGGCCCGCTAGCCTTTTCCATCCATGAAGGAGAGAGGGGGTCCGAAGGGAACCAGGGCATAATCGACGGCTGCGTGCCAAGTCATGGAGCGCCCCTCCTCGATAGCCTTCTGGAAGGCGTCTGGCGAGTTTTGCTTCCAAATAGGCTCGATCATCTGCTGGAGGATGTCGGACTCGAGAGCCGAGAGCGGACTGTCAATCTTCTCGCGAAGTGAGGCAGCCGCCCCAAAGAGCCGAGCGGATTTCACGGCGTTGCCCTGGCGCGCCTCGATAGCTGCGAACCCCTCCAGGTAGTAGGCGATCGGACGTTTGTCGCCTCGCTGCACAGCAAGCCGGAGACCTTCCTCCCACAGCGGAATGGCGTTCTCGAGATCGCCCGTCAGCAGGAAAGCTCGGGCGCACGTGTCGAGCGTGCGCGTCAGCAACCCGTGTGCGTCCTGCGCCCGAGCGCGGGCCAGGCTCGCCTGCGATCGCGCGATCGCCTGGTGGAAGCAGCCTTCATACAGTGCGATTTCACCCAGCCAGTGCAGACAAGCGGCAACACCGTCGTCGTCGCCCAGTGAGCGACATTCCTCGAGATCGTGTTCGAGGAACTCTCGCATATGTTTCAGGTCGCCCTGCTGGATCGCCGACATGACAAGCCCCATCGGAATGTCTCGACTCTGCGCCAGGCGGAAGTGGCGCAAACCCTCCGCTCCCAGCGCGTGCCCCTCGTCGGTCGCTCCTCGCAGCGTCGCCAGCCAGGATGCCCAGCTCAACGCTCGGGCTCTCTCCCGAGGCGGGGCGTCTGATGCTGCCACGATCGCCTCCTCCAGCCAGTGCTGTCCCTCCTGATAGGACGAGACGGCGGTCCAATATGGACCGAGGAGTGTGGCCGCGTGGAGCGCTCGCCTACCCTCTCCAGCATCGAGCAGCCGTCGCAGCGCTGCCCGTAGATTGTCTCGCTCCTGGTCGAGCCGGGAGAACCGCTGCGGTCCGTCGTCACCTGAATGGTCCTCTTCCGGCGACATCCGCTCCAACAGACGAATGCAGTAGTCGGTGTGCCTCTGGGCGATGCGGCAGTCGTCCATTGACGCCCGCAGTCGCTCCGCGGCGTATTCACGGATTGTTTCCAGCATCGAGAACCGGGGCTCGCCTCCAACGCCCTCGCGACATACCAGCAAACAATGTTCGACCAGTACCGTCAGACGGTCGACCACATCGCGCGCCGGGTCATCCGAGGGATCGCAGACCGCCTCAACACCCTCGAGGCCAAAGCTCCCGGAAAAGACAGAGAGCTGAGCTAGTAGAGTCTGCGCATCTCTCCCAAGCAGCCGGTAGCTCCAATCGAGCGCTGCCTGCATCGTCTGTTGACGCTCCGGAGCATCGCTTGTGCCTCCCTTCAGGATGGATAGACGCGAAGAGAGTCGAGAAAGGAGCGCTTCCGGGGACAGGACTCGCAGTCTGGACGCCGCTAGCTCGATGGCCAGTGGAAGACCATCGACGCGGGCACAGATCGCGGCGACCGAAGCGGCGTTGTCTTCGGTGAGCGCGAAGTCGGCCCGCACTGCTCGGGCGCGGTCGACGAAGAGCGCGAGCGCACCGAAGCGGAGGAGGTGGTCTACGTCCGGAAGATCGTGGAGGTCGGGAACGGCCAGAGGTGAGACGAGAAACTCGTGTTCACCATAGACATGAAGTGGCGTTCGACTGGTAACCAGCACTCGAAGATCGCCGGCTGCTTCGAGAAGGTGCTTCACCACGCAAGCAGCACCCAGCAGATGCTCAAAGTTATCCAGGATCAAAAGCAGCTGCCGCGAGAACAAGTAGGTTGCGACTGCGTCTTCCAGGTCGCCACCCCGCGCCTCTTTGATCCCCAGCACCGCCGCAATTGACGGAACGACCAACTCAGGGGAGGGGAGCGACGCGAGCGATACCAGAAAGACCCCATCCCGGTACTCAGGGAGCAGGGCGCGCCCAACCCGGAGCGCCAGACGAGTTTTGCCCGTTCCTCCCGTACCGACGAGGGTCACGAGACGAACGCCCGCCGAGGCGAGGAGCTTCCCCACCATGCTGACTTCGCGCTCCCGGCCGACAAACGAGGCCAGGTCCTCGGTGAGGTTCGTGGCGGATCGCTCACGATGCAGGTGGGGGGACATCCCCATCTCGACAACGCCCCGGCCGGCTCCCTCGAATCGCACCCGGTCCAGTGCGGGAAGGCCCAGCGCTTCGCCCAGGCGTCGCACCGTGTCGCGATACGGCCGGGTCGTGAAGCCTCGTTCCAGATCGCTCACGGTGCGCACGCTGACCCCGGCTCGCTCTGCCAGATCCTCCTGGGTTAGACCGGCGGCGATCCGGTGTCGTTTGAGCAGAGTTGCGAACGACGGCGATGGACGGACGGCCATGGTCCTCGGCTGTCGCTTTCGACGGCAATTATATGGAACGCCTGCGAATTTCGGGAATCATAGCACACCTGGCCTGAGATCTGTGAGCAACTCTGTGAGCAACTACTCATGGTCACCGAGCGCGGGACGCTGCAAACTGGGTCCAGGCGCCTGAGTACGGGGCGCGTCGAGACGTAGCGGAAAGGATGAGAGGACCCATGCTTCGCACTGTGGCGATTTTGGTCATTGCTCTACTTCTGGCCATTCCATTAAGTCTCGCGGCCGGGTCGACACCCGTCCCCGCAGTCCATGCAGATCCCGGCGCGCCGCAGATGTGCGCCGGAGACAGCAACCATGGCGGCGCCCTCGGCCAGTGCGTCTCATTCAGTCAGAACGAAGAGACGAGTGCCTGGGCTGCCTGGGGGTGCACCCAGATCGCAGACTTCGAAGGTGGCTATCCAATCTGGTTCAATCTGTACGACAACAGCGGGAACTATGTGGGCTTCTTCACGAATGTCGCCACCCATGGTCAGTGTGTCAGCATCATCAATCAGTACGTGAAGTGAGGCTCAGGGACGTGCCCATTCGAGGGCCGGGGCCGTCATGAGTCGGACGACGCGGCACACCTAGCCCCATCCAGTCACTGACAAGGTGAAGCGAAGGCACAAAGCGCCTCTGTGGTACGGGTGGCTCATCACCTCCCCCTCCCGGAGGCGCTTTGTGCCCCGGTATGCCACCTCGATCCCCTATGGTTCCTCTCTCCCGCTGCCGGTTGATGCGCGCTCCGATCTCTGCACTCCGGCAAGCGACGGCCTGCGGTGGCTACGACACGCCGATGGAGCTGACGCTCCGGTGCACGGGGAGCAGGAAGGCGGCTGCTTAAGACTGGTGGCTGGGTCCGGCAGCGGCTAGATCGGATTCGACGGCACCTCTCGGCCAGCCACCCCGGCAACGATATCCGGCAGGTGCTCTCTTCCCGCCTGCATCGCTCATGAGTAAGTCAGCCTACTTGGCCTGATGATCGGTGGGGTTCGAGGTGACCGGGACTGCTTCGATGGAGCCGGTCCGGTGCTCCGGCTGTCCATCGATTTCAGAGAGGCCGTGTCGGAAGCTGCGGATGCTCTGACCGAGAGAGGAACCGACTTCGGGGAGGCGCTTCGGCCCGAAGAGCAGCAGACCGATGATCACGACGGCGAAAAGCTCGGGAAGATGACCGCCTAACATGGTTGTCTCCTTTGGTGTCAATCGGCCGCCGCCGAGAAGGGAGCGCGCGACTCCCTCCCCGGACGGCGGCGTTGTGATGATGTGTCCGGCTACACTCCGCGCCGCGCGTTGTCTGCGGCGGTCGCCAGACTGGATAGGAACTCCAGGAAGTCGTTCGACTGGCCGGCAAAGAGGTTGTCGTTGACGAGCGCCTGGAGCGCGCTCGTGGCAGCCATCTGCGTGTTGGTCGGCCGGACGATGGAGACGTGCGGGAACGCCGGATTGAGGAAAATCGTCGGTTCCGGCATGATCAGGTTGCCTTCGAGCAGCGGATCAGTGGAACCGGCCAGATTCGGGAACGTTAGCCCGTTTGTCGGGTCGGTGATGGCGGGGGCATTTCCCGCCTTGTCATGCCACGTCTGGAAGTGCATGGCTTCCGTCGGGCCGATGCTGAGCAGGATGCGCAGGACCACGGGATCGGTCACTCGCTGCGCCAGGGACGGGTACAGGCTGGTTCCTCCTTGCTCGATGAAGGCGAAGTGGAAGCCGGCGGTGTTGGCGATGGCTTGCAGGTGGTTGGTCGCCGTGGTTGCCGTCGATCCCTCCAGGTCTTCTTTATGACGCGGAATCGCCGGGAACTTCCCTTTCAGCAAGCCCGGGACGGCGGGCGCAAAGGTGTCGCCGAAGTCTGGGTTCTTCGAGTCGCTGCGATACTTCTCCCACCAGCTCGTATCGATGACCAGTTCCATCAGGTTGGTCAACCGCTTGATCTGCTGGGCACCGGGGGCGGTGCTGCTGGGGAGACGTCGGAAGGGATCGAGATTGACCGGCTCCGCTCCAACCGACTTGAGATACGCGTTGATGAAAAACCAGTGGCTGAATTCATCGTCGGTGTTGTCGTGGACGTATTGAGGCATGTCGCCGTCAAGTTGTTGGAGGGCGTTTGTGTACGCGGCATTGCCGGTTCCACCCGGGACTTCACTGTCCTGGATCCCACCTAGCTCGTTGTACTGCTGCCACAGATCGCTCTCGATGATCTCGGCAGCGGCGAGGAAGCGGAGGATGGCGATATCGCCCTCCGTGGGGGAACCGCTTGCCTCCGCTGTCAGGACCGGCAATCCGTCGACGAGCAGACCGGCGCCGACGACGCCTGCTCCCAGAGCGATGCTCTTGCCGAGAAAGGACCGCCGAGTGGTCATGCCGACCCGCTGCTGTACTGTCGGTGCCATGTTCAAGATCTCCTTGGTCGTGGGGGTGTCGGAAACCATCGGCTGGGCCCAGCGCGATGCAGAGAGGAGGATTCCCGCCGGCACATCCCGGCGGGCGCCCTACGTGTCATGCATACGAGTGCCGGTTACATGAACCCCGACTGGTTCCCGTCGCCGAGGGCCGGCCGTTGTGGCCGGCGCCCTCGTGTTTCAGGGACGCCCATGGCCGCGCGCCGTGCCCTCGTCCCCGTCCGGAGGAACGGGCATGCACCCGCCGACGCCCGACCCCGGTGACCGCCTCAGACGCGGATACCGCGAGTCGGAGTACGGACGGCTATGACCTCACGATGATCGTGCCGATCATGCGCGGGTGAAAGACACAGCTGTAGCGGAATGTCCCGGCCTTGTGGGCGATATAGGTCCAGCTGGAGCCCACATCGAGTGTGCCCGAGTCGAAGCTGAAGTTATCGGCCGTCACGGTATGAGCGGTGTTGCTGACGTTGGTGAAGATCACGTCCTGGCCGGGATGCACCGTGACCGAGGCGGGCACATAGCGTCCGATTGTCTTCGCGTCGGTCTCGATCCTGACGTGGATGGCCGGTAGGCTGCTGGCGTGGGCCGGCCCGAGATTCACCATACGAAAGGGACCGTGGAAGACGATCACGCCCATGATGCCGACCACGATGATCGCCAGGATGAAACCGACGATCTCGGCAGCACTGAAGCGTACAAACCTGTTGTTCATGTCACCGCCTCCCTTCCCGGCCCGGGTGCTGTGTTCTTTACATCTCTCTATGATGGACGCCGCGCGGTTGCATCACGCCTCGTTTTGCCCAGCATACTCCTCGCATCTGTAACCCGCCCCCGTACGAGGTTGTCATCACCCTCAGAGGAGGAGCAGGAATGAAGGGAAGGAAGACGGCATCCCTCGCCGCGGCGGCGCTACTCGCCGGGACGGCTGCCGTTGTCGCCATATCACCGCACCGTGTTGCTCAAGCGCAGACCGCGACCGTGACCATTCGGAACTTCGCCTTTGCCCCGGCTACCTTGACCATTGCCGCGGGAACGACGGTGACGTGGATGAACGCCGATTCGGTCGCTCACACATCGACCAGTGATCCCGGCGATGCGATGTCCTGGGATTCCGGCTCAATCTCGCCAGGGAGTTCATTCAGTCTGACCTTCACCCAGGCGGGCACCTTCACTTACCACTGCTCGATTCACCCCTTCATGAAGGGCACGATCATCGTGGCGGCCGGGGTGACCTCCACCGCGACGGCGACGTCATCCGTCGTCGCCACGGCCACGGCCACTTCCGGCGGGGTGACGGCCACCGCGACGACCGTGCCGCTGAGCGCGGTACCCGGGCCCGGCGGGATGGGTATGGGACCGGCATCTCTCGCTTCCCAGCCCACCTGGCAAGGCTACTACGACGGCCACAAGGATACCTACCTCAGCACCGATGTCTCAAGCGCCGCTATGGCCGCCGAAATGCACATCCGCTACGCCCCTGGCCTGAGGAACGCCGCCGCGGCCTCCGTCGATCCGATGTACCTCGTCCCTGGCCGGGCAGCCACCAATCAACTGGCGGTGTTTGGCTCACAGCCCGGTGAATCCGATTATTCACCGCTGTGGCGTGAGATCACCGTCACCTGGAAGTCAGGCGTGAAGCCGGTGCTGCTGACAAGCGACAACCAGATCTTTGCCCTGCAGCACAAGGGCCGCCTGACGCTCCGTCGCACGCAGGTCATCCTGAACTGTCCGATTATTCGATACAAGAAGGGCTAGGAGGCTCGGCGGCGTCTGAGCCGGGTAGGTGCAGCGTCACACAGCACATGCCCGGCTCAGGCGTGAGTTCGGCGCGAAGCGCCGGGACGTCGAGAGCGCCGACCAGGCCACGGCAGAGTTCGAGGTTCATGCCGCAGACCAGGTCGCGGTGCTCGGCTGCCAGGGCGTGAAATGGGCAGTTGCGTAAGCGAATTGAGCCGGCGCGATCGCGTTGCGGCTCATACCCGTAGGCCGTGAGCACAGTCTGCAGGGAGTCGAGAATCCTCTCTTCGTCGGCAGCGGGCTGGACACCGAGACGCGTTTCGGCGCCGAGCATCTCCCCAAACGAACGCGCGGTCTCCTCCAGCGCGGTGAGGGTCTCCGGTGACGCCGCTTGCTCGATCGCGACCGCGAGGAGGCGGGCGGCAAGTTCATAGCGGCGGGGAGGGATCGACACCTCAACCTCGGAGTTGGCCCACCGGTAGTATTTGGTTGGCCGCCCCGCGCCCGGGCCGCCCCGACCGGACGGACGGCGAAACGTCGCCTCGAGAAGGCCGCAGGCAACCAGGCGATCGAGGTGGGTGGCGGCGAGTGCGCGCGCTATGTCGAGCGCTCTGGCCGCCTCGTCGCGCGAGACCTCGCCGCGCTCCCGAACCAGGCGATACAGCGCTCGCCGCAGCGGATCGTTGAGCTCCGCGGCCCGCCCGATTTCACCTTCTGCCGACGGCTCCATTTCTGAGACAGCCTACCATCCTCTTGACATTCGCCAACATTCTTCTAAAATGACTATATCAGTGTTTTAGAAGGAGCTGCTATGGAAGCGCTGTCTGTCGCCCGGCCCGAGGAGAGGCGTCCGGCCGAATTCCGCTCCACGGGCGAAGGGCTGATTCGGGACCTCCTATTGGAATTGGGCGAGGATCCTAATCGGGACGGGCTGGTCCGCACCCCGCATCGGGTCTGGGAGTCACTGTCTCAGCTCACCGACGGCTATACGCAGGACGCCCTCGACGTCGTCGGCGACGCTCTCTTCGCGGAGGAGACCGACGGCATGGTGACCCTCCAGGGCGTTGAGTTCTACAGTCTCTGCGAGCATCATCTCTTGCCGTTTTTTGGGCACGTCCACATCGCATATCTCCCGGATGGCCAGATCGTCGGGCTGAGCAAGCTCCCGCGCCTGGTCGATCTCTTCAGCCACCGTCTTCAGGTGCAGGAACGATTGACCACGCAGATCGCCGACGCCTGCGAAGAACTGCTGCACCCGCGAGGCGTGGCGGTCGTGGTGGAGGCGAGTCATCTCTGTCTGATGATGCGCGGCGTGGAGAAACAAGGCGTACGGACCGTCACCACCGTCATGCGCGGGACGTTCGATACCGATCCGGCGCTTCGCCGGGACTTTCTGGATCAAGTGCAACACGCAACGGGAGGCTGAGATGGATCACCCTGACATTTTGGTCATTGGAGGCGGCCTGGCCGCCGCTGCCATGGCGGAAGAGTACCGGAGGGCAGGCGGAACGGAGAGCATCACGATCCTCTCCCACGATCCCGACCTTCCTGTGCACCGCCCGCCGCTTTCCAAAGGGTATCTGCGTGGTGCGGAGGATCGAACCTCGGTGTTCGTCCACCCGCCGGCGTTTTACAACGACAACCGGATTGACGTGCGCCTTGGCCGGCGGGTGGCAGGGATCGATCTCGGCCGCAAACAGGTCACAGTCGCGGACGGCGAGCGTCTGTCCTTTGGACGGTTGGTACTGGCGACGGGTGCCCGACCACGTCGCCTCCCGATTCCAGGGAACGATTTGCCCGGCGTGTACTATCTTCGGAGTCTCGCCAGCGCGGACGATCTGCGCGCCGGCGCGGAGCGGGCCGAGCGGGCAGTCATCGTCGGCGCCGGATTCCTCGGTCTGGAGGTGGCCGCAACCCTGGCTCAGCGCGGTATCTCATGTACCGTCGTTGAGACTGCGCCGCGGGTCTGGCCGCAGTTGGTTCCTCCCCTGGTCTCCGACTTCATCCGGACGGCCTTTGAAGCCCGCGGCGTACGCTTCCGCTTCGGCCGCAGTGTTCGGTTCGTGGGCGGCGGTGACCGTGCCGATCATGTCGTGCTGGACGATGCCACCGTCCTCGAGACCGATCTCGTCGTGGTCGGTGTCGGGGTCCTCCTCAACACGGAGTTGGCCCAGGACGCCGGTCTCACGGTCGACCACGGCGTTGCCGTCGATTCCGTCTTCCGCACTGCCCATCCTGATGTCTATGCGATCGGCGACATCGCCCGATTCCCCGATCCGATCGCCGGGCCGATTCACCTGGAGCACTGGGACAACGCGCTTCACCAGGGCCGGTCGCTGGGCGCCCACCTGGCCGGAGCCGGAACGCCCTTCGATCACGTGGCGTACTTCTTCAGTGATCTCTTCGACCTGTCGTTGAACATGGTCGGGTATCCCGGCGAGTGGGACGACGTGATCGTGCGAGGGGTTCCGGGAGATGGCCGGTTCACGGCGGTCTATCTTCAGCAAGGCGAGGTGCGGGCTGTTCTCATGGTGAACGATGATCACGAGTTTGACCGCTGGGTCGATTTGGTCAGGCAGAGGTTTCCCGCTGATGCCCACCGCCGCATCCTCGCCGATGCCGCGAGCGAGCTCTCCTCACTCCCGACGAGGCAGCCCGGTCCCGTCCGGGTGTAACCACGCCCGTATGTAGGAGGGTAGCGAGTATGGCGGCCAGGGATCACAGTGATTCCGGGCGGCGCCTCGTCGGAAGAACGTAGGGCATGATGTCTCGACAGCGCCTCCCGGCCCCAGAGCCCCTCGGTCGCTCCAGGTTTACCACCCCTCCGCTGGACGCGCGTGCGGCCCCACGCCTCGCTGCCCCGGGTCACTCGGCCGCACGCGTGAGTCCAGCGCCTGTCTCACTCGACCCCAAAGGTATACGATGATGGTCGTCAAGTACACGTCGAAGGCGTCCCGGTGAGCGAGGCCATCGGCGCGATGGCGGCAGCGACGCAGAGGACAGCCCTGAACGCTCCTCCTGACCTTGAGGAAGTTTTCTCGCGTTTTGTCGATCCGGTCTACCGGTTCCTCTATAGTCACGTGGGGAATCGGGAGGACGCCGAGGACCTGACTTCGGAAGTGTTCCTGAAAGCGGCACGACAACTCGACAGCGAACGGCCGGAGGCGAGTATTGCCAAGTGGCTGTTCACGGTGGCGCGCACCGTTCTCGCCGATCACTGGCGGCGATACTACCGGGGCGGTGGTCACGTCCCTCTCGACGACACCTACCTCGGTACCGCTCGACAGGATCCGGCGCCCAGGATGTCAGCCGCCCGAGCCAGTCTTCTTGATGAGCTTCTGGATTCCCTGCCGGAGCGGTACCGGATGGTCCTGGAATTGCGGTTTCTTCGTGGCTATTCGATTCAAGAGACGGCGCGCGAATTGGACACGACACCGGAGAATGCGAAGGTGATCCAGCATCGCGCGCTGGCGAAGGCGGCCCAACTGATGGAGGGACGGCTGTGAACGATCCGGAACGTCTGGACCGCGCCCTCGAGGAGCTCCTCCATGACCGATCGCCGCGCGGCGTCGGCGAATCGCTGGACGGCGAGGAGCAGCGTATGCTCCGTGTCGCGCAGCTCTTACGGGGCAGCCGGCCGGCAGATCCCGACGGTGAGTTTGTCGAAGCGCTGCACGCGCGCTTGTTTCCCGCGCCCGCCCGGGTCTCGCGCCGTACTGCCTTTCTGGGCGGGCTCGGCGCGCTCGCTGCGGGTGTCCTGGCGGGCGTGGGCATCGATCGTTTCGCGTCGGAGAGCAGGTCTGCGACCACATGGACGCCGCTGGTTGGCGCCAATGGGCGCTGGGTACCGGTGGCGACGGTCGCGGACCTGCCGCACGGCACCATCAAGGCGTTCCGAGCGGGTCATGTCCAGGGATTCCTCATCAACCGGCACGGTGAAATCCGAGCGCTGTCGGGCGTCTGTACGCACATGGGATGTCTGCTCGAGTTCAAGCAGTCTGACCAGGCATTCGTCTGCCCCTGCCACGGCGCTGAGTTCAGCATCTCCGGCGAGGCTTACCAGGGACCTCATCACTACAACATCCGGCTATCCCCCCTCCCTGAGATTCGGGTGAGGCGAAGTGGTGAGTCGATCGAAGTCTGGAGCGTGTAGCCCTCTTGGCGCCGGGAGCGACAGCTCTCACGGTGCGGACGGACCAAGCGGTGGACGCCGTGCCGGCCAGTCGTGATTTCGCTCGTAGTGGCGAGCGATGCGGTAGAGCGAGGGCTCGCCGAAGGGACGGCCCATCACCTGCGCACCGATCGGCAGACCCTCCGATGAGAAGCCACACGGGAAGGTGAGGGCCGGCAGTCCAAAGACGTTCGCCGGCCAGGTTGCATTGATCGCCGAGGTCATTGCCTCCTGTCCGGTCTCATCCGGGCTCCTCACGGCGTCCATCGGGACCGTCGTCGTGGGGAGGGTGGGACTGAGGAGGGCATCCAGCGCGTGAGACTCAAACAGGTCGTGGATGCGTCTCTGCAACACTGTCCGAGCGCGCTGGGCCAGCACGTAGTGCGTCGCCGGTATCAGCTCGCCCAACTCCAGCATGACGCGCGTCGCGGGATCGAGCCGGTCTCCGCGCTCGCGCAGCAGGCCGCGATGCTCCGCGCTCGCCTCGGCGAGAAGAAGTGTCAGACCGACGGTGCCCACCTGATCCAGCTCAGGCATGCTGACCTCGATCACGTCCGCTCCGTGGGCGCTCAGTTCACTCAGGACCTCGTCCACCGCTGCCCGCACCTCCGACTTGACGGCCGGTCCAAAAAAATAACGGCGCTCGACGCCGATCGTCATGCCCCGCAGACTGCCCTCCATGCCTCGGAGGTAGTCAGGCACCGGCTCGTCAAGGGTGGATGGATCGCGGGGATCCTTCCCTGCAATCGCCTGGAGGAGCAGAGCGTTATCGGCGACGGTGCGTGTCATCGGGCCGACGTGGTCAAGGGATGAGCTAAGCGGGACCACGCCGTGGCGGCTCACGCGGCCGAACGTCGGTTTCATTCCAACCAGGCCGTTCAACGCCGCCGGCTCACGGATCGACCCGCCGGAGTCGGTGCCGATGGCGCCGAAGGCAGAACGCGCCGCGACCGCCGCCCCGGAGCCGGCACTTGAGCCGCCGGGATAGTGACCCTCTCCCCAGGGACTTCGGGTTGGCGGCTCATTGACACCGTACGCCAGTTCATGCGTGACGGTTTTCCCGACGATCACGGCACCGGCCTCTCTCAGCCGCTCGATTACCGTCGCCTCGTCCGGCGCGACGAAACCCTCCATGGCTCGCGATCCTGCCTCCGTCGGCGCGTCGGTCGTGTACAGGAGGTCTTTGGCCGCCAGCGGGATACCGTGGAGGGGACCGCGCCAGTGTCCCGCAGCTGCCTCCCGGTCGCGATCACGGGCCTGGTCGAGTGCCTCCCGCCGGTAGACATGTGCATAGGCATGAATGCGCGGTTCCGTTTCCTCTATACGCTCCAGCGTCGCCTCGGTCAGCATCACCGCGCTAACAGCGCCATGGCGCAGGGCCCGGTCGGCCTCCACGATGGTGAGATCGGTGAGATCACTCATGCCAGCGTGGATCGAAGGCTGGAAGTGGCGTCACACCGGCGAGGTTGAGCGCTTCCAGTTGAGCAATCGATGCCAGCTGATCGCGCAGCGCGACGGAGAGGGTGTCGAAATCGTCGACAGGGACAGAAAGACCGAATAGGGAGGCCAGCGCCCGGATGCGGTCGGGTGGAACCGGGTCACCGCCGGTCGAGCGCAGGTAGGCCATATTCTCTCCTCGTTGCCGGTCGGCGTACCTTCAGCTTGATGGTAACGTACGCTGTATTTCAAGATCGTCGGTTGCCGCCGTATCGGCCGTATCCGGTTCGCGCGTCGATAACGCCATCGGAATACAAGAGTTTGAATACAAGTTGAATGGAATGCGAAATGACGCGCACCCTTTGTCCGGTGCGCATAGTAGTATCGAAGGAGCGTAAGGAGCGGCCATAATGACACGGTTTAAGACGGCACCAATCACGGATGTAGTTCCGCGGCGGCGTGGTACCGAACCGTCCCGGCGGGCACAAATCAGGACGCAATATCAGGATGCTCTCAAGAATGCGGTGTTGGATCATCATGAGGCTCTCGTCGTGGAGATGGATGCGAACGACAAGCCGTTGACGATCCGAAATCGTATTCAGCGAGCCGCCGAGGCGCTTGGAGTCAGTGACCTGCGCGTCCGGCGCCGCGGCAATCGCATTGTGGCCTATCGGGAAGGTGATATCCCGACAGGATAGAGTGGTCGTCCTGCGAGCTCTGCTCTGCAGCCACGTACCCCCAGACGTGATACAAGGAAGTACCGTGGAAAGGCGCGCCGCCGGCGCTGGGGGGAAGAGGTATGCCATGAACGAGGATCAGCGGGAGTTCTTGCGCCGTCTGGTCGAAACGACGGGGCCATCCGGGTACGAAGAGCGCGCCCAGGCTCTGTGGCGGGAGCGCGTCGCTCCGGTCGCTCCGGTGCAGATCGATGCGATGGGGAATGCCATCGCCACCCTCAATAAGGATGGCTCCCCACGCGTCATCATCGAGGCACACATCGACGAGATCGGTTTCCAGGTGCGTTACATCGACGACGACGGGTTTCTCTGGTTTTCGCCGATTGGCGGTCTCGATCCGGTGACCCTGGCCGGCAATCCGGTGCGAATCATGGGAAAGTCAGGGCCGGTTCTCGGGGTCATCGGCCGTAAGGCGGCGCACCTCGTGTCGGACGAGGAGAGAGGCAAGCCGCCAAAGCTCAGCTCCTTCTGGATCGACATTGGAGCTCGGGATCGGGCCGAGGCGGAGCGGCTGGTGGCAGTGGGTGATGCCGGAGGGCGCGCCGTGGGGATGGCCTCCTTGCAGGGACAGGTGATAACGGCCAATTCTCTTGACGACCGCGCCGGGGGCTACGTCATCGCCGAGGCGCTCCGTCGCCTCGCCGCCCATCCTCCGCAGGCTGCGGTGATTGCTCTGTCGGCGGTCCAGGAGGAGATCGGCTTGCGGGGCGCCGAGGCCGGTGCCTATGCCATCAACGCGCCGATCGGAATCGCCGTGGACGTAACGTATACCAGCGACCATCCCCAGGCTCCGAAGTCTGAGATCGGAGACATACGGGTCGGAGCGGGACCGGTTCTGTCGCGTGGCGCCAACACGAATCCGCGCATCTTTCAACGTTTGGTCGCGGCTGCCGGGGCGGAAGGGATTTCGTATCAGGTGGACGCGGACCCGGTCGGCGCCGGGACCGATCAGCACGCGATGCAGATCGCGCGAGGCGCGATGGCGACCGGACTCATCAGCATTCCTACCCGATACCTGCACACCGCCTCGGAGGTCGCGTCGCTCGAGGATATCGACGCGTGTGTCAGATTGCTGACGCGTTTCGTGTCCGACCTGACCGCCGACGCCGACCTCATCCCGTAGAGGAACTATCCCACTCTGCATCGCTGCCGGCGCCGCTGTGCGCCTCGGGGTGGACCAGGGAGCTGCGCTCTGTATCTCGCCGTCCGGGGCGCATAATGCGGGAGAGAGTAGGTGATGGGATGGTCCCGCTGCGCCGCGCCCTGATCGTTGTCCTCTGCGCCGTCATAGTGGCCGGCGCCTTGACCGGACTGATGACGGTGCGGTCGGACACGGCTCCGGCAGGTCCCGCGCTGGCCGGAACGCTGATGAATCGTCCCGCTCCTCTCTTCACCTTGCCCGATCAGAGCGGCCGGCTGATATCGCTCCGCACGTTGCGTGGACACCCCGTTGTGCTGACCTTCCTCAGCGCGGCGTGTACCACGCTCTGTCCGGTCGTGGCGGAATCTATCGGGCGCGCGATCCGCGAGATGGGCCCGGCCGGCAAGCGGGTGACCGTGCTGGCGGTCAGCACGGCGCCGGAGGAGGACAGCAGGGCAGCGACGCTCAGGTTTCTTCGCGCGCACCAGGACCTCAACTGGCATTATTTGTCGGCGCCGCGGCGCGTCCTGGCGCGGGTCTGGCGGGAGTACTACGTCTATGTGGCCCCGGCCAACGCTCCGCAATCGGTCAAGAATGATCACACGAGCGCGACCTACTTCCTCGACGCGTCGGGACGAGAGCGGGTGCTGATGGCAGGTGCCGTATCCGGATCGGACGTCTTGCGTGACCTTCAGATCCTGTCGGGCGCTCCGGTCGCCCAGACGGTGGGGTCGCGGGTCGCGGCGCCGCAAGTGGGGCACCCGGCACCCAGTCTGGCGCTACCGACACTGTCCGGCGGGCGGCTCTCCTTGCGCTCTCTCCATGGCCGGACGCTCCTTCTCAACTTCTGGGCCTCCTGGTGCACGGCCTGCCGTACTGAGATGCCTCTCCTCGTGCGCTGGGAGCATCGCCTGGGAGGACGGCTGATGGTGGTGGGCGTGGATGAGCAGGACAGTGCCGGCGCCGCTCGCACCTTCCTGGCGCGCTACGGCGCGCGCTATCCCGTGCTGTTCGACGGGTCGAACTACGGCGCGGCGCAGTACGACATCGTCGGCCTCCCGACCTCCTTCCTCATCACACCGGATGGCGTGGTTCGATTCGTCTATCAGGGACAACTGACCAATCGCGACTTTGTGCGACAGATAGTGCCGGCCCTTGGAGGCTGAGATGCGCGAGCCCCTTCGCTCGGATCCCTCTGCACGGACGCGGCGGCGCGCGTACCGATACCGGCGCCCGCACACCCCTCACTTTTATCTCGTCCTTGGGGGCCTCACCGGTGCCGTCCTCGTGTGTGTGCTGAATCTCGTGTCGTACGTCACAGGCAGCGTCTTGCTGGCGACTGTTACCTTCGGCGCCACGCTCTTCACTGCCTTGATGATCTTCCTCGCGTTTTTCTGGGGCTTTTACATGGTGAGTAGCGGCCTGAACCCGGAGCGCCGTATCGTGATCCTCCACGGAGCCGTCGGGATGCTGGCTCCGCTGTTCTACACGCTGAATATCGACGCGGCGCTCGACGGCGTGGGGACATCTCCGGTTGGTGCTCTCTCCCTCGGCACCAGCTTCGCTTGTCTGGGCCTGCTGATCGTGCAATTCTTGATGGGGAAGGCCGTGGTCAAAACGGAGCGACTCCGGGTGATCCGGCCCGAGGAGTGAGCTGATGCGCGTCGTATCGCTCGTGTTGGGTCTTGTCATGCTGACGGCGGGACCGGTGCTGGCCGCCGGTCGACCCTCCCTGCACGGCACCGAGGTTTTTCAGGTCGGCCAGCATCGCGCGCCCGATTTCACCCTCCGGGATGTGAACGGGGGACGCCTGCATTTCGCCTCGTTACGGGGGCACGTGGTCGCCCTGACATTTCTCGATTCGCAGTGCCGGCAGCAATGCCCTCTGGTCGGACGGGAGCTGGCCACGGCGCAGCGGCACCTTGGCGGCGGGCACTCGCCGCTGGTGATCGTGGTCGTGAGCGTGGCGCCCCGGCACGATACGCCCCGGAGTGTTCACCGTTTTATGCGTGACATGCGTATGACGGGCCGGTGGTACTGGCTGACCGGAACGCAGGAACAGCTGAACCGCGTTTGGGTGGAGTGGGGTATCGAGGTGGTCTCGACCGTGACGCACACGTCCGCGGTCTATCTGGTGGATCGACACGGCTGGGTTCGTGTGGCCGACGGCGATCTTATCATCCCCAGTCAACTGGTTGAGAGCGTTCGCGCTCTGCTCAACTGAGCACTGATTGACGACGTCATCTGTTTACAACTTGACAGGACGTCAACCGAGGAAGATTATGAAATCAAGGATCAGTCCTAATCTGGGCAGTACGATTTCCCCTTTCGTGGAGTGGGCCGCTAGGCCGGACGGGGAGCGGAGGTAGAGAGCATGGCTGTCGCGACCGGTGTAATGCCCGCGAGGCGTTCGTGGCTCATGCGCCCGAACATGCTGTGGGCGTTTGTCCTGGGCATTGCCGCCTTTGTGTTCGTGGTCTGGGGGCTGGGGCACGACGGCGGTCTGCTGCCGTCGTGGGGACTCGAGATCAACCAGATCATGTTCCTTGGCTACGGCGCGGCGATCCTTTTCTTCTTCATCGGCCTGGGAGTCTTCAATGAGCCGGTGAAGTGGCTTCTGGGTATTCCCATCTCCGAGGAAGAGGAACTGGAGCGTTACGGCGCCTACGGCGGGATCGACCGCTACTTTCGCTACACGCTCGACCACAAGGTCATCGGCATCCAATACATGGTGACGATCCTGGCCGCCTTCTGTCTGGGTGGCTTCATCGCCATGCTGATTCGGACCGAGCTTCTCACGCCGAACGCGAGGTTCACCGATCCGGAGACGTATCTCTCCCTGGTCACCGAGCACAGCGTCATCATGCTGGTCATGGCCAGCAGCATCATCATTGGAAGTTTTGGCAACTACTTTATTCCGCTCTTCATCGGCTCGAAGCGCATGGCCTTTCCGCGCATTGAGGCGCTTTCCTTCTGGCTCTTCCTTCTCGCCATCGTGATCATGCCGACCGCGCTGTTCTTCGGTGGGTCTCAGACAGGATGGACCGGGTATGCCCCGCTCGCCGACCAGATGCATGCCGGGCATGATGCGTACATCACGACCTGGGCGCTGGCAGGGACGGCCAACACCCTGGTTGGGATCAACCTGGTGGCAACGATCTGGCTGATGCGCGCTCCCGGCATGACCTGGTCGCGCATGAACCTCACCTGCTGGTCGGTCCTGGTCGGCGCCATCCTTGACTGGTTGGCCATGCCGATCATGGTCGCGGTGCAGAGCATGGTGGGCTTCGACCGCGCCCTCCTGACCGGCCTTTTCGTCCCTGTCCAGGGAGGCAGCGCTTTCTTCTACGAAAACGTGTTCTGGACGTTCGGCCATCCCGAGGTGTACATCCTCGCCATTCCAGGCATGGGCATTGTCCTTGACATCCTGCCCGTCTTCACCCGCCGTCCGATCTACGCGTATCGCGCGGCGGTGGTCGGCATGCTGGGAATCGGGCTTCTGAGCTGGTTCGTCTGGCAGCATCACCTCTTTGTCAGCGGCCTCACGCCGGGCCTGCGTCCCTTCTTCATGTTCTCGACCGAGATGATCTCGTTCCCCACGGGACTCGTGTTCCTGGCGGCCCTTGGGACGCTGTACGGCGGTGCCATCCGTTTCAAGACGGCCATGTTGTTCGCGGTCGCGTTCTTCCCCGACTTTCTCCTGGGCGGGTTCAGCGGCATCTTTGTGTCCGATGTTCCGAGTGATGTGCAGTTGCACGGATCCTACTGGGTCCAGGCGCATTTCCACTTCATCCTGATGGGGGCGACGCTCTTCGCGTTCTTTGCCGGGATCTACTTCTGGTTCCCCAAGTTCACGGGACGGCGCCTCAATGAGCGGCTCGGTCAAGTGCACTTCTGGTTGATGTGGATCGGCTTCAACGGCACCTTCATCACGCTGGCGATCGTCGGGATCATGGGGATGTCGCGGCGCTACGCGACGTACTTCCCTTACCTACAGGGTGTCAATGTGACCGCGACCATCTTTGCCTACCTGCTCGGCATCTCAATCATTCCGTTCCTGTGGAACTTCATCTACTCATGGGGTTGGGGTGAGAAGGCGGAAGAGAATCCCTACCAATCACGCAGCCTGGAGTGGCAGGTCCCGACGCCGATACCGGTCGACAACTTCGAGGAGATCCCACTCGTGCTGAGCGGTCCATACGAGTACTGGAGCAACCAGCCCATGGCCATTCTCAAGCCCTCTGAGTCGGCCGGAACACCGGCCGCGGGCAACTAGGGAGGTTCGCTGTGGCAGAGAGCACGCAGTTTCACTCCGATGCGGCCGAGCAGGCATTCGCTCCGGTGCCGCGGTCTCTCGACGACCGCCTGACGCTGCTGTCGGTTCGCATGTTCTACATCGCGGGGTCCTTCTTCTTTGCGTCCTTCTACTTTGGTCTGGTCTACCTCCAGATCATGAATCTCAACAACATGTGGCTACCGCACGGCATCGACCATCCGCCGGCCTGGATCGGGGTATCGGAGGTGGTCCTCGTGCTGCTCGCCGGATCCGCCTACTTCGTCGGACAGTGGTTCGGCATGTACCGCGGCAATTTCAGCCTGCTCCGTTTGATGCTGTGGGTGGCAAGTCTGCTGACCGTCGTCGCGGTGATCATCCACATCTACGAGCTGCACAATCCGGGTTTCAGCCTGCAGGGCGGTGGGTACGTCAGCCTCTTCATCGCGATCGAGACCGTTTTCACCATCTTTCTGGTCGTGACGGCGCTGGTGTTGATCGGCGTCGCGATCCGCGCCCAGAAGGGGCTCTTCAGTCGAAATGGCATCGCGGTGGCAGGATTTGGCGAGTACTTCGGCTGGCTGGCCGGGGTGGCGCTCTTTAACTTTCTGGCGCTGTACGTGCAGCCCTTCTTCCCGATCGCGTGACGACCATGAACTGGCTGTTGCAGTGGTCGTTTGATCCGGGGATCGTGGCGGCGATTGCCCTCGCCGCCATCCTGTACTGGCGAGGACGTCGCCGTCTCAGCGATGTCCGGCGCGGCGTGCCGCTGGAGCGCTGGCGAGTCGCATCGTTCTACGCGGGGCTGGTCGTGGTCCTGCTGGCGCTGGAGTCACCCATCGACGTGCTCTCCGCGTACCTCTTCAGCTTCCACATGATCCAGCACTTGTTGCTCATCATGGTTGCTGCACCGTTGATTTTGATGGGTGATCCCGGCGTGACCATCATGCGTGGTGTCCCGCTCTCCCTGCGCCGATCAGTCCTCGGCTCGGGGGCGCGGCAGGGCTGGTTGCATCACCTGGGTCACTGGTTCGGCCGCCTCAATCACCCCGTCCCGGCGGCGGTGATCTTCCTGGTCGATCTGTATCTCTGGCACTGGAACTTCCTGTTCAACCTGACCCTTCAGAACGATGCGGTGCACGCGTTCGAGCACCTCTGCTTTCTGGGGACCGCCCTTCTCCTGTGGACACAGGTCATCGATCAGCGGGCTCTGCACCCCCGACTCGGCCACTTCCAGCGGGCGATCTTTACCGTCATTGTCGGCGGGCTCAGCAATCTGCTCGCGATGTACTTCGTCTTTTCAACGGTCCCGCTGTATACCTACGCGCGGGTCATCAATCGTCCCTTTGGCATGACGGCGCTCGGCGACCAGCAACTGGCCGGAGGCATCATGTGGGTGCCTGTCCTCTTCCTCTTCGCCGGAGCCTTCGCGACGTTCATGTACCTGGGCCTGGGAGAAGATGCAGAGGCGGCTCCCCAGGCCGCGGTCGAGACACCGTATAGAGTCATACCCCGGCGGGCGCCGGGTGATGTGGGAGGTCGGCATGTCTAACCGAGGCATCCTCGTGACAGCGTTGTTCACCGTCATCGGGATCATTCTCCTGGCTTTGATGACGTTCTGGGTCGGGTACCACGCGGCCTACAGTGCCAACCGGGCAGCGGCCGGAGCCGTCACCATCTCCACCAACAGCAGCGGGCAACCGGTGGCGCATATCTCGCTCAGCATTCAGCAAGAAGTTGGCGTGGGCCCCAACGCAGCATGGTTGGGCTATCAGACCCGGACGAATCCTCCGCACCCCGGAACCATCTTCACCGTGCCCGCGAACGCTCTCGTGACTATGGATATCCACAACTTCGACTCCACGACGGCACTGCGAAACTACTTCTTCACGAAGGTGCAGGGGACCATCGGCGGCGTCGAGTACGTGAATGGGAAGCGCATCACCGTCATGAATCCCGACGACCTCTCCCATACGTTCACTTTCCCGGCGGCCGGCGTGTCGGTGCCCATGATGGGGATCCCGAACAATGCGCGGGCGGGGGCGTTCGAGGACATGCGCTTCAGCTTCCGTGCCCCCTCCAGGAAGGGCGTCTACCGCTGGCAGTGCATCGTGCCGTGTGGCTGGGGGACGTACGGCAACGGCGGACCGATGGGTGAGATCGGCTACATGAGCGGCCTGATCACGGTCAACTAGGAGGGACGCGCGTGAGACACGCCATACGTATTGCGATCATCTGGATTGTCGTCACCGCCATCCTGGAGGTTTTGATTGGGATCGTTCCCATCCCGTCGCCGGTGGGGTCGGATGAAGGTGAAGGAATCCACCAGACCATCTACATGCTGTTCTACCTGGGCGCACCCATCTTTGCCTTTGTGTGGGTCGTGCTGCTGTATGGTTTGATCACCTATCGGGCGCGCGATCCCCAAACCGAGACGGAACGGCCGCCGATGCCGGGATCGAATGCCCTGATCCTGCTCTGGGCCGGGATTACCTTCCTGATCGTTCTTTTCATGGCGGGTTGGGGGACGTTCACACTGCACGAGATCACGCAGCCGCCGTCGGTAGCTGCGGAGGGAAGCGCGGCCTCCACCCGCAGCCACCCCGGTGCTACCAACCAGAAACAGCCGGGAGGTCTGCCGGCAGGGTCGGTCTACACCAACGCTCGTCCGCTCATCGTTCAGGCCATCGGCCAGCAGTGGTTCTGGACATTCCGCTATCCGAGCTTCGGCGGAATGGAAACCAAGGAACTCGTGGTGCCGGTGGGTGTCCCCGTTCTCTTCCACATCACCTCGCTGGATGTCGTGCATAGCTTCTGGATCTACGAGGAGGACGTCAAAGAGGACGCGGTCCCCGGACAGGACAACACCGCGTGGATGGTGGCGCGGTTCCCCATACATACCGAGGTCAACGGCAAGAACTCGGCGTACTGCAACGAGCTGTGCGGTCTCTGGCACGGCTACATGGTAGCCAATGTGACCGTCGAGAAGTATTCGGCGTTCAAGAGTTGGGCTACGCACATGGAGTCGTACGAGAAATCGACAGGTCTCCTGAAAAACTTGCCGTCCTACGCGCCGGTGTACTATCCGGCATCCAACGCGAACTTCCCGCCCGCGCCCCAGGATCAGTCACCGTAGCATGGTGGTTCTCCTCCTGACGGCTCTGCTCGTCCTGGTCGTGGGCGGGCTCATCCTCTATGGCGCCGTCGCCTACCGGCGTCAGGCGGCGGGGCGTGAGGTACTCTGGACTGGGATGGCCGCGCTCTTGTTGGTGCTGCTGTTCGCCTACGTGCGTTAGAGGGGATGGGTATGGTTGCGGGTGAAGTTGGCGCGGCAGAGATCGCTGTCCCGTCGCGGAGTGAGAAGATCTCGGCCTACGTCGCGGTGACCAAGCCACGCATTATGAGCTTGCTCCTGGTCACCACCCTTGCCGCCCTCCTCATCGCCGCCCGTCAACATCCGCTCCCCACATTGACCCTCTGGCGAGTGCTGGTGGCCACGATCGGCGGCGGCGTTCTGGCTTCCGGCGGGGCCGCCGCTCTGAACTGCTATATCGATCGTGATATCGATGTGGTCATGGCACGCACCCGGCGGCGGGCGATTCCGACCGGGACTCTGTCCCCGCGCGAGGTGCTGATCTTCGGTCTGTCGTTGACCGCGTTGTCGGTGGTGGTTCTGCTGATCTTCACCAACCCGCTGGCGGCCGTTCTGGCCTTCCTGGGGAACTTCTACTACGTCGTCATTTACACGCTCTGGTTGAAGCGCAGCACCACCCAGAACATCGTGATCGGCGGCGTAGCCGGTGCCATCCCGCCGCTGGTGGGGTGGGCAGCGGTGACGGGCGGTCTGGCGCTCCCCGCCTTTCTCCTCTTCGTCATCATCACCTACTGGACGCCTGCCCATTTCTGGTCGCTGGCGCTGCTCGTGCGGGGCGATTACTCGCGTGCTCACGTGCCCATGCTGCCGTCGGTGACCAGCCAGACGCACGCGCGCTGGCAGATCCTGGTCTACGCGCTGCTCGTCGTCATCGCCTCTCTCCTGCTGGGCGCTGTCCACGCCATGGGCGCGATCTATATCGGCGGGGCGATCGTCCTCGGAGCGACCTTCCTGGGCTTTGCTGTGACCCTGGCCGCCCGGGGGACGGCGCGCCTGGCTCGCCGCACGTTCCTCTTCTCCAATCTCTATCTGGCGGCTCTCTTTGCCGTCATGGTGATCGATCGCCTTGTCTGAGGGGGTGCTCCCCGCATCCCGGCCGGCCTCGCAGCGTCTGATCGCGGGGGCACTGATTCTGGTCACGGCTCTCATCGTGATCGGCCAGCTGGTGGCGGTGTTCGGCGCATTTCGGAGTGACAGCGGGGCCGTGCCCATCCCCTCTCACGGTTCCGTCAGCCGGCGGCTCGATGCGGTATTGATCGATGCGCTGGGACCGAGTGACCGCGGCGTTCGCCGCTTTCGTCTGGCGCCCCCGGTCCATCACGGCAACAGCTACAGCGTCTCCATCATCTGGTCCCTGAACAACGACGTGGCGGAAGGAACCGTGGGAAACGGCGGCGCGGCCGATGTCTACAACATGCTGCATGACCTGGCGGTATCCGGGATACCGATTTCCTCGGTCCGCCTCACCGGGACCTATCCCGTTGCCGGCCAGGAGCGCGTCGTGATGCAGCTCGCCGCCGGGCGAAAACTGCTGGCGCTCCTGAAGTCGGTGGGAAGCGATGGCCTCGATCCGCAGTCGGCCTGGCCGCTGGTGGATCGGATGTATGTCTATCCCCCCGTTCAGCCGACCGGAGAGTAAGTTCCTCCGCCGCAATTCCCGCAGATCTCCATGCATTGCGGGTAGGCGCAGGGCTTGTCCCTGCATGCGTCAGGTCCAGGATTCCGTCGTCACGGACTGAGGAGCCCGCGACCAGACATGGAGTAGATGAACATGGGCCTGTGCAGGCGTCTCGCGCAGGGACAAGCCCTGCGCCTACCGGCGGACGGGCCCGCTCGGTACCTACCCCTTGCGTTCCGCTCCCACCATGAGGTGATACCCCCACGAGCCGGCCGGGATTAGATCCTCGGCCAGATACGCGCCGAAATAGAGATACTGCGCGATTGCGTGGATGCCCGGCAGGAAGGGGCGCAGCCCGAGGAGCAGCGGTAGGTGGATGAGCTCGGCCAGGCCCAGCCCCGTGTACTGCCGCTCGGTCATCTGGAAGTCCGGGGCCAGCAGTTCCGCCAGCCGGTCCGCGTCGTAATGGCGGTGCACCGGCGACTGCGGCCACGACGGGTCATCCGTGGGGGGACGTGCCCAGGGCAGCAGACGGGCGTACACATTGAGCGAGTCGAGTCCGGCAAGGGCTCCGCGGTTGGGGACGCTCAGGACGAGTTTGCCGCCGGGACGGAGCAGGCGGGCGACCTCGCGCACGACGGCCGTGTCATCCGGAACGTGCTCCAGGACATCCAGCAGGAGGAGACCGTCGAAGTAGCCGTTCGGGTATGGGACCTCGCTCGCCGGGCCGCACGTGAAGAGAGCGTGGGGAACAGCCGTCCGGGCGCGTTCGATGTACGTTGGGTCGAGGTCGTGGCCGTAGGTCTCGTACCGTCGTGCCGGCAGCCGCGTGCCGAAGCCAAAGGCACAACCCAGATCCAGGACACGCGAGCCGGACGGTAGGTCCAGCAGGGTGAAGGCACGGCCCCAGCGCGCCATCAGGCGCCTCCGTAAGGCCCGCGGAGCGAGGGCGGTAAGAGGGCGGCGATCGCCGGCATGAGATCGTCGAGGTTGGCGGGCTCCGGGGCGCCGAACCGGATGTGCAGGCGATCATGCTCTTCGTAGATGGCAACGGGAAGCGCCGTGACGCCAAGACCGGCAAGGTGCTGGATCAGGAGGTGCGCGCCTCGCGATGGGCGGCGCAATCCACGATTTCGGCCCTCCGGTCCCTCCGGAAAGAAGCCGAGGACAGCTCCGTCGCGCGCGCCGCCCATCCAGGATCGCAGCGCTAGCGATCGCGCTACTGACCCGGTCGGCGGAAGTGCCGTCATGCCATAGAGATCGGCCACCCGGCGCAGGATAGGTCGGGTCAACGGAACCTCGGGTCCGCGATTGCGGGACTGCAGCAGGCGGATACCACCGATGGTCAGCCAGCGTACCGGCGGATCATCGGGCCGGCACGCGGCCACCGCCAGCGTGATGGCAGCCCCCGGGAAACCGATCCACAGGCCGTGCCGCTGGTAGTGATTCGCGACGAGGAGAACCGGTCCGTTGGGAGGAATGTGCTCGGCACCCAGGACACGGGGCGGCGGGTCGACACGGGCGAGCAAGGTTGCCGCATCGTCAGCCAGGGATCGCCGGCCCGCAGGAAAGGCGGCGCAGAGCTGCGGCACCAGGGCCCACGCGATAGGGTAGCGGGCCATCAGTAGGTCCGTCCTTTCCAGCGTGCGGTATGCAGGAGTGTTCGCCGCATCCCGTCCACTGCCAGGATCTGAAAGGTCACGGAGGCCAGCGGCTGGAGGAGCGCATAGCGGCGCGGCACTCCGAACCGGTCGAGCCAGGGCACGAGTCCGAGAACCGGCGCTATGAGGAGTGCACCACGCACCGGGCCGCGGGCCGTCATCATGGGCAGCGCGCCGCCGGCCAGCCCCGCCAGCACGGTGCGCAGACCGGAACGGGGCGCATGCAACACGAAGCGAAAGACGTTTTTGCTGAGCCCATCCCACAGCGAGTGGAGATCGGGATACATCCGCACCGCCAGATCCTGCTCGGCGCGCAACAGCGTCACCGGAAACCGCGCTTCTCGGGTCCGGCGCGCCAGCGCCACGTCCTCGACGAGGCTGGCGTGGACGGCCGCGTGTCCGCCGACCGCCTCATACACAGGGCGCGGAAAGAGCATGTACTGACCGTTGGCGACGTCGGGACCGCCGGGCCGGTTGATACCGGAGGCGCCGGCAAAATACAGCGCGTACGCGTAGGGCAGGAGCAGGCACTCCCAGAAGGTCCGGCATATCTGGCGGGCGAGCAGAGAGGTCAGGCCGGGCCGGCCGAGCGCGCGACTGAGACTTCGCGGACCGTGGATCGTGTCGGCATCCGTGAAGAGCAGCCATTCACCGCGCGCCTCCCGTGCCCCAACCCAGCAGGCGTGGCATTTGCCCGTCCAGCCGCGAGGCAGCGGACCGGCCGGGATGACACGCGCTCCCGCCGCGGCGGCGATCTCCGCCGTCGTGTCCCGCGAGCCATCATCGACGACGATGATTTCCGCCTCTGGATACGTGAGGGATTGCAGCGAGTGAAGAAGCGCGGGCAGACGTTCGGCCTCGTCGCGGGCCGGGATGATGATCGACACGAGGCCGGCGTCAATGATCTCCTCGTCGCCAAGCGTCGGTAGGGCGCGGTAGTTCCTCTCCGCCTGCCGGGAGGACGTAGCATGGATGGCGAGTGCCAGCCGGCCTAAATATCGGCTGACGCCCAACCTGAGGCTCCGTTGGGGTAGGCACCATGCACACGGGCGTTCTGGATCGCACCGGAGCCGTCGATGGTCCGCGCTTCGATGCGGCCGCGGCGCGCGGGAAGGACAATGCGCCACTGGACCCAGGCATCTGGTCCCAGACGGGGCCCAATCTCCGCCTGCAACCAGTGGCCGCCCGTGACCCGCACCTGCACGGCATGGACGCCACGATTCCCGGCAAAAGCGATGCCCGCCGCGAGTGTGCCGCTGGGGACGCGGCGCACGACGTCGATCCGCGTCGTCGTTTGGATCACCGGCATGTCGGCCCAGCCATGCGCCGCCCAGTGTCCCGATCCTGCGCTCGCCCGCACGCGGAGACGGCTCAGCCACTTGACGCTCTTGAAACCGTAGAGTCCGGGGATCAACAGGCGAGCCGGGTACCCATGGGCACGGTCCAGCATCACTCCATTCATACCCACGGCGATCAACGCGTCGGTGCGTCGCAGGATCTCGACCGGGACGCTTTCGCTGTATCCGTCCAGTCCGTCGATCTGCACCGTCGCTCCTCGCGCTCCGGCGAGGGACAGAACCCGGAAAGCCGGCACGCCCGTCCAGAGCGCATTGCCAATGAGAGGACCTCCCACCGGATTGTCCACACACTCCATGGTGACGTAGCGCTGCTCGGCGCCGCGCAGGAGGTCGTCCAGCCCGAGCGAGAGTGGATGCGTGACCTCGCCGTCTACGGCGAGACGCCAGCCGGTCCCGGCAATCGGGTATTCCAGAACCTGATCGTTGACATAAAAGCCATCCACGGGCGTGACCAGCTCGGAGAGTCCCGGGATATTGAGATCGGTGGGCCGGCGGAAGGGAAATAGCCGGCGCGTGACGGCCGGGTGGAGGAGCGGGCGAACTTCATAGAGGAGCAGCAGGCCTGCTGCTCCTCCCACTATGCTGCCGCTCCGGAGCAGAAAGTCACGGCGGCCCGGAGCGTGATGCACGCGATGGACGACCGTCAGCCCGAGGCCGTACATGACGACGGTCACGATGACCGTCAGGCCGATTGGTACCGAAAGCAGCATCAAGAGCAAGAGCAGGACGGACGGAGCGGCAACGAATGCCAGGCGGTGGAGAGGCGCGGCGATCGTCGCAGCGACTCCGGCACAGAGGAGAAGGCAAGCAAAGGCGCCCAGGAGCGCGGCCGGCCGGGCCCACCAGCCGGCGTGGAGGAGGAGGAAGTTGGCTATGGGCAGCGGCGTCGAGGCCATGAGCCACTCGCCGATTCCTTCGAGTGGCGAGGGGAGGCCGGCGACGGCGGCGAGTAGCGCGGCGATGAGAGCCGCCGGGACGACGGCGAGGAGACCGCCCTGATATTCTCGGGACAGATGACCTATGCCGAATTTCTCGCGCTGTTCCTGGTGGTCCCGGTCGTCGTTCTGGCCGCTGCCGGTCCCTGGCCCCGCCGGCTCGGCCTGACGCTGGCCGCTCTGAGCGTCGTGGCTCTGCTCTACACCGCTCCGTGGGACAACATGATCGTCACCGCCGGCGTGTGGTCGTACGGGCGAGGGCATGTCGCGGGGGTTGTGATCGGCCATGTTCCGCTCGAAGAATACGTGTTTTACGTCCTGCAGGTCGCCCTGGCCGGATTGCTGACCGCTCGACTCCTGCGGCGCTTTTCGTGACCCATCTCACCTACCTCCTCTTCGAGCTTGGCTGGGCGCTGCCGGTGTTGATTCTCCAGTGGTTGGTGGGACGGACGGTGCTGCGTCGTCACCTCCGCCCCCTCTTGATCTCGATCGGTATCGCGACGGTGTATCTATCCCTGGCGGATGCCTTTGCCATCGCGCACGGCATCTGGGCGCTGCATGAATCCCGGATCCTGGGCGTGCGCATCGGCGACCTGCCGATCGAAGAGAGTATCTTCTTCCTGGCAACGAACGCGATGGTCGCGCAGTCGATCGTCCTCATCCATGGCGCGGGGGAATTACGGTGGATACCGGGGAGGAGCCGGCGTGCCGCCTGAGACCATTGTGATTGGTGGAGGGCTGGGCGGCCTGGCCGCGTCGATTCGACTGCGTCTCGCCGGCCGGCGTGTACGGCTCCTGGAAAAGAATGGCCGGCTGGGAGGGCGCTGCAATCGGCTCGAGTTGGATGGGTTTACCTTTGATACCGGTCCCACCCTGCTTCTGATGCGCGATGTGCTTGACGACCTATTCGCGTGCGCGGGCCGCCGGCTCGAGGACTATCTCGACCTGGTGCGGCTCGATCCCAACTACGTGATCCATTTCGGCGACGGCTCAACACTGGAAATATCCGGGGACCTCGATGCCACTGCAAAGCAGATGGACGCGCTGGAGACCGGAGCGGGCGAGAGATTCCGTCACTATCTTGCCGATGCGGGCCGCAACTACCGAATCTCGCGGGAGCGCTTCGTGGAGCGCAACTTTTGCCACTGGCACGAGTTCTTCACGCCTGTCAACCTTCGATATCTCCTGGCGACGCACGCTCTCCGTTCCCTGGCACGCCACGTCGGCCGCTTTTTCGAGGACGAGCGGCTGCGTCTCGCTCTGAGCTTCCAGACGATGTATCTCGGTCTCTCCCCCGACGATGCTCCATCCATTTACTCGTTGCTGCCGTATACAGAGATAGCGGAGGGCATCTGGTATCCGCGAGGAGGCATGTACCGGATCGTGACAGCGTTAGCCCGTCTGGCCGGCGAACTCGGGGTCGAGATCGAAACCGGTGCCGAGGTGAGGGAAGTGAGCCGCGTAGAACGCCGTGTGACCGACGTCCGGACGGCGGACCGCTCCTACCCGGCCGACCTCGTCGTCTGCAACGCCGACCTGCCGTGGGCGTCCCGTGCTCTCTTCGATATCCCGCGGCGCCGCCGGCTCAATCCGGGCTCTTCGGCATTCCTGCTCTATCTCGGCCTCGACCGCCGGTATCCGTGTTTGCGCCACCACAACGTGTACCTCTCTCCCGATCCGGCAGCCAACTTCGATGCGATCTTCCACCGTCACAGCGTGCCCCGCGACCCCTCGTTTTACGTCTGCGCGCCCACCGGGACCGACCCGTCGACGGCCCCGCCGGGAGGAGAAGCGCTCTACGTGCTGGTTCCGGTCCCTGCCACGTCGCCGGCGATTGACTGGTCGAGTGACGCTTCTCCGCTGCGCGAGCATGTGCTGGACCGCCTGGAACGCGATCTGCCGGGTCTCTGCTCCCACATCGTTTGTGAACGCGCCTATACTCCCACCGACTTTGAGCACGATTACCACATCAGCCGCGGATCCGCCTTCGGTCTCTCGCACGCCCTCCACCAGGTTGGCTACTTTCGGCCGTCCAACCGGGCTCTCGGCTACGACAACCTGTATTTCGTCGGCGCCAGCACGGTGCCTGGCGGCGGTATTCCCATGGTGATCATCGGCTCACGACTCGTGGCGGAGCGCATCGCCGAGGAGCGCCGCTGATATGCAGGTGATGCGCGAGCGCGCCACGACGTTCTCTCTGGCGGCGCGCTTCCTGCCGCCGGCGATGCGCCGCGACGTGGGCGCGATCTATGCCTTCTTCCGGATGGTGGACGATGCGGCCGACCGTCCCGGTGACCGATCACCTGTCGAGATCCTGGAGCAGCTGGCGCGGTGGGAGGTTGAGATCGCGGGGGAGGCGCCTCCTTCACCTTCAGTCGCTCCAGTGCTTCGCGTCTCCGCTCGGTACGATGTTCCGCGCGCTCTACTATCCATGGTGATTGAGGGCGCGCGGCGCGATGTCGAGGGGCAGCACATCGAAACCATGGACGATCTGCGCAGCTACTCACTCCTCGTTGCCGGCAGCGTCGGGATGGTGATGGCGCACGTGCTTGGCGCGGCCTCGCGCCCTGCCCTGTCCGCCGCGGCTGAACTGGGTATCGCCATGCAGCTGACGAACGTCGCCAGAGACGTAGGAGAAGACATGGCACAGGGTCGGTGCTACCTGCCGGCCGGCTTGCTGACGGCCGCCGGGACCGCCCGACAGGATCTCGTGGAGGGTCGGGTGACCGCCGGGTTCGTTCAGGTCATGCAGGCGGTTGTCGGGGAGGCGCGTGCGTCCTACCGGCGCGGAATCTCCGGTATCGGATATCTCCCGTCCGAGGTGCGTCCGTCCATCCTGATTGCTGCCCGGCTCTACGCGGCGATCCTCGAGGAGATCGAGCAGAAGGACTACGACGTCTTCTCCACCCGGGCATGCCTCTCTGCCGCGCGGCGTCGAGACCTCGTGCTCGCCGCGCTCCTGGGCGCGGCGCACGGTGATAGCCAGGCCGAATTCGACTCAGCCGTTTCATAACCGGCTGTCATCAAACCGTCACAAATATCTCAAGAAACCATCATGCCGGCTCGGTACGCTTGAGTCATCAAGCCAAGACAGAGGAGAGCCTGCCATGAAGACACGAAACCTCAATCTGCGACTGCTGCACAACGGAGACACGGTTGTCGCCGAGCTCAGCGATCCCGCCACCGAGACGGTCACGTCCACGCAATCGCCGACCGACCTGGTTCGACTGATCTGGGAGCAGTCGGATGCACTGCGTCCCGCGCAGTCCACGCGGCTGGGTGAGCTGCTGACCTCCCATCGCTCGTCCCTCGAGCAAGAGCGGGCCAGCGCCTAGCAGCCGATCGGCGCAGCCGGACCCGCGCGGAAAGAGATATGACAGCGGCGGATGGAGCACCCATCCGCCGCTGTCTCTTTAGCTCGATCGCTGGGAGAGCGCCTGCAGGACGCGCTCCGGCGTCATGGGCAGGTCAGTGGGGCGGATTCCGGTGGCATCGTAGATGGCATTGGCGATCGCCGCCGCGCCGCCGACCACCGGCGGTTCACCCACTCCTCGGCCCCCGAGTGGACCGGAGGGATACGGAACCTCGACCAGGACGGGATCGATCTGCGGGACTTCGAGCGCCGATGGCAGCGCATAGTCCATGAAGGAACTGGTACGCAGGTGCGCCGACTCGTCGTACACGACCGATTCCAGAAGCGCCCAGCCCACGCCTTGCGCGACCCCGCCACGAATCTGGCCGACGATGCCGGCGGGGTTGATGGCGCGCCCCACATCCTGTACCGCGACGTAGTCGAGGACCTCGACCTTCCCGGTCTCGTCATCCACGCGCACCCGCGCCAGGTGCGCGATGAAGCCGGGCGCTGCGTCGTCCGGGGCTGCTCGTCCGCTCCCCAGAATCGGCCCATGCTTCGAGCCGAATCCGGTGGTAAGGGCGGCGATGCGCTCCAGGCTGACCGCACTGGAGGGAACGCCCTTCACTCGCACCTGTCCGTCGACGATCTCCAGATCATCCGGGGCCGCTTCCAGTTCGTCCGCCGCGATGGCGAGCACCTGCCGCCGTGCCTCTTCCGCTGCTTGCCGCACCGCCGAACCGACCGTGAAGGTAATCTTGCTTCCGCCGGCGGCGCCGGCGAAGGGAGCCGTGTCGGTCGGGGCGTCCGCCACCTCGACAGCGTCGTAGCCGACCCCAAAGGCGTCCGCCGCCAGCAGCGCGAAGCCCGAGCGCGTCCCGCTGATATCCGACGAGCCGACCACCACGGTGAGGGTGCCGTCGTCGTTGAGTCGGCATAGAGCGCTGGCCGGCTGGGTCCCTCCCGGCCAGCCCCCGAACGCGATGCCGACACCCTCGCCGGGACCCTTCTGATGCCGGTTCTGCCAGGCTGGATGGTTCCGCAGTGCCTCCAGGACCTCTCGCGAGCCGATGCGCGGCCATGTCTCTTCGCCCGGCATCGAATCACCTTCCACGACGGCGTTCTTGAGGCGCATCTCGAACGGATCCAGGCCGAAGGTCCGCGCCAGCTCTTCGATCTGCCCCTCGATAGCGAAGCAGGCCTGAGGCGCGCCCGGGGCGCGATAGGCTCCGCACCCCGGCTTGTTCGTCAGGATCTCATAGGCGTCGATCCGCATATGCGGGAACCGGTACGTACCGCCGAGCAAGAGAGCAACGATGCCCGCTGTCCCGCCGGGGAACGACCCGGTGTCAACGATGATGGTGGCCTGTAACGCGGTGAGAGTGCCGTCCTTCCTGGCGCCCGTCTTGACGCGCATGGTAATGCCGGGGGCCGGCACCCCTGCCAGAAAATCTTCGGTGCGAGTTAGCGTCAAATGAACGGGCCGCTTGGTGTCCCAGGCCAGGGCGGCGACGAGCGGATCGAACACCGCATACTTGGCGCCGAACGCGCCGCCGACTTCCGCCGTCCGCACGTTGACGCGGCGCTCTGAGATTCCCAGTCCCTTGGCGACCTCCTCACGAACGAAGAACGCTCCCTGCGTGCTGGAGTGGACGTCGATATTGCCGGCATTATCGGGAATGGCGACGACGGAGAACGGCTCGAGATAACCCTGGTAGACCCAGGACGTGTTGTAGGTGTGCTCGACCACGGCATCCGCCTCGGCGAACCCGCGGTCGATGTCGCCGCGCTGGTAGCGCTCGGCGGTCGTGCCGTTCGGCGGCATGGGCAGCTGCTGGGTATGTTCGCTGACGCTGGTGTGGGCGCCGGCATCGTCACGGAGGCCGAGTGCCTCGCTATCGTGCACCTGAACGTGCGTGTTCTCCATGGCGGCCACCGGGTCGCTCAACGCCTCTCGGGGCTCATAGTCAATTTCCACCAGGCCGGCCGCGTCCTCGGCAATCGCTTCCGACTCGGCGACGACGGCGACGACCGGCTGTCCCTCAAAGAACACGCGGTCGCGCGCCAGCGGATCACGTGACCGGGTGAGCCCGTCGGGCGGAACGAGCGGCAGATCCTCCGCCGTGTAGACACCCACGACACCGGGCACCGCTTTCGCGGCCTCCGTGTCAACGCGCGTGATGGTGGCATGGGGGTAGGGGCTGAGCACGAGCCGCGCGTGAAGCAGATTGGGGACCCGTAGGTCACCCGCGTAGACCGCTCGTCCCAGGACTTTGCGCTCGCCGTCCTCGCGGCGCACCCACTGCCCGATCACCGATTCCGTCGCCATTTCCTCTTCTCCCGTCAACGCAATGCGGCCCACCGTGGCAGGCCGTAGCCCATCTTCGCATGAGGATCGTGGCTGCCTATCAGAAAAGTGGCGACGCACGTGGACAGCGCGCGTGCCGGAGTGTATGCTCTGGTTCCAGAGCAATGCCGCTGCGTCTCCCCTTCGGTCACAACACCGTGCGCCCTTTCGGCGCGGGAGCATGGCCACGCACCCTCCTGACTGTGCTGACGCTCCTCCTGGCCGCGCTGGGGTCGGCGCCCCACACGAGCTTCTCTGCCGGATCGGCATCGCCGGTTCACCACTGCCGCGGGAGTACGCGTGCTCGCGTGCCGATTGCCTGGCCCACCGCGCACGATCACGCGATAGATCACCGTCTCCCCTTTCACCACGTCCCGGCGGACATTCGCCGCTGGGGATACCTCATCGTCCCGACCGCTCGCCGGTATCACGTCGATCCCTACCTGATTGCCGGTGTCATCCAGATGGAATCGAATGGCGACCCTCTCGCCTGGAATCTCGACAGCGATGCGCGTGGTCTCATGCAGGTCCTGCACGCCTCCTTCCAGCCGGCCGACAATATACGCCTCGGAGTCTCCATGCTGGCCGGCTTTCTGGCGCAGTACCATCGCCTGAATCTGGCCCTTGCTGCGTACAACGCCGGTCCCGGCTACGTGCAGGAATACAACGGAGTTCCGCCGTTTCCCGAGACGCGAGACTACATCGTGATGGTCCGGTACTTTCGTGACCACGACGCTGGGAGACACCTCTCGCTCGCCCGGAGGGTGCGCTTCGAAGCGGCGCTCCACAACCTGATTGCCGTCTCCAAACGCCTATGTGGATGATCCTGCTGCCGGGATCATGGGCCTGGCGCCGGGCTGTCCCCGCCGGAATCCCTGCCCGGACGAGTCCTTCGCCTCCATCGCGGAGGATGAACCTACCTCAGCCCGTCGCGGACGGCGGCCATTTTGTCGACAGTTGGACAATAGCCTATACTCCCGACACGACCACCGTGCCCTGACCGTCAAGTCCCCCTGCGGAGGGTTAGCGCGTGCAGTCTCCTGAGCCGCGGCCCCGCCGGTCCTTCACGCCGGTCCGCCACCCGTCATTGGCCGATACCGTCCTGATTGCCCTGCGGCGCGCGATCGTCAACGGTGACATTGAGCCCGGGCAGCGACTGGTCGAGACGGACCTTGCCGACCAGTTTCACGTCAGCCGGGCCACCATTCGCCAGGCGCTGGAGCGCTGCAAGGTGGAGGGACTGATCGAGATCCGTCCCCGCCGTGGTGCTGTCGTCACCCGCATGTCCAATGACGTGGCCCGCGATGTCTGCGTGGTCCGCGGCGTCCTGGAGTCATGGGTGGCACGCACGTCGTGCCGGCGACTCACCGACCAGGATCTTGAGAGGATGCGCGCCCTGAGCCGTGAGATGGGTGATCTGGTCCGCTCCGGCGATGTCTACGGCGTGGCGGAGCGCGACATCGAGTTCCACTCCCTCATTCTGCGCGGCGACACCAATGCCTACCTTCGCGAGCGATGGGACTCTCTCAATGCGCTGCACGGCGCTCTCCTGGCATCACGTCTTGCCTACTACGATTACGATCCGGCCGGCGTGATTGAACGTCATCTCGATCTCGTCGGCGCTCTGGCGCGGCGTGATCCCGATGTCGCGGAGCACGCGGTGCGCGGCCACTACATCGCCCCGTTCATTCCGGACGAGTCGGAGACTACCACCATCGTGTCGCTCGACGCCCTGAAACGACCCGCGCGGGAGGCGCGCTATGACTGAACTGACGGTGACCAAGATTCCCATCAAACGGGGGCAGCGCATCACGCAGGTGGCGCGCGTGCCCATCGCCGGTGCGACGGTCGAGGTTCCCGTTATCACCATCGGCGGGGTACACGATGGGCCGCGTGTCGCGGTCACCGGCGGAATCCATGGTGCCGAGTACGTCGCGATCGAGGCGGCGCGGCGCCTGGGCATGAGCATCGACCCCCAGGAACTCTCCGGCACGCTGGTCGTGGTCCCTATCAGTAACACGACTGCCTTCTTCAGCCGCTCGATCTACACCTCCGGACTTGACACCAACAATCTGAACCGCATGTTCCCGGGCGACGCCCAGGGCGCGCCCAGCCAGGTACTGGCCGGTTGGCTGTTTCGCACCATCATTCAGCCCTCGCAGTACTACATCGACATGCATGGCGGCGACATGATCGAGGCCCTCGTCCCCTTCGTCCTGGCTCCTCAGACCGGCAACGCGGAGGTCGATGCACTCTCACTGGCCATGGCCGAAGCATCCGGCATCGAGCGCATCATCGCCGGAGACGTCGCCGGGTCAACCAGCGGCGCGGCGGCCGCTGCCGGCATCCCATCCATCCTGGCTGAGGTGGGGGGCCAGGGAGTGTGGCGTGAGGAAGAGGTCGCGGCCCACCTGGAGAGCACGCTCCGGGTTTTGCGCCGTTTGAGCCTGCTCCCGGGCGATGTGCCCGCCGCCCTGGACCAGCGGACGTACCGGACGTTTGCCTGGATGCGCGCGGAAACCCGCGGACTGTTTCATCCATCCGTACGAGTAGGAGAGCAGGTTCGGGACGGTCAACATCTCGGGCAGATCGTTGACTACTTCGGGAACCCGCTGCAGTCGGTGAACGCCGTGACGGACGGCGAGGTGGTCTTCCTGGTGACGTCTCTCGCCATCAACGCCGGCGATCCGCTCCTGGCCCTCGGAGCCTAGCAGAGGGCCGTTGTATCGGTCATTTGGTGGAGGTGAATGGCGTATTGGACGACGTAAGAGGCGCTCGGTCGGACCCTTAGAGATCCCGTTGAGGAGAAGTTCGTGAACTACCATCCATTCAATCCCTGGCGTCGCGTCCTTGTCCCTGTGTCCCTGGCAGCCGTCGTGCTCAGTGGTTTCGTGGTCGCGGCGCCGCATGTGGCCCGCGGTGCGACCGCACCGGCGCAGAGTTCGAAGAATACCCTGACCATCGGCTGGAGTATCGAGACCAAGACGCTCGATCCGGCCGGCAACTCCCAGAATCCCGACATCTGGGTTCAGGTCAACATCTTCGACAAGCTGGTGCAGGTGGCGCCGAACGGTACCAACATCGTCCCGGATCTCGCCACCACATGGTCGATGTCCAACCGTGGGAAGGTGTACACCTTCCACCTCCGCAAGGGCATCAAGTTCCAGAACGGGGCACCGGTGACGGCCAAGGATGTGGCCTTCTGTATCAACCGAGCCCGCAAACCGGCTGCGGCATGGTCGTGGACGCTGACGGCCGTCAAGAACGTCACCGCGCCCAACTCCAGGACGGTGCGCATCACCCTCAAGCATCCGTGGGCGCCGCTTCTCTCCGACGTCTCGCTCTTTGACACCGGCGTTTACCCGGAGGCGTACTTCAAGAAGGTCGGCGCGAGCGGGATGGCCACGCACCCGATCGGAAGCGGTCCCTATAAGTTCGTGACCTGGAAACGCGGCCAGTACATCCTGCTGCAGAAGGATCCGCACTACTGGAACGCGGCGAAGTACCCGATGCAGTACGTCGAGTACGAGTTGATTCCGAACGACAACACGCGCCTGCTGCAGACCGAGGCCGGGCAGCTCGACGTGGACAACGTCCTTCCCTGGAGCGATATCGCCTCGGTCACGCGTTCCGGCAAGGCGCAGGTCCAGATCAACCGCTCGACCGAAACGATGTACATAACGGCGCTCGACACGCTGCCGCAGTTCAAGGACGTCCACGTGCGGCAGGCCATCAACCATGCGATCGACCGGGCGGCGTTGGTTCGGGCCATCCTCTTCGGTCATGGCACGCCCGCCAACTCCTTCATGCCGAAGGGCGCGCTTGACTACGATCCCAACATTCCGGTGCCGAGCTACAACATGACGCTCGCCAAGAAGGACATGAGTGAGTCGAAGTACAAACACGGCTTCACCATCACCATGGAGGTACCCTCCGGAGACTCGGTGAGCAACTCGATCGACGTCATCCTCAAGAGTGAGTTGAAGCCGCTCGGCATCACCCTCAACCTGCGGCAGGAAGATCAGACCACGCTCTTCAACAACCAGCAGAAGGCGAAGTACCACCTGACCAACAACCTGTGGACCAACGACATCCCCGATCCGGACGAACTGGT
This sequence comes from Pseudomonadota bacterium, assembly GCA_021324655.1. GTDB lineage: Bacteria > Chloroflexota > UBA5177 > UBA5177 > UBA5177 > JAJPIP01. The sequence continues at coordinate 55,220 of JAJPIP010000044.1, forward strand.
GTCTTTCGCCGTGGATTACAACCTCCCGGCGTCCCGGTCGTTCTTCACCTGGTACGACAACCCGACGCTGTCCCGGCTCTCCTCGGAGGCGGAGCAGACCAATAGCGCATCGAGGCGGCAGCACGACTACTACGAGATCCAGACGATCTTCATGCAGCAGATACCGTTCTGGCCGCTGTTCTACGTGCCGTTTGCAAATGCGGTTGCCAATGGTGTCCACGGGTTCTCGGAGAACCCGCTGGGATACTTCAACCTGCAGGGCGTGCACAAGTCCTGAGGGGTTAGCGCGGTGGGCGGCTACAGTTTCGTCGGTCGGCGTCTTATCCAGGCCATTCCGGTCCTCTTCGGGATCACGCTGGTGTCGTTCTTCCTGATCCACCTGATTCCCGGCGACCCGGTAGCAGCCATCCTGGGTAACCACTACAACGCGCAGACGGCGGCCGCCCTCCGCCATTCCCTGGGACTGGACCGTCCCATCTGGGACCAGTACCTGATCTTCCTCGGGCACGTGGTGCATGGGAACCTCGGGCAGTCGATCTACTACGAGCAACCCGTCAGCCAGGTCATCGGTGACCGCATCGCGCCGACGGCCTGGCTGGTGGTGTACTCCAGTGTCCTGGCCGCCGTCATCTCGTTTCCGCTCGCCCTCGTGTCGGCTCTGCGCCATGACGGCGTGATCGACCAGGTCATCCGGGCCGTGTTCGTGGTGGCGTTCGCCATGCCCGCCTTCTGGGTCGGCATCGTGCTGATCCTCTTCCTCAGTATCGACGTCAAGATTTTCCCGGTAAGCGGCTACGGTAACGGCTTTGCCGGCCACCTCCAGGCGCTGTTCCTGCCGTCGCTCACTATCGCTCTTGCCTTCTCCGCGGTGCTGATCCGTTCCCTGCGGAACGGCATCCTCGAGGTCATGAGTGAGGATTACATCCGGACGGCGCGGGCGAAGGGGCTGGGCACGCGCCTCATCCTGCTGCGCCACATGCTGCGCAACGCCGTCCCGCCGACGATCACCATCTTCGGCGTCAACATCGCCTTTCTGTTGGGCTCGACCGTCGTCATCGAAAACGTGTTCGCCGTCGGCGGAATCGGGCAACTGCTCGTCTCCGCCATCCTGCAGCGCGATTATGAGGTCGTGCAGGGGATTACCCTTCTCCTCGCCGTAGCCGTGGTCGCCATCAACCTCCTGACCGACATCGTGCATGTGCTGCTCGATCCGCGCGTCTCGTACGGGTAGTGAGTGCCATGGCTGCCAACGCTCAAGCCGCCCAGGAGCTGATCGATCTCGATGCCGAACCGATCACAACCAGCCGGCACCGCGCCGTCACCTGGCCGCTCGTGGTGGGATTGGGGATCTTTGCCGTCATCGCGCTGCTGTGCATCTTTGCTCCGTTGATTACCCACTACGATCCGACGGCGCAGGATCTCCTGCATCCCGGTGCGCCCCCCTTCACCGGCGGGCATGTCCTCGGCACCGACGCCCCCTATGGCCGTGATGTCCTGAGCCGCCTGCTGTACGGCGGCCGCGCTGACCTCGCCATTGGATTGGGCGGGACCGGCGTGACGATTGTGGTCGGCACGCTGATCGGCCTCATCTCCGGCTACTACGGCGGCTGGGTCGACAGTGTCCTGATGCGTATCGCCGACGTCTTCTTCGCCTTCCCGTTCCTGGTGCTCGTGCTGGCGATCGTCGCCGCCCTGGGGCCAAGCCTATTCAATCTCTTCGTGGCGATCTGGGCGGTCGGCTGGGTCTCGTACGCCCGCATCATTCGGGGACAGACGCTCTCCATGAAGCAGCGGGACTTCGTGCTGGCCTCACGGTGCGGCGGCTGCAAGAACGGCCGCATCATGGTCCGGCACATCCTGCCGCATATCATCTCCGCGGCCCTGGTGTTCGCCATGGTCGACGCCATCGGCAACATCCTGCTGGCCGCGGCGCTCGGTTACCTTGGCCTCGGCGTGCAGGAGCCTGCTCCGGAGTGGGGCACGATGATCGCCGACGGCCAGCAGTACATCGTCACGCAGTGGTGGGTGCCGACCATTCCGGGCATCGCGATCGCCATTACCGGCATCTCCTTCAGCCTGATTGGGGACGGACTCGCGACGTATTTACGGCCACGGGGGTAAGTGAGATGCGTGTCAGCGAGATGAACTGGATGCAGCTCGAGGAATATCTCTCGCGCGACGACCGCGCCGTTATTCCCCTCGGGAGTACCGAGCAGCACGCCTACCTGAGCCTGGCGACCGACGCCATTCTGGCCGAGCGCGTGGCGACCGACGCCGCGGAGCCGCTCGGCGTTCCTGTCTTTCCCGTGCTGGCCTACGGGATCACGCCGTCCTTTCTGGCCTTCCCCGGGAGCGTCAGTCTGCGGGTCTCGACCTACATCGCCGTGCTCTCCGACATGCTGGACTCGCTGTACGGACAGGGCTTCCGGCGGTTCCTCCTGGTCAACGGACACGGCGGGAACAGTCCGGCGGGATCGCTGGCCGCCGAGTGGATGGCGAATCACCCCGACAGCAAGGTTGTGCTCCACAATTGGTGGAATGCGCCTCAGACCTGGGAGCAGGTGCAGGCCATCGACGCCGTCGGAGCCCACGGCTCCTGGATGGAGAACTTCCCCTGGAACCGGGTGGCCGAGACACCCGAGGGGATGAAGCAGCCGGTGAATGCGGAGGCCCTGCGCGCCCTCACTCCGGATGGTGTCAAGTCGTTGATCGGCGACGGCAACTACGGCGGTGTCTACCAGAAGTCGGACGAGCAGATGCTGCAGCTGTGGCGCACCGGTGTGGAGGAGACGCGGGGACTGATCCGTGAGCTTTAGCTTCACGGGAAAGGTGGCCCTGGTCACCGGAGCGGCTCACGGTATCGGGCGTAGTATCTGCGTCGAGCTCGCCCGGTGCGGCGCCCACGTCTCGGCCGCCGATGTCCTGCGTGACGAACTGGAGACGACGGTCGACGCGTGCGCGGCGGCCGGCGGTACCTGCCGCTCGGCCCGGCTGGACGTGACCGACGGCGCGGCCGTCCACCGATTGGCCGCCGAGATCGGGCCGGTCGATATCCTGGTGAACGTGGCAGGAGGCGTGCTCGGGCAGGTGGGGAAGCCGATCGAGGAGGTGACGGACGAGGAGTTCGCGGCGATCGTTGCGGTGAATCTGACGGGCGCCTTTAACTGCGCGCGAGCGGTGGCGCCGGGCATGAAAGCCCGCCGGTACGGCCGCATAGTCAATATCTCCTCCGGGGCGGGGCGGAGCACCAGCCTGACCGGCATCCAGGCCTACACCAGCGCCAAGGCCGGGCAGATCGGACTGACACGGCAGCTGGCGCAGGAACTTGGGCCCTGGGGCATCACCGTCAACAACATCGCCCCCGGCTTCATTCGCAGCAATCCCACGACGGAGCGGCAGTGGGAGTCGTACGGCGAGGAGGGCCGGCGCGCTTTGGTCGCGGATCTGGCGCTGCGCCGCCTGGGGACACCCGAGGATATTGCCTACGGCGTTCTCTTCTTCGCTTCCGACTATGCCGGATGGTGCACCGGCCAGGTCCTCAGCATCGACGGCGGAAAGGCCATGTTTTGAAAACCGTGACGAGCGCTCCTACACTCGCACCCGGCGCTCGGCGAGTACGACCGCTGCCGTGATGAGACAGAGCCAGAGCGCGTGAGACCCGGCGGAAACGCGCTCAACCACGCCGGCATCGGGACTCGCCGGATAGCTCACGAACAGCCCCCAGAAGATCAGGATCAGCAGGCCGCTGACGTACGAGTACACGGCCCATGCACGCCAGTGGGGTGAGCGCGCAAAGATCGCACCCATCGCGAAGCAACCCTGCGCCAGGTCGATGATGAGCGCGTACGCCAGAACGATGTGCGCGGTCTCACGCACCGAGACGATGCCGAGAGCAATCAGGCACAGACCGCCGCATGCCTGGAACACCGGGAACCAGATCCCGCCCCGCCGCGGCATCAAGAGCCGGTACCAGCCGGCCGCCGAGAGTGCCATCAAGATGCCGAAGACGACGAAATTGGTCTGCTGCACCCATCCGCCGGGATCCAGGCTCAGGGCACTGATCGGTTGCCGCCAGGCATCGTAGCCGGGATGCGAGATCCCGTCCAGGAGGTAGGTGACGGTGAAAAGGAAGGCGCCAATTCCTCCGCAGGTCACCAGCCCAAGCGTGAGCGGGGACGGGACGCCGGTCGCGAGGCGGGAGGACGGCGATGCCGCTCTGTCGTCGATGCGAGCCCGTCCCGCAAGGTTCTCCGCCGGAGCGTCCGTCATACGCGCTTCCCGCCCATGGTCTAAGCGCCGGCCGGTGACAGCGCCGGCTCGTGCGCTGCCACGGCGCGCTCCTCATCCTCGACGCTCCTCACCTGGGTATGCGCCGCCTCCAGATTGATGGAGAGAAGCATCAGCAGGTCGAGCACCGTCATGACGGCCAGCACGGCGAAGATGCTGCGGTAGCCGAAGTGGTCGATGAGGACGCCCGTGATGACGATGCTGACCGGGACGGCCGCGGCTCCGAACGCGGTCTGGATGCCGGTGAAGACGCCGACCTTGCTGGCCGGGATGAGTTCGGCCAGAAGCGGGTAGGTGAGGGCATTGGTGGCGGCAAAGCCGCAGCCGGCGAAGACGGCGAGCGGGAACACCCAGATGTAGGAGGGGACCATGATCCCGATTGCTGCCGCCGTCATCAAGGTGACCGTCCCCAGCACCACCATGCGCCGGTTGCCGTAGCGCGCGCCCAGCCGTCCGACCGGATAGGAGAGAACCGCACTGGTCAGGATCATCACGATGTAGACGATGAACGCCTGCGATTTGGTGGCACCCAACACGTGGATCTGAAAGAGGTTCAGGAACGGGATGATGGCGTGGAGCCCCGTCCAGAGGAAGAACATGCTGGTCATCAGCTTGAACGCCTCGGTGAAGCGCCGCAGATCGCCCACATACACCCGGAACGGGATCTTCTCCTCCACCGTTGCCAGCGCCATGGTCTCCTTCGGCTCTTTGACGCCGAGGAAAACGACCGCGTAGCTGGCGAGCATCAAAGCGGCGCAGACGTAAAAGATCACGTCCGGAAGCGCGTTCTTCTTGAAGGTGACGGCGATGGTGAAGAGGACGATGCCGACCTGGCCGACGAGGCTGATCATCGCCAGGATCGAGTTGTAGACGGGCCGCTCCCCCGGCGTCGTGATGTCCACCATCAGCGCGGTATTGGGATCCTGCGCGACGTTCCAGGTGATGGAAAAGAGGATGACGCTGGCGGCGATCAAAGGCAGGGCGAAAGCGTGGTTGCCGTGCGCCACGATCGGGATCAGGCACAGGAAGAAGATCGAGATCGGGACCCCGACGAGCAGGAAGGGGCGGCGCCGTCCCAGCGGGCTCGTCATGCGGTCACTCCAGCGTCCCACCAGCGGCTGGATGATGACTCCCTCCATCGTCTGGGTGTTGGAGAGGTAGCCAAGGATGAACGGATTGGAGGTAAAGGCGTTGAGGTAGACGCTCAGGATCGCGTTGTTGAATCCCGAGTACACGCCGTTCCCGATATTCCCGAAAGCGTAGAAGACTTTCTGGCGGAGGCTCGATGTGGTGGCCATGCTGCCCTCCTTGACGGCTACACGGTACACCTCTTGACGGCACAATGCCATCCGTAGTTTTACCGAACGGAGTCGGGCCCCTCAGTGCTGCAGTGCCGCCGCGAATCCGGCCGGCGTTTCGCCCGGCGAGACGCGGATGCGGGGCAGGTGCCAGAGGCTCCTGGCCGTCTCGGTGGCCGACGAAATCCGCGTGTCGGTGACGCCGCCGACGTAGCCGAGGCGGGCCAGCTGTCTGAAGAGAGCCAGTTGCTGGGGTCCGACCTCCGACGCCAGCGGATAGGGCCAGAGCGCCCCGGTATAGGCGACGAACTGCACGGGCTCGCCGCTGACGGCGCTCAGCTGTTGCGCCGAGGCGCCGGCCTCGGACCGGAGCTGCGCCGGCGTCAGCTGCCACAGCACCTGCTGATCTTTCTGCCCGTGGTCTTCGATCCAGAAGCCCATCCGCGTCAGTTGCCGGATCTGCGTCCAACTCAGGTAGTGCTGCACGTCGAGGTGATTGCGCGTCTCGACCGTCTGGCCGACGAGCCCCGCGCAGGGAAAGAACACGGCGGTGAAACCGTCGCGGCGGAGCACGGGAACGGCATAGCGCCACGGCGAGGCTCGCCCGTCGTCAAAGGTGAGGACCACGGAGCGGGCGGGCAGCGGTAAGCCGTAGAGAAGAGCATCGGCGAGCCGCGCGAGAGAAATAACCGCATAGTGCCGGTTGGCCAGGTAGCCCATCTCGGCGGCGAATTGTTGGGGCGGGACGGTCAGCCCATACTCGATAGCGTAGCCATAGGAGTTCGTCCACTGTGACGGCAACGGGAGCGGCGCTACGCGGTGGTACATGAGAATCGGCACATGCACCCGCGCCTGGACCGCTCGGCGCGGCACGATGACCGGCGCGTCCAGCGAGGCCGGCCCCTCACCCACCACCAGGGCACGGTGGCGGCGAATGACGAGGCTGAGCGACAGATGGCCGTACGCGACGGCGACTCCGGAAGGCTGAAGAGTCCCGGCAAACGTGACGGCAATCGGAACCGTCCAGGCCGATGAGATATGCAGTCGGGGGTTCTCGAGGCTCTGCCAGGGTGTTCCATGGCGCGGCCGTCCGACACGGACACGTATGACCCGCAGTCCGCCGAACTTCACGCGCAACATCGCCGAGCGAGCAGCCGCGCTCGGCCAGGATGCTTGCGCCTCGGGCGCCAGCTCCCTCCACTGCGCACCATATGATCCCCGAGCGAACTGCCGGGAGAATCGGCGCGCCGCGCTGGTGACAGCGGCGGCCGGAGACGGGACCGCCGCCTTCTTCGCGACGATCACCCCCGCCGTCCGGGGGGTGCCGCACCCGGCGAAGACGATGGTGAGCAGTAGAGGCGCGAGGCAGGGAGCAGTGGGGAAAGGCATCGTGATGTCGCATCACAGGGTACGGGATGAGCGCCTGAGATGCCCTGCGATCTGTCCGTTCCAACGGTGGACCGCAGAGCGAGGCTCGGCACGTCTGTCACGTCTCCGCACGGCGGTGGGCGTCGTCTGAGCAGCCGCTCTACTATGAAGCACGCCGGCGCGGAGTTCTCCGTGACGAGCCCTTCGTCAGGGAACAGAAGGTGGGATGAGTGGAGTAGATCGCGAGCCACTGGACACGATTCCAACTGATGAGGTTCCGCTGCTAGGCGGGAATGTCAGCACCGTCGTCCGTTCCGGCCACACCGTGCGGCGCTCGACTGGTCTCTGGACCCCAGCAGTCCATGCCTGGCTACGGCACCTGGAGGCGGTGGGATTTGACGGTGCGCCACGCGCCCTGGGGATCGACGAGCAGGGCCGGGAGATCCTCACGTACTTCGACGGGGATGTCTTTCCGTACCCTATGCCGGACTATGTGTGGTCGGATGACACGCTGGCGTCGGTTGCCGGGTTCACGCGCCGCCTGCACGACGCGGCCGCGACCTTTGTGCCGCCGCCCGATGCCGCCTGGCGGCGGCAGGCCGGCGCTCCGCCCGGACCGGTTATCTGCCACAACGACATAGCCCCCTACAACACCGTTTTTCGGAAGGGACGCGTCGCCGGCTTCATCGACTGGGATTTCTCCGCTCCCGGACCGGGGGAGTGGGACCTGGCCTGGATCGCCTGGCACTATGTACCGCTCTATGAGATGGACGGACCGCCGCTTGACCGCCCCCGCCGCCTCCGGCTTCTCGCCGACGAGTACGGTCTGCCATCGCGCGAGGCACTACTCCCAACCATTGCCGAGCGGCAGCGCTGCTGCATCCGGACCTACGACGAGTTCTCCGCTGCCGGCGATCCCGCCTTCATCAAGATGGTGGAGGAAGGACACCGCGACGGTGTCCAGAACAGCCTGAACTGGCTCCAGGAGCACTGGGAAGAGCTGGCGCGGGCGCTATGAGACGACAAAGGGGCCCGAGTCGCTCGGGCCCCCTGTCGCCGGATGGCCGGCACCTACGGTGCGTATTCCGTGACCTCGTCGAAGTCCACGAACTCCGGGGGGCCGTCCATCAGATCGCCCAGCCGGCTCGTGAGCTCCGCCTGCTCGGGTGACTGCTCGTAGGCACGCGCCTTCTCCTGGCTGTCAAAGACCACGACCGCGTACAGCTCCTGGCCGTTCTTGCTGTTGCGTAAGCTCAGGCTGCGCACCCAACCGGAATCTCTCGACATGCGAGAGTCCACCTCGCGATACAGCTCGTCCAGTTCGTGTGCCTTACCTGGCTTGATCTGTGCCTTTATCAACTGTGCCCACATGCTCTTTCTCCCCGTGCAATAAACTGAACCGCTCTAAACAAGCGGTGGACCGTCGATCTCGGTGGCATACGCGTGGAAGTGGTCGACCATAGCTTGCTGGTCGAGTCCCTGATCCTGGAGGGCGGACATGCCACGCAGGAAGCCCTCGGTGCCGGGCAAGGTGAGGGCGAAGATGCGCCCCTCCTCCGGGCCGACGCTCGCGAAGCTGTGCGTCACTCCCCGTGGGACGTAGGCAAAGGTGCCGGCGCCGCCTTCGGTGACGTCGTCGCCGATCCGGAAGCGGTACCGCCCCGCCAGGACGAGGTAGAGTTCGTCCACCGCGGCATGCGTATGGAGGGGTGGTCCGCCGGGACCGGGATTGGTGCAGATGGCGGCGGTGAGCTGTCCGCCGGTGTCCGCATCAGACGCCAGGACCCGCAGCCCCAGATTCTCGATGGTCTCCCCCTCGTCAGGCTGCAGGGCGACGGGGCGAGCCCGGCCGGGGAGTGTTTCGGTCGTCATTGGGTTCTCCTCCTGCCGGTTAGCGAGAAGCGTCCCGCGGGAACTCGATGGCGACGTAGGGCTCGTCGCTGATCACCCACATGTCGTGACCCGGCGGTATATCGAAGGCATCGCCTGCCGCGATCTCGCGCTCGGTACCGTCGGCCATCTTGACTCTGATACGTCCCGCGCTGACATACCCGGTGTGGTGAACCTGACACAGATCCGTGCCGACGATCGGTTTGGCGTGCTCGGTCCAGTGAAATCCCGGTTGCGCCGTGCCCCGGACCGCCGTCAGCGCGCCGAGCGACACGACATCGGCCCGCAGCATCGTTCCCAGGCTCTGCTGGGTGTCCGGGACATCAAACGTTTTCACATGGATCTGGTCTGCCTGCGTCGTCATGATTCTGACCTCCTTGGCGCTTGCTGCGCTCACAGGGACCATCCTACGCCGGCAGAGATGGTTTGCCGTCCCCCGTCAGGGATACGTCCCCGCGCCCAGGGGGATATTTTCGGCGCTGGGGGGATAGTGGGCCGGTTAGTCGGGAGTGAGGCCGCGGCTGACCGCCCAGGCGGCGATTTGAGCCCGCGACGTGAAACCGAGCTTGGACAGGATGTGCTTCACGTGCAGGCGCGCCGTGCCCTCTGTGATGAAGAGACGGGCGCCGATCTGGCGATTCGTCAGTCCCTGGGCGACCAGCGTCGCCACCTCTCGTTCGCGCGGCGTCAAGTCCTCGTCATCCGTCTCGGCGCGACTCGCGCCAGATCGTGCGTCCGTCAGTGCCTCAGCGACGACCTGATGCCAGGGTAAGGCGCGTCCCTCCGCCAGTGCGGCGGCCATCTCCGCCTCATCCAGGGCATCACCGATCGCGGCTCGCGTGCGATCGTAATCAGGGCGGTTGGCCGGCCACACGGAGATGCCGGCCGGCTCACGCACGGCCTGGGTGACACCCAGTAGCGAGGCCGCCCGCCGCGGCTGGCCTATCGCCACGAGGACCGCGGCCAGGCCATCCAGGCAATCCACCATGCCCTTCTGGTCTCCCTGGTCCCGGAAGAGAGCGAGACTCTCTCGAAAGAGCGTACGCGCCCGCCGCGTGTCGCCCTGGTGCAATGCGACGTATCCGAGGTTGTGGAGCAAGCTTGGAACCGTCGCGGTGAGGCCCTGCCGTCGCAGAAGGTCGAGTGCCTCCTCGTAGCGCGCTTGCGCCTCCGTGTCGTTGCCCTTTGTCCGCGCAAGATCGCCGAGGAAGTTCAAGCGCTGCGCCGTCAACCACTCATCGCCAACCGCATATCCGAGCTGGAGCCCTTCCTCCAGCATCGCCTTGCCGGCGCCACTCGGGTCGCCGTCCCGCAGCATCGGAAAGATATCGGCGGCACCCGTGGCGAGGGCGATACCCCAGTCGTCCCCGATCTCGGCGAAGAGGCGGAGCGCTTCGGCGACCGCCTCGCGAGCCCGCGGATGATCCACCGTCATCGGTAGCGACTGAAGTGTGTAGGCGAGGCGCCGCTTATCGCCGAGCGATCGCCAGAGAGCCTCGCTTTCCTCCGCCCGTTCCCGCGACCGGGAGGGGGTTCCCGCATGCCAGCCCAATTCGCACGCCGCGTAGAGCGCCCGGGCGCGCGCCGCCGGGGGTGTATCCGTTCCGCGGGCCAGCACGGCCTCCAGCCAGTCCAGTCCCTCGCTTATCTGTCCACGCATGACCCAGTAGAAGACCAGCGAACCGGCCAGGCGCTGTCCCAGCTCGACGTGCTGCGGAGCGGCGGATCGCCGGCTCCAGTCGAGCGCCGCCCGCAGGTTATCCTCCTCGGCCGCCAATCGTTCCATCCACGGACCTCGGTCACCGCTCATCACGGCCGGTTCTGCTTCCTCCGCCATCCGGACGAAGTACTCGGCGTGCCGTGGTTGCAGCTTGCCCATCTCGTCTTCCCCGGTCGCCAGGTCGCGCGCATATTGCCGGATCGGTTCCAGCAGGCGATACCGCACGCCGGCAGCCGTCGTCTGCGCCTCCACGAGGGACTTCTCTACCAGGGATCGCAATACCCCCAGTACGTCGGATTCGGCGAGGCCGTTGTCACTGCAGACCCCTTCGGCGGCATCCACGTCAAAGCTGCCCGCGAACACCGCCAGGCTCCGAAACACCATCTGCTCCGGCGAATCGAGCAGAGCATAGCTCCAATCAAGTGCTGCCCGCAGTGTCTCCTGGCGGGACACGGTCCGGATCCCGCCCTCGAGGAGCCGCAAACTGTCGTCCAGCCTATCGACGATTTGTGCCGGCGTCAGCGCTCCTGCCTGTGCCGCGGCCAACTCGATGGCGAGCGGCAATCCCTCGAGATGCCGGCAGATGGCAGCGACAGCGGCAGCATTGCCCTGGGTCAGGTGAAAATCCGGACGGCGCGCCCTGGCACGTTCGACGAAGAGGGCCACCGAGGCTACCTCTGACAATTCCTCGATGGACGGCAACGGCTCGGGCGGAAGCGACAGCGCCGGCACCCGCCACGTCATCTCGCCGGCAACGCGTAATGGTTCCCGGCTCGTGGCCAGGATCTTCAGGTGTGGACAGGCCGCTACCAGCGTCTCCACCAGGCTCGCCACAGCCGCAATCATGTGTTCGCAGTTATCGAGTACGAGGAGCAGACGGCGGGAGTTCAAGGCGGCGACCAGAGTCGCGAGGAGAGGGCGTCCCGCCGTGCCGCGGACGCCGAGGGCAGTGGCGACCGCTCGCGGCACCAGCGTCGAATCGGTCAATGGCGCCAGTTGAACCAGACATGCGCCATCCGGGAAGCCGGCGCGGAGATCGGCGGCAACGCGGAGAGCCAATCGTGTCTTGCCGCTTCCCCCCGGGCCGGTCAGAGTAAGAATGCGCGTTCGCGTAAAGAGGCTTCGGATTTCGGCGACCTCGCGGTCGCGCCCGATGAAGCTGGCGGCCTCAGCCGGCAACCGGGCGGGCGGGGAAGAAACAGTCATCGTCTGTGACTACCACAGAACGGCGCAATTGTCGATGTGCACCCTGCTCGTCGTTCCTCCGCCTGAGGCTACGAGCCGGCAGGTGCCGGACGGTTGAACATGTAGTCGGTAATCTCCCAGCCCCGCGGTGAGTGATGCAGAATGAACAGCTCCCGGCTCACCGCCGAAATGGTATTCCCACCGATCGTAAAGGTGCCGGTCGTGTGGGTCTCGACGGCTGCCATGTCCCCGTCATGGCGGACACGGTCGATGTGCAACTCCCGCTGACAGCTGAGGGCGCGGAAACTCTGCTGGAACATGGTGCGAATGTGCTCCCGTCCGGTGACCGTGCCCGTCTCATCGGCCATAAGTGTGCCGTCCACGGCGAAGACACGGGACACTCCGTCCGGGTCGGACCGGTTCAAGGCGTCGAAGTAGCCGCGAATCGGTTCATCAACCGAGTTGCCGTCGTGCTGCACCGAGGAACCTGTCATGCAGCTACCTCCTGAGAGAGATCGACTATCCAGCAGTGTCCAGTCTACGTGGGCTCTCAGGAGGCAGCATCTCCCAAAGGGGATAGACGTCGCTGCGGGATGGGGTATTTCCAGGGCGCAGTTAGGCGACCTGGCCGATTACTCGCTCGAGGATGTCAAGCCCGTCGTTCAGCAGGTCATGCGCGATGATCAGCGGCACCAGGATGCGAATCACATTGTCGTGCAGGCCCGCCTTGATGATGATCAGGCCGTCATCGGCGCAGCGATGGATGATCTCCGCCGTCTGCTCTTTGGCCGGCTCCTTGGTCGCACGATTCGTCACCAGTTCCATGGCCTGCATCGCACCCAGGCCGCGGACCTCGCCGATCAGGTCGTAGCGCTGCTGCATCTGCTGGAAGCGCTGCACCACGATCTGTCCGAGCTCGCGCGCTCGGGCGACGAGATTCTCCTCCTCAAAGATGTCGAGAACGGCCAGCGCCGCCGCGCAGGCCACGGGATTGCCGCCGTATGTCCCGCCGATGCCTCCCACGCCCGGAGCATCCATGATCTCGGCCCGACCTACCACCGCGCCCAACGGAAATCCGTCGGCCAGCGACTTCGCAAGGACGACCATGTCCGGCTCGATCCCGGCATGCTCGACGGCAAGCATCTGTCCGGTCCGTCCGAAACCGGTCTGGACCTCGTCGGCGATGAGGAGGATGCCTTCACGGTCGGCGATGCGGCGCAAGGTGCGGAGCCACTCGGGCGGAGCGACGATGAAACCTCCCTCGCCCTGCACCGGCTCGACGATGATGGCAGCGACGCGATTCGCTGCGACGGTGGTGGCGAAGAGGCGCTCGAGATCGCGGCCGCTCTCGGCTTCGTCCGAGTCGGAGCGATAGGCATAGGGGTACCGCGCGTGATAGACGTCCGGCGCAAACGGACCGAAGCCCAACTTGTATGGCTTCTCCTTGCCGGTCAGCGTCATCGTCATCAAGGTGCGGCCATGGAAACTATTCTCGAAAGCGATGATGGCTGGGCGGCCGGTGGCGGCTCGCGCGACTTTGATCGCGTTCTCGACTGCCTCGGCGCCGCTGTTCAGCAGCAGTGTCTTCTTGGGCGATGAGCCGGGGACAAGCTTGGCGAGCCGCTCGGCTAAGTCGATATACGGCGCATACGGCGCGACCCCGAAGGCCATGTGAATGAGCTTCTCTGTCTGTCGCGTGACCGCGTCCACGACACGCTGCGGCGTATGCCCGACGTTCAGCGTCCCGATGCCACCGGCAAAGTCGATGTAGTGTTTGCCGTCGACGTCCCAGACCTCTGCCCCGTGCGCGTGATCCACGATGATGTTGTGGTAACTGGAGAGACCGCGCGGTACATACTGCGCCCGCTTGTCGAGCCACGTCGCTGACTTCTGTCCTGCCTCTACCGTCTGCATGATGACCCTCCGTCGTCTCGGACGTTAATCGCGCGGGCTACGCTTTCCCGCGATTTCGAGCCGCACCGCTACGATATGCGTCCGGTCTCTGCCCCATCATACGCCGATTTCCGGCACATCAACGGTGCAGGACAGACGGTTTGTGCAGGCCATGGGCAGCGCGGAATCATCACGCCTTGGGCACCGCGCGCTGGGCGGCGGGCTCGCGAGCGAGATACTGCGCGATGAGCACGATGGGAATGGAGATCGAGACCACGACCACGGCGATGGCATCGATCTCCGGGAAGTTGATGCCCTGGCGGATGTGGCTCAGGATCCACAGCGGCAGCGTATTCTGGGCGCCGATCAGGAAAAAGGTCACGATCACCTCATCGAGCGAGAGGGTAAAGGCAAGAAGTGCGCCGGCGATGATCGCTCACGGATGCTGGGGAGAGTCACGTACCAGAACGTCTGCCAGCCGTCGGCTCCCAGATCCATGGAGGCCTCTTCCAGAGACCGGCTGGTACGCCGCAAACGGGCCAGCACGTTGTTCATCACGAGCACGATACAGAAGGTGGCATGACCGATGGCCACCGTGACCAGCGAGAGCTCGAAGGGAAGGCCCCACTGCGTGAGCTGCGTGAACCAGGTCGTCATGGCGACTCCGGTGATGATGCCGGGAAGCAGGATCGGCAGTGTGATGCCGAAGTTGAGCGCTTCTCGCCCGAGGAAGCGGAAGCGTTGCAGCGCGAAGGCCGCCGCCGTCCCCAGGAAGACGGCCACGATGGTGGCCTCGACCGCGACCTGGACACTGTTTTCCAGCGCGGTCCAGGGATCGGGGTCGCTGAACAGCACGTGGAACCACTGCAGAGACGGCTGCTGCGGCGGCCAGCTCGTGATGGTATCGCTGTTGAACGCGTAGATGAAGATAATCAGCAGCGGGAGATAGAGGAACGCATACACCAGCAGGGCCGCTGTGCCGAGCGAAAGGCGGACGCGGAGAGGGGTTCTCACAGGGCCTCCAGAACGCCGAAACGGCGAGCAATTGCCAGGAAGACGGTGAGCACGATCAGCGGCAGGATGGCCAGAGCCGCCCCGAAGGGATAGTTATACGCGATGCCGAATTGATCGGCGATCACGTTGCCGATGAACTGTGTTCCATTCCCCATCAACAGTGGCGTGATGAAATCGCCCATCGAGAGCGAGAAGACGAAAATGCTTCCCGCCAGGATGCCGGGGAAGGCCAGCGGCCAGACCACGTGGAGAATCGTGCGCCAACCGCGTGCCCCCAGGTCGCTTGATGCTTCGTAGAGCGAGGGTGGGATTCGCTCGATCGCGGCGTACACGGGAATCACCATGTAGGGGAGCCAGATCTGCAAGAGGGTGATATAGACCGCCGTGTTGCTGTAGAGCAGCGCGGAGATGGGCTGATGGACGACGTGGATGCCGATGAGAAAGGTATTGAGCAGGCCGTCACGGCCCAGGATGGTCTTCCAGGCAAAGACGCGGACGAGATAGCTGCTCCACAGGGGAATCAACACTGCCAGATAGAGGAGGTGGCGCCAGCGTCGGGTGTAGCGGACCAGGAAGTAGGCGAGCGGGAGGGCGAGGACGATGGCGCTCAATGTGACGAGTGACGCCATCACGACGGTGCGCCGTAGCACGTCCAGCCACACCGGCTCGGAGAAGATCTGGGTGTAGTTCGCCAGCGTCCACACCTGGACGACGTTGTAATTCTGGATCTGCCAGAGACTCTCGAGGAGAAGGTAGACCAACGGACCCAGGTAGAAGCCCGCCATCCAGATCAGCGGCGGACCCAAGACGAGGGCGAGCGCGAGCCGGCGGTGGGCTCGCACCTGGCGAGCGACGGCGCGCCGGGCGGTGACGGCGCGGGGCAGGGCGCCTTCGTACGTTGCCATGATGGTCCGAGAAAGCGGGGGACCGGCTCCCGCCGGTCCCCCACTGGACTCAGCCCTTAATCTCGTTCCAGATCAGCTGCCACTGTGTGTAGTTGGGCGGCGTCTGCCAGAACTTCAGCGTGTCGAAGTAGTGCGTGTCCGTGATGTGGAGCGCCTTCGCCTCACTTGCCGGCAGCAGCCTGGCCGTCTTCAAGTTGGCGGGGCTGTAGTCGGTAACGGCGACGACCTTCTTCTGCACCTGTGGGGAAAGCGCGTAGTTCATCCAGGCGTAGGCGCAGGCCACGTGCGAGCTGTGGCTGGAGAGCATCCAGGTATCGGCCCAGCCGGTGGCACCCTCACGCGGCACCGTATCCGCCACCGGCACATGCGCTTGCTTCAGCTGCACGGTCATCAACGGCCATCCGGCGCCGGCCACGACCTCGCCGTTCTTGAAGAGCTGGTCGAATTCGCCGGCCGAGGTCCAGTAGGTACGAATGAGCGGACGCTGGGCCATCAGCACGTTCTTGATCCTCGCGAGCTGTGCGTTGCTCAGGTTGTACGGATGCTTGTAGTGCAGGTAGACGGCGACATCGGCGATCTGAATGGGATTGTCGGGGATCGTGATGCGCCCTTTGTAGGCGTGGCTGTAAATGACGCTCCAGCTGGTGGGAGCCTTATGGAAGACGTGCGTGTTGTAGATCAGCACGTCGGGGCCCCACATGAAGGACACGCCGTAGTGCTTGCCGTTGACGGTATTGTGCGGCGGGCTCTTCAACTGTGGGGCGAGATTCTTCCAGTTGGGGATCTTGCTGACATTCACGGGCTGGACGGCGCCGGAATGGATGAAGCGAAGCGATGCGTCGCCCGAGGCGGACACCAGGTCGTAGGCGGTCCCACCGCCGGCCCGGAACTTTGCGAACATCTCGTCGCTGGACCCGGCGTAGGTCACGTTGATGTGACAGCCGGTCTGCGCCTCAAATGGCCTGACGAAAGAGGGGTCGGCATACCCCTCCCAGGCGATCATATTGAGCGGTCCCCCGATCTTGCCGGCGGCGTGCCGACTGACCTGAGCCGAGCTGACCGCGCCGCCCAGGGCGCTCAAAGCGAGTATCAGGGCCAGGGACGCGAGAGCGAGTAACTTCTTCATACATCCTCCCTTGACTATTCCGCAGGTCTACGCAGTAGCTGACGATGCCTGGAGGCCGCGCGAGTGATCGTGGACCGATCCCGGCAGGATGATGGTGGAGTCGGGGGCCCAGCTCAGATCGACGTCCTCACCGCGGACCGCGATCGGTCCGGCAGCCTGGTTCTGGGCGAGAACCGCGAATGATTGGTCCCCGACGGTCACGTCGTAGCGCGTGAAAGCGCCGGCATACGACACGTCGGCGACGCGTCCGCGGAGGGCATGGGATCCGGCCCAGGAATCCGGATGGATCTGGATCTTCTCGGGACGAACGGCTATTAGAACCTCCTCTCCAACGTGACGGTCGGCGGTTGCCGCCAGGATTGGTCCGATGCCGGGCACCTCGATCCGGCACACGCCGTCGCAGGCGATCACCCGCCCCGCCAGGATGTTGCTGACGCCGACAAAACCGGCGACAAAGGCATTGGCCGGATGCTCGTAGACGGTGGACGGCGGGCCCACCTGCTCCAGAGTGCCGTCGCGCATCACGGCGATGCGGTCTGCCATGCTCATGGCTTCTTCCTGGTCATGCGTGACGTAAATGAACGTAATGCCAACCTCACGCTGGATCCGCTTCAGCTCGAGCTGCATCTCACGCCGGAGCTTGAGATCGAGCGCTCCCAGCGGCTCGTCGAGCAGCAGCACGGCTGGCGTGTTGATGAGAGCGCGCGCCAGGGCGACGCGCTGTCGCTGGCCGCCGGAGAGTTGTGAGGGGCGGCGCCGATCGAGGCCCGAGAGGCGCACCAGATCGAGCGCATCCCCCACGCGCCGCGCCCGCTCCTTCCGCTCCACCCGCTTCACCTTGAGGCCGTAGCCGATGTTTTCGGCCACGGTCATGTGGGGGAAGAGCGCGTAATCCTGGAACACCGTGTTGACAGGCCGGTCGTACGGCGCGGCCGAGGTCACATCGCGGTTTTGCAGGTAGATCCGACCCGCCGACGGCTCCTCAAAGCCTCCGATGAGACGTAAGGTCGTCGTCTTACCGGAACCACTGGCTCCGAGGAGGGAGAAGAACTCCCCGCGGGCGATCTCCAGATCGGTTGGACGCAACGCCCAGACGTCTCCGAAGCGCTTGCTGGCCCCTTCGAGCCGAACGTCGGCGGTCTCCGACTCTGGTCCGGCTGCGCGATTGTCAGGCGCTCGTATCGGCGTCACCACGGATCACCGCCCGATGGAATGCGTTGCACTATAACCTTTGCGTCCCCGATTCCGCAAGATCAGCAACTTCCGCTAGCGGTTTTCGTAATTGATCTAGGGGAAGATGCCCGCCTTGTAGTCGGAGAGGATCTCGTTGGCGGCGCGCTGGCCTTCTTCGGCGCCTCCTTCCATGTAGCCCTGGAAGTTGATGGAGCAGTGCTCACCGGCGAAGTGGGTTTTTCCCTGGCGCACCCGCTCGTAGCCGCTAAAGCCGACGTACTGTCCGACTTTCCAGCAGGAGTAGCTACCCAGCAGGTTTGGATCCTGCCACGGCGTGCTGATCGCCGCCAGGCCGGTGTAATTGGCGTGTGCACCGGGCCAGACAGTTTCAAGCTGGTTCAGGTACGGCTGCACCCACTGGTTGGCATCCGAGGATCCGGTGGTCGTTTCGTAGGGGGATGCTGCCGTAATCGCGGCGCCGTTACTGCCGCCCGTGAAGAGAACGAGGATGCCCGTACTGCCCGATTGGCCCCGCGTCGCGTCCCAGGCGTTCTCGAACGGTAGATCGGTGTAAATGTTCCCATCGCTAACACCGGGCCACGGACCGGTGCTGTTCCAGTACCGGCTGCTGAACTGCAGGTTGAACTTGGTGTTGGTCCCGTACCCGAGCTGCGTGATGGCGGTCTGCTTGAGATTGTCGAAGCCGGCCTTGCTGTAGTCCAGGGTCCGCAGCACGGAAAAGGGAATGGCGAGGATGACGCGGTCGAACGTTTGCGCCTGGTTACCCTTCGGGGTGGCGAAGGTGCAGGTAATGCTACCGTCACTGTTCGTCACGATTTTCGTCATCTTCCACTGCATCTGGATGGTGCAGTTCGGCGCGCCGGTCTGCACCTGGGACGTGATCGCCGCCGGTAGCTGCTGGTTCCCGCCCAGGATGTGGTACCGCTCATCGGACAGCCCGTAGATCGAGAACTCTCCCGGCGAGGCCTGGTAACCGAGGAGGTACACGATGTTGAGGGAACTCTGGACGGTCGTATCGAGGCCATATTCCTGGTTGTAAGCGGAATCGAGCAGCGCGCCCAGATTTGAGGCGTGGCCGCCGGGGACGAATTGCTCGATCCACTGGTACACGCTGATGCTGTCGAGATACTGGCCGTACGACGTGTACTGGTTGTAGAGCGTGGGGAACGGCGCCTGCTGGACCTGCCCCTGCAGGGTATTGTGCACCGGCTTGAAGTCGGAGGTCGCCTGCGCGTATGTGTAGTACTGCCCGTGCACGTAGTACGTGTCCTGCGAGCCGGACGGCTGCGCCTGGACCATGTCCACCGTGGACAGATTAAAACGCTGGGCCAGATGGAGGATGAGCTTGTGCCCGGTGTCGATCAGCTCTCCGCACCACTCGGAGGTCTGCCCGTTCTGCCAGAAGCCGCTCTCGAGGGAGTGCATGCGGCCGCCGAGGCGGTTGGACGATTCGAACACGGTGCTGGCGTAGCCGGCGTCCTGCAGCGTCAGCGCAGCGGTCAGTCCGGCGATGCCTCCCCCGATGATCCCGATGCGGGGCGCCGAGGCCGCCCGAACCACGGCGTCCGGACCAAGGACGGCGAGCGTCGCCGCCCCGGCCCCGGCAGCCGCCAGGAAGTTGCGCCGCGAGATCTCGAGCTCCGCGCGCTCCCGCTGGTCGCCCGCCTCCTGGTGCTCTCGAGCTATCCGCATGACCCAGTTCATCAACGGTGTGCGAGCCATAGTCCCTTCCTTCCTGGAGAATGAGTGGGATTGCAGGGGGTCGCCGGTCCCGCCGTCGCGGGACTTTTTACTGAACCGAGAGCGTGACGCGCCCTACGCGCAACGTAGCTGACGGAGTGCACGTTGTCAACGCCCACTCCGTCCAGGACAACTGCGTCTCCTCTTAGCTCGGCGTGCCGTGCAGCACGCCGGCCGGCGGCACGATGGTGAGAGGCTGATTGAAGGGACCGTAGCGTTGGTCGAAGGTCTCGTGGGTGATGGGCCGGCCTTTGATGGTGACGACGGCTTGTTCCTGGATCCGCGTCACGTAGCGTGTTGGGCCGGGCGAGATCAGGATGGAGGCGGTTCCGGCCGTGGTGCCCTGTTTGACCTTGGTATGCGGGCGATAGATCGGCTGCTTGAACCCGCCGTGGAAGATGACGGAGCCGTCGGAGGACGTCTGTTCGGTAAAGGTGATTCCGCTGAAGGCCGGCACCGTGGTGCGCCCCCGATACCAGCACGTTTCGCTGAGACGGTCGCAGAAGCTCATCCCGGAATGTGTCTGCCACTGGTCCTTCTTGAGGAGCGTCGAGCGGTAATAGGTGCGCCCGTTCATGAAGATGATGTCGATCGTGTAGTGGATGGTGCGCACCTTGCCGGAGCTGAGACGCGTGCGCACGGTAAAGACCTCCCGGTCGCGTTCGCGGTTGCGGACCTCGTCCTCCTGACCGCTGGCTATCTGGTGCACGGTGATCGGCCCGGCCGTTTGCACTGTCGTGTCCTGATAGACGATGGTGCGCACGGTGTTGGTGTTGTGCACGGCGGACTGCAGCAGCTCCCGGGGCGTTGTAGCGGCGTGCGCGAGGCCGGACAGGCTAACGAGACCGGCGGCGGCCGGGACGGCGAGGCGGGCAAGAAGGCGAGGGCGAATGATGGAACCTCCGGATCTGGAACGACGTTACCGCGATGGTAGCAGAGTGCAACTCCCCTTTCCGGCGACGGGTGCCATCAGTGCTTCCCCAGGATCTCGGCGGGCGAGCGGCCGCTGGGCGGTTTGCCGGTGCGCTCCGCCTTGAGGTCGATGCGCTCGTATTCGCGTTGCAGAAAGCGCATGCCCAGCCAGCGTAGCGGCTCCGGTTCCCAGTCGGGCGAGCGGTGGTTCACGAAGGGCAGGGACGTGAGCTCGGAGGGCACGCCGGTGATCAGATGAGCGAGGGTGCGGCCGGCCAGGTTGGTTGTCGCCACCCCCTGACCCGTATACCCGCGCGCCGTGGCAATGCCGGTTGCCGGGTCGAACGCCACCGTCGGCATCCAGTCGCGCGGCATGCCGACGGGTCCTCCCCAGTGATGGGTGAAGGAGACGTCTCGCAGCCCGGGGAACCAGGCATAGAAGAGACTCTGAATCATGCGGTGGGTTCGGTCGTGTCGGTCGTACGCATCGTCGATGCGTGAGTCGTAGTGGTACGGCGCTCCGCGGCTGCCGAAGAGGATGCGGCCATCGCGCGTCCGGGCCAGGTAGTCCACCGTGTAGCGGAAAGAGGAGAGGCACTCGCGTCCCGCCCAGCCGATCCGCTCCCACTGCTCGGCGGACAGCGGCTCGGTGAGCGCGATCAGGGAGTAGAGCGGCATGATCTTGCGGTGGAAAGCCCGCAGGCGGGAGAGATAGGCCTCACCACAGAGCACCACGACCCCAGCCCGTATCTCGCCTCCCTCGGTCACCAGGCGCGGTGTGGGCACGCTCGGCACGTCGACGACAGGCGAACCTTCGTAGATCGTCACACCGTGCCGTTCCACGACCCGGGCGAGCCCCCGGACCAGGGCAGCCGGGTGCACGGTGGCGCAGTCCGGATTGAAGAGACTGCCCTGCGCCTCCGTCACCTTGACGCGCTGTTCCGTCTGGGCGGCGTCCAGTAGCGTAAAGTGATCCGCGAGACCCAGATCACGGTAGGCGGCATAAGCGGCATGCAAAGCCGGCACCTGATGACGGCCACGGGCGATTCGCAGGACGCCGGACTTGTTGAAGTGAGCGTCAATGTTTTCCTGCCGGCACACCTCCCCGACCTCGTCCACCGTCCTGAACATGGTTTCTTCAAGCTGCCGGGCCGTGTCACGGCCAAAGCGCTTGACCAGCTGCCCGGGAGAGACCGGGAAGCCCGAGGAGCACCAACTCCCGTTCCGGCCCGAGGCACCGAAGCCGGCGACCTCCGCCTCGACGATTTTGATATCCAGAGCAGGCTGGAGACGGTTCAGGTAATAAGCGGTCCAGAGCCCGGAATAACCGGCACCCAGGATGGCGACATCGGCGCTGACTCCGGCGGTCAGTGGAGGACGAGGAGTGAGGTCGTCCTCCACTGACTCCAGCCAGTAGCTGTAGGTCCGGTAGTCGTTCATGCCTCCGGATCAGGCGATGGCGCGAGCCGCCTCGTACGCGGCGTTGATGGTGAAGTCGATGTCCTCGTCGGAGTGCGCGGTGCAGAGGTAGAACGACTCGAGCGGGTCGGGGTGGATGTACACACCTTGATCCTGGAAGGCACCCTGGAACTGACTGAACTTCTCCATGTCGACGTGCTCCAGCACCTGCCGGTAATTGGTCAGATGCTCCGTGCCGTCCGTGAAGTAGAGCTGGAGGATGCCTCCCACGCCCTGCGCCACGGCGTTATGCCCGGCCCGGCGCGCTGCGTCCTGCAGACCGGCGCGGAGCCGCTCCCCTTTTCGCGTCAGCTCGGGAAACATCTGCGGATCGCCGCGCATCGTGTCGAGCGTCGCCTTGGACGCAGCCATGGCGACGGAGTGCGCGTTGTATGTGCCGCCGTGCATGACCTCATTGCGCTCCTCGAGGCCCATGATCTCGCGATTGCCACCGAAGGCAGCGACCGGATAGCCACCGCCCAGCGCCTTGGCCCAGGTGATGAGATCCGGGGTCACGCCAAAGAGGGACGTGGCGCCGCCCAGCGACAGGCGAAAGCCGGTCTTCACTTCGTCGAAGATGAGGACCACGCCGTAGTGGCGGGTCAATTCGCGCAGCCCCTCCAGATAGCCCGGCTCCGGCGGGATAACGCCGCAGTTGCACATGACAGGCTCGGTGAGGATGGCGGCGATCTCGTTGCCACGGCGCTGCAGGGTCTGCTCGACCACGTCCAGATTGTTCCAGGGGAGAGGAACCACCAGATCGGCCACCGCCTGCGGAGTCCCTCGGGAGCTGGGAACGGGCCGTGGCGCGTCCTCGGGACCGGCCTTGTCGAGCGACGGGTGATAGCTGACATACATGGTGTCCGTCCACCCGTGGTACTGGCCCTCGAACTTCACGAACTTGTCTCGGCCGGTATAGGCGCGTGCCAGCCGGATCGCCGCCGTGACGGCTTCCGTGCCGGTAGTGCAGAAACGGATGAGGTCGACGCCCGGCACGCTCTCGACGACCGCCCTGGCGACGTCCCGCTCGGTGTCGTACGGGAACGTGAACTGGATGCCGCGCGTCGTCACCATATCGATGACGGCGTCATTCACGAGTTTCGGCTTGTGGCCGAAGATGAGCGGGCCATAGCCCAGTGAATAATCGATGTACTCGTTGCCGTCGACGTCCCAGAAACGCGACCCCTCACCGTGGTCGAAGCACATCTCCAACCCGGCTTTGAGCCGGATGTAATTGCTCTCGCCTCCCGCCACATACTGCGAGATCTCGGTGAAGAGGGCGCGCGAGACGTCAAGCTGATTCTGCGTGCGTGCCGTGATCTGAGCCATGCCAACCTCCCTTACGGTTTCCTCATCGAACTATCATAGATTTTACGGACTCCATAGGTCGAATCGCGCGTGAGCTACGCGATTGGGGATTCCAGTGCTTGCGCTGGGACGTGGAGACGAGGCTCAATCGTGGCCGGATACGGATTGATGCGCCGACTGGTCGGGGTCGCCCCTACGACAGATGTGTGGACTGTCAATGGTAATGCACATGTGGGTGACGGCGCGTGCACGTCATCTCGGTCGGTGCAGGGCTGTCGGCGCCGTGCTGTAGGCGCAGTGCGGCAGGCGCAGGCTGTAAGCGCGGTGGTGCAGGCGCAGGCTGTAGGCGCAGGGCTTGTCCCTGCCCGAGATCACGCGCAGGGACAAGCCCTGCGCCTACACAGAGGAGATCGTCTCCGCGGCTACTCCTCTTCATCCCGTCAGGGCCCGATGCACCAGCCTCTGGAAGTGGCGCAGGCCGTTCTCGCGGGACAGCATGAGGCGGCCCTGCTCGAAGTGGCCGGAGCGCATCCCACGTTGCACCGACTCGCAGAGGACGCTGTCCTCACGCTGCACCTGATCGATGAAGGCGCCGAACTCGGCCACATCGCCGTCGGTCACGTCCGGGACGAACAGGTAGTCAAAGACGGCGCGCGTGCGTCCCACGCCCTGCGGCAGGAAGAGGTTGAGCGAGAGATTACCGGGACCGGGGTAGATATTGAGGGTGAAGTTGGGCCAGACATACGCGTAAAACCCCTCGTCCACCTCACCCGTGATGCTGTACTGTCCGCCCTTCTGCCTGGCTGACGCACGCACCGCTGCCGTCTGCACCGAGAAATACTCGTACTCGGTTACCGTGTATTCGTTGACGTTGATGAGGCTGGAAAAGCCGGGGTGCGCCACCGGGCAGTGATAGCACTCCAGATAATTGTCGGTCACGATCTTCCAATTGGCGGCGATGTCGTACTCGCTGCCGGTTCGCCTGCGGAGATCATCCAGCCGGAGGCCCGTGGCGGCGACCATGGCGGGTAGATCTCCGAGTATTTCGGCGAGCGGCGGAGCATCCCGATCCGGATTGACGAAGATGAAGGGGCCCCACGTGTCCAGCTGCGCGGGCATCAGGGAAAACTCGTCGGGATCGAAGTTCGGTTCGGCTTTAGAGCCGGGCGCCGCGCGCAGCCGGCCGTCCAGTCCGTACGTCCAGGCATGGTAATGGCACTGAATGGACTGCTTGCAGCCGTGCTCCTCCAGGACGAGCTCGGAACCGCGATGACGGCAGACGTTGATAAAGGCGCGGAGTTTCCCTTCGGCGTCGCGCAGAATCACGATCGGCACATCCCCGGCTCGATAGGTGAAGAAGTCGCCGGGGTGAGGCAGGGTCTCGACGAGACCGGCGAACTGCCAGGTGTGAGCGAAGATGCGCCGTTTCTCCAGCGCAAAGACCGCCTCCTCGGTGTACCAGGCGGCGGGAAGGGTATAGCCGGCCTCCAGGGAACCGGAGAGATCGGGGTAGCGCTCGATCGCGCTCGCGGTCATGGTGTCTCCTTTCACCACAAGGGGCGGCTCTCCGTCGGAGAGCCGCCCCTGCCGAGAGATCCGGGGGTTTACGTCGCCGGGAGGGGCATCGGATTGCGGTCGTCCGGCGTCTCCAGCGGGACTTCCACCTCGTCGCGCCGCGTGGGCGTCCCGAGCAGGTAGAAGATGATGCCGAGCGCGAAGAACGCGAGCAGCGGCAAAATCTGGGACCACTCGTACTGGGAGCGGGTAAAGCCGGTGGGCAACGAGGCATCCGGATTGGACGTCAGGATACCTGGCCACAGCAGGGCGGCGGTGGCAAAGAGAGCCCACAGCTCACAGAGGACGCCGATCACCCAGACGCCGGCCATGCCGAAGGGGACCTTGTAGGGCCGCGGCACCTCGGGGCGCTTGTAGCGGAGCGAGATGAGCGCCGGGAACACCGCCAGGTACGAGATCGTCGTCGTCGAGATGGCGAGACCGAGCACCGCTCCGAAGTATTTGGCCGCGTCACCGCTGGTGAGGGTGAAGGCGAGGAACATCAGGACGGTCGAGATGATCCCCGAGACCACGTTCACGCGGATCGGCGTCCCGAACAGGGTATTGAAGACCCCGAGTTGAGGCGGTCCGGACCCGTCGTACGCCGCGACCGCCTCGACGCGGTCCGATCCCATGATCCAGGTTGAACCGCTGGTCAGCAGGGCGAAGATGAACGCGAGACAGCCGATGTAGCCGAGCGCCTGGCCGGCGCCGGTGAGGGTCGGGGTGCCGTTAGCGGCAATGTGGCCGCCGTAGACGGTGAACACCGTCTCGATGGCGGTCAGGAAGCCGCTCAGGCTCGTGATGAGCTTGGTGGGCAGCACCAGCAGGATCGCCAGGATCGGCCCGCCGTAGAGCAGGACCGACGCGACGAAGGCGCGCGCGATGCCGAACGGAACGTCGCGTGAGGGGTTCTTCATCTCATCGCCGGCCGCGTTCGGCAGCTCAAAGCCGACGTAGTTGAAGAAGAGCACCGGCACTAAACTGACGAACAGTGGCCAGGTTGGAGCGAACTGGCCGGACCCAAACCCGTGTACGCCGTGTTTGAAGGCGAAGAGGATCACGGAGATGGTAAAGAACGCGAGCACCAGGATGCGGCACCAGGCGCCGATGGTCGGGATCCACTTCCCGTACTTGAAAGACACGATCGCCGACAGGATGGCGACCCAGATGAAGCAGAAAGCGAAGATGTACTGGCCGGTATGGCCGAGCTGTGCCCCCGTGAAAAACGTGTTCCAGGCCGTCACCGCCGTGATGGCGAGCGTGCCGCCCAGCCAGACCGGGTTGGCAATCCAGTAGATGATCGTGTTCAGCGAGGCGATGAGCCGGCCGAAGGCGAGACGCGGCCAGATGTACGGCCCTCCCTCCTCCGGGAAGGCGGTGCCGAGCTCGGCGGTCAGCATGGCGTAGGGGAAGAAGAAGAAGATGCCCAGGAAGATCAGCCAGGTGAATCCTTGGGCACCCTTGTTCGCCACCGTGCCGATCGTGTCGAGCCCGACCAGCGTGCACACCAGAAAGAACAGAACATCGAATCGACCGAAGTGCCGCTGGAGCTTTTGCTTCTGCTCGAGTGCCTCGCGCGTCGTTCTCTCCACGAGGCCTGTCGCTACTGCTGGAGATGACACGTACTCCTCCAATCCACTTGAGGTTCCCGTCAGATTGCGTGACTGCCGTGTCTCTTTCCCTCTAGTCGCACCTCCACGGTAGTGTCGCTGGATGCGGACGCCTACTTCGTGTTTCCACTGTATAGATGAACGTCAGTTTAGGCAAGAGGTCAACAAAAGGACGCGCCTGATCCGGGCCGCTGCTACGATTTACTCAGAACTCACGCCTGTGTTGATACCATTACGCTACCACACACTATAATTTGTACGGTTTCCACACAACCGCTGTCCGGCGGTGCCTTGCATCTCGTCGTTGACCGCCGTCAATCTCGGTCCTATAGTCGAAGTGCAGCCCGTCTCGACCAGCTGATCAGGAGTCCGCATGCGCGTCCGCGAGCCGGATGTCAAGCTCGACGAGATCGATCGCAGGATCATCGCCATTCTGCAGCCCGATGGACGCCGCCCCTTCGCCGATATCGGGCGCGAGCTGGGTGTCTCGGAAGGGACGGTGCGGCAGCGCTACCAGCGGCTGGTGGCGCAGGGCATTCTGCAGGTCGTGGGAGTCGCCGACCCCTTCAAGATCGGCTTCCAGAGCATGGCGATGATCGGGATCAATGTCTCTCTGGAGAGCGGGCTCACGATCGACGACGTGGCCAACACGCTGGCCCGCTTTCGTGAGGTGAGCTATGTCGTCATGTCAACGGGTGACTTCGACCTGTTGGTGGAGGTGATCGTCGAGAGCAGCGAAGATCTGGCGGACTTTCTGACGCACAAGCTGCATGCCGCTCCCGGGGTGATCCGCACCGAGACCTTTGTCCTGCTGCGGGTCTACAAGATGAGCCTGGGAGGCTGGCGCATGGTGGAAATGCAAGCGGACCAGTAGGAGGAGAAGTCATGGTCACGGCAACGGCGAAAGAGTACACGATGTTTGTGAACGGGGAGTGGGTGCCCGGTAACGGCGGGATGATGGAGATCGTCAATCCCGCAACCGAGGAAGTCGTGCACCGTGTTCCCCGCGCGACGAAGGAGGATGTTGATCGAGCGGTTGCGGCGGCCCGCGAGGCGTTCGACAACGGCAGTTGGTCGAACCTCTCACCGGCCGAGCGTGCTGGCTATCTGTTTAAGCTGGCGGACATCATCGAGTCGCGCATTCCCGAGCTGGCGCGCCTGGAAACGGAGGAAACGGGGAAGCCGATCACCCTCTCTCGCGATGCCGACTTCCCCTTCGGGCTGGACAATCTGCGCTACTTCGCCGGCGCCTCGCGTGTGCTGGAAGGACAGGCGACCGGGGAGTATGTCACCACCCACACCAGCATGATCCGCCGTGAGCCGGTCGGCGTCATCGGCCAGGTTGCTCCGTGGAACTACCCCTTCATGATGGCGATCTGGAAGATCGGGCCGGCGCTGGCGGCGGGGAACACCGTGGTGCTCAAACCGGCCGAGAATACGCCGGCCACGACGCTGGAGATCGCTCGGGCCGTCGAGGAAGCGGGCTTCCCGCGCGGCGTCTTCAATGTCATCACCGGCGACGAAGAGGCAGGTGTGGCGCTCACCTCGCATCCCGATGTGGACATGGTCTCCCTCACCGGCGACTCGGCGACCGGTGTCAAGGTGATGGAGCAGGCGGCGCCGACCATCAAGCGGTTACATCTGGAATTAGGCGGCAAGGCGCCGTTCGTCGTCTTCGCCGATGCCGATCTCGAGGCGGCGGCCAATTGCGCGGCCATGGCGGGAACGGTGAATACGGGTCAGGATTGCACGGCGGCGACGCGCATCTACGTGGAGCGGCCGGTCTTTGATGAGTTCGCAGACCGGCTGGTCACGGCGCTCAAGGACGTGAAAGTCGGCGATCCGCTCGACGAGGAAACGGCGATGGGTCCCCTCATCTCGAAGGAGCAGCTCGACCGCGTCGAAGGATTCGTGGATCGGGCGCGCGAGGCCGGGATTCCGGTGGCCATCGGCGGGAAACGGGCCGACATGCAGCGCGGCTACTACTACGAGCCAACGGTGGTGCTGAACCCGCCGCAGGATGCCGAGATCGTGCAGCGCGAGGTTTTTGGTCCGGTCCTGACCGTCATGCCGTTCGACAGCGAGCAAGAGGTGCTGCAAAAGGCCAACGGCGTGGATTACGGGCTGGCCGGATCGGTCTGGACAAGCAACGTGCAGCGCGCGCTCAACTGGGCCAAGAAGCTCAACTTCGGCACCGTCTGGATCAATGACCATATGCCGATCGCCTCGGAGATGCCGCACGGCGGCTTCAAGCGGAGCGGCTTCGGCAAGGACATGTCGATGTACGCCCTGGAGGACTATACCCGCATCAAGCATGTGATGGCGGAGTTGACCGGACAGGCCTACAAGAACGTGGAGCCGAACGAGCACGAAGGCGTGTAGACCTCAAGGACTTTGAGAGGAAGCGGCGCGGGTGATTCGCCCGCGCCGCTTCCTATTTCCAGCCGATGCACAGGGATCGGACGCGCGCGTCGGACGACAGTCATGGGCAGAGTCCTGTCCTTTACTCGGGACGCGCCGCCCTCCGTCCCGGGAGGCCTCGTTCCCGCAAATACCTATCGAACTCCGTCGGGGTCCGCGCACCGTGCGCCAGCACGGCATTGTGCCGCCACAAGCAGACGGGACAGGTAAGCGAACGGGGTAAGCGAACGCAGCTTCCGGTTCCTCTATAAAGAGGGCACCCGGCATCCCGGGTAAGGAGACGGCATGGCCGAAACGGTGAAGCTGCTGGTGGACTGCGATACCGGCATTGACGATGCACTCATGTTGCTGTATCTGGCGGGGAGTCCCGAGGCGGAGATTGTGGCGGTGGGTAGCGTGCACGGCAATGTGCCGTCGCCTCGCGCCGCCGTCAACTCCCGCTACGTTCTCGATCTGGTCGGCTTGTCACACGTGCCGGTAGCGGTGGGCGCCAATCATCCCATGGCGCAGCCACTTCTCACGTCTGAACACGTGCACGGCCGGGACGGCCTCGGCAATATCAACCCGCCGCCACCCAGCACACCGCTTAGCGACGAGAACGCGGTGGACCAGATGATTCGCCTCGGCCGAGAGCAGCCCGGCGAATTGACGCTACTCGCCGTCGGGCCCCTCACCAATCTCGGCGCGGCTCTCCTGATCGAGCCGAAGCTCCCGGAGCTGATCCCGCGTGTCGTCATTATGGGCGGTAATGTCCAGCTTCCCGGCAACATCACGGCCGTCGCCGAAGCCAATATCTGGCATGATCCGGAAGCGGCGGACCTCGTCTTTGAGGCAGGCTGGAAGGTGGTCATGGTGGGGCTGGACGTCACCATGAAGACGTTGCTGGCGGGACGTCACCTGCAACGGCTGGAACAGGATGCGCAAAGTAG
Source organism: Pseudomonadota bacterium (assembly GCA_021324655.1). GTDB lineage: Bacteria > Chloroflexota > UBA5177 > UBA5177 > UBA5177 > JAJPIP01. Next base: position 85,035 of record JAJPIP010000044.1, read on the forward strand.
CTCCAGCGCCGCCTTCGCCTGCCGCATCCTGCAGCACTACCTCGACTTCTATCAGGCATCGCTCGGCATGCGCGCGTCGGCCCTCCACGATCCGCTGGCGGGGGCCATCGCCCTTGATCCCTCGCTCGCCCGCTATCTGGAGAAGCCGGTTCGCGTCGAGCTGCGCGGGACGGAAACGCGCGGCATGACAGTGGCCGATCTGCGCCGGGGCGAGCACCCGGACGATACGGGGAGGCCCGACGCGTCGCTGGCGATGGAGGTGGACTCGGAGCGGTTTCTCGACCTCTTCGTGCAGCGCGTCGCCGACGCCGGACGGTGACCTGGCAGGATCGGCCGGCGTTCGACCGGCGCGCCTTCATTGCGGCCGTGGCCGGCGAGGCGCCGCTTGATCTCGTGCTGCGCGACGTGACGTACCTCAATGTCGTCACCGGCGAGGTCTATCAAGCCGACATCGGTATCGTGGGCGACCGGATCGCGCATGTCACCTCGCCGGGCGAGGATCATCTCACCGGGCGTGAGGTCCGTAATCGCAGCGGACTGGTGGCGATTCCCGGTCTCATCGATACGCACGTGCACATCGAGAGCAGCATGGTGGTGCCTGGACGCTACGCTGAGGCAGTCGTGCCCCACGGCACGACGACAGTCCTGATCGATCCCCACGAGATTGCCAACGTGGCGGGACTGGCCGGCGTCCGCTTCATGCTGGATGCCAGCGCGGATCTTCCCTTGCGCGTTCTGGTCATGGCGCCCTCGAGCGTGCCGTCGGCACTCGGCGTCGAGACGGCCGGCGCCTCATTCGGACCGAAGGAAATCGCCGAGATGCTCGCCTGGCCGCGCGTGGTGGGTCTGGCAGAGGTGATGGACTATCCCGGCGTGCTGCGCGGCAGTGACCGGATGATTGGGGAGATCGAGGAAACGGCGGCACGCGGCGGCCTGATCCAGGGGCATGCACCCCGATTGACCGGCCGTCCGCTGTCGGCCTACGCGGGTGCCGGTATCACGTCCGATCACGAGAACCGGCGCGCCGACGAAGCGATCGCCAAGCTGCGTGCCGGCATGACGCTCGAGGTGCGGGAAAGTTCCCTGTCGCGCAATGCGGCGGCCATGGCCGGTGTGCTGCGGGGACGCGGCTATCTGCCCAACGTCACGCTCTGCTCCGACGACGTGACGCCCGACGATCTGCTCCGCAAAGGGCACATCGACCACGTGGCGCGCCGCCTGATCGCCGAGGGACTGGATCCGGTGAACGTCATCCGCTTCGCCACGCTCAATGCCGCCAACCGGCTGCATCGTGAAGACATCGGCGCTCTGGTTCCCGGCCGGCTGGCCGACATCGCGCTGCTCTCCGATCTGGAGACGGTGACCGTCGCGGAGGTCTATCGCTCCGGCCGTCTGGTGGCGGAGAGGGGGCGCCCTCTCTTCGCCGTGCCGGAGACGCCGACCGGGTTCGGGGATACCGTTCACGTGCCGCCGTTGACCGACGCCTCGTTTGAAGTGCGGCCGCCGGGTCTTCCGGTGTCGGGAACGGCCCGCGTGCGCGTCATCGAGTGGCACCCGGCCGAAGCGGCCAAAACCTCGTTCGGCGAGGCAACCGTCGAGGTCCAGGGAGGTGAGATCGTGCCTCCGGACGGCACGCTTCGTCTCGCCGTCGTCGACCGCCACGGCACGCACGGCGGCATCTCGACCTGCCTGCTGCGTGGTTTTGGCCTCGAGGCGGGCGCGCTCGGCAGTACCGTCTCGCACGATAGCCATCAGCTTACCGTCGCCGGCACGAATGTCGCCGATATGCTGCGGGCGGCGCAGCGGCTGGCGGAGATCGGCGGTGGGATCGTGCTGGTGAACCACGGCGACGTGCAGGCGGAAATCCCGCTGCCGATCGCCGGCCTCATGTCGGAAGCGCCGGTTGAGATCGTCGCCGAGCAGTCGGCGGCCCTCCGCCGCGCGGCGGAGCAGGTCGGACTACCGGAAAGCGCTGTGATGGGGATCGTGTCTCTCACCCTCGCCGTCTCGCCGCAGGCCAAGCTCTCCGATCTCGGTCTGGTTGACGTGGCGTCGCAGTCGCTGGTGCCGATGGTGATCGGTTAGAGGCGGTCTTTCCAGCCGGCAATGAAAAGCGCTTCGGCGGCGGCATCGGCGAGGTAGATGCGCGAGATGCGTCCCTTCACGGCATACCAGGTGTCGATGGCGCCGAGAGAGGCGGCACTCAAGGCACCAAGCAGGGCAATCTCCCTTGACGGTGGACGGGAGCGCAAGAGCACCGTCCCGATGACGGCGATGAGAAGCCCGGTCGCCTTGACGACCCACAGGTCGACTTTGGGACCGGTGATCATCTGGAAGGTGCGGCTGCTGATGAGGGGCCACAATCCGGTGACGAGGAAGTAAATCCCCTGGATCGTGGCGACGTGGCGAGTGACAGAGTGCATGGCTGATGAGACGAGAAAGGCCCGCGCACGGACGGTACGCGGGCCCTGTAGTCAGGCGGCTAGTCGACGATGATGGCGCTGAGCTTGTTGGGGGCCGGCGTGTTGGGAAGGTGCAGGTAGCTGACTACCTTCTTGACACCCCGCACCGCCTTGACCTCGTTGATCAGCTGATCGATGTCTTCCGGGTGCGGCAGCTCGCCGTGGATGACCACGACGCTGTCCTCCTCCACATTGAAGTTGATCGGCGCCCGGCTGAACTTCGGATTCCTCAGCACTTCGCTCTCAACGCGGTCCTTCAGCGTCTTGTTGTCGACCTGGTCCGGATTGTCGTGGGGGTGTGAGGTCATCTTGGCCTGCAGCCCCTGCGTCGTCCCCGCCACATACCGGTTGGCCTGCTTGGTATAGCGGCGGGCCATGCCGCCGATGCGGTCCCTGGTCACATTGCGGCGACGCGTGCCGTGGTCCGGGTCCAGGAAGTATTCAAGTATGGCTCCCGCCATGATTGCGGTCATCAATTTCTTCATCCTGCACTGTCCTCCTTGCGGGGTTTCCCGTGCTCTCGCCGGCATGCCGGGCGTGTCCTGGCTTCGTGCAGGAAGTGTGCCGGTAGCTTCCCCTCACGGCTGCGCTGGTTTGATTGCCGAAAAAAGGGTGCGCCGGAACGGATAGAACACCGGGCGGGTGGGAAGGGCGGCGCGCAGCGCGTCTCGGTAGCGGTCCAGGAAGGGGCCTTGCAGATCCTCGGGCAATCTCTCCATATAGGGAACGAGAGCGGTGCCGCGCGTCCAGTCGGCGACGGCATCGGCATCGGGCAGGACATGCGGATAAACCTTCTCGAAGACAGTGATCTCCGCCGCACCGAGATCGTAGAAGATCCCGGCGTACTCCTCGATCGTCAGCACGGAGCGGTGCGTTACCCATCCGCAGAGTGCCGTCTGAAATGGCTCCTGCGATGCGACGTCGAGGATGAGCCGGTGCGAGATGTGACCGTAGTTAGACGGAATCTGCACAGCGATCTGCCCGTTCGGACGGAGGGCGCCGAAGAGGCGCGGCAGGAGCGCGCGGTGATCGTCGACCCATTGGATCGCCGCGTTGGAGACGATGAGGTCCCAGGTGCCGGTAAGGTCGGCGAGGTCCCCTTGCCTGAAGTGGAGGTGGGGGTGCTCGACGGCCTGGGCGCGCTGTAGCATCTGCGGCGAGCTGTCGAGACCCACGACGTGGCTTCTCGGCAGGGCCCGAGCCAGGCGAGCGGTGAGTTCACCCGTTCCGCACCCAAGATCGATCACGTCCAGGTCGGGCCGGACGTGGACCAGTTCCAGAAGGTCCTCGAACGGCAGGGCGCGTTCTCGCTGGAACTGATGGTAGCGGTCAGGATCCCAGGGCACCGCGATCTCCTAAACATGTATATACATATTATTGCACGTCTCGGCGAGCGGCAGCGATGACCTCGGCGCCCTGGGCGATCACGGCGAGAGCGGTGTCCGGCGTGCGCTCACCCGTGTAGTGGGCCCAGACCAGAGCGTGAAAGCGGTCGGCCTCTGCCCGTAGCGGCTCCGGTAGCCGGGCGATCATCTCCGCTTTGGTCAGTCGCCAGACGGCAAGGTCGTTTTCGAGCAGGCAGAGCCGGCTGAACAAGACCGGCCAGACGTCGGTGCACACGAAGCGCGTGGTCCGTTCGAGGCGCCCGCCACCGTGGTCGAGCAGGTCGGACGCGAGGTAGTCGTGCCGATGGGTCAGCACGCTCCGGCAACGGTCCAGCACCACCTCCAGCGTTGCCTCGGGAACGGGAAGCGCGCCGGAGAGGACGTGATAGGTACCGGGGATGGGGCCGATATCGCGGCCGGCACGCCGCGCGTGCCCCTGGATGTACTGGAAGGGGCCGACGTCGACGGCGGCCAGATCACGTTGAATGGCGAGTGCCGGCGGCAGGCGGAGGACGCCTTCGTTCCACGCGCCCTCGCGGAGCCAGAGCTGAAAGTCGATGTCGCTGCACCCGGGAATAAAACCGCCCTTGAGCGCCGAGCCGTGCACGACCAGAGCCGCCAGCCAGGGACGGGTCTGTCGCAGATAGACGGCCGCCGCCTCACCCGCGGGGCGCCGTGCTTCCGGGACCAGAGGACTGAGATCGAACGGCACGCACTCATCATGCCGATGCCGACCCATCTAGCGGAAGGGGTACGGCGGAGGCGGGATGAGTCAGACGCTGCTGTTCCATGACCTGGACCTCGAAGAGAGCGTTTCACCCCGCCGTCTAACGCGTCGGCGCAGGGCTTGTCCCTGCGCGAGACAGCATGCTCGTACCCCTCTCACGTCCGGATCTGCCATCTTCCGGTGGCAGGACATTTCGGACACCAGCGCTCGTGCTCCGGAGACGCGCAGGGACAAGCCCTGCGCCTACAGTTGTAGACAGGCGCGGTGCCACGGTAGTGGACAAGCCCTGCGCCGACGGTAGTGGACGCGCTCGATTCAGGCTGGGGTAATTCATAAGTGGTGACGGGCCTGCTGCCAGGCGGCATTCTTCTCGCCGGCATCATTCTCTGGGAGCTGCGGGCATGGGAGCCGATGCTTCCGCTCCGGCTCTTCACCGACCGCACCTTCGCCGCGGCCAATGCCACCGGCTTCCTGATGACCGGCTCCCTCTTGGCCGCGGCCTTCCTGGTCTCGCAGTACTTCCAGCTCGCCCGGGGGAACTCGCCCCTGGAGAACGAGGGCCGGATGACTCCGGCCCTCGTGGCAGTTCGCGGGTCGAGCGTTAGTGCTTCTTCTTCTTCTTGACGGTCAACGAGGCGCCGGCATCTTGCGGCTGGGCGTTGCCGATGGTGACCTGGGCGGCCAGGATGTACTTCCCACTCTTCTTGGGGGTGTACTTGAAGACCACCGGATAGACGCCATCCGGGGTCTGGGCATCGAGGGTCCCTTGCTCCTCATTGCCGCCCAAGACCTTGCCCTTGAGGGCAATGGCGAACTTGACGTCGATGGGGGCACTGGCCGGGGCACT
>JAJPIP010000073.1 GCA_021324655.1 Pseudomonadota bacterium
CCGACGATGCCCCAATCCGAGACGCCGGTCGTGTTGCTCCAGACCAACCCGTCCTGATTTCGTTGCGAGAGGATGTAGCGCGCGGCCCGCACGGCGTGCGGGTAGACAGTCTCGAGGAAGGAGCGGTCCCCCGTGGCGTGATAGTGGTGCCAGAACGCCATGATCAGGAGAGGGGTGTTGTCGTTGATATTGAGCCCGTAATCTTCCGTCTTCCCATTGCGGATGTCGTAGTACTCGATCATCATGCCGTTCTGCTCTTGCAGGCGGGAGTATGCGAGGAGCGAGTCACGAGCGAACTCCGGCGTCAGATAATCCGCGCCGAGCGCGAACCAGGCCGTGTCGCGTCCCACGCTGTTGTTGGACCGCGTCGGGTCGTTGGTGAAGCACCAACCGGTGGGCGCCTTGGACTCGACCCGCAGCATGTTCGCCTTGGCCCACAGCACGCCGCGATTGACTGATTCATCCGGGGTCATCACCACAGACTTGGCCAGGACCGAGGCATAGTACCGCTGGGTTCTGTCCAGCCCCTCGTCTGCACTCGGACACCCTTTGTAATGCGCCTCCGCCTCATCGCGGCCGTTTCCCATGCTCATGAGGTAATACCAGGAAGCCGATTGTCCGGGCTGGAGCTGATGGCGGTGCTGCAAAACGGCCATGGGCTCGCGTGGTGCCTTGGTGGCATTCGAGAGCGTTCCGGGAGCGCGGTCCCGGACTGCCATGGCGTACGCGAGTGTTGTCTCGACGCTGAGTGGGGCATCCGAGGCGCCGAGGATGCGGACCCAGTCCGGGTGCGACTCGTTCCAGAAGACGAGCGCCTTGAGATTCTGGTCGTACTCGCACAGCACATCCTGCGGCGTCGTGCCGCGCGGCAGGGCGAAGCAGTACGTCTGAACCCCACACGCCTCGGAACCCTCGTTGGTCAGCTCAACACCGTAATACACGCCGGGCGGATCCACTGACCCGTCCGGCCCCGGGCGGCCGCTGAGGACAAAGATGGTTTCGCGCACGTGGACGCCGTTGGCGAGATAGTACAGGTGCTCCTGGTGCTCGGCATGCAGGACAAAGGTGCCGATTGCCGCCTGTTCGAGATAGACGCCGGTCTTGTCGTCATAGTGGCGCACCTCGACGGTATCGAAGAGCGTCTCGCCAATGTCGATGTTGAAGACCTTCTGCAGGGCGCCGGTCGCCTTGATAATGGCGGCTACCTTCGGACCACCCAGCGTGCTGCCCACCGCGAGTTGATCGTCCGGCACCACATAGGTCGCCGAGCTATAGCTCTTCCCTACCCCCTTGGCGATCGCCATCCACTGTCTCCCCTTCGACTTTCTGCCCTAGCCTAACGCGGAATAACCTTTTCGCATGACAATCTGAGCATCGTCCGGTCGCGCATCGCGCCGCGCGCCGAACGAACGGCCGTGCGTTGGAAGAGGCCCAGATCGAGGGTCAATTACCGTTCGGGGGCGTGTTCCAGCGTGTTGACGGTGAGTCCGAAGGGCCGCACCGCCGCCACACGCGTCTCGCCCCGACACGGTATTGCGTGCGCGGCCCTGAGCATGGCGGCCGCGATTCTTTCACCGGACGTCAGAGGCGCAAGGGCAAGCACGGCGGGGCCGGCGCCGGAGAGCGATGCGCCGTAGGCCCCGGCATCCAGCGCCGCCTGCATAATCTCGGTGAGACCGGGGACGAGCGACGCGCGGTAGGGCTGGTGGAGGCGGTCGGTCATGGCAATGCCCATCTCCTCCCACTTCCCGGCTGTCACAGCCGCTGCCAGATAGCCCAGCCGCCCCAGATTGAAGGCGGCATCTCGCAAGGGGACTTCGCGCGGCAGAGTATGCCGGGCTGCGGCCGTGGAAAGCGCTTGATCCGGCAGGAACAGGGCGACATCGAGCGGTATCTCACGTGCCAGGTGCAGGGCACGCACCCCGGCGCCATCGCAGATCGCCGCCGTCAGGCCGCCCATCACCGCGGCCGCCAGGTTGTCGGGGTGGGATTCCAGGCGCGCCGCCACGTCCAGCACATCGTGCGCCGACCAGGGTCCACTGCAGGCGGCGGCAGCAGTGACTCCAGCGAGGATGCAGGCGGCGCTGCTCCCCAGACCCTTGCCGAAAGGAATATCCGCCTCCATACGAAACGTCACGCCGGGAAGGTCCACGCCGTGCGCCGCGCGCCAGGCGTGCCACCCATCGCACACCAGATTGCGATGTGGATCGACAACGCCCCCCTCGAGGACCGCGTCGTCCCCACCCGGTACTGCCGTCACGACGTTTGTTATGTCCAGCGCCAGGCCCAGCGTGTCGAAGCCCGGTCCGAGATTGGCACTGGTGGCCGGGACCTCGACACGGACGCTCCTCACGCCAGAGCCTCGAGCACACAGCCGAGTGACGCCGGGATGGGCTCCGGGACATGAGCGCGACTGAGCGCTGTCGCCGGATCTTTCAGTCCGTTTCCGGTCAGGACCGCGACCACCACTCGCTCGGACAGATCTTCTCCCTCGGCCGCCCGGCGCCGCAGACCGGCCAGAGGAGCCGCCGAGGCCGGCTCGCACATCACGCCCTCCAGTGACGCCACCGCCTCGTAGGCCGCCAGGATCTCCTCATCACTGACGGCCCGGATCGCGCCTCCGGACTCTCGTGCCGCCGCCAATGCCTGGTCGCCACGGGCGGGTCGTCCGATGCGGATAGCGGTCGCCACCGTCTCGGGACTGACCACCGTCTCGCCGCGGACAAGGGGCGCGGCGCCTTCCGCCTGGAACCCCCACATCATCGGCAGCGATGCGATGCGTCCGGCCTGACGATATGCCTGGAACCCTTCCCAATAGGCCGTGATGTTTCCCGCGTTCCCCACGGGAAGCGCCAGGATGTCCGGAGCACCGCCCAGGACATCACAGATCTCATAGGCGGCGGTCCGCTGACCCGCCAGACGTAAAGGGTTGACCGAGTTCACCAGTTCGGCCCCGGTGTGCTGAACGGCCTCCTGCGTCAGGGTGAGCGCGTCGTCGAAGCTTCCCTGCACCGGAATCACCCGCGCGCCATAGGTCAGCGCCTGCGCCAGCTTGCCGTGAGCCACCTGCCCGGCGGGCAGGATGACGCCACAGGTGACGCCGGCCAGGGCAGCGTAGGCGGCGGCCGAGGCAGCCGTGTTTCCGGTCGAGGCGCAGAGTAAACTCGTCGCTCCGCGCTCGAGGGCCGCCGCCACCGCCATCACCATTCCGCGGTCCTTGAAGGATCCCGTGGGGTTCATTCCCTCTACCTTGAGATACAGGGAGGGACACCCGATCGTCGTCCCTAGACGGCGCGCGTGCAGCAGTGGCGTCGCGCCCTCGCCGAGCGTCAGGCGCGGGGTGGAGTCGGTGACGGGAAGGAAGGAACTGTACCGGTCGAGAAGACAGACCACAGGGCCATCTCCGCAATTTGCACGGCGTTCGTCGCCGCGCCTTTTCTTAGATTGTCGGCGGCAATCCACAGCGCCAGGGCATGCGAATCGTTCGGGTCGGGCCGAAGGCGGCCCACGAACACCTCATCATGGCCTTCGACATCCAGGGAGAGCGGATACACGTCGGCGTGGGGATCGTCGCGCACGATCACTCCGGGCGCATCGGCCAGGATCCGCCGCGCGCCGGCGGCATCAACCTCGCTGTCGAACCGCGCGTAGACGGCTTCGCCATGCCCCACCCGCACCGGCACGCGCACGGTGGTTGGGACAACGTGGAGATCAGGGAGCCGCATGATCTTGCGCGTCTCCGCGATCATTTTTCGCTCCTCACCGGTCCACCCAAGCGGATCGAAAGTGTCGATGTGCGGGAGCACGTTGAATGCGATGCGGTGTGGGTACGGCGAGTCCGGCGCCCGCCCGGCGCGGTCCAGCTCGGCATCGAGCGTGCGAATCCCTCTGGCACCCGTGCCCGAGACGGACTGATAGGTGGAGACGATGACCTCGTGCAAGCCGAAGGCGCGGTGCAGCGGCTCGAGGGCCACCACCATCTGAATCGTCGAGCAATTGGGATTGGCCACGATACGGCGCCGCTCCCGGCCGACCTGATCGCCGTTCACCTCCGGAACCACGAGAGGCACGTCGGGCTCGAGCCGAAATGCCGAGCTGTTGTCGATCACCAGCGCCTGCTCGGCCGCAACGGGCGCAAACCGCCGGCTTACGCTCGCGCCCGCCGAGAAGAAGGCAATGTCGCAGCCCTCGAAGGAGTTGACGTCCAGCACCCGAACCGGCACCGGTTCTCCTCTGAAAGTGACAGCCGTGCCGGCTGACCGCTCCGAGGCCAGCGGGACGAGATGTCGCACCGGGAAGTCCCGCTCCTCGAGGACGCGCAGGATCGTGCGCCCGACGAGGCCGGTGGCCCCGGCGACTGCTACGCGGTACTCTGCCACCGGTCTTCCCCCTCCAGGCCAAACGCGGCATGCACGGCCCTGACCGCCTCCTCGACATGGCCGCCGTCGATGACGCAGGTAATCCGTATTCCCGACGTCGAGATGATGTCGATGTTGACGCCGAGCTCGCTCAGCGCGCTGAACATGGTGGCGGCGTGGTCGAGGCTGGAGAAGAGCCCGGAGCCGACGACCGACACCTTGGCCAGACCGGTCCGCGCCGTCACATCGCGCGCGCCTACTTCATCCCGCACCGCCGCGATCGTCTCAAGCGCGATGTCAAGGTCATCGGCGGCGACGGTGAAGGAGAGGTCGGTACGCCCCTCGTGACCGATGTTCTGGACGATGAGATCGGCATGCACATGCCGCGTGGCGAGGGCGCGAAAAACCGCGGCGGCGACCCCCGGCCGGTCCATAAGCGCTACGAGGGTCACCTTGGCGACATCCATCTGATGCGCGACTCCCGCGATGCGGTTGGCAAATTCCATGCTTCCTCCAATCGAGGTGCCGGCTCCGGGGGTGAAGCTCGACGTCACCTCCAGCGGTACTCTCCAGATCTGCGCCAGCTCGACCGAGCGTGGCATCATCACTCGCGCCCCGTATTGCGCCAACTCCAACATTTCCTCGTAGGTGACGGTGGGAAGACGACGCGCACCCGGCGCCAGACGGGGATCGGCGGAATAGATGCCCTCGACATCGGTGTAGATCCGGCACAGACACCCGAGGCTGGCTGCCAGGGCGACAGCCGTGGCGTCCGATCCACCCCGTCCCAGCGTCGTCACCTCGTCCCATTCCCCGTCGCCGACCACGCCCTGGAACCCCGTCACGATGACGACACGTCCCTGCTCCAGCTCACGCCGGATGCGGTCGGGACGTATATCGCGAATACGGGCGGCACGGAAGGTGGATGAGGTCCTGATGCCGGCCTGCCAGCCCGTCAGGGAAATGGCGTCCCGTCCGCGCTGGTGGAGAGCCATCGAGAGGAGTGAGGCGGACACCTGCTCGCCGGTGGCGAGGAGCATGTCGATCTCGCGCGCCGGCGGGTGCTCGGTGACCGAGCGCGCCAGGACGATGAGATCATCCGTCGTGTCGCCCATGGCAGACACCACGACGACCACGCGATTGGTACGCGCGGCCTGCGCCACGAGGTCCGCTACGGCATGAATCCGAGCGGGAGACGCGAGCGAGCTGCCACCAAACTTCTGGACGAGAAGATCCACCGGCTGTCCCTAAAGCATGATGGTGCCCCGAGTGAGGGCCCCAGCACAAGTGCCGGTGGCCATCAAGAGGGCGCGGGGCGGGTAATCTCCACGGCTTCTTCGGCGACCACGCCGGGAAGCGGCGGATACGGTTTGGCGAGGCGGAGCGTCACGGCATTCACAGGAAATCGGTCCAGCAGCCGCTCCGCGAGGCGCGCCGCCATCGATTCCAGCAGCCGAAACTCCCCTTCGCCGAGTGCCGTGACCACGGTGTCGTAGACGGCAGCGATGTCGACGGCATCGGCAAGGTCGTCGCTCACGGCGGCACGGCTCACGTCGAGATCCATGGCCACATCGACAGTAAAGCGGTGACCGATCTCCCGCTCCGCCCCCGCCACTCCTCCGTGCGCGAAGACGTCAATACCACGCAGGATCAGCTTATCCATCGATCCCCGCTCCCCTGTACAATCGGCCCATTATAGCCGCGGGAGCGCACGTGGACGCAGTCGAAGAGATCAAGAGCCGCCTCGCCATCGACGAATTGGTGGGACGCTACGTTGATCTCAAGCGCTCCGGCGCCTCCTACAAGGGCCTATGTCCCTTCCATCAGGAGAAAACCCCCTCCTTCTATGTCACCCCGCAACGGGGCACGTATCACTGCTTCGGCTGCGGGAAGGGCGGCGATGTGTTCTCTTTCCTGATGGAGATGGATCACGTTGCCTTTCCCGATGCGCTAAAGCAACTGGCCGAGCAGACCGGGGTGGCGCTACCGGAGCGAGAGCGGCGCGACCACTCTCTCAAGACGCAGCTCTACGACGCCAACGATGCGGCGCTACGCTACTTCCGGCGCGCACTTGAGGGACGGGCGGGAGACCAGGCGCGGGCCTATCTCGACGAGCGCAACTTCGGCGATGAGGCGATCTCCCTGTTCGATCTCGGCTTCGCGCCGCGTTCCGGTGACGGGCTCACCGCGGCACTGCGGGAACGCGGCATCCAGGATCGCATCCTGCTCGCCGCGGGCCTGGCGTCGGCCGATGAATCGGGCAGTACCCTGCGCGACCGGTTTCGCGGGCGCCTCATGTTTCCCATTCGCGATGTATCCGGCAAGATCGTCGGGTTCGGGGGCCGCATCCTGGGCGAGGGCCAGCCAAAGTACCTCAATTCCCCACAAACCGAGATCTTCGACAAGAGCTCCGTGCTGTTCGGCATCCACCGCACCGGGACGGCAATGAAGGATGCGGGCTCAGCGGTACTGGTGGAGGGCTATCTGGACGCGGTGAGGGCCCACCTTGGTGGATTTACCAACGTCGTGGCGAGTCTCGGCACCGCCGTGACGTCCAAGCAACTGTCTCTCTTGGGCCGGATGACCCAGACCGTCATTCTGGCGCTGGACCCTGATCCGGCCGGCCAAGGTGCGGCCATCCGGGCCTCGCTGACGGCCCTCCACGAGGCGACTCGTTCGCGCGCGCGCAACGCAGAGACTCTGGACCTCCGGATCGCACGGCTCCCGGACGGTCATGGCGACCCCGATGAATTGATTCGCGACCATCCCGATCTCTGGGAGAGCGCGCTACAGGAAGCGGTACCGGCCTTCGAGTTCTTCTTTCGCCAGACGATGGATTCGCTCGATCACTCGACGCCTGCCTGGCGCCAGGAGGCCATCGATCAGATCCTTCCGGCCATCCAACAGCTGTCGCCGTCACCCGGCTGGCAGGCCGTCTGGATCGAGCGGCTCGCCGCGGAGGCGGGCGTGGACGTACGGGCGGTGCAGCGGGCCATGCCGCGCTCGGCGGCTCCCCGCCGTCCTCCCCGGGAGGATGTGGTGGCGCGCACGACGGCCCGTGCCCTGGCCGGCGACTCGGTGATCGAGGTCGAGCGGGCGCTGCTCGCCCTCCTCCTTCAGATCCTGGTCGTCCCGCGTGATGCCTCGCACGCCCTCGCGGACGTCACGCTGCGCGACGAAAGGCACCGAAGCATCCTGGCCCGCCTACTCGCCTGGCAGAACTACGACTACGACCTCTTCCGGGAAGACCTTCCGGAGGACGCCCGGGCGGTGGCCGACGAGCTACGCGGACGCGGGGCGCCGGTGGAGGACGGCAAGATCAGCATCGGGGTGCGTCTCCACCTCGCCCAGCTGCGACGTGCTCATCTGCAGGAAGAGCAAAGTCGGGCACGGGCGGCACTCGACGGCATGCCGCTGGAGGACCAGATGGCAGCTGCCGCCTCCATCGCGCGCATGGAAGGGGAACGGCGCGAGCTCGACCAGGAGATGGAACGGCTCCATGTCCTGGTCATGCAGGGCCGTCAGGGAACGATTGACCAGGAATCCGGCAATCGGTAGCTGATGGTACGCCGCGAGTAGCGCTCGCCGTTGTGGATATGCACCTCACCCGCGCGCTCGACGGCGTAGAAGTGGTTGAGCACCTGGATGATGCGCCGATCCTTGAGATTAAAAATGATCAACCCCGTGCGCGTCGGTTCCAGGCTCTTCTCCCGCGTGACGTCGTCGACGACGCGAAAGACGGGCTCGGCCCGGCGGTCTTCCAGCTCCCGGTGAATCGAGCTGTAATCGCCTTCCACATTGTGCTCGTCGAAGACCAGAAGGCCGCGGCCCACGTGAAAGCGTAGGCGCCGGTCGATCGCATCAGCCCGCTCGATCATGTCCCGCAGTGACGACGGATTCGAGGCGCAGGCAGCGACGAGCGGCATGAGCAGGAACCCGTCGCCGACGAAGCTGATCGTCCCCCCGGGGTCCACGATCGTGTACCGCATGTTGTACTCGGGGAAGGTATCTCGGGCGTTCATGGTAAGAGGATACACAGCGGCCAGAGACGGCGGATAGGGCGGGTGGTAAACTGGGGCGATGCAGAGTCCCTCGCCCACGGCCCAGACGGGAGAGTACGACGCCCAGGCCATCGCGCGCGAAATAGTTGACGTCTGCGTCGACCGCAAGGCTCTCGACGTCACGCTGATCGAGATCGGGCGAGTCACGACCCTGGCCGAGTACTTCGTGATCTGCACCGGAACCAGCGACCGGCAGATTGGGGCCATCGCTCGGGCAGTCCGCGATGCCATGAAGGAGCAAGGGATCAGGTTACTCGCCGAGGAAGGTCTCCCGCAGGATGGATGGGTTTTGTTAGACTACGGCCAAGTTATCGTCCATGTCTTCAGTCCGGAGCAGCGCGCGTACTACGACCTGGAACGTCGCTGGCATGAAGCTCCCACCTTGCTCCGCATTCAGTAGGGGGTATACGTGAATCCCGTAACGTTCGATCGGGTGCGTTTCTTTGTGCTGGGTCTGGTCGTGGGTGCCGGTGTCGGCTCCATCCTCACTGCGCTACTCACGCAGTACATCGAGCACGGAGACGTCCTCTATCCCGCGCGCGTCCGGTTCTCGCACCAGGGCAAGCACGTCAACTTCGAGCTCCTGCTGCAGTAGCGAACGTCCCCTGATTTACAGGGCCAGCTTCACGACGGTCACGCCCTCGCCGCCCAGCTTGGTCTCTTCCGACTCGAAGCTCTTGACGAGCGGGTTGCTACTCAGCTGCTCGCGGATGGCCCGACGCAGCGCGCCGGTCCCCTTGCCGTGGACGATGCGGACCACACCCTGGCCGTGCATGTAGTTGTCGTGAATGTACTGGTCGATCTCGTGTAGGGCGTCATCGGCGCGCCACCCCCGGATGTCGATCTCCATCGGCGGCGCTGGACTCGTCGTTTGCACGCGCGTGCCCGCGTCGGCCTCGCGTCTTTTCCCGGCGACCACTTCCAGGTCATCCGTCGGAATGCGCATCTTGAACTGACCGAGCTGCACCTCGGCCTCTCCGTCGCCCACGCTCAACACGGTTCCCGTCTGGCCGAGGGAGAGGATCGCCACGGTTGCACCTTCACGGATGGGCTGAAGCCTGGGCGCCGCGTCGACCGCGACGCCGGCCGGCTGCAGCGCTTCCGCCGCCTCCCCCTGGAGCTCGTCGAGCCGGGAGCGTAGCTCACGTTGCTCGCGGCGCGACGCCATGCCCCGTGCTTCCTCTTCCAGCGCGCGTAGCCGCCCCCGCAGCTCACGCACCGTCGCGGCAGCCTCTTCCCGTGCCTCCGCCAGCACCCGCTCACGCTCCTTCCGCAGTTCGCCGAACTGGGAACGCACCCTCTCTCGGAGCTTCCGGGCATCCTCGTGGAGCGCTATCGTCCGCGTGTGCAGCTCGGCGATCTCCTGGCGTTCCGCCTGTATTTGTGCCAGGAGTTGCTCGACGCGCACTGCGCCGGAGGACACGAAGCCGCGAGCTTGTTCCAGAATCGACCCGGGCAGACCGAGACGCTGGGCGATGGCGAGCGCCTGGCTGCGGCCGGGAAGGCCAATGGTCAGGCGGTAGGTCGGGGAGAGCGTCTCGACATCAAACTCGACGCTGGCGTTCTCGACACCCTCGGCTTCGTGGGCGAAGGTCTTCAGCTCGCTGTAATGCGTCGTGACCACGGCCCGTGCGCCGCTCGCCAGCAGCGCCTGCAGGATCGTCCGTGCCAGCGCTGCACCTTCCTGTGGGTCGGTGCCGGCGCCCAGCTCGTCAAGGAGCACCAGCGACTTCGCGTCGATCTGAGGCAGCATGCCGGTGATATTCCGCATGTGGGAGCTGAAGGTACTCAGACTCTGCTCGATGCTCTGCTCATCTCCAATGTCCGCCCAGATGCGCGGATAGACGGCGATGGTCGACTCGGCGGCAGCAGGCACATGCATGCCCGCCTGGGCCATCAGGGTAAGGAGGCCGAATGTCTTGAGAGCCACCGTCTTGCCGCCCGTATTCGGTCCCGTGATGACCAGCACGCGGAAATCCTCGCCCAGCCACATCGAGATCGGAACGACCTCACCCCGCAGCAGTGGGTGGCGGGCCAGAACCAGATTGGTCATGCCGTCGTCATTGAGCGCCGGCGCGACTGCCTTGAGACGCTCGGCGTAGCGCGCTTTCGCGAAGGCGAGGTCCACGGCCCCCAGGGCCTCCACCGTCTCGCGAAGCTCCGGGCCATGCTCTGCTACCCGAGCAGACAGGGCACGCAGGATCCGCTCGATCTCGCGCTGCTCCGCCAGCTCGATCTCCTTGAGCTTATTGTTCATCTCGGTGACGGCGAGAGGCTCGACGAAGATCGTCTGGCCGCTGGCGGATTGGTCGTGGACCACGCCGGGGATCTTTGAGCGAGACTCGGCACGAACGGGAATCACGAAGCGGCCGTTGCGCATGGTAACGATCGGCTCCTGGAGGGAGCTGCGGTAATCGGAGGAGCTGACCATGCTGTTGAGGCGGTCCATTAACCGCCCCTCGTATGTCCGCAGCTCATTGCGCAGCCGCCGCAACTCGGGACTGGCGCTATCCAGGATTTCGCCACGCTCGCTGAAGGTGTCCTCCAGTGACTTCTGCAGATCACGGTGCTCGGCCATGCGCTGCGCCTGGGCTCGCAGCCAGGGAATCTCCAGATCAGCGCCCACGGCGTGGCGGAAACGGGCGGATGCACCGAGCGTGGCGGCGACTTCCAACAACTCAAAGGGCGTGAGAACAGAGCCCACCTCAGCCCGGCGGACCGCCGGGCGCACGTCGTGGGCGCCGCCGAGATGAGTGGCCGGACGCGCCGCCAGAAGCGTCCGCGCCTCCGCGGTGTATGCAATGCCGGCGCGCGCCGCCGACACATCAGTCGCGGGACGCAGCGCGAGCGCTCGCTCCTTGCCGACCGAGAAGCTCGCCTCGTCGGCCAGCAGAGCCAGGATCTTGTCGAACTCCAGCGTCTGGAGTGTCTTCTCCGCAATCATGACAGGTTCAGTGTGGCACAGGGGGAAGCAGCCAATCCTGGAACCGAGTCAGTCGCGGATCGTTGCTCCCAGCTCCTCTGCCAACGAATGCACGATCGCCTCCATGCGCTCCGCGACTTCCTCCTGGGTGAGGGTGGAGTTTGGATGGCGGAAATCGAGCGCGACGGCAATGCTCTTGCGATCAGCCGGCAAGGGAGCGCCGATGTAGACGTCGAAGACCGCGGCATGCGCGAGAAGTTCGCCGGCGGCCTGGCGGACAATACGCAGCACGTGGGCAGCCGGCGTTTCCCTCGCCACCACCACCGCAATGTCGCGGCGCGCCGGCGGGAAGCGCGGGATCGGGCGGTACACATGACGATCCGATGCATGCCGGAATACGTTGTCGAGATCGATCTCCGCCACCTGGACGGGGAAGGTGTCGATCTCGAAGGCGCCGGCGACGTCGGGATGCAATTCGCCGAGATACCCCACCTCACGCCCACCCAACTCGATCGCGGCCGCGCGGCCCGGGTGCAGAAACTCCCGGCTCGTCGGCGCGACCGGCAGCTCATGGATGCCGAGCGCCTCGAAGACACTCTCCACCATCCCTTTCAGGTCGTAGAAGGAGTACGGAGCAGGGATAGGATCTTGCCAGGAGGGCGACAGGTGCCGCCCAGAGAGAGCGATGGCCAACGTCCGCCGCTCGTAGGGCAGCTCCTCGGGACGCCTGAAGTAGGTACGTGCGATCTCGAAGAAGGCGACGCGGCTGTCGCTGTGGCGCAGGTTGCGTGCGATCTCGTCGAGCAGCGAGGGGAGCAACGTGGGCCGGAGCATGGTCCGGTCACGCGTGGGTGGATTGAGCAACGTCACGAGCAGAGTTAGCGCCTCCTCGGCATAGATCCCCGCCGCACCGGGCACTAGCGCCTCGAACTGAGACTCCGCCGTCTCGATTGACCGGCGGGGACTCAATCTGTTGACCGACTGGGGCGAGGTGAGGCTGTGGGTGACGAGCTCGTTGACGCCCGCGGCGAGGAGCGCGGACCTCACGGCACCCTCCCAGCGGAGAGACGGCGCTTGTTCGGGGGGAGGCACGGTGTGGGCAGGAAGCGTGCTGGGGATGGCGTCGTAGCCGATGACCCGCGCGATCTCCTCGACGAGATCGGCCGCGAGATTGATATCGACCCGCCGCCAGAAGGGAACCGTGGCCCGCAACTCATCCGGCGTGATCTCGACGCCGAAACCAAGCGCGCTCAGAATTTCCGCCGAGCGGTCGGTGCCGACCTCGATACCGAGCAAACGCGGAAGATCGCGGAGGGGCATGGCGACGACGCGCGGTGGCGGAAACGGCTCGCCGGCTGCCGAGAGCCGGGCCGCCGCCAGCGATTGCCTGCTCTCCTGCGCCAGCAACTGGAGGAACCGGCGGGCCGCGATCTCTGTCATCTCAGGCGCCAGCCCCTTCTCGAACCGGCTAGACGCCTCGCTGCGGAGATCGAGCCGCTTCGCCGTCCGGCGCACGCTCACTGGATCAAAGGTGGCTGACTCCAGAACGATGGCGGTCGTGTCCGGTCCGATTTCCGAGTTTTCACCACCCATCACGCCGGCCAGGCCGATCGGGCCCTCTTCGTCGGCTATGACGAGATCATCCGGGACTAGCGTCCGCAGCACGCCGTCCAGTGTCCTCAGCTCCTCATCCGGGCGTGCCCGCCGCACGATGATGCGGCCGCCACGAATCTTCGCCGCATCGAAGGCGTGCATCGGCTGGCCGTATTCGAGCATGACGTAGTTCGTGAGATCGACCAGGAGGCTGATCGGCCGCATGCCTGCCATCTCGAGGCGACGCCGCAGCCAGAAAGGGGACGTGCCGTTAACCACACCCTCAATGCGCAGCGCCGTATAGCGCGAACATCCCTTCAGGTCCTCGATCTCGATGGCAATGCTCGGCTCATCACGGAACTCGACCGGACCGGTGACCGTCTTGACGTCCGGCACGGTCAGCGACGTCTCGGTGATGGCGGCCACCTCACGCGCGATGCCGATCATAGAGAGCGTGTCGGGGCGGTTGGGGTTGGTCTCGATGTCGATGACATCGTCACCCAGCACGCTGCGCAGAGGCGCGCCGACCCGCACATCGGCGGGCAGGATGTAGATGCCGTCGTGCCCTCCGGCCAGTCCCAATTCGTCTGCCGAGCCAAGCATGCCCTGCGAGGTAATGCCGGCCATGAGACGCGGTTCAATGACGAAGGGATGACCGTCCGGTCCAACCGGCACCAGCCCACCGACGGGAATCACCGGCACCTTGTCGCCGGCCTCCACGTTCGACGCGCCGGTCACGATCGTCTCAACCTGTCCCCCGCCGAGGTCGGTCTGAGTCACCCAGAGCGGCTTGCGGGAGGTGGGATGCGGCTCGACTTGCCGCACCTCGCCGACGACAATGTCCCTCCATGCCTCGCCGACGCGCTCCACGGCCTCGACCTTCAGCCCTGCCATCGTCAGACGATCGGCCAGAGTGTCGACCGTCATCTCCCCCCAATCGACGTAGTCCGCCAGCCAGGTAATAGGTACACGCATTGCCGGCTCCCTAGTTGAACTGCTCGAGGAATCGCACGTCGCCGTGCCGAAGCAAGCGCAGGTCAGTGATGTTCCCGCGCATCATGGTGAAGCGGTCGGGTCCGAGGCCGAAGGCAAACCCGCTGTACACCTCCGGGTCGACACCTCCGTTCTCCAGCACGATCGGATGCACCATGCCGGCGCCGCCCAACTCCAACCAGCCTTCGCCACCGCACGACCGGCAGCCGGCTCCGCCGCACGCGAAGCAGGAGATATCGATCTCCGCGCTCGGTTCGGTGAACGGGAAGTAGTGCGGCCGGAAGCGCACGCCACGTTCGCGCCCAAAGAAGCGCTGCACGACTTCGGTCAGCGTGCCCTTCAGATCAGCCAGGGTGATGTTGGTATCAACGGCCAGCCCCTCGATCTGGAAGAACTCCGACAGATGCGTCGCATCCTCTGCTTCGTCCCGATAGACGAGACCGGGCACGATGACGCGAATGGGCGGGCGCTGCTCGCGCATCACGCGAATCTGGGCCGGCGAGGTCTGCGTGCGCAGCAGCATGTCGTCGGTGACGTAGAACGTGTCCTGCAGGTCGCGCGCCGGGTGGTCCGGCGGAAAGTTGAGCAGCTGGAAGTTATACAGATCCCACTCGACCTCCGGTCCCTCGACCACCGCGTACCCCATCTGGCGGAAGATGTCGATCAGCTCGCGCATCGTCTGTAAGGTGGGATGCTGATAGCCGCGCTGGACGGGGGTGCCCGGTAACGTGACGTCCACGCGCTCCGCCTCCAGACGCGCTTCCAGCTCGCGACGTCCCAATTGCAGGCGCCGATCTTCCAGCGCCGTCTCGATCTCCACCTTGGCAGCGTTGACAGCCGCTCCCAGTGTCTTCCGCTCGTCGTTACTGCGCAGGCGCGGCATGATCTGCATCACCGCCGTCAGCACTGACTTCTTTCCCGTGAAGCGGATGCGCGCCTCTTCCAGCCGGCTTGTGTTCTCGGCCGCGCTGATCGCCTGCAACGCCTCTGCCCGCAGCTGCTCGACCTGGCGCAGCGCCTCGTCTATCGCACGCTCATCAATCATCATCGTTCTCCATACAAAAGGGCCGGTTCGTCTAGGGACGAACCGGCCTGTCCGTGGTACCACCCGATTTGCCACCCGGAGGCGGCCACTCATTGACCCGGTAACGGGGGGATCCGCGAGAACCTACCTATCAGCTCTCGGCTCCGGAGTGAACTTCGTCGCTCCCTGCCGTCAAGGGGCTTGCAGTCGGTGACCCCTTCTCCCTGGCCGGCCCGGAACGAGTACTCTCTCCGTCGTCGCTCTCTATGGCCCGATTGTACAGGCAGAGTGAAAGAAGTAAAGAGAGCAGACCGGCTACCGGACGACCATAAACTGAACACCGGTGCTGTAGACCTTGCCGCTGTCGGCGACAGAGACCCGGACGGTGCCTGATCCGAGGGGAGCGGTGCCCGGCACACGCCACTTGCGCTGCAGCACTCCTTGGGTGCCGACCCGCGATCGGACTGTCTGCGGCGCTCCCGCATGGTAGCGCAGGATGACGGTCACTTTGTCGCCGGCCTTCGCCGTGACGCGGAGCGTTGCCGTCTGTCCACGGTGCACGCGTGCCGGCGAGAAGTGAACGGCGATGTCCACCTTTTGCGCGACGATCGGTGGCGCGAGCGTCGGCACCGGCGTGGGGGGAGGCGGCGGGCCGGGACACGACTTGCAGCCGGGCGCCGGAGGTGGAGGCGGCGGGACGGCTTCGGCGTGCGCCGGCATGCTGAGAACACCGAGGATGAGACTTCCCACCACCGTCACCGCAATGAGATATCTCACGCCGTCCTCGTGTAGGAGTAGTCAACCACGTCGCGGCGCAGCACATGAGACCCGGACGTCACCAGGCGCGTCGCCTCCAGCACCAGCCCGGACGAGCGGTCCACCCAGAGCGTGACCGTCACGGTCCGGCGCGCGGCGCTTGCGGCGTAGCGGATGCCCTCCACCCGCTGTCCATGAAGCGTTCGCGCCGGCAGCAAGGCAAAGGCGCCCCGCGAGAGACGCTCCGGAAGCAGGGCAAAGGCGATCTGGAGTTGTCCCTCGCCACTGCACCCTCGATAGGTGGCCCAGTTCGTGGCGGACAGCGCATACCACGTGCCGTTCGAGTACATATAGGCGCGGCCATTGCGCACGTAGATGCGCTGCTGCGCGGACAGGCGTAGCTCGCATTGCACTGAGTTGGCCGCATTGCCCTCTTGCTGTTGTGCCGTTACCTGCCACGCCGTCACGGTTGGCGCCGAGCGAGCGAGCGCATCGGTGATGCGCGCCGCCTCGGCTGCCTGTGCCGACTGGTGGGGAGCGAGCGAGAGGCCGAGAAGAATCGCGACGAGGATACCGCCGAGAGCCGGCGGCGCCACCAGAGTGAGGCGTCGATGTCCCGTGAGGCGGGACCAGAGCGATCCTGTCGCGCGCTGCGAACTTTCGACAGAATGCTCCTGGTGGCGCCGCAGCAGCTCTCCGCGAAGCTGGGTCTTGTGGGCAGGGTCAAGGCTGACCCTACCGGCGAGGCGAGCGATGTACTGCGCGGTCTCCTCGATGTCGCTATCAAATTCGGGCATCATCAATCACCGTCCGTAGTTTGCGGAGCGCACGGTGGAGCAGCATGCGCACCGCCGGCTCGTTCTTCCCGACCGTCGCGGCGATCTCTCCATAGCTCAGGTCCGCGGCGAAGCGGAGTAGAACTACATCGCGCTGGTCACCGGAGAGAAGAGAGACCAGACGGTTGAGCTCGTCCGTGCGCTCCCCGCGGAGGAAGTCCGCCACCGGATCGTCCCCCACCGTGTAGTGCTCGTTTCCGTCCAGCGGCTCCGCGCGGCGAACACGCCGATAGTGATCGACCACCGCGTTGCGGGCGATCCGAAACAGCCAGGGGGCGAATCCGGTCCGCCGGGGCCGGTAGCCGGGAAGACCCTCCAGTGCCTTCATGAACACGACGGCCGTCACGTCTTCCGCCTCCGTGACGTTTCCCAGCCGGTGATAGACGTAGCGGTAGACACGAGGATAGTACCGCTCATACAGATCACCAAAGGCATGGGCGTCGGTCTTGGCTGCCTCGGCAATGGCCGCATCATCGGTATCGGTATCGTCTGGAAT
Organism: Pseudomonadota bacterium; assembly: GCA_021324655.1. Classification (GTDB taxonomy): domain Bacteria; phylum Chloroflexota; class UBA5177; order UBA5177; family UBA5177; genus JAJPIP01. The sequence goes on from JAJPIP010000073.1 coordinate 17,041, forward strand.
GAAGGCGCGGGATTGGAACGCGTCTTCCATCCTCTCCTCAACGAAAGGTTCAAGTAGTGATACGCACGGCGTGCGAATCTGTAACGGCGGCCGCGGGTTACCTTGGCCGGCCCAGCGTCGGGCCAAGGGCAGTGTAGATGATGATAGACGTGGCCGCACCCACGTTGAGAGACTCGATGCCGGGCCGCATAGGAATATGGACGCGCCCGGCCACGTGGCTCTCCGCCGCGGCCGATATCCCGCGCGCCTCGCTACCGACGACGAGCGACGTCCGCGGCGGCCAGGTGAACTCGAACAGGTTCTGACCTGCGCCGACATCGGTCACCACCAGCGCGCGATCCGGCAGATCCCGCTCCACCTCATCCCAGGACACATGCTGGTAGAGGGGCAGGACGAAATGGGCGCCCATCCCGGCACGCACCACTTTGGGGGAGAAGAGATCGACCGATCCGGGCAGTGCCACCACAAAATCCACACCCGCCGCCGCGGACGTCCGCAGGATCGTTCCCGCATTTCCGGGATCGGCCACACCATCGAGTAGGACACCGAACCGGTCTTGAGCGTGTACGGCCAGCGGGTCCTGCTCCGGCAGCTCGAGCACCGCCAGCACGCCGGCCGGTGTCTCGGTCTGCGCCGCGGCCGCCAGTACCCGCTCGTCTACCTCGTAGACCCGGCGGCCCCAGCCAGGAAGTACCTCCAGCAGGCCCCGGCCTGCTTCCGTCCCCTCGAGACGCTCGGGATTGTAGAGAACGATCGGCGCCTCCTGCCCCGTCGCCACCGCCTCGCCCACCAGGCGGACGCCCTCTGCCAGGTACACGCCCTCCTCGTGGCGTGTCCGCGCTCGCTCCAGAGAGCGCACGTATTTTACGAGGGGATTGTGCGGTGACGTGATCGGGGCCATGGATCGGCTATAACGTGCGAGTTGTGAGCCAACTCATGGCTCATGGCTTACTGCCTGCTGTCCACAAAAAACGGCCCTGTCTAACACCAGACAGGGCCGCATCCGTGATGACACGGGAGACGGTCTTAGCCTTTGACGTCGCTGACGATCTGATCGAAGACGGCAGGCTCTCTCACCGCCAGGTCGGCAAGCATCTTCCGATCCAGTCCGACGTTCTTCTCTTGAAGAAGGTGCATGAACTGGCTGTAGGACAGGCCATGCTGCCGTGCCGCGGCGTTGATGCGCGTGATCCAGAGCGCCCGCATATCGCGCTTGCGATTGCGGCGGTCGCGATAGGCATGGGCCAGGGCGTGGGTGACTGACTCGTTCGCCGCGCGGAACGTGCGATGGCGCACCCCGCGATGTCCGGCGGCCAGCTTGAGGATCTTCTTGTGACGGCGGCGGGTCTGCGGCCCGCCCTTCACGCGAGGCATGCGGTTCTCCTACCTTCCCCCGGTTCGATCCCTCGAACCGCTACTTCTTCTTACGCGCTCGTAGCCCCGGAACCCGGGCACGGACCCGCCGCTCCACTCCGGGCGAGACGGGAAACATGTCGTGCAGCGTGCGCAGAGTGCGCTTCGACTTGGCGGAGCGCTTCTTGTTCTGGAAACCGTGGCCGATCATGATCTTCCCGGTTCCCGTCACCTTGATGCGCTTCGCGGTGGACTTGTGCGTCTTCATCTTCGGCATGTGATTCCTCGTTCCTAGCCCGCCGGCGCCGCCGACGGAGCCGCGACCGGCGCGGGACGCGCTTTCTGCGGCGCCGGCGCCATGATCATGTGCATGGAGCGTCCCTCAAGCAGCGGCAGCCGCTCGACGGTGCCGATCCCCTGGAGCCGCTGAGCGACATCCAGCAGGACTTCACGTCCCAACTCGGGATGGGCATTCTCGCGTCCTCGGAAGTTTACCGTGACTTTGACCTTATCCCCATCTTGCAGAAACCCGGCGATGGCGCGTGTCTTGAACTCCAGATCGTGCTCGCCGATCTTCGGTTTCAGCCGCATCTCCTTGAGTGTCTGCGTCTTCTGCGACTTCTTGGCCTCCCGCTCCTTCCGCGACTGCTCGTACTTGTACTTCCCGTAATCGAGAATGCGGCAGACGGGGGGAACTGCGTTCGGCTGAACCTCGACCAGGTCGAGGTTATCGCTCCGGGCTATATCGACAGCGCGCATGATGGGCATCACACCCAGTTGATCGCCGTTGGGGCCGATAACACGGACCTCACGCGCCCGGATTTGATTGTTGGTTCGAAGCTCTCTGGGGATCTGTCAACCTCCTATAAAAATCGAGATGCAGCGGTCCATCCCCGCTGCAATCGAGACAATCTTACCACCGATTCGCGAAATTCGTCAACGCGTCGCGGCGACGCGATCTACCGGCTTGGACCCGATTTCGAGCCGTCTGTGGTGCCGGCGGTGGGAGTCGAACCCACACACCTTTCGGTCCAGGATTTTAAGTCCCGTGCGTCTGCCATTCCGCCACGCCGGCCGGCTTCGGCGCGCCATTCTATCAGGCTCCAGGCCGCCGATTATCTGGTATCCTCACTACAGGGGATCCGAGACACAGTCCTCCGGGGATGTGCTGGAACTGGCAGACAGGCATGACTTAGGATCATGTGCCTTGTGGCGTGAGGGTTCGAGCCCCTCCATCCCCACCACCACCTTGGGCCGGCAGTCCGGTCCCAGCAAGGCACTGTATGAACGTAGAAGTTACCCGGCTCCCCGAGAGCCGCGTCACCCTCAAGATCGAGCTCACCCCGGCTGAGGTCGAGAAATCGCTTGACCGTACCTACAAGCGCCTCGTCCAGCGCGTCTCCATTCCGGGCTTTCGGAAGGGAAAGGCGCCACGGCCTGTGCTCGAGCGCGCCGTCGGGGAGGATGTCTTCCTTCACGAGGCGACCGACGACGCTCTGGAGTGGGGATATGAGCAGGCGGTCGACCAGGAGAACCTCGTCCCGCTGGAGCGGGCGGAGGTCAGCGCGGCGGACGGCCACGATCACCTCCACCCCGGCGAGCCGTTCCGCTATGAGATCACCGTCTCCGTTCGGCCCCAGGTCGAGCTACCGGATTATCACGCGATCCACGTTGATGTCCCCACCGTCACCGTCGAGGGCACCGAGGTCCAGGTGATCCTCCACGACCTGCAGGAGCGTCAGGCAATGCTCGAACCGGTCCAGCGGCCGGCGCAGATCGGCGATGTGGTAACGATGAACCTCAACGCCCGGGTGGGCGGCGAAGAGGTGATCAAGCAGGAGAACGCCGACGTCGAGCTGACCGCCGAGGCCGATCGCGGCATCGACGAGATCCTGCCGGGTCTCTCACAGCAATTGGTCGGCACAACCCCGGCCGATATCCGCGAGCTTAGCATCCCCCTTCCGGAGGACTACGCGAACCCGGAGTGGGCGGGAAAGACGGCTTTCGTCACGGCGCTGACCAAAGAGGTCAAGCGGAAAGTCCTGCCCGAGCTCAACGACGAGCTGGCGCAGAGTGTGAGCCGGTACGAAACGCTCGACGATCTAAAGTCGGCCCTCGAGCGTAACGTGGAGCTCGAGAAGCGCAATCAGGCCAACGAGCAGCTGGTGCGGGAGGCGATCGAGGCGCTCGTCTCACGCACCTTTGTCGATATCCCGCCGGTTCTCGTCGAGGAGGAGCTGGATCGCATGATGAACGATCTGAGCCAGGCCTTCTCGGGGCAGGGCCAGAGTTTCGAGATGTATCTCCAGTCCGTAGACAAAACCGTGAACGACATGCGGGAGGAGATGCGTGAGGGGGCAATCGAAAACGTCAAGACCTCTCTCGTCCTCGCCGCGCTGGCGGACGCCGAGAGCATCGAGATCAGCAATGACCAGATCTCAGCCGAACTGGAGGCGATGGTCCAGGGTCTCCGTCTCAGCAATCAGGAGCGCAAGCGCCTGCACGCCAACCGCGAGCTGCGGTCCAGCATTCGGACCCGCCTCCGCCGCCAGGCCGCCATCCGCCGGTTGGTCGCGGTCGTCAGCGGTGAGGATCTGTCCGAGCCGGCCGTGGACGCTACCGAGGCAGAGCCGGCCGAGCAAGAGCACGTAGAGGACAGCGCCGCTGTCGAGATCGGCAGCTAGCGAGGAGCCACCAATGGAAAGTTATCTCGTTCCCACCGTTATTGAGCAGACGAACCGCGGCGAGCGGGCGTTCGATATTTATTCGCGCCTCCTCAAAGAGCGGATTGTCTTTGTCACCACGCCCATCGACGACGCCGTCGCCTCGCTGGCAACCGCGCAACTCCTCTTCCTGGAGAGCGAAGACGCCGACCGCGACATCTACATGTACATCAACAGCCCGGGCGGTGTGGTGTACGCCGGCCTGGCCATCTACGACACGATGCAGCACATCCGGCCCGATGTCGTCACGATGTGCATGGGATTCTGCGGCAGCATGGCGACGGTTATCCTGGCGGGCGGCACCGCCGGCAAGCGCATCGCCCTGCCCAACGCAACCGTCCACATGCATCCTGCCGGCATGCAGAATCTCGGCGGGTACGCGCCGGATGTCGAAATTCATGCCCGCGAATTACTCCGCCTGCACGAGCGCAACTTTGCTATACTTGCCCACCATACGGGACAGCCGGTGGACAAAATACGGGAAGACTTCAGCCGCGACCGTTTCTTCACGGCGGAGCAGGCAAAGGAGTACGGCCTGGTGGATGAGATCCTGACGGCCGAAGAGATGCCGATGGCACAGGCGGGGAGTTAGGGGCGCATGGCAGGAACGAAAAATCCGCGCGTCCAGTACCGCTGCTCTTTCTGTGGGAAGAGCCAGGAACAAGTACACCGCCTGATCGCCGGGCCGGGTGGCGTGTACATCTGCGACGAGTGCATTGATCTCTGTCAGGAGATCATCGCCGAGGAGCAAGCGCAGCCGGCCACGACCCGGCTGCCCCTCAGCAAGATTCCGACGCCCAAGCGGATCATGGAGCAGCTCAACCAGTACGTGATCGGTCAGGACCGTGCCAAGAAGGTCCTCTCCGTCGCCGTGTACAACCACTACAAGCGCGTCGCCGCCGGCATGCAGATCGACGATGTCGAGCTCGGCAAGAGCAACATCCTGATGATCGGCCCCACCGGCTGCGGCAAGACGCTTCTCGCACAAACACTGGCGAAGATCCTCGACGTGCCGTTCTGCATTGCCGACGCCACGGCACTGACCGAGGCCGGCTATGTCGGAGAGGATGTCGAGAACATTCTCCTCCGCCTCATCCAGGCCGCCGACTTCGATATCAGCCGGGCCGAGAAGGGCATCGTCTACATCGACGAGATCGACAAGATCGCTCGCAAGTCGGACAATCCGTCCATTACCCGCGATGTCTCCGGTGAAGGCGTGCAGCAAGCACTCCTCAAGATCATCGAGGGGACGGTCGCCAACGTGCCGCCGCAGGGCGGCCGCAAGCACCCCCATCAGGACTTCATCCAGATCAATACCGCCAACATTCTCTTCATCTGCGGCGGTGCCTTCGAGGGGTTGGACGCCATCATCGAGAAGCGCGTCGGCCGCAACCACCGCATCGGCTACCGCGCTCTTCCTGAAGAGACTGATGAGACGGCCTCGCCGAGCGCCATCACGCCGGAAGACCTCTTGCAGTACGGTCTGATTCCCGAGTTCGTCGGACGTCTGCCCGTCATCGTCGGCCTCGAGCCGCTCGACAAGGAGACGATGATCCGCATCCTGACCGAGCCGAAGAACGCGATCATCAAGCAGTACAAGAAATTCTTCGAACTGGACAAGGTCGAGCTGATCTTCACTCAGGAGGCGTTGGAGCAGACTGCCGTGGCGGCCCTCGCCCAGAAGACTGGAGCCCGCGGCCTGCGCACCATCGTCGAGGACACCCTGCTCGATATCATGTACGACATCCCGTCTCGTCAGGACATCAAGTCGTGCACGGTGACCGACCGCGTCATCCTCAAGCATGAGGGGCCGATCCTCGAACCCTCGACTCTCCCGACCGTCCGTGACGAGGACGAGTACATCGAGGGAGAGTCCGCCTAAATCCCTGGTTCCAGCAATGACCATGTGGGAGAGCCGGTCTCAGGACCGGCTCTCTTCGATTTCGGCCGGCCCATGACCCTTCGCTTGGGACGATTCGATTGCGCGCCCTGGGCGGCGACTCTGGTTGCCGCTGTCCTGGCGGCGTCCGTTTCTGTCTCCTGAGACCGGCCCGAGCGGTAGATCACGGTCTACCAGGAAGCGGGAGGCGGGCCTCGTCGAGGAAGACGAAGGTGGCGTCCGACATGCCCGGCGGCGTGGCCTACCATACCAGGATGCTAGGTCTGCGTGCCCTCCGGGGTACTCCCTTTCCCGCGCCGACGCTCCCTCCAGTTCAACAGGAGATCCAGTGCGGGAACCGTCGATCCGTACCCACGGCGGTCGTTACGACGCAGAGCTGTCTGATACTCCTGGGCCAATCCTGTCTCACCCGACTCGTGATACACCTCGAGTTGCATGGCGGACCAGTCCCGCGGGCATGATCGCAGCAGCGGCAGATGACGGCGAGTGCGGTACAGCACGTAGAACACGAGTCCGGCGACAACCCACAAGGGGCCGGCGACCCGGCCGATCGCGTTGGTAATCACAACCATGACCAGGACGGCGACCAGGAACAGAAGACCCACAACTCCGCTGATCGGGATGTCGTATGTCCGGTCTGGACGGCGTAGAGCGACGTTCCAGGGCATACGGAACGTGCGCGGCGTTGCCGTGTCGGTAAAGCGGAGAACCAGCAGAGACACGAAAACCAGCAGATAGTTGACGGCCGCGCTGAACGCATACATCTGCGCCAGCGACTCCAGGGCATTGGACGTAAAGCCGGCAGCGATCAGCTCTCCGACCGCCACCAAACAAAAGACGACGAGCGCCACCAGCGGGGTGCGGAACTTGGGCTGCACGTAGGTGAAAAACTTCGGCATCAGATCGTTGTGGGCCATCGAGTAGACAATGCGCGACGAGCCATAGACGCCGGAATTGGAGGAGATCATAAGCAGGGTCGTGCCGAGGACGGCGACCACGGGCGCAAGATAGGCTCCGATCAAGGGAAGATGCTCGGCCAGCCAGATCATCGGCGCGTTCTCGTGCGCGAGATGTGACGCGGAGCACGCGGCCACCGAGAGGCCGTGGCAATAGACATGGGAGGTCGGATCGTAGGTCTGCCAGGGCACGACGCCGAGCGCCAGGTTGCTGAGACCGATCGCGTAGGCAAGAATCGTCAGGATCAGGGCAAGCGACGTGCGAGGGATGATCGTCGTCGGCCGCTCCGTCTCCTGCGCTGCCTGCGAGATGGACTCCAGACCCACAAAGGAGATGATGGCGAGCGACGTCCCGAACATCAGGCGGTTGGCCTGGAAGTGCCCCCAGAAGTGGGAGATCTGGCTCCAGTAGAGGTATGGCCAGAAGGCGAACGCGAAGCCGATGACGATGATGGTGCTCTCGGCAAAGATATCGAGCGCTCCGGCCATCTCGTTCAGCTTGGATGACTCACGGACTCCAATGGTGTTCAGAGTCAAGAGGAGCCCGACCATCACGATCGACTCGACAATGTTGTAGGGAGGATGGTTGAGCGCGGGAAAGAAGCGATCCAGATAACTGATCGAGATATAGGCGAAGAGAGCGATATCGACGGTGAAGGCGAGCAGGACGGACCACCCGGCCGTGAAGCCGAAGATATCCCCCAGGCCACGCATCACCCAGAGCTGCCCGCCCCCGGAGAGAGGGTACATGGCGGCAAGCTCGGTGTAGGCAAGTCCGATGCTGGCGTAGATCAGGCCGGCAAAGAGGAAGGCGACATTGGAGGATCCTCCGGCAGTCGCGATAACCAGGCCGAGAGCGACATAGATATCGGCGCCGACATCGGCGTAGCCCCAGGTATACGAGCCCCAGGGGCCGACGGCCCGACGCAGGCCGCCCTCGTCTCCCGGTCCCGCGGTGGCAGCCTCTGCCATACGCCCTCCCTCCACGCGGCAGTCTCGTATCTCACGCTACCAAATCAAGGTCCGGACCACGCCCCTGCCCCGAGCCGGAAACAGGGCGGACCTGCCGCGGTGCCGACGACTCTCGCTACGGCTTCCGAGCGGAGACGGACGTGGCGCGGTCGCGGCGCAGACCGCCGGCGGCCAGTCTCTTGTAGACAGCGAAAGCGATCAGCGCGACGAGGACAAGCAGCAAAATCACGTTGTAGCGGCTCGCGCCGCTGCTGACCTGTTGCCAGTGCTGGCCGAGAGCATTCCCGATCAGCGCCAGGACGGCGCACCACACGACCGACCCGATAGTTCCGTACACCAAGAAGCGCCAGAAGGGCATGCGGACGACCCCAGCCGGGAGGGCAATGAAGCTCCGAATCGCGGGCAGCAGGCGGGTGACCAGAACGACCCAATCACCATAGCGCGCGAACCACCGCTCGGCGCTCAGCAGATCTTCCGGCGAGAGGAAGACCACCCGTCCGTAGTTGTCGAGAATGGGACGCCCGCCGTAGTACCCCAGCGCGTAGGCAATGATCCCGCCCGTGATCTCGCCGGCAGCGCCGATGGCGACGACGACCGGCAAGATGAACTTATGGCCGCCGGCCGCGGACGAGAGAAAGCCGCTGAAGGGCATGGTGAGCTCGCTGGGGATCGGGATCCCAAAGCCCTCGATCGTCATGAGGACAAAGACACCGGGATACCCGATGGCGGTGAGGAGATGCTTGATAAGGGTCAGGAAGTGTGCTTCTAAACCTGTCATGGCGCGGGATTATAGGTGAGCCTTTCCGGGCGGCGCGAACGAGCCCACACCGCGGTCCACTTCTTGCCAATCTTGCCGGCAGGAGTAGTCGTCGTTAGTAAGGAGCACGACAATGAGTGGAATGGGTAAGCAGATCTCGGGCGCGATCGAGTACCTCAAGGGCAAGCTGCAGAACTCGGTGGGCGGCACCACGGGCGACCGCAGTATGCAGGCCAAGGGCGTCGGCAACCAGGCCAAAGGCGGCGCTAAGTACGAGACCGGCAAGGCCGAGCGCAAGGCGAAAGACCTGGTCGACTAGCAGGACAGACATAAGGCCGGAGGAAGGCAACTCCCTCACCCCTGCGGATTCTTCTAGGATTCTGCAGGGGTGAGCCATACCGAACACCGAGCTGATTCTGGGTCTCCTCCTGGCCGTCGCCGTGCTGACGACGCTGGCACGGCAGCTTCACGTCGCCTTTCCCATCCTGCTCGTTCTCGGCGGTTTGGTGCTGGGGTTTGTTCCCGGCGTTCCGAGCGTCGCGCTACCACCGAACCTGGTCCTTCTCCTCTTTCTCCCGCCTCTCCTCTTCGTCGAGTCGCTGAGCCTCTCCTTTCGCGACCTCCTTCATAGCATCCGGACCATCGTGAGCCTGGCCGGTGGTTTGGTCGTGGCCACCATCGGCGCCGTGGCCGTTATCATCCACACCCTGGTTCCCGGGTTCTCCTGGGCGACAGCCTTCGTCCTGGGCGCTATCGTCGGGCCAACCGACGAGGTGGCTGCGACGGCGATTGCGGAGCGTCTCGAGGTGCCGGCGCGCCTGATCGCCGTCATCGAAGACGAGAGTCTGCTCAACGACGCCTTCTCCCTGGTCGCCTATTCGGTGGCGGTGACCGCGGTCGTGAGCGGGAGGTTCTCCCCGCCCGTCGCCGGCGTCGATGTCATCGTGGCCGCCGTCGGCGGTATTGCAGTTGGACTTGCCGTCGGCTGGGTCGTGGCACAGGTGCGACGCCGCCTCAACGACCCGCCGGTGGAACTCACTTTCTCGCTGCTCACGGGGTACGCGGCGTATTTGCCTGCCAACGCGCTCCACTGGTCGGGCGTGCTCGCGGTGGTGGCCTGCGGCATCTATTTAGCGCGGCGCGGAGCGCCCCACCTCTCGGCCCAGGTACGTCTCCAGTCCCAGGTCATGTGGGAGCTGGTGACGTTCCTCCTCAACGGCATCCTGTTCATCCTCGTCGGCCTGCAGCTTCACCGCATCTTGAACGCGATCTCAACCTCCCTTCCGGTGTCGCAACTCTTGCTGTACGCTCTCGTGGTCGTCCTGACCGTCGTCGTGTTGCGCGTTCTCTGGGTTTTCGCCACCGAGTCCGCCTGGTTGCGGCCGGCCCGCCGCGGATCGCGTTTGTCGGTGAACGAGACAGCTGTCGTCGCCTGGACCGGCATGCGGGGGGCGGTCTCTCTGGCCGCCGCCCTGGCGATTCCGCTGGCCGCCGGCGGTGGCGGACACTTCCCCGACCGAGAGCTCATCATCTTCCTCACCTATGCCGTCATCCTCTCCACGCTTGCGGTGCAGGGCCTGACATTGCCCGTGTTCATTCAGTGGCTCGGATTGGCTGCTGATCCCCGCGAGCAGCGGGAGGAAGTCGCCGCACGGCTCGCCGCGCTGCAAGCCGGGCTTGAACGTCTGAACTCGGCATCGCGGGATGGCGTCCCCGAGGAGATGATCGGCGCTTTACGGGCACGCCTGGAGAACACAGCGCGGCAGGTCGGGATCTTCGCGACCGGCGAACCGACTCGGGTCCAGCGGGCCGAACAGGCCCGCTATCGGCAGATCGTCCGGGAGGTGATCGACGCGGAGCGCCAGGCAGTCGTGTCGTTGCGCGACGAAGGGATCATCAGTGATGACGTCATGCGCCGTGTCGCGCGTGAGCTCGATCTCGAACAGGTGCGACTGGAGTCAGTGGGGGTAGAGTCATAGCAGCGGAGGCGTGTGCGCGGAGGACGTGATCAATGCGGCTGTTCGGGCAGAAACCGACAAGGCAAAACGCACTGCCGGGGGTTCCCACTCTCACGGCTCGGGAGCTGAAACACCAGCTGGACGAGGGGCGGAAGGTCGTCCTGGTCGACGTGCGGCAGCCGACCGGCTTCGACGTCTATCCGGGAACGATTCCCGGATCCATCCGCATTCCGCCGTCCGAATTGCCCGACCAGTACGGCGAGCTGCCACGCGACCAACCGATTGTGCTGTTCTGTACCTGACTTCATGAACAGACGAGCACCCGTGCGGCGCTCTATCTGCGCAGTAAGGGGTTCCCGCAGGTGTATGCCCTCAAGGGCGGATACGGTGCGTGGATTGCAGCCGGCTACCCTATCCAGGAGACACAGCAATGACCTTCGATTGGGCCACGATCGCCGCGATCGCCTCCACCGCATATGCGGTGGCATTCATCATCAGTATCGGACTGGTGTTACGCCAATTAGGGGAGCAGCGCCGGGATCGCTTCGTGACGGCGACCGCGCCAACTTTCCAGCTCTGGGAAGAGGATAACTTCCAGCAGGCGCAGCAGTGGATCCTGTACAGCCTCACGGAAACGACCTGGAAAGACTTCACCGCCGCACACCGCGGCGACTACGGGGAACGGGCCTTCCTGCGCGTCGGCGCTCTCTACAACCGTATCGGCTATCTCGTCAATTACGGTTTCCTTGGCAACAACGACCGGATCCTGCTCGATACCCTCGCCGGCCCCGCGATCGCCGTCTGGGAGAAGATCGCCCCTCTTGTCCTGGAAGCTCGTCTCATTGAGAACTCCACCCTCTTCCAGGACTTCGAGCGCATGCTGCCGCGCTGCTACGAATGCTTTGTCCCAACGCAGCCGATTCCGGCGTCGGTGCAAGAGGGCGCCGGCGAGGCGGCACGCCTCCAGGAGGCATCCGCGCGAGAGGGCAGCTGAGCCGTGCCCTCAGCCGGTTCCGCTCAGCCTCCCGCGGCCCTCTCCGCTCTTGCTTCCGCCCGCAGGGCGTTCACCGTCTGGTACAGACGCGGACCAAGCGTCGCGGCCACATCACGTGCCGCGTAGGGAGGGTTGGACAGAGCTGCTGCCAGCGGCGTCCCATCCATGCCCGTATAGGAGGCGCCCAGCAGCGTCAATAACGTTGGGGCCAGGTCGATGAGCCGCGCCGGGTAGCCCGTCACCACGCCGCGGCGAATGCCGGGACCGGCCATGATGAGCGGGATGTGCTGCGACTCCCAATCCAGACCGCCGTGATCGCCCTTCCAGCTCTGCTGGCCGCCGGCCGTCCCCACGTACCCTTCTCGCAGGGCGACGACGATATCGGGACTGTTGGCGTCGGCAAAACTCTGCAGCAGCATCTGATTCGCCTGCTCCATCTTCGGCACGTCGAAGAGACCGGGTCCGGTGGCCCGCACGTAGTTGTACCCGCCGGGGATCTCTTCCTTGAAATAGACAGCCTGAATGCCCGGATTCTGCAGGGCGCTCAGGGAGGCTGCCGCCAGATTGGCCCTGGTGGGATCATTCACCCAGAGATACACGCCGGAGTGATAGTCGGCGTGCGTCACGGTCAACCCCGCCTTCTCGACCGCATCGGTGAAGACCGACGTCGGCAGCTGGTGATCGAAGGCGGCGAAGCCGTGATCGGCGGTGATCACGAAGATCGTTCGGCTCAGGACACCGGCCTTGCGGTACGCGTCTTCGAGCGTCCCGAGGTCGTGGTCATAGCCCTGCATGAGGGTTCGCACGACGCGGGGATCCCGGTTCGCGCCGTCGACGTGACCGAGCGGCCAATCGAACTCGGGGACGTTGAGCATGATAACGCGGGCGCGCGTCCGAACGAAGGTGTCGGTCGCCAGCTTCATGGCGTAGTGATCGTTGACGCCCAGTGCCAGGTTCCTGGACGACTTGAGGATGAGATCCTTGTCATGCAGCAGGGCGGGCGGCGGCTCATGCCCCTGAACGGCCACCGGCGCGTAGGTGCCGTTGCTCTGCGAGCTGTAGTACATCGTGATATTGGAATCGGGACCGCCCAGTGCATCGTTGGCGTAGTACTTGTAGCTGCCGACCGCCGCCACGACGGCGGATCGATCGTGCCGGTGCAATTGACCGGCGAGCGTGGGCGTGTGGGACATGAGGTTCTCCAGGACATGGCTCTGGATCGCCTGGGTATTGAACACGCTGATCCAACGATCGTTGAGGTCCGGCCAGCCGAAGGCGATGATGCCGTTATGTCGAGGGAGTGATCCGGTCCCAATCGTGGCATGACCAACCGGCGTCTCGGACTCCAGGATGCCGTCGAAGGCGTTGCTGAAGACCGTGCCACGGTGCATCAATGCGCGGATGTGCGGGATGCCGGAGACGCTGAAGTAATCGGGGCGGGCGCCGTCCAACACCATGAGCACCGCGTAGTACGGGCCTGCCGGCAAGCGGCGATGCGGCACGATATGCCGCCGCACTCGGGCGACCGGCGAGGGGAGGGGCCAGAGGGGAGCGCGGACGGTCACGTCGGTCGTGGGCGACGGCGGGACGGCAGATGCCACCATCACCATCACGGGCCCGCGCACAAGGAGGGCACCAATCACCACGATCGCAAAGATCGCTAGCCGGAAGATTCCTCTATACATCGTGCCCTCGTACTCGATTCACGCACACGAGGCAACTTGTGTACCAGGAACAATTACATGGCTATGAACTCGTCTTTCTGCCGCTGGCCAACAAAATGACCCCCAAGACGCCCGCAGTTTCCGTGCACTGCTGACTGATCCAGGGGCGCAGCGGTTGGATGAGGCCCGGACAACCCATAATGCCGTCATCCGCGGCCATTTCACCGACCATCTCAGCCCAGCGGAATTACAGGGGCTCGGAGCTGTCTGGAGAAAAGTGCTTTCCGTGCAAGACCCCTGAGTCCGTTTCGGCCCCCGCTCTTCTCTCGCGGCCGGACAGAGTCCTGCTAGGGACCGGACCGTGATGCGAGATCGGTGTCGAAGAGCGAGAGCTGCCCGGCGGCCGCGGGGATGAAGTTGGAAATCCCCAGCCCCAGGAGCCGGAGGGGTCGGCCGTCCCAGCTCTTGTCGAAGAGGTCGAGAGCTCCGGCCCTCAGGACATCGGCTGTCACCACCCTGCCTGGTGTGCGCCGGCGCGTGACCGTCGCGAGGTCCGCATAGCGCAGCTTGAGCGTGAAGGTTCGGGCCGGCGGCGCATCCCTCAGCAACGGGCCGAGCTCGGCGACGAGTGTATCCAGAGCGGCGTGCAACTCGGCTCGGGCGGAGATGTCCCGGGGAAACGTGCGCTCCCGGCTGATCTGCTGGAGCTCCCGGTCCGGTGTCACCGGTCGCTCGTCGATGCCGCGCGCCAGACGCTGCCACTCCAGTCCTGACTGACCGAAACGGGCGAGCAGCCAGGCGGGATCCGCTTCCGCCAGTTGGGACACACGCTCGATCCCGGAAGCGCGCAGCCGATCTTCCGTCCGCGGCCCGATGCCGAACAAATGCCGCACCGGCAGGGGCGCGAGAAACCCCCGTTCCTCACCCGGCGGCACGATCGTGAGTCCATCCGGCTTCTGCCGATCCGATGCCACCTTGGCGACCAGCTTGTTCGCGGCGACTCCAATGCTCGCCGTGAGACCCGTCTCCTCCTGAATCTGCCGTTTCAGCGCGCGCGCTGAGTCTCCGGCCTCGACGGGAGACGAAAGCAAGGACGACAGGTCGAGGAACGCCTCGTCAAAAGCAATCGGCTCGACGAGCGGCGTGAGGGCGAGGAAGAGCGCGTGCAGCTGCTCCGATACCTGGCGATACACGCCGAACCGTGGCGGCACGAGGACCGCCGAGGGACAGAGCCGGAGCGCGGTCCTGGTCGGCATGGCGGAGTGGACGCCGAAGCGGCGGGCCTCGTAGCTGGCGGTCGCCACCACGCCGCGCGAAGCCGGATCCCCACCCACGATGACCGGCTTGCCACGCAACGCAGGGTTGTCACGCTGCTCGATAGAGCTGTAAAAGGCATCAAGATCGACGTGCATGATGGTGCGCATGCGGAAGTCCGGCTCATCATACCGGCGCGAGCCGGCGAGGATGCGATCGATGCTGGCGACTACCAGCCGGGTCATAGCAGCGATATCCACCCTCGCGCATAATGGCGTGTGAATCCGGTCGCCAAATTCGAGAACTTCGTCGAGCGCTTGATGGAGCGCACCTTTACCCGGGTCTCCCGTAGTGAGTTGCAACCGGTCGAGATCGGGAAGCGCCTGGTGCGGGCGATGGAGAGCGAGCAATCGGTCGGCGTCGAAGGCGTGCTCGTCCCGAACGTGTTCGACGTCTATCTGAGCACCCCGGACTACCAGCACTTTCAGCCGATGCGCCGCTCATTGGCCGAAAAGCTGGAAGCGCACGTGGCGCGCATCGCCCGGCAGCGCCGCTACGGCATGGTCAGCCGGCCGCTGGTCACCTTCCGGGAAGACGCCAAGCTCGACCGGGGAGATGTCATAGTGCGCGCAGGTCTCCAGGACGTGGAGGCGCCCGAGGCAGAGCCGCAGCACACCGCTGTCCTGCCCGCCGTGGACATGGACCTCGGCATGCCGGCGCGGCCCGCGCCCCCGGTGTTGGCGCACGACGGGAAGACGCACGCCGTGCTGCGATCCCCTACCACCATCGGCCGCATGCCGGACAACGACATCGTGTTCGACGATCGCCGGGTTTCGCGTCATCATGCCCGCATCCTCCAGCAAGGGGGCCGCTGGGTGCTGCAGGATGCCGGGAGCACCAACGGCACGGCGGTGAACGGCAAGGTCGTGCGGGAGGCGCCGCTGCGTCCCGGCGACACGATCTCTCTCGGCGGTTTCGAGGTGACGTGGGAGCAATAGAGTCGCTTGCCGGTTGATCTGATCCTCCTGCTCGGGCGCATCGCTCTCCTGGCCGCCCTGTACGTGTTCCTGGTCGTTCTCGCGATTCTGCTCCGCCGCGAGCTGGCGTCGCGCGCCTCCGGGCCCTCCGAACGCGCCCCGGCCGACCTCCTGATCATGGAGCCGGAGGAAACCGGCTACGACGTCGGCGAGCGCATCCCGCTCCTGGCCGTCTCGCCGATCGGACGCAGCGACGACAACGCGGTCGTCCTCGAGGACACGTTCATCTCCGGTCAGCACGCGATCCTCCGCTGGAACGGGCGCGGATGGGTACTGGAGGATCTGGGCAGCACCAACGGCACACAGATCAACGGACGGCGCGTCAAGAAGACAGCGGCCGTGCGGCCCGGCGACATCATTCAACTGGGCCGGGTGAAGGTCAAGCTGGTGCCGGCATGACCGAGAGGTTGCGTCTGCAGGAGTGGTTGTTGCTGGTGCTGGCCAATGCCATCATGCTGGGCGGCTTTGCTCTCCTCAGCGAGGTTCGCTACCACCACGTGCTGCTCGGCCAGCTGACGTACCCCATTGTCTTCGCCCTCAGCACCTTCCTCTTCAGTGTCGGGCTGAGCGTGTTGCAGCCGGCGGCCGATCAATTCATCTGGCCGGTTGTCTCGCTCCTGGCGGGCATGGGCATCCTGGTCGTGTCGCGCCTCGATGCCGGCCTCGGTCACCGTCAGGTGGTCTGGACCATCCTCGGCGAAGCGTTGGCTCTGCTGGCGCTGTCGGTGCCGCGTGATCTGACCGTCCTGCGCCGTTACAAATACACCATCGCCTTCGCCGGGCTCTTCCTGATCATCCTGACGATCGTGGCCGGCACCGACATCAACGGCAGCGGGTACAAGCGCTGGATCGGCTTCCACGGCATCTACTTTCAGCCGGTGGAGATCCTCAAGCCCATGATCGCCGTCTTCTTCGCCGCGTACCTCGACGAGAAACGCGAATTGCTCTCGGCGGCTCGACTGCAGATCGGTCCCATCCGTCTTCCGCCGTTCCAGTACCTGGCGCCCCTGGTCGCCGTGTGGGGCCTCTCACTCCTGCTGTTGGTCAAGCAGAACGACCTGGGGAGCGCGCTCCTCTTTCTCGGCATCTTCCTCGCCATGATCTACGTCGGCACCGCGCGGGCCGTCTACCCGATCGGCGGTTTCGTCATGTTCGTGGTCGGCGCCTTTCTCGCCTTCCATCTCTTTCCGCATGTCCGCGACCGCACCGAGATCTGGCTCGATCCCTGGGTGCATGCGGCCGGTTCGGGCTTCCAGCTCATTCAGGGCTTGATCGCCCTGTCCACCGGGGGCATCGGCGGGCAAGGATTGGGACAAGGTCAGCCCTATCTCGTGCCGGTTGTTACCACCGACTTCATCCTGGCGGCCATCGGGGAAGAGCTGGGGCTGCTGGGGGTGGTGGCTCTCCTGGCGCTCCTCCTGTTCGTCGTCTTTCGCGGCCTGGCCATCGCGATCGCCTCGACCAACAACTTTCACAAACTGCTCGCCGCCGGCCTCGTGGCGATCGTCGGGATTCAAACCATCGTCATCGTGGGCGGGACCACACGGCTCATGCCGTTGACCGGCGTGCCGTTGCCCTACCTCAGCTACGGCGGCTCCGCGGCGCTCGCCAACTACGTCATCGCCGGACTGCTCTTGCGCATCTCCGGAGCCAGGGCATGAACGCCAATATCCGCCGCCTCGGCATCTTCTTCCTGATTGCGTTCGGGGTGATCGTCGCCGATCTCACGTACTGGCAAGTCCTCGACGCGTCCAACATGGTCGGGCGGCCGGACAATCCGCGGCTCCGGCTTCAGGCCGACCAAGTACGCCGAGGGCGCATCTACGACCGCAACGGCGTCCTGCTCGCCGGCCGCACCATCGACAGCCAGGGCTTCGTGCACCGGTACTACACCGACCCCTCTCTCTCCACCGTCATCGGGTACGACTCACCCCGCTACGGGATGTCCGAGCTGGAGCAGTCGTACAACGACTACCTCACGGGACAGGTCGCCGGCGCCAGCTGGACGCAGGTCGTGAACTCCTGGGAGCACAGGCCGGTGACGGGGGACGACATCACGCTCACCATCGACGACCGGCTGCAACGCGACATCGACGCCCTGATGCCGCCGAACCCGAGTGCCGCCGTCGTCATGGATCCGCGGAACGGACAGGTTCTGGCCATGGTGAGCCATCCGAACTTTGACGCCAACCAGATCAAGAACCCCGCGTACTGGCAGTCACTTCTGACCGATCCGGGCCGGCCCCTCATCAACCGGGTCGCCGACGGCTACTATCCGCCCGGATCGACTTTCAAGATCGTGACCCTCTCGGCCGCTCTCGACAGCGGCGTCTCGTCCCTCAACGACATCTATGCCGGCACGCAGGCGCTGGGCCCGATCACGGTGGACGGCCACGTGTTCCCCAACACCATCAACAACCTCAACGACTGCGGGGGACGCGTCATACCCCCACCCATCACGCTCGAGGAAGGGCTGGTGTGCAGCGACAACATCGTGTTCATTCAGGTGGGACTGAAGCTGGGAGGGACCCGCTTCCTGGAGTACGCCCACCGCTTTGGGATCGGCAGCGCGCCCCCGTTCCCCATCCCCGTGCTGGCCAGCCACGTCCACACTCCCGGCACGCCATTCGGGCAGCTCGAGTTGGCGCAGAGCGCATTCGGCCAGGGAGATCTGCACGTGACGCCGCTGGCGATGGTGATGGCCACCGCGGCGATCGGCAACGGCGGCGTCATGGAGACGCCACAGCTCATCAAGACCATCACCGCTCCCAACGGCTCCGCCGTCACCAGCCCCTCGCCCAGCACCTACAGCACGCCAATTTCGCCGACGACGGCATCCGAGGTAACGTCCGCGATGAAGCAGGTCGTCGCCGTCGGCACCGGTGTCCTGGCGCGGAGCCAGGGCATCTCGATCGCCGGCAAGACCGGCACGGCCGAGACCGGGGGAACGCAGCTGCCGCACGCCTGGTTCGTCTGCTTCGCCCCCGCCGATCACCCCCGCATCGCCGTTGCCGTCATCGTCGAGCACGGCGGCGAGGGCGCCACCACGGCCGCTCCCCTCGCCGGCCAGATCGTCCGGGATGCGGTTGCCCTCGGGTATTGAGCCGGGCACCCCGGCAGAGGGCAGTGTTTTCCGACCCACCCGCGCTGCAGCCGGGCCGGGGCCGAGCGCCGGCCGGCTCCCGCCGGCAGGACAGAGATTCGTCCGACAACGAATAGAAACGCCATCATGAGGCCGACGTGCCGCCACCATGAAGGGAGACGTGTATGGATCCACGTGTCGAGAAGCTGGCTGATGTCCTGGTGAACTACTGCGTGGCCGTGCAGCCGGGAAACTGGGTCATCATTCAAAGCGGGTTCCCGGGGGAGCCGCTGGTCGATGCCTGTGTCGCGAAAGTCCTCAAGGCCGGCGGTCATCCGTCGCCGCAGTTCGCGTCGCAGATGGTCGGAGAGACGTTCATGCGAGAAGCCGGGGAGGAGCAGCTCACCTTCATCAGCCCGATGACCCGGGCGTCGAACGAACAGGCCGACGTGAGCATCACCATCATGGCGCCGCGTAACACCCGGGCCATGTCCGGCATCGACCCCGCGAAGATGGCGGCGCAGAGCCGGGCGATCGAACCTTTGATGGCCACCATGATGCAACGCGAGGCCGAGGGGAAGTTTCGGTGGACGGGCACGGCGTATCCCACCGAGGCCGGAGCGCAGGATGCGGGCATGTCGTTGCGCGCGTACGAGGATTTTGTCTACGGGGCGGGGCTTCTTGACGAAGATGACCCGGTCGCGGCATGGAAGGCGGTGGGAGAGCGTCAGCAGCGCGTCGCCGACTGGCTCTCTGATAAGAAGACAATTCACATCACGGGACCGGGTACCGACCTGACGGTGGGGGTGGCAGGGCGCACCTGGGTGAATGACGACGGGCATGCCAACTTCCCCGGCGGTGAGGTCTTCACCGGCCCGCTGGAAGACGCGACCGAAGGCGTGATCGAGTTCAACTACCCCGGCTTTTACCGGGGCCGCGAAGTGACCGGCATCCGCCTGGTCTTTGAGAAAGGCAAAGTGACCGACGCCCGTGCCGCCACCGATGAAGCATTCCTGATGGAGATGCTGAACCTGGACGAGGGCGCGCGCCGCCTGGGCGAATTCGCCTTCGGCCTCAACCCGGGCGTGCAGCGCTTCACCAAGAACACCCTCTTCGATGAAAAGATCGGCGGCACTCTGCATATGGCGCTGGGCCGGTCGATTCCCGAAACCGAGGGGCAGAATGTCTCGGCGCTGCACTGGGATATCGTCTACGACCTGCGCAGCAACGGGGCTGTCGTGACGGTCGACGGCCAGGTCTTCATCAAGGACGGACGTCTTCAGGTCTAACCCCTGAAGCGACCCTGACTCCGAAGCGAACTCCCACGCCGGCGGTAGGCGTGCCGGCAGCGATTCCTCATAATTGATCGGGTGCACCACGCGATCCGGAGGGAACAGTGACATGGGACGGCACCTCGAGCAGCTAGGCGAGCCCGAGCCGATGCCGCCTCCCGGCACGTCGAATCGCGCGATGGTGGCGGCGCTCCAGCAGAACTATGCAGCCGAGATCGAGGGAGCACACACCTACCGCGCCCTCGCGGAGCACGAGACGGAGTCGACGCGGCGCGAGATCCTGCTGGAGATGGCGGAGGCCGAGGAGCGGCACGCCGAGAAATGGGCAAATCGCCTGCGTGCTCTCGGCGCGGATCCACCCGTGCCGCACGGCTCACTGGCCCAGGCCACGCGGGACCGGGTGATCAAGGGCGGCGGAACGATGGCCGTCATCCGCAAGATGGAGGCGGACGAGGACCGCGACATCGCTCGCTACCGCCGGCAGCTCGGCGAGCTCAGCGATCCCGAATCGCTCCAGATCATCGAGGAAGCGCTGCACGACGAGGAGCAGCACCGGCGGCGTCTCGGCGCCGTCACGGCCCAGCAGCCGGAAACCCCCGAGAGTGCCGTTGACCGCATCCTGAAACGAGAGAAGTGGCACCGCACCGGCGCGGGATGGATCGGCGACGCCATCTACGGCGTGAACGACGGGCTGGGTGCTATCTTCGGCATCGTCTCCGGCGTCTCGGGCGCCACGGCCGGATCGTCGCACTACGTGGTCATCGCCGGACTGGCCGGCATGCTCGCCTCTGCCCTCTCTATGGGCTCCGGCGCCTATCTCGCCACCAAGTCCGAAAACGAGATGCATGAGGCGCAGCTGGCGCGCGAGCGGCAGGAGATCGAAGAGGATCCCGAAGAGGAGAAGCACGAGCTCGAGCTGATTTACCGTCTCAAGGGCTTCACTCCGGAGGAAGCGCAGTTGCTGGTCAACCGCATCAGCCAGAACCAGGAACTTTTCCTCGATACGCTCGCCCAGGCCGAGCTGGGCATCTCCTCTGAGGCGCCCGGCAATCCTGTCACCTCGGCCGTTTCTGGCGGTATCTCGACGGCCGTCGGCGCCATCATTCCCGTCATCCCCTTTTTCTTCCTCTCCGGGTACGCCGCCATCATCGTGGCCGCGATCATCAGTCTCGTGGCCCACTTCGCCGTGGGTGCCGCCAAAACGTTGGTGACGATTCGGTCATGGTGGACCAGCGGGTTGGAGATGACCGCCGTGGGAGCGATAGAGGGCGTGATTACCTACGCCGTTGGCCTCGGGTTTGCACATCTATAGCGAGGTGACGAGACAACACCGTCGGACGCATGACCGGCTGAGCCTGGCGCTTATCCTTCCCGCGCGCGCCGGCTCTGTAGGCGCAGGGCTTGTCCCTGCCCGAATACACACGCAGGGACAAGCCCTGCGCCTACACGAGATGCGGCAGGCTGGGCCAAAATCCTGCGTCCCTTGCCTGCGGCGGGCCTAGCCGATGAGCGGGACGCGAGGCGAGGACACCCGACGCCCCATTCAGATCGTCATCGAGCCGCGCTCGATCTGGACCGCGGCGGGGATCGTCATCGGCCTGCTCTTGCTCTGGATCGTCGTCACGCGGGGCCTGACCGTCCTGATTCTTCTCTTCATCGGCATCATCGTCGCCGAGGGACTACGGCCGCTCGTCGCATGGCTCGCTGCCCACCATATTCCCCGGCCGATCGCCGTCCTGGTGATCGTCGCCGTGACGCTGGCGCTTCTCGCCTTTCTCCTCTGGCTGCTCCTGGCGCCGCTTGTCAGCCAGGCGACACAGCTGGCGGTCCATCTCCCGCAGTACCTAACGCGCCTCCAGACCGAACTGGATCACCTGGCCCGCGGCTTCGCCTCACACTCCCAGATTCAGGCTGTCTCGAAGCAAGCCCGCAGCCGAGCCCTGGGAGCTCTCAACGGGCTCGTCGGCGTGGCCATCCACACGCCGCTCTACCTGGTTGGCCTCCTCTTCGAAGGGCTGACCCTGCTGTTCATCGTCTTCTTCTGGCTCACCGCGATTGACGGACTGCGCGACTTCGCGCTCGGTCTCGTTGCCGGCCATCATCGTGACACCGCAGCGGCCATCCTCGACGAATTGCAGGAGAGCCTGGGCGGCTACGCGCGCGGTGTGGGCGTGAACATGCTGATCGCGGGCGTGGTGGCCGGCGGGGGTCTCGAGTTACTGGGCGTCCCGTACGCCGTTCTGCTGGGAGTTGTCGCCGGCCTGGTCCAGATGATCCCGATAGTCGGCACCTACATCTCCGCGGCCGCCGGCATCGGCGTTGCTCTCCTCTCGCTGGGGCCGCTCAAAGCAGCCGAGGTCTGGATCTTCTTCGTCGTGGTGCAGGAAGTGCAGGGCGGTGTGATCCTGCCTCTCGTCATGAACCGCATCATCTCCCTCAATCCACTTACCGTGCTGGTCGCCACGTTGCTGGGCGGCGCTATTCTGGGGGTGGCCGGGGCGGTGATCGCGGTGCCGGTGGCCGTCATCGTCCGCATCCTGCTCCTCTCCCTCGGCGTCCCGGCTTTGCAGGGCACCCCTCCCCGTCCTCCGCGCCTGGGGTCGGAAAGCTCGTCGGCGGCGGAGCACAAGGGAGCCGAAAACGACCAGACACAGGAATAGTTCTTGCCTGTGACGGAGCGGCGCCACGGCGCCGGAGGAAACGTATGACCGGCGGATCACTCAAGGTCGCCACGATCGGCGGCATCAAGATTTATGTCCACTGGAGCTGGCTGCTCATCTTCGTCCTGCTGACCTGGTCGCTGGGCGCCGGCTTTTTCCCCACGCACTTCCACGGCTGGAGTACCGGCACCGACTACATCGTGGCGGCCATCGCCGCCATTCTTCTCTTTGTCACCGTCCTCATCCACGAGCTGTCGCACTCGTTCACGGCCCGAGCGCGTGGACTGCCGGTGGAGAGCATCACCCTCTTTATCTTCGGCGGCGTCTCCAACCTGAGCGAGGAGCCGCGCAGCGCGCCGACCGAGCTGCTGGTTGCTTTCGCCGGGCCTCTTGCCAGCTTGATCCTGGCGGGCATCTTCTACCTGCTCTACCTCGCCCTGCATTCCGGTCCGTCGGAGGTCTGGGCGATCTTCGGGTATCTCTGGCTCGTCAACCTGCTGCTCGCCGTCTTCAACCTCATTCCCGGCTACCCGCTCGATGGCGGACGCGTTCTCCACTCGCTGATCTGGATGGCGACGGGAAGCCTGCGCCGGGCCACGCGCATCGCCACGACGGTTGGTGAGATCGTGGCCTGGATCTTCATCCTGGGTGGCCTGTGGATCGCCTTCTTCCGCGGCGACATCATCGACGGCATCTGGCTGGCCTTCATCGGGTGGTTCCTGCACAACGCCGCCGGCGCCACGTATCAGCAGTCCGTTCTGCAGCGCACCCTGGCCGGCATGGACGTGCGCAATCTGATGGACCCGCCCCCGCCGTCGGTGGGAGGGGCTCTCTCGGTCGCCGACGTGATCTATGACCACATGCTGGGACAGAGCAGGAGCTTCGTCGCCGTCCAGAATCCGGACGGCACGTTCGCCGGCATCGTCACGCTCGGGGACGTGCAGCATGTCGGGCGCGACGATTGGACCACGACCCCGGTTCGCCAGATCATGCAGCCGGCCGAAGGACTTGTCACGGTGACGCCGGACGAGGATCTCACGCAGGCAATGACCTTACTGGCCTCGCATGGGTACGATCAGCTCCCGGTTGTCCAGAACGGAGACCTGGTCGGCGTGCTGAGCCGTGCCCACGTGCTGGCGTATCTCCATACCCGCCAGGCGCTGGGCTTGACGCAGCAGGGCTCCGGGCCACGGGGCGGGACTCCCGCTCAACCTGTTGGGTAACTGAGGGCTGCCGGCCGCCGCCACGACCCCGCGGGCGCCGGCGTCATCGAACCGATCGGATCTAGTGCGACGTGTTCTCCACGGCGGCGTGGTGCTCGCGGAGGACGCGCAGCAGGGACTCGTTGAAGAGACCGCCACTCAGCGCCTCCAGCTCTTTGCGATTGGCGTCCATGATCTCGTCAAGCAGCTGCTGGCCTTCCGGGGTGAGGCTAATCTCGACTCGCCGCCGATCGCTGGCGCTCTCCAGGCGATGCAGGAGGCCACGCCGCACGGCGCGGTCGACCAGCAGAGACACCGTTGACTGCTGGAGCTTGAGGGCGTCGGCGAGCTCGCCCACCATGACGGACGGATACGACCGGTGCCCGCGCGTCATGAGCAAGAGCAGGTACTGCTGCGGGGTCAGGCCGACGCGGCGCGCCTCCGCTTCCGACTCATGAAGAAAGCTCCGTAGGGCACGACGAAAATCAGCCTGCGTGCGATAGTCGTCATCGTTGAAGCGCCCGTTGTCAACTCCCATCTCCCTATCCTAACCGGCTCCAGAGTACCGGTGCCTATACTGGTGTGGCTTTGCGCCGTATATCGAAGGGGCGAGGGGATGTGAATGGAGATCAAGACAGTCGGCGTGGTCGGATCGGGACTGATGGGGTCCGGCATTATCGAGACGGTCGCCCGCTGTGGGTATAACGTCGTCGCGCGCGAGGTCAACGACGAGGCGGTGCAGGGTGGCCGGAAGCGCGTCCAGACGTCGATGGGCCGCGGCGTGGAGCGCGGCAAGCTGAGCGACGCCGAACGGCAGCAAGCAGAAAGCCGGATTACGTGGACCACCAGCCTCGGCGATCTGAGCGGCGCCGACCTCGTCATCGAAGCCATCATCGAGAACCTCGACGCCAAGAAGGATCTCTTCCAGGAACTCTCCCGCATCACGCGGCCGGACGTCATCATCGCCAGCAACACCTCGTCGGTCAGCATCACCGAGCTGGCCGCCGTGACGTCCAGGCCGGATAAGGTCGCCGGCGCCCATTTCTTCAATCCGGTTCCGGTCATGAAGCTGCTGGAGCTGGTGCGTGCTCTCCAGACATCGGAGGAGACGATTGCGGAACTGCGCCGCTTCGGCGAGGGCCTGGGCAAGACGGTCGTGGTGGCACAGGACACGCCCGGCTTCATCGTCAATTACCTGCTGGTGCCGTATCTGCTGGACGCGGTGCGGATGGTGGAGAACGGCGTCGCCTCCAAGGAGGACATCGACGCCGCCATTCATCTCGGCCTCAACCACCCGATGGGTCCGCTGACCTTGCTCGACTTCGTCGGTATCGACACCACGCTCTACATCGCCGACGTCATGTACGAGGTCTTCCGTGACTCGAAGTATGCGGCGCCACCGCTGCTGCGGAAGATGGTGGCGGCGGGGTATATGGGTCGCAAGAGCGGGCGCGGCTTCTATGACTACTCAAAGTCCTAGTGCCCGGGAAGCGCGAGCCATGACGTACGACAATATCCTGGTCGATCACGCCCCGCCGGTGACCACGATCACGATCAACCGGCCGCGGCAGCTCAACGCGCTCAGCACCCGGACCCTGCAGGAAATTCACGACGCGGTGCAGGCTGCCGGGAACGATGAGACCGTCCGCGCCGTCATCATCACGGGATCCGGCGAGCGCGCCTTCTGTGCCGGCGCCGATATCGGCGAGCTGCAGGCGCTGGAAACGGCCCAGGAAGGCTATGCCCATTCGCGTTCCTCCCACCAGGTGCTGTTTGCCATGGAGCAGCTGGACAAGCCGATCATCATGGCCGTCAACGGCTATGCGCTCGGCGGCGGCATGGAGCTGGCGATGGCGGGAGATATCATTCTCGCGTCGGAGAATGCCGCCTTTGGCCAGCCGGAGGTCAATCTGGGCATCATCCCGGGTTTCGGCGGCACGCAGCGGCTGCCGCGTCTGATCGGCCGGACCCGTGCCCTGGAGTTGCTGCTGACCGGAGACCGGATCGATGCCGCGGAGGCCTTCCGGCTCGGTCTGGTCAATCGCGTCGTCCCGCTCGCGCAGCTCCTGCCGGCGGCGCGGCAAATCGCTGAGACCATTGCGCAGAAAGCCCCCCTGGCGATCGCGCTGACCAAGCGGTCGGTGTACGAGGGACTGGAAGCGGGTCCGCGCGCCGGCAACGAAGCCGAGATGGCGTACTTCGGATTGGCGGTCGGCACGGCCGACCGCAAGGAGGGAACCACCGCCTTCCTGGAGAAACGGCAACCCGAGTGGCAAGGGAAGTAATCGGGGCAGCCGTCCTCTCGGTAGGCGATGAGCTTCTGCGCGGCGATATCACCGACACCAACGCCGTCTTCCTGAGCCGTGCGCTGAGCGACCTGGGATTCGACGTCAGGCGTCTCGGCGCCGTCGGCGACGATCTAGACAGCATCGCAACGGTCTTGCGGCAGACCTTGAACGTGGCGCGCGTCGTCATCATCACTGGTGGACTGGGTCCAACCGAGGACGACTTGACGCGTCAGGGTATCGCCGCCGTGCTCGGCGAGACGCCGGAGGTGGACGAAACTCTCCTGGCGGGCATCCGCGCGC
Organism: Pseudomonadota bacterium; assembly: GCA_021324655.1. Classification (GTDB taxonomy): domain Bacteria; phylum Chloroflexota; class UBA5177; order UBA5177; family UBA5177; genus JAJPIP01. Next base: position 43,433 of record JAJPIP010000073.1, read on the forward strand.
GCTTCACGGCTATGGGCCGCCCCATGACGGCCAACAACGCGCAACAGGCTCTTCTCATCCCCTCCGCGACGGCGATTCCGAATCCAGATGGGACAGCGCCCGGCTGGCTCATCCAGGGAGATCACGCCATCGCGGCGCTGCCGGGTCCGCCCAGCGAGATGCGGCCGATGTGGGCAGACACCGTCCGTCCCGCCCTGGAGGGGTTGCTGCCCACGCGCGTGGCCATGATCGCCCTCATGACGTTTGGCGTCGGCGAATCAGTCGTGGCCGAGCGCATCGCGGAGATCATTCATGCCGATCCCGATGTCACGGTGGCGACGTACGCCAGGGCGGCCGGAGTCGAAGTTCACATCACGGCGCGCGGCGCAACGGATGCCGAGGCGGATCGACGTGCCGGCGAGGCAGCGCAGGCCGTGCGGCAAGCGCTGGGCGAGGCTGTCTACGGCGAGGGAAATGTCACGCTCGCGGATGTCATCGGCGGCTGCCTTGCCAAAGACAGGGCAAGTGTGGCCACGATGGAATCGGCAACGGGCGGTATGCTCAGCAATCTGATAACTAACACCGACGGCAGCTCGCAGTATTTCCGTGGTGGCATCGTGGCATACTCGCGGGAAGCCAAGGCTGCCCACGGTGTCCCTGCAGAAATCATGGACGCCCATGGCTTGATCAGCCCCGAAACGGCGGTCGCGATGGCCGGAGCGGCCCGCCGCCGGTTTGGCGCCGAGATCGGGCTGGCGACCACCGGCATTGCCGGGTCCGATGCGGTGGAAAGTCATCCGCCGGGCACGGCATTTGTGGCAGTCGATTGTGGCGGCCGGATTCGCACGCGGGAGCTGCATCGTCCCGGATCCCGCGAGACGGCGAAGATGTACTTCGCCCAGTCCGCCCTCGACCTCCTCCGTCTCGAACTTCACCGAAAGGCGTCCCCGTGAAACTCTGGAAGGACTTCCGCACCAATATGATGTACTGGCGGTTCCGCTACGTTACCCGGAATCGCCTGCGCTTCCAGGCATGGCGTAACAACCGAGCGCGCACCCGGCGCACGCCGGTTGCCGTCTCCTACCGTGAGCGCGGCATGGCCGCCGGCTACCGGCCGTACCGTTCCAGTGCGCGACGCCTGTGGCTGATTCTGATCGTCATGGTCGTGCTGCTGACGGCATTGCAGGCAGTCGCCCAGCAGATCGTGATCGCGCCCGGTCTGGTGTACGCGGTCGGCACCCTTATCGTGGTCCTGTCGGTCTATGCGGCCCTGAAGTACGGCACGTAGCACCCTGGGGTGCGGCGAATGTAACCGGCTGCCCTTGCTGAGCGTTCTCCCAGCAACACCAGTTGAGGAGTACGCCCGTGCGCCGCTATCTCGCGCTGCTCGTCCTTGTCGTCACGGCCCGTCCGCCGGCCCATGCAAACGCCGAATCGCTCGCCGGCCGCTGGCACCTCGTGTTTTACGGAAAGTGCGTGCTGACGGCCACCAACGCGCACGCCTGCGGCGTCCTGCAGGCACCGGCCTGGTTTGCCGTCTATTCTCATCCCGGCGCCACCCTGGTGGTGCGCGGCCTCGGCGATTACCGGGCCGACAGCCGCGGGCGGTATACCGTGCGGTTCGTTACCACGATCACCGAACACGTCCCCGGCGCGCGGCCGATCTCGTGCGCGAACAGCACCGTCTTCGACGAGGTCTGGAACGGCACCTGCCGCGAGATCGGCACCGGCCACGGCCGCATCGCGCCCGGCGCGACGGGCATGGACGACTTCTGGCAAACGGACACGCAAGGGTACTGGACCGGGTCTCATGAGCCCTTCGCCACCAGTGGCGCGACCGATACCTTCAACCCGGCGTGTCCCGGCCGGCTGGGCACGGCCGCCTTCCTGCGTCTCTTCGGCATTCGCCATGTCCCCTCCGGCATCGAAGCGCAGTTGGTCCTCACCCACCACCCTTGACCCCTGCCCTGATGTCAGGACGCGGTGTCGGTCCCTCCATGCTCCGCAGCCCGTTTCATAACAGCCCCACCCCGTTCGGAACCATGTGGCGACTCGTCGTCCAGGCGCGATAGGTAGGGACTGAAGCCGGTCTCTGTCCGCCCGGCCACAATCCTCGGATCAGGCGGGTCAAGGCCTGCGTCTATCGGACACAGGACCGTATCATTGTTCGGCGCGCAGGCCCGCGCGCCCTAACTCAGACCTTTCCGGATCGGAGTCAGATGCAGTCACGTTTCGCCGCTTCTCCCACCACTCGCCGCCTGCTGCTGAAAGTACCCGAGATCACGGTGTACTTCTGGATCATCAAACTGCTGACGACGGCGATGGGAGAATCCACGTCCGACTATCTGGTCTTCCACATCAACCCGTACGTGGCCGTGGTCTTCGGGTGCGTGGGGCTGGTCGTCGCGCTGATCATCCAGTTCCTGGCCACGCGGTACATCCCGTGGATCTACTGGCTCGCCGTGGTGATGGTCGCCGTCTTCGGGACCATGGCGGCGGATGTCGCGCATGTCGTGCTCCACATCCCGTACATCATCACATCCATCACCTTCGCGGCGGCGCTCGCGGTCGTCTTCTTTACGTGGCACCGGGTCGAGAGGACGCTGTCCATCCACAGCATCTACACGCGGCCGCGCGAGATGTTCTACTGGGCAACGGTCATCGCGACGTTCGCGCTCGGCACGGCGCTCGGAGACCTGACCGCGGCCACCCTCGGGCTGGGCTACTTCCCCTCCGTCCTGCTGTTTGCGGTGCTCTTCATCATCCCCGGCGTGTTGTATCGGTTCGCCGGCTTGAATTCGGTGGCGGCGTTCTGGTCCGCCTATGTCGTCACGCGCCCGCTGGGCGCCTCGGTGGCTGACTGGCTGGGCAAACCGTTCCTGGGCGGCCTCGGCTATGGCGACGGTAAGGTGGCTCTGGTGCTGACGGCGCTAATCGTTATCTTCGTCGCCTATGTCACCGTGACGCACGTGGACGAGCCGAATGAGGCAGCGCAACCGAGCGAGGTGGAGACATAGTCTCGCTTCGTATCAGACAGCGAGGAGTTCAGCGAGTGCACGCTGTGTCCTTTCAACGTACGGCTGGGCTCCCAGACGCGTTGCGAGAGTGCGGGCCGTTTCGAAACAACTCCGAGCCTCGATCGCCTCTCCGCACAGAGCGTGCAACTTGCCATACTCGAAAAGGATTCGAACCTCCCCATACGGGTGTCTCATCTCACGAGCGAGTGCGAGAGACTGGTCGAGAGCTTCACGGGCTGCCGACCAATTTCCTCGTGCCGCCTCAGCCGCACCCACAACCCGCAGTAGTGTCATAACTTCGAGAGTCGCCTGCTCTTCCTTGGCTCTCTGCACTCCCAGCCTCGCCAGCGCAACTCCACGCTCTGCATCGCCGGACTCGATCAATGCCGAGGCTGCGATTGGCAATACTCCCGTCAGGTTCGTGTCTTCCTCATCAATATCAGAGAAGTCCATGATCTCCTCGAGGCGGGCGATCGCTGCAACAGGATCGCCGCGCAGCAGTTCCGCTTCGGCCAGAAAGGCAACTGATACTAGTAGCAGTAGCCGGTTGCCGCCTTCCCGAGCAATGGTAAGTGGCTCTTCGAGATAGGACTGAGCCTTATCAAACTCTCCGCGAGCGGCATGCAGTTGAGCCAGAAAGACCGGACCGTGCGGAGAGAACCAAGAGGGCCCAAGGGGACGCACGATTTCCATCGCCCTTTCTAGTTGCAACTGGGCCTCCTCCCACTCACCAAGACAGAAGAGCAATTCGCCCAGATTGCTAAGGGCCGCTGCATACCAGCCAATGTCGCCGATGCGCTCGGCGATATTGGCTGACCGCTCTCGATAAGCGCGGCTTCGCTCGAACTCACCAGCATCGCGCGAAATCATAGCGGTGTTGGCGAGCATATTCGACAGCGACTCGAAATCGCCGGCTTCTTCGGCCACGGGAATAGCGGCATCCATGGCCTGCAGCGCATCCTCTGTCCGTCGCAAGTGATAAAGCCCAACACTGCGCGACATTTCTGCTTCGGCCAGCACTCGCCGGTTGCCGAGTACCGCCGCCATCTCCGATCCCCTGCCGGCCGCACGCAGCTGCTCTTGATACCTGCCCGCGTTGTAGTAGAGCCGGGCAAGTGCCACGTAAAGCTCGGCCAGGCCGCTCGTTGGGGGGCCGTCGGCCTCCTCGTTGAGCAGTTCCTCAATGCGCACGATTCCTAGGCCGGGCTTCCCCTGGGCCCGGAAGAGCCGGCCCGTTTCAGCCGTCACTCGCCGAACGCCCTCGATGTCGCCCACCGAGCGGTACAGTTCAGCGGCAGACTCTAAAGCAGTGAGAGCCTCCTCGAATTGCAGAGCTACACGCAGAATATGTCCCAGTTTCTCGTCGACCCGTGCACGGTCATCAGACGACGCTCTCGCTAGATCTTGCCGCCTGCGAGCCTCTCGATACTGATCGATTGCAAGCGCGTTGGCAAAGATGCCCGCTGCGTGGTCTCCGGATCGTTCAAGCCAGACCCATGCGTCGGCATGCTCTCGTGTCTGGCTGAAATGATAGGCAATGACGTCGACATACTCATCCGGAGAATACAGACGAATGATCGCCCGGGCGGTCGCCGCGTGGAGGGCACGACGTCTGCGCAGAAGCAGCGTGTTGTAGGCAACATCCCGGATGGTGACATGCTTGAACACGTACTCCTGCTCTGGATTCCTCCGCGGCAACGCGATCTCGGCGCGTTCCAGCGAGTCGAGAGGGCTCATTAGATCGTCTGCCCGCCGTTCCGTCACAAGCGAGAGCACGGGCACGGCGAAAGTGCGGCCGATCACGCTGCCATACTGAGCGGCAGATCGAGCCGGCCTCTCGAGTTGATCCAGGCGGGCGAGCAATAGCTCTGTAAGCGTCGGAGGAATTTTGTCGGCCGCGCCCGCTGTGAGGCCGAGCCGCCCTTCGCGTTCGACAAATGCGTCCGTCTCACGCATGCTACGCAGCAGTTCTTCGATGAAGAAGGGGTTGCCACCCGCCCTATCCGCGATCACTTGTTCGACCTCCGGTTCCAACTCCGTGCCGGCCAGGAACCTAACCAACTCCGTCGCACAGCGATCGTCCAGTGGGTGCAGCATGATTACGTCGCTATTGGCCCGATCCTCCCATGATGCCGCCTTACTAGGGCGACGAGTTACGAGCATGAGTGCCTGGCACTCCTCAAGACCGGGAATCACACTATCCAGCACTTCGAGACTCGCTGCATCGGACCAGTGAAGGTCTTCCAGGAGCACGATGAGAGGACGATAATTCGATAGAGCCGACAACAAGAGCTGGAGACTGCGGACGAGCACCTGCCGCCGGACCTGGGGAGAAGCATCGCCGACGGGCGAAGGACTTGACGGAAGTCCGAGAACGGATCCGAGGACGTCGTCCGCCGAACGCCTCGTATCGACATCCCAGCGCGCGAGCAGGGAGTCCACCGTGATCCGCAGGGTTGTCCGTACCTGCTCGATAGGCTCCCCTTCGCGTATCTGACAGATGTTGCGCAACAGATCCGCGATGAGGTGCAGGCTCATCGTGTCACCGTAGCTGACAGCCCGCCCACGCACGATTACGGTTCCCGCCACCGAAGCCATACTCTCCGTCGCTTCGGCAACGAGGCGGCTCTTGCCCACTCCGGCATCGGCCACCAAGGTGACGATCCGGCCATGGCCCGCCCGGACACGCCTCCAAACCTCTGACATTCGCGCCAGTTCCGGCTCTCGTCCGACCAACGGCGTGCGCTGGCCTGCTGTCTCCCAACGTTCGGCCAATTGGGCGCGTAGGCCTATTACTGGGTAGGCAGGGAAGAGGTCCGACTTACCCTTTAGTGTCAGATCCTGACGCGGGCCGAAGACGATAGCACGGCGCGCCATAAGCATCGTCTCTTGCCCAACAATGACGCCACCAGGTTCGCACGCGGTCTGGAGTCGTGCTGCTGTATTTAGTGCATCACCCGTCGCAGAGTAGTCGATACGCCCGTTGATGTCCCACGAGCCACTGACAAGCTCCCCCGAATTGACACCGATGCGGAGAGCTACTTTCTTGCCGGCGCGTTCCATGGCGAAGTCGACGACTTCCTGGAACGCCTCCTGCATGGCCAGGGCACACCGCACCGCACGCTCGGGATCGTCTTCGTGTGCAACAGGGGTTCCGAAGAGGGCGAGCACGGCGTCGCCTGCATACTTCTCGACGGACCCGCCAAAGCGCTGCAGCTCGCGACTCATAGCGTTGAAGTACAGGGTCTGGATCTCGCGGACTTCCTCCGGATCCAGCGACTCGGTGAGGGGCGTAAAGCCGACTAGATCACAGAAGAGCGCCGTTAGCCACCGCCGCTCCTCTTCTACCGGAGCCGTAGCCGTTGGAGGCTCTGATTCCTGCTCTGTGACAGCACGTGCTGTCACCTCTGCGACGATGCCTGCAGAAACGGAAACGACAAGGCCCAATCCGCACGATCCACATATTCGCTGCCCCACGGGAGCCGTTGCCTGGCACTGACCGCACGTGACAAGGAGTGACGCGCTACAGACGACACAGAAACGCGTGCCGGCCTCGTTGTTGGAAGCGCACGTGGGACACCGTGCCGCCAGAGCCTCCCCACATCCCCCGCAGTACTTGTAGGCCGCAGGATTAAGGCGCGCGCATGTGCCGCACGGGACTCCCAACGGCTCGTTCAAACCAGGCCTCATGACTCAGCGGCTATCGCCTGAACCTTACGCGCAACGGCGAGAACTGTCAAGGTCAGGCAGTGCGGCTCCTGTAAGTGATCGGCGATGCGCGAGGGAGGGCAGGCCACAAAACCTGCCCTCCGAAACTCCATTTGTCTCAGGACAGCTTGAACTGCGCGTAGCGCGTCGAGCCATCACTAAGCGCAACCTTCAGCAGGTAGCAGTTCGGCGCTGATGGTGTCTGCCAGTTGTAAACGAACTGGTTTGCCGTCGAATCGTAGTGCAAGCCCGCTGTGGATGTTGTTGAGTAATCGATCGCATCGGATGTTCCCGTTGCGCAGTTCATTGTCGAGTAGGTGATGGACGTGACCGCATTCAACCAACCTATGTAGTTATTGCTACTGTCTTGAAGCTGGAACTTGACAGGGTACGTCTTACCTGCCTTTCCTGTATTGATGACCGTACCCGTCGTGTCGGAATTGATCGGTGCCAACCACCCCGTGAACTTGAAGGGCACGATCGCCTTAGGTTCGATGGATGAAGCGCTATCAAGTCCGCCGCTCGCGCTCGGGTTCACATCTACCTGCGTGATATCGGGCGGGGGTGGACTAGCTCCTTCGCCGATGACCCCCCCGGTGTACCTGAGATTCAGCCAGTCGTTGTATCCCGCGAGGGTCTCGGCAGTGTCGAGATCTCCATTGATGTCCGCGGAAGTCGTCCCGCTCACGGGGCCTGAAGAATTGCATCCCCAGTTAATCGGTCCGGCAGCATTGGCAACGCTCTGCGATACGAAAGTCCCGGGACTTGCCAGGCTGGGACAGAAGAACACCGTCCCGAACCCCGACGCGCCTGATCCCAGGCCCACCGAATCGTTGAGCATGCTCTTGGGCAGGTCCGGCAGCGCACTCCGGGAGTAGTCCAGGCCGTAGGGAGCAGTGCCGCCGGGAACGCCTGAGAACTGGAACGAGTAGTTCATCACACTTAAGTAGTTAGGCTTGTAGTTGATGTCGTCGATACCGCCGTGGAACAGGCCAAGGTTGTGACCAAGCTCATGCATGACGGTTCCCTGCTGCTCCAACAGACTGCCGACGCCTGACGAGGTCGTCCCGAGAGCTATGACGGAATCACTGGATGGGATATCGCGCGATGAGCCACTTACACGGGTATTGCCGATGTTGCGGGCAATGATCGAGTAGTGGCAGAACTGCGAGATCCCGGTCGGGACAAAGTACTGGTTCCGAATCGAGTCGTAAGTCTGCGTCGTGCCGGGATATAGAGAGCCAAACTCGAAGCCGGCCTGGTCAATCACACCCAGGGGATCCGTCATCGGAATCTGGCCGCCATAGTATGGGCCGGAGTAGCCGGCCGGCAATCCCGCGCTGTAGTTCGGCCCCTCCCAGATCACCAGATGGATGCCGGTCGTGCCGTCAGGATTTGTTACCGGCGCGTTGGCGAACGCATTGACGATGTCCTGATTGGCTTGCTGCGAGATGTGCATGTCGTGGTAGTTGCCATCCGATCCCGTACCGGCCATGTAGTTTTCCACGACGCACACATCGTGGTGGTTCTGGTTGAATCCCCACGCGCCGGTGTTGATCGTCGTGGTGCCAACGGTGAAGGTCGTGCCGTCCCACCCGTTGGGGATGCCGTCCCCGTCCGTGTCCTGGGCAGCCGTACCGGTGAGAGGCGAACTGGCCGCCGTCGTGAAGGTGAAGGTCGTCGTCACGGCGGGATTTCCCGCCAGGTCGGTGACGGGTGAGGCCGCAGTGCTGGGATTAATGGTGAGCGTGTAGACGGTCGAGGGCTGGAGCCCGGACAGATTGACCACCTCACATTGCGATGCTGTGGCAGTCGGCGACGCCGTGCACTGCGGGGTGATCCCCGTCGCCGTGGGAGGCGTACCAGCGCTCAGTACGATGGAACTCGCCGACACGGTGGACTGCTGCATCACCTCGCCAAACTGGATGTGGACAGTCGAGGCGGGATCGATGTTGACAGCGCCGCTCATTGTCTGTCCGTTCACCGTGACTGAGCCTTGAGGTGGATTGGTATCAATCTGGAAAGTTTCCGCGTTACAGCTTCCGCTGCCACCCGCCGAGAAGGTGAGACCGCCGCCCGCCGAGAAGGTGAGACCGCCGCCCGCTGACAGGGTCAATCCACCGCCTGCACAACCACCGCCGGCCGAGATCGTCAGACCGCCGCCCGCCGAGAAGGTGAGACCGCCGCCCGCCGAGAAGGTGAGACCGCCGCCCGCTGACAGGGTCAATCCACCGCCTGCGCTCAAAGTTAAGCCTCCGCTTGCCGGGCAGGTAGTGTTGCTTGTCCCTGAGCCGCCAGCCGAGAAAGTCAGACCCCCGCCTGCCGAGAAAGTGAGACCGCCGCTACCCGCGCCGCAGTTGGTCATCGTGTCAGCCAGTTGGGCCTCGGCGTTGCCGGCATTATCGACGGCCGCGCTCATCGCGATGTACTGACCATCGCCCAGCGGCAAGCTGCCATCGGCGTTTTGAGGTAGGGCCAGGTTCCAATTAGCCTGTCCACCTGTGCTCGAGGGCGTCACCCTGGCCGACAGCCACACACCGGTGGCACTGTTGAAACCGTGCCCATCGAAGTACTTGTTGCTGACGAGCGAGTAGATAGACACGAATACGGCTGCGACGCCGGAACTCACGCTTGTGGTTGGATCCGCCGGATCTGACGCAGTACCGCACACACCGACGGGCGCGCAGCCCGCGAGATAGCTAGCTTTGTCGCTGTCGCTATAGACAGCGGGATACGTGATGGAAGAGGTCGGCGATGTCCGGTCCACCGTCAATGTGAGGGGAGCAGAACACGAGGAGAGAGAGTAGTTGGCACCGCTTGCCTGCACCGTGTACGTATGCATACCTCCAGCTACGTCTGACGACGCTAACGCGTTTGGCAGGGTAATACTCCAGTTCCCGGACGCACTCGCAGTCGCGCTCCCTAGCGACGTCCCCACGCACGAGTTGGACTCGAACAGATTCACGGTGTCACCCGCATCGGTGGTGCCGTAGAGCGTCAGCGGGTTCGCTGACGTCCCCTGGTTCGTGTAGAGGGGCGTAGACTGCAGGGTTAGGTTTGCAGCAACACCGACAGGGTTACACGAAGGACTCGTGCAATTAGGAGCGTTAGCTGTGTAGTCGGCGGCTGTGATCGTGATTGTGTTCTGGCCTGTCTGTAAAGCCTTGGTCACGTCATATGAGGTGACAGAGTCAAAGAAACCGGAGTTACTCTGCGCCGACTGCGAGAAGACTTGATTCCCGTTCACGACTACTGTCGCATAGTTATCCACGGCAACCTGGAGGGTCGCTGCCGTCGGAACCGCCTTGAGATTGAACACTTTGGTAAAGGAGTGCGGCTTGGAAATATCTCCCGCGCACCCCCCAGCCCAGATCCATGACGCCCCGGCGAGAGTGGTCCACGCGGGACTCGCGCACGTCGACATATCAGCGGCCTGCGCTGTGCCACCATCAACCGTCCAGGATGAATCGGTAGCGATAGAAGTCGTGTCGGATGAACTAGTGGTGCTCGCGCCCAGCGACGCGGGAGAGTACGACGGAGTCGCGGCATAGACCTGTACGTTGTCGAGCAGATCGCCGCAGCGACAGGGATTCGCAGAATTGTTGGTGTAGTCCGGAGATCCGACGTCGGTGAACTGGATCTGAGTCATGCCCGATGTCGCGGTGACCGTATACGTGTACTCGGTCCACTGCAGTGCCGTTGTCTGCTCCAATGTTCCGTCTGCCTGAATAGGGGTCGGGGTCAGGTTAGCTCCACCCCAGCTAACGTTCATTTGGTTGGCGACCAGTGGAGTATTCGGGCGGGGAGCAAACCAGAAATGCAATTGGTAGGTCTGACCCACAACGGTGCTGATTGTCTGGCAGATGCCGATCGGACCATAGGAGTTCAACTCGGTGTACTGACTCCCTTGCGCGGCCGGTGTGCCGAGCCAACCGTTCCCTACCTCCATCTGGGTTACACCCAATTGCGCGACGTCGGCGCAAACCGACCAGCCAGGTTCCGATCCGTCGGTCGCATTCGGCACGAAATGGGCGAGGTTGTCAGTGAAAGCAGGCTGCTCGAAGCTACCGTTCTGTACAAGGTTGACCGGCCCAGATGAGGTCACTGTCTGCGCATGCACAGGGCGCACCCCAACCATCGGTCCAACGCATGCAAGCGACGCGAGCACGACGATCATTAGGCTCCGCGCCAATACCGTTCTCACTGATAGACTCCTCTCACCTCGTCCGTCATGTCGCTTGGCTCCGATTCCTGCTCGCGACAGTTGAAATACACAAAAACCCGATCCATCACGGATCGGGTTCACCAGTGGCTCGACACAGTCCAGGTGGCCAAATACAGACCGTGCGTCGGCGCCTTCCGTCCCTAGTAGCCCGCTCTCCCACTACTGCCGGCAGGCCACTAATGGGCATAGCCTAGTGGTCTCTTGACAATTAGTCAAGATGCGACCATGTGGTGACAAAAGTGTGGCCTCGTTTACAGTGCAATGGACAGACGCTCGGCTCCATGCTCTCGTGGGTGTGCGAGACCTTGGACGTCCACGTTTGACCGGCCGGTTAGAGCCTCGTACTGTTGATGTGTTCCGCTACGGCGTCATCCAACGATGGAGGAGGGGGTACGGGGATGGCAACCAGCAAGATCGACGACCTCAAGCGGGTGCCTATCTTTGCGCGGGTCTCACGCGCCGAGCTGGAGTCGCTGGCACGCAACACCGACGAGATCGACTTCCCGGCCGGGAAAACCCTCATCACTCAAGGGCGATCGAACGATACGTTCTTTGTCCTCCTGCAGGGTCAGGTCGAGGTCGCGGTGGACGGTAAGGTCATTTCCCATCTCGGCCCCGGCGATGTCTTCGGCGAGATCAGCATGCTCGACCGTGGCCCCGCGACGGCGACAGTCACGACGACCGCCCCCAGCGTCTTCCTCGTCATGAGCCACGCCCAATTTCGTGACGCCGTGAAGGCGCACGAGGATCTCGCACTGCGCGTGATCGCCGTCATGGCCGAGCGGTTGCGCGGGACGGAGCGGGCCGGCATCTCCTAGATCCGGCGTTTCGTCCGCCCCGGCCACGCCGGCCGGCCGGTGCTACGCTGAGTCATGTTGGCGCCGGCCACCCACCTCGTCGCCCGGTTCGTCGCGCAGGCCGAAGCCGTCGGCGCGCGCGTCATGATGGTGGCGGCGGGTGAGCTCGTCGGCGCGCTGGAGGATGCCGCCGAGGGCGCTCACGGGCTGGGTGTCACCACGGAGGTGCGCCGGCACTGGCCGCTGTCGCGCGCGATCGAGCGGCGGGGCGGGGAGTGGCCGGAGGTCGCCGTCTCACTCTCACCCCTCGGCATCGCCGCGGCCGGCTCGGTCGTCGTCGCCGAACGCACGTACCGCGACCGTCTCCTGTGCCTGCTCTGCGTGCGTCACATTGTGATCCTCCATCACGTCGATCTGGTGGAGGACACGGCAGCGGCGATGCCCTGGCTCGGCGCCCACCCTGAGCACCGCTACGTCACTTTCGTCACCGGCCCCAGCCGCACCTCGGACATCGAGCGCATCCTCTCCGTCGGCGTCCACGGTCCGCGTGAGCTGGTCATCCTGCTGACCGAGTGATGGACATCCCGCCATTCGAGGAGCGCTACCAGGCGTCGATCGCCGACGCGCAATTGCGCCGCAACCTCGTCGCATTTCAGCGCCGCTGGGAGCAGCAGCGCACGCTGGATCTGGAGCGCTCGGACATCGACTTCGCGGCGGAACGGGACCACCTCGCCGAGGTCAAGAATGCCGTGGTCGCCGGCCTCCCGACGTACGTCGATCGCTTCACGGAGGCGCTCCAGACCGCCGGTGGAACGGTGCATCGTGCTGCCGACGCCGCCGAGGCGATCGGCATTGTCGTGCGGCTGGCGCGCGGGCGCGGCATTGATCGTGTCATCAAGTCCAAGTCCATGGTCAGCGAGGAGATCGGACTCAACGCCGGCCTGGAAGCGGCCGGCTTGCATGTCGTCGAAACCGACCTCGGCGAATGGCTGGTCCAGCTGGCCGGCGAGCGGCCGTCGCACATCATCGGGCCGGCGCTTCACATGAATCGGTACCAGACGGCCGAGATCATCGCCCGCCAGGCCGGACAAGCCGTCAGCGGGGACGATATCGCGGCCCAGGTTGGTGTGGTGCGCGGTCTGTTGCGTGCCCAGTTTCTCGCCGGGCAGATGGGCATCTCGGGAGCCAACGTGCTGGTGGCCGATACCGGCACGATCGGGCTGGTCACCAACGAGGGGAACGCCGAGTTAGTCACCACCATTCCTCGCATCCACGTCGTGCTCGCCGGCGTCGAGAAGCTGGTCCCGACACTGGACGATGCCGCCGCCGTCATTCGCCTGCTGGTCCCGTCGGCAACCGGACAACTGGTCACCAGCTATGTGAGCTGGATTACGGGCCCGCCCGACCCCGACAGCGAGCTGCACGTCATCCTGCTCGACAACGGCCGGACCCTGATGCGAGAGACGCCGCTCATCAACGAGGCGCTGCGCTGCATTCGCTGCGGCGCCTGCTCCAACATTTGTCCGTCGTACGGCGTCGTGGGCGGCCACGTGTTCGGGTATGTCTACAGCGGAGCGATTGGGTTGGTCAACACGCCATTCCACCATGGCCTCGAGGCCGACGCCGGACCGCAAAGTCTGTGTGTGCAGTGCAACGCCTGTCAGACGGTCTGTCCCGTCGATATCCCGCTGCCCGCCCAGATCCTCGACAATCGAGCGCGCGTGGCACGGGAGATCGGCCACTCCCTCCCCGAACGCCTGGCCCTCGAGATCTGGTCGCGGCCGTCCGTCTTTCGCGCGCTGGCGCGTGCGACGTCGGTCGCGCAGCGTCCCTTTAAAGTAGGAGAGTTCCTGCGGCCGCCGCGCCTCGACGCACAGACCTCCTGGCGCCTGCCGCCGGCGCTCGCCGGCCGTCCCTTCCGCGATCGCGCCGTGCGCTCCGGACCCGTCTCCGGCCCTCTCGGGAAGATCCTCGCCGGCATGCGCATCGCCTACTTCGTGCAGTGCCTCACCGACTGGCTGTATCCGGAGATGGGTGAGGCCATCGTGGCAACCCTTCAGGCTTTAGGGGCCGAGGTGGTCTTCCCTCGCGTCCAGCACTGCTGCGGGTTGCCGGCGTCGGATGGCGGGGAGCCGGCGATGGCGCGGCGCATGGCGCGGCAGACGATTGCCGCGCTGGAAGGATTTGATTGGATCGTGAGTGGCGCCACCAGCTGTGTGATCGCCATCAAGGGCTACCCCGACCTCTTCGAGGCCGGTCCCGGCTGGCACGAGCGGGCCCGCCAGGTGGCCTCTCACACCTATGACTTCACGACGTTTCTCCTGGAGATTGCACAGCTTCCCGCCGGCACGCTGGCGATGAGTGGCGAGGCGACGTACCACTACTTCTGCCAGTCATATAACGTCCTGGGCTTCCGGGAGGGACCGCTGCGCCTTCTCTCCGAGGTCTGCGGTCTGACGCTGACACCTCTTCCCGAGGCCAACTGGTGCTGCGGGTTCGGCGGCGTGGTGTCGTTCGAGCACCCCGAGCTGTCGGCCGGCATTCTGGAGCGCAAGCTCCGCAACCTCGACGAGACCGGTGCATCCCTGTTGGTCACGGACAATCCCGGCTGCATCATGCAACTTCGGGGCGGCATCGCTGCCTCGCGCCGCCGCGTCCAGGTCAAGCACACAGCAGAGATCGTGGCCGAGCGCGTGCGCCGCCTGAGAGACGGTCAGCCGCGCTAACTCTGTACCGGCACCTGGTCGCGGGTCTCCTCTTGGTTCAGCGCGTCCTCGACCTCCCCGAGCTGCACCTCGACAGTCTCCATCTCCTCCTCCAGCTTGCGGGCGTAGGACTCCAGATCGTCCAGATCGATACACAGATGCCGGGCGATGGCGACGGTTGTGCGGCTGTTGCGGAGGACTTCGCTCATGACGCCTTCGATCAGCTGCTCGGCGCGCTGGTTGGTGACATAGTCGTGCTCGGCCATGGCGCGGTCGCGCTCCGCCTGCCGGTTCTGTGAGAGCAACAGCACCGGACCGGTGTAGGCGGCCTGCACGCTAAAGAGCAGGTTCAGAAGGATGAAGGGATAGGGATCCCAACGGCCGAAAAAGGCCAGGAGATTGAGGAGCACCCAGGCCGACACGGCGAGTGTCTGGACGATGAGGAAGCGCCAGGATCCGATCTCGGTCGCCGCCCGATCGGCCAGCCGTTCGCCGAAGGTGCGCTCCTCATGAAAGCGGAGCGTCACCGGGTGTTGCGGATTCTCGTCCGGCTCTTGCATAGCACCTCAATGGGTCGCAAGGCAATTGTCGTGCCACCGTCGCGAACGAGTCGTCACTGTGGGGTCGCGATGCGTTCGAGATAGCTCCGGTAGGCGGCGGCGTACGCCGGCCGCGGATCGGTATAGTACGCCTCGGGGTCGACGCGGAGGTCCACCCGACCGGCTCCCTGAGGGCCCAGTCGCTCCGCCAGTCCCCCGCCGCGGAGCTCGCGGGCGAACGACCGAACGCGGTCCGCTGCCGGTTTGGCAGTTCCGTCGGCGCGGAATAGTCCGAAGTACCGCTCACGGTGTGCGCGGTCGAACGGCGGGCGATCGTCGAGCGCGGGCACATAGTCGGCGTAGTCCCAGAGGAGGCCGCCCAGCGCTCCCACCTGCCAGAGCCGATCCAGCACGGCGGCGATATAGGCAGCCCCTTCCTCTTCCCCGGCCAGATAGGTCCGCATGGGGCGGCCCAGAAAGTCATCGTCGATCCAGCGGCCCGACTCTCCCGGCCCTACCGTCGCGACCCCGAACTCCTGCATCAGACACGGCTTGCCGCCGAGCTGGGCGGTCAAGACGGTGACAAAGGGAGCGATCTCGGGATCCAGCGTGGTGCGCGCGATGTCAGAGTACTGCGGATAGCCGTGCATGCTCAGGTACGTGAGAGACGGAGCGATCGCCGGAATGGTCAGCCCACGCGTGGTCAGCGAGATGGGATGCGCGCCATACGTGACGGTTGGCGTGGTGAGAGCGTCGGCGAGCGTGACGGTCCACCGCCGGCCGTCCGCCGGATTGGCCGGCCCGCGGACCTGATCGATCTCGTTGGCCAGATCCCAACCGGCCAGTGCCGGGTGGCCGGCGACGGCCCGTGAGGCCACCCGGGCAAAGAGAGACTCGCCCTGCAGCAGTCCCGGATCGGCGTAGAGATCACCAACGCGCCGGCGCACCACCTGTCCACCGGTGAACTGCCGCGCCGTCGATTCCTCCGGCTGGTTGCTATAGACCCATCGCGGCCACCACATGGCATCGCTCATGTTGCCCACGAGGAGCGTGGGGTAGGCACGCAAGCCGTGACGCTGAGCGATGTCCAGAACCCTGCGGAGGTTCTCCAGCTGCGCGGCGACAACCGTATCCGGTTCCGGCTGAAAGTCTTCCCAGAGCAGGAAAAACCGCACGTAGGCGAGTCCGAGGTCGGCAATGCGAGCAAAGTCGTCCTCAACCTCCGCCGCATCGAACTCCTTCCACCAGTACATGGCTGTCCGGCGCGGCCAGTAGTTGACGCCAAGCTGAAATTCCGCCATCGTCCCGTCAGCCCCGCCGTGCCTTGACGGCCTCGTCCACCACCTGCGCCAGGTGAACGGCCCGCCGCCCGGTCATCTGTCCGATCTGCTCGCGGCAGCTGAAGCCGTCGGCGACGATCAGGGTCGAGGGCGGTGCGGATCGGACGGCCGGCAACAGGTGCCGCTCGCCGACGGCAACCGAGATGTCGTAATGGTCCGCCTCGAAGCCGAAGGAACCGGCCATCCCACAGCACCCCGGGTTGGGCTGCGTGTAGTCGAGGTCAAGAGCACGCAGCACCGTCTCCTCGGCGGCCATCCCAAAGATTGCCTTGTGATGGCAATGCCCCTGCAAGATGGCCCGGCCGCCAATGGCCGGAACGTCGATCCCCTCCCGGACGAGAAACTCACTAAAGAGGACGGTCTGGCCGGCCAGACGGACGGCATCCTTGTGGTCCGGCAGCATCTCGATCAGCTCGTCACGGAAGGTCGCGGCGCAACTTGGCTCGAGAACGATCACCGGAGTCCCGGCCGCGATGTCTTCCCTCAGAGTGTCGAGAATCGTCAAGAGAGAGGAGCGTGCCTGGTCGAGGAACCCGTAATCGTAGAGTGGCCGTCCGCAGCAGAGATCGCGCGCCGGAACCTTCACCTGGTATCCCGCCGCCTCGAGGACCTCGACGGCGGCCATCCCAATCTCCGGATTGAAGTAGTTCGTGAAGGTGTCGGGAAAGAGGACGACCGGTTTCCCGGCCCCGGCGGACCGGCGCTGCGCGATCCATGTGGTGAAGGGACATGATGCGAAGCGAGGGAGGCTGCGATGCGGCGAGACGCCGGCCGCCACTTTCGTCACGCGCATCGCGCCCGGCAGGTCGAGCAGCGCATTGACGGCAACGGGCAGCCGCGAGGCCAGCCGCGCCCACGTATGGATGAAGCCCATGGCGTAGCCGGAGCGCGGCCGCGGCCGTCCCTGGTAATAGTGCGACAGAAACTCCGCCTTGTAGGTCGCCACGTCGACGCGCACGGGACAGTCGTGCTTGCAGCCCTTGCACGACAGGCAGAGGTCGAGGGCCTCCTTCACCTCCTCGCTGCGCCACAGCCCGCGCACGTCCTTCCCTTCCAGCATCTCGAAGAGCAGGTGGGCGCGGCCGCGCGTTGTATGCTTCTCCTCACGGGTGACCTGGAACGACGGGCACATCACCCCGCCGTCGGTCCGGCGGCAGATGCCGACACCCACGCAGCGGCGGGTGGCAGCGGCAAACGACCCGCCATCCTGCGGAAAGCGAAAGTGCGTCGTCACGGGGGCCGGGCGATAGTCCGTCCCTAACCGGAGGTCGGCATCCAGAGCGGCGGGACGTACGATGTTGCCGGGGTTCATGCGGTCATCCGGATCCCAGATCGCTTTGAACTCTCCGAACGCCTGCATCAGCGGCGGTGAGAACATCCGTGGCAGCAGCTCTGAGCGTGCCCGCCCGTCCCCGTGCTCGCCGGAGAGGGAACCACCAAACGAGACGCACAGGTCGGCGGCATCATTCATGAACGCTCTGAACTGAGCGATGCCGGCCCGGGTCATGAGATCGAAGTCGATCCGCATGTGGGTACAGCCCTGGCCGAAGTGTCCGTAAAAAGTGACGCCCTCGTAGCCGTAGCGGCGCAGGAGGGCACGCATGTCCCGCAGATAGGCGCCGAGTTGATCGGGCGGCACGGCTGAATCTTCCCAGCCCGGCCAGTATTCCCCCCTCCCCGGCACGAGCGCAGCGGCGCCGAGTGCCGTTTCCCGCATGCGCCACAGCTCCGCCTGGGGCTGGGGATCGGTATACAGGACCCGCTTCGGCCCGGACGGCAGACCGCGCATCAGTCGCTCCGCTTTGCTCGCCGCCTCCTCGGGCGTATCGCCGCCGAACTCGGCGAGCAGGAAGCCCTCACCATCCGGGAGCAAGGGCGGAGCGTCGGGATCGAGATGCTCGCGGCGCATGTCGGCGACGAGATGCTCGTCGAAGCCCTCCAGCGCAATCGGCCCGTAGGTCATGATCTCGGGGACGTCGTCGGTGGCGACGTACACGTCGGGATAGCCGAGCACAACCAACGCGCGGTGCGCCGGCCAGGGGACCAGATTGACGGTTGCCTCGAGGACGGTGACGCACGTTCCCTCTGAGCCGACGAGCGCCCGCGCCACGTTACTGCCCCGCTCGGGGAGAAGATCGGTCAGGTTGTAGCCGCTGACGCGCCGCGGAATGTGCGGGTAGCCACGCCGGATCTCATCGGCGTATCGCGTTATGAGGGCATCCAGCCGCCGGAAAATCTCACCGGGGCGGCCGTTACGCGCCGCCAGATCTGCCATTTCCTCCGGCTCAGCCGGGCCGACCGTCAGCCGCGTGCCGTCGTACAGCAGGACATCCATCTCCTGCACGTTGTCGGAAGTCAGACCGGCCAGCACGGAGTGAGCGCCGCAGGAGTTATTGCCGATCATGCCACCCAGGGTGCATCGGTCGTGGGTCGCCGGATCCGGACCAAAGGTCAGGCCGAAGCGATTGGCGGCAGTACGGAGATCGTCAAGGATGACACCCGGCTGCACACGGGCCACGCGGCGGTCGGGATCGATCTCCAGCACCCGATTCAGGTACCTGGAGAGATCCAGCACCACGGCGGCGTTGCAACACTGCCCGGCGAGGCTTGTGCCGCACCCGCGGGGCAGAATGGGTACCTGGTGGTCGCGGCAGACGGCGACCGCCGCCACCACGTCGTCCACATCGAGCGGAACAATCACCCCGATCGGGGAGACGCGGTAGTTGGAGGCATCGGTGGCGTAGAGCGCCCGGGTGCCGGCGTCGAAGCGCACCTCACCGCGCACGCGGCGTTCCAACTCCTCCACCAGCGTCTCGACCACCACCATCGCCGCCCTCCCGTCTGTCCGATTCTATCGGCCTGCAAAGGGTCTCCCTCCGTAGAATGGGCCGGAGGTCGTGCGATGACGGTCGGCGCTGAGATGGAGCAATTGCTGGAGGGCGCGAAGCGAGTCCTCCACGGCAATGATCTGGGCGGATGGACGAAGCCGGCGCCCAATCTTTATCCCCACCAGTGGAACTGGGATTCCTGCTTCATCGCCATCGGCCTCTCGCACCTCGACACCGCCCGTGCCGTCACCGAGATACACTCCCTGCTGCGCGGGCAGTGGGCAAATGGGATGGTTCCGCAGATCGTGTTCAATCCGGCCGGGCAGGGCTACTTCCCCGGGCCGGACGTCTGGCAGAGTACGCGCTCGCCGGATGCGCCCCATGACGTCATGACGTCGGGCATCTCCCAGCCGCCCGTCCTCGCCATCGCCTGCCGCGCCATTTTCGAGAACGCTCCGCCTGAGCACCGTGACGAAGCGCAGCGGTTCCTGGAGTGGGTCTACCCCCGCGTCATGGCGTATCACCGCTGGCTCTATCGCGAACGCAACCCGGACGGCAACGGGTTGGTCGTCGTGCTGCATCCCTGGGAGGGAGGACTCGACAACTCGCCCGTCTATCTCGATGCCGGGAGCCGCGTGCACCTGACCTACAAGCCCGTGTATCACCGGGAGGACACGGCGCACGTCTCAGCCCAGTACCGCCCCACCAACAAGGACTACGACCTCTACGTCTATCTACTGGAACAGATGCGAGCGGACGACTGGGATCAGAGCCGGTACCTCGCCCACGCGCCGCTCCAGGTGCAAGACATTCTCTTCAACGCCATCCTCTGCCGGGCCGATAGCGACCTGGCTGCCATCGCCGAGATCATCGGCGAGAACCCGTCCGAGGCACAGCGCATGGGCGAGGAAACCCGCGCGGCGATCAACTCTCAGCTTTGGGACGCGGACAGAGGCATGTACCTGAGCCGTGACCGGGTGGCGGACCGCCTGCTGACGGACGCGACCATCGAGGGCTTCATGGCTCTCTACGGGAACGTGGCGCCGGAGGATCGAGTCCGCATCCTGGTCGACGTGCACCTCACCAATCCGCGCCAGTTCTGGCCGGCTTTTCCCGTCCCCACCACCGCGCTGGATTCCCCCTCGTTCAATCCACAGAACTACTGGCTGGGTCCCGTCTGGGTCAATACCAACTGGATGATCATCCGCGGCCTGGTCGACACGGGGCGGACGGACCGGGCAGCGCAGCTCACCGCGGACACGCTGGAGCTGGTCCGCCGCAGCGGATATCGGGAGTACTACAACCCGTACGACGGGGCGGGCTACGGAACGGACAACTTCAGCTGGACGGCGGCTCTGACCGTGGATCTGGTCACGGCCGTCAACGCGTCCGGCTAAGCCACATCCAGGCCGACGTAGCTGGGCTCGCGGGTGGCGAGCGTGCTGCGTACTGCCGTGATCAGGTCATCCACGTCGAACGGCTTGACAATCGCGCCGATCTGATGCTGCTCCAGCCAGGCACGCTTGTCGCGCACTTCCTGCAGCGCGGCCGTGCACACGATAAGAGGAATGTGCACCGTTTCCGGATCGAGGCAGAGAAGCTGGACCGTCTGCCAGCCGGTATCCGGCTCCTCCATCTTGAGGTCCAGGATCACCAGATCCGGTTGGGCTTTTTTGATGTTGTCGTACGCGATCGCGCCCTCGTGGAAGGCCAACACCTCGAAGCCCTCGTCGCGCAGCAGCTCCTCCATGAGCATCAGAAACGACCGGTCATCGTTGACTACGGCCACGGTTGGCATGTTCTCCCTCCCAACTCTGCGGTAAGCATACCGCACCGAAAGGGGGTAACCGTCAATACGGAATCCCGTATGCCCCGAGGGGCGACATGATAGCCTGCCGTGTGCCCGACGCCGCACTCCTGCGCTTGCAGCGCTACCTCTACGACACCGCCTTCGCCTCCTACGCGACCGTCACTATCGGTCCGTTCACCGCCTTCTTCCACCCCGAGAACCCGCTGCGCTTCCTGAACTATGCCATCCCCGCGATCCCCAAGCCGGCCGGGGCGGAAACCACGCTGCCGCGGGTCATCGACGAGTTTCGTCGGCGGGACCGGCTGCCCCGCTTCGAGTTCATCGAAGGGTACGCGCCGGACCTGGCACCGGAGCTGCAGCGCTTCGGCTTTCTCGTCGAGGGACGGCTGCATCTCATGACCGCCGAGCCGGCGAACCTGGCCGCACGGAGCGCCGTGCCGGGACTTCAAGTCGTGCGACTCACCGAGGAGTCACCGGGCGATTTAATCGCGGCATACCGGTCCGTCGGGGCCCGAGGTTTCGGCACCGGAGATGAGAGCGATCCGGCACCGGAGACGATCGAGGGCACGCGGCGATCCATCGCGCGGGGCATGGGAGCGTTACTGGCAACGCTGGACGGTCAACCGGCCGGCGTGGGCAGCTTCACGCAGCCGCGGGACGGCCTCAGCGAGGTCGCCGGTATCGCGACACTCCCCGAGTTTCGCCGGCGCGGCATTGCGGGAGCCGTGACCGCCGAGGCGTTGCGGATGCTGTTCGAGGAGGGCGTCACTCTTGCCATGCTCACGGCGGCGGATGAGCGAGCCGGCCGCGTCTACGAGCGCGTCGGCTTCCGCCCCCGCACCACGATGCTGCACATGGCCATGCCGGAGTAAGAGGAGGTACGGGATTGGGCGAGATTGGCCTCGTTTCCAAACAGACGGGGATTCGCTACGCCGCAAGGACAGAGGACTTCCGCTACACGGCAGTGGGCTCTCCGGTGCCTTCCTGTGTCCCGCCAGTACTCTCCGGGCATACCACACGCCAATGTCGCGCTGTGCCTCAGCCCCCGCGTCCCGTGGATGCCACCATCTGTGCTGCAGCGACAGCGCTCGCGTCGCCTACAAGAACCTGCCGGGGCTGAAGACCGACACGTCGAGTGATATCGGCCGGCCCAGCACCCAATCCCTTACCAACTCCCCTGTCACCAGACTGAGGGCGATGCCGTACGCACCGTGGCCGGTGGCGACGATGAGTCCCTCCATCCCCAGCACGGGACCGAGAATGGGACGGCCGTCGGCCGGGATGGGGCGGATACTCGACCACATGCGTGAGAACGCGGCAGCCGCGAGTGACGGGACGGCCCGCAGCGCGGTTGCGGCCAGTTCGGCCACGGCGCCGAGGGCGGGAATCTCGTTGAAGCCGTCCTGCCGGTAGGTGGCGCCGACGGCGAGGCCGATGGTGGGTTTGGGAACGAGATAATGCCCGGCAAAGATCGGCCGCCGCAGCGCCTGCGGCCTCGTCTTAACCCAGAGAATCTCCCCTTTGGTCGGAATCAGAGGAATCGGCAGGGACGGCGAGGAGAAGCGGAGACTCCACGGCCCGGCCGCCAGGACCACATGCTCGGCGCGAATCTCTCCGTCCGGGGTCCGCACGCCACGCACCCGGCCGCCGTCCACGAGAAGTTCCTGGGCGATTCGCCCCTCGCAGATCTCCGCGCCGCGTCGCGCCGCTCCTTCCGCCAGCGCGCGCGTCAACCGTCCGGCGTTGACCTGTCCATCGCCGGTCTGAAAGACGGCACCTGTCCAGACCGGGCCCACCGCCGGCTCCAGCTCGAGCAGCTCCGCCCGATTCAGCAGCTGCTGCCCGGGACGCACCGCCGGCGTCACCCCGCCCTCCAGGAGGGTGAGGGTGCCGGCTCGCTGGTATTCGACGTCGATGCGTGTCTCCTCCCGCAGCCGCTCCGCGTAAACGGGATGCAGCGCCAGCGAGGCGCTGTTGAGGGCCGCATCCGGACTCCCCGGCTCGTCGTCCAGAGTCGAGAGGATGCCGGCGGCGCCGCCCGAGGCATGGGCCGCAATGTGGTCCTTCTCGAGCACAACCACGGGCACGCCCTCGCGTGCCAGCGCATACGCCGACGCGCAGCCGATCACACCCCCACCGATAACGATGACCTGCGGACTATTCACGCAAACCCCTCCCGCACCGGCACACGCCCGTACACCCGGCCCCAGTGCTCGCGAAACTCGGCGCTCTCCCTGATCCTCTCCCACCAGGCGCGGTGGTCTCGATACCACGCGACGGTCTCGGCCAGTCCGTCATCGAGGCAGACCCGAGGCTCCCATCCCAGCGACCGCGCCCTGGCGTCGTCGAGCGCGTAGCGCCGGTCGTGTCCCGGACGGTCGGGAACGGAACGAAGCAACCGCGGATCAGCATCCGTCAACTGAAGAAGACGAACGGCGATGGCCGCGTTCGTGCGCTCCTGCCGTCCGGCCAGGTTATAGATCTCCCCCGTTTCGCCACGATCGAGCACCGTCAGGATGCCGGCAGCGTGATCCGAGACATGCAACCAGTCCCGCACCTGCTGCCCGTCACCGTATAAGGGCAAGGTCATGCCATCGAGCGCATTGGTGGTGAAGAGCGGCACCAGCTTCTCGGGATACTGACGGGGGCCGTACGTGTTGGCGCCGCGGGTGATGACAACCGGCAGTCCATAGCTGGCGCGGTACGCCCCGGCCAATAGGTCCGCGGCCGCCTTGGACGCGGCATAGGGATTACTCGGTTTCAGCGGATCGCCCTCGTGCGACCGGCCCGGCTCAGGTACGGCGCCGTACACCTCGTCGGTGCTCACCTGCAGAAATCGCTCGACCTGGGCGGCCCGGGCCGCTTCCAGCAACACCCGGGTGCCCTCGACATTGGTGCGCAGAAAGGTTCCCGGCGCGGAGAGCGACCGATCGACGTGCGTCTCGGCCGCGGCATTGATCACATGTGTCCGGCTCTGCATCGCCTTCCGGGCGACATCCGGATCGCAGACATCACCCTCGATGAAAGTGATCCCGGACTCCACCTCGGTCAGATTCGCCCGACTGCCGGCGTAGGTCAGGGCGTCGAGGACGGCAATGTCCGCATCCGGATAGCGCCGCAGCGCCTGGCGCACCAATGCGCTGCCGAGGAACCCGGCCCCGCCGGTAATGAGCAGCCGCATCATGCCTCACTCCGGAACGCCACGGCCCAGCATATCGCGCGGCCGGAGCACTCCCAGCCGTGGGCTATGGTGAGGTAGCTGCGAGTGCGGAGGACGGCGTGCGCATCGGATTGATGATTGAGGGGCAAAACGGACTCAACTGGGACCGCTGGAAGCGGATTCTCGCCGTCGCGGAGGAGGCGGGCTTCGAGTCTGTCTCTCGCTCCGATCACTTCACCAATCCGCAAGGTCCGGACAAAGATTCGCTGGCGCTCTGGCCCTCTCTCACCTACGCGGCTTCCCACACCGCCCGCCTTCGTTTCGGTCCCCTCGTCACGCCGGTCACGTTTCGCCTTCCCGCCATCACGATCAAAGACGCCGCCGCTGTTCACGACCTCTCTGGGGGACGTCTCGTGCTGGGACTCGGCATCGGCTGGCAGGACCGCGAGCACCACGACTGGGGCATCCCTTTTCCGGACGTCGACTCGCGCTACGGCATGCTCCGCGACGAGCTGGAGATCGTCCGCCGCATCTTCCGCACCCGCGGGCCCGTCACCTATCAGGGAAAGTACTTTCAGGTCCACGGCGCCGAGCTGCTCCCCCACCCGGTGAATGGTGGTCCGCCGATTCTGATCGGCGGCAACGGTCCGACTCGGACCCTGCCGCTGGCCGCCGAGTTTGCCGACGAATGGAATGCCGTCTTCGTCTCGCCCCAGAGGTTCCGCGATTTGAGCAGCCGGTTGGATGCGCTGCTCGACGAATACGGACGGGCACCTGGGGACGTCACCCGTTCCGTCATGGTTGGGACGCTGCTGGCGGCCAACGAGCAGGATCTGGCCGATCGCGTGCAGGCCCGCGGACGAACGCTTGACGAACTGCGCGTCCGTGGCGTCATCGCAGGGACGCCGGTCATGTGGGTGGAGGAGCTACAGAGCTACGCGGATGCCGGCGCCGAACGCATCATGCTGCAGTGGCTGGATCTGGACGACATCGCCGGCATCCAGGCTGTCGCCCGGGAAGTGCTCCCCGCCTTCGCCTGACCGTCAGGCGCCGCGGGCGAAGAGGGTTCGCCAGAGAAGATAGAGGTCGAAGGCGAGCGAGGCGTGCCGCGCGTAAAACATGTCGCGGTGGTAGCGGCGAGCATCTTCCTTTCCTCTGCGGCGTGTTACCTGATGCAAGCCGGTCAGCCCGAGCGGAGTGTCCCGATAGGTCGCCCACCAGCGCGCGTATCGTTCCGGCGACCACTCCTCCCCCAACTCGCGGACGATCTCCTCCGGCAGCACCCGGATACCGACCGCCGACAGATCGCCCTCCAGCACTTGCGCCAGCTGTGGTAGCTCATCCAGATAGTAGCGGCGGAGAATGCGTCCAAGCGGCGTGTGACGGAACTCAATCATGGTCCGCAGCTTGAGAACCGGCAAGGGACCCCGCCGGCCCACGCGCACCTGGCGGTAAAAGGCAGGGAACTCCGGATACAGCAGCCGATTGACGCCGGCGAGGAGCGCGACAAGAGGCGCTGTGACGAGGACCAGCGGCAGCACCACCGCCACGTCCAGAGCCCGCTTCAGCCGTGAGCGGCTGTAGGGTCGGCCGAGCGCAGGCGCCACAAGGCGGAGGAGCCGGGCCAGTGCCGTGTGCTCGTCGCGCAGGCGCCGGTCTAGCTCGTCGCGTCGAGCCATGCCCGCAACGTCTGCAGCGCCTTCTCGACGTCGGTCCTCGGGAGGACAAACGGCGTGGCAGGCGGCAAGTGGGCTGTGTGCCCTTGCGGCGTGGTACCTCGTGCCGCGTTCAGGATATAGCCGACAACCATTTCGTGCGACACCACCAGGATGATGCGCTCCTCTCGGGCCAGAAGCGCGGTGAGAGCGCGGACACAGCGCTCCGCGACATGTCTCCGACTCTCTCCTCCCCTCGGTGCCGCATTCGGCGAGTGACTGTGCTCCCAGGCATGGAAGTCGTCGAGAGGCTTTCCCTCAAAGATCCCGTACCGAATATCGTTCAACTCGGCATCGGTGATGATGGGGACGTCACGTCCGCGCAGGGCAATGTCAGCCGTTTCACGCGTCCGTGGAAACTCGCTCGTGACGCACAGCTCGATCGGCACCGACCGGAGCTCCGCGCCGAGATCGGCGGCCTCCTTCCGTCCCCGGCCGGTCAACGGGACATGGCGCGTCGGGTCGCCGTCGGCAATCCCATCTGCCTCGTACGTGCTCTCGCCGTGTCGCGAGAGGTAGAGATCCAGCATGCCTCTGCCCATTCTGCCAGAGGGCACGCCTGTCCTCTTGAGGTCAATAAAAAGGGGGACCGCGGCGACGTGCCGCGGTCCCCCTTTTTCTGTGCGCTCAGCAGGTGCCGAAGGTCATGCCTAACTCGCGGAGCCACTGACGGTACGCGATCGACGTACGGTCGGAGCGCAGGGAGAGCTCGTCGGCCAGGTTGAGCGGAAGCTCTTCCGGATGCTGGTTGGTCAGGATGGCGAGATCCTGCATGAAGATGGTGCTCTGGAAGCTCTCCACCTCCTCGTCCGGCATCTCGCCGTAATCCATGAAGACGAACATCCAGGCCTGGGAGTGGCGGCGCGCGACCGGCGTGACCATGAACAACATGGAAAACGCGCCGCCGGTTGTCTTGCTGAAGTACGCCGTGAGCGGGCGCAGCACCTTGTAGATGTAGCTGACCGAGCGGCCGACACCGGTTCCATCCGGGTCCGGTTGCCACACCTCGATCTCGGTGGTGACGATGCCTTCCGGGGTGCGGGCGGCGGTGTAGTCGTTGATGGAGGCGTGGTGCGGATCGCCCAGGAATCCCTCATGGACGTACGGGAAGTGGGTGACGTCGAGGAAGTTCTCGATGACGCGCGGCGCCTCCGCCTGCACGTCAAAGGGGCCGCACAGCACTTTGCGAAAGGTAGGATCGTGCAGCTCGGGAACCGCCGGCACGTCTTCCACCGGCGGACCGAGCGACACCCAGATCAGCCCGGAACACTCCGCCGCGTGGTACATCTCGACCCGTGCCTTGGCCGGTGGATCGCGGTCAGGGTGCGCCGGAATGAAGACGCAGCGGCCCTCCCCGTCGTACTCCCAGCCGTGGTAGGCGCAGACCAGACGATCGCCGTCCAGGCGGCCAATGGAGAGCCGCGTGCCACGGTGGATGCAGAGATCACGAGCGGCACGTATCTCACCCCCGCTGCGCCATAGCACAACGCGCTCACCCAGCAAGTCGACCCCGACCGGGCGATCGGCAACAGCGCTCGACCGGGCCACGACATGCCACTGATGGCGCAGGACGGGATCGACGGCGATGTCGTCCGTCATGGACTAGCTCACCGGCTCCGCGACTCGTTCCTCCTCGAGGGCTCCGCGTGTCCCGGACTGCCGCAATTCAAGTGGGCGCAGGATCAAGTACGCGACCGCGGCGAAGATGATCCCCAGCTCGAACCCGAGATCCATCCCTCCGAACGCTTTGGCAATCGGTCCCTGGAACTCCGTCTGGTTAGCTCCCAGCACCACGCCGATGAGCCCGATGAGGAAGGAGGCAAGCGCCGCCCAGCCCAGCGGAAGAGCCCGAGGATTGTCCCAGGCCTGGACGTTGTAGCGTCCGTGCCGGAAGCGGAAGTGCTCGATCATGAGAATGACGCTCCACGGACCGAGCCAGTACGCGATGAGGAGCAGGAAGTTGGTCAGGGTCGTGGAGACGTTCGCGCCGAGCAGGATGGCGACAATGCAGTAGACGACGGCGCCCACGCCGGTCAATGCCCACCGCGGAACGTGCATCCACCAGCGGCCCAACACCTGCGTTGTCAGCGCCAGACTGTAGTCATTGGGGATGTTGTTGGCGACCACGCTGGCCACGATGAGGAGCAGGAGGAAGCTGCCGAACCGGCCGAGGGGACCGGCACCGCCCACCAGCAGAGAGGACGCGCCGGCATCCTTGGGGAGCCAGGTTGTCAGGGCCAGGCCGAAGAGCTCGAGCAACACGCACGCCAGAAACTCCCCGGCGAACGTCCACCAGAAGACGCGTGCCGCCGGGACGTTCTCCGGCATGTACGTGCTGTAGTCGGAGGAGTACGAGCTCCAGCCGATGGCGAAGCCCAGGATGGCGCCGCCGTACGTCAGCCAGCCGGCGACGAAGGCGAGAGACCAGGTGGGGGTGGGAACGGCGTGCATGTGCGGCGCTGCGACCACGGCCAGAATGAGGAAGGTAATCGCCAGCGGCACCCACGCCCAGCGCTCGTAGCCGTGCACGTACTTGTAGCCGTAAATGCTGACGGCGCTGGTGGCGGCGGCGATCAGGATGACGCCCAGCCAGTACGGCCACCCGACGACATCGGAGAAGAGGGACGCGCCGATCATGGTGTTGACGACGCTCCAGCCGAGGGCCGCGGCGATGTTGAAGAGCGCCGTCAGCTGACCGCCCCGCCAGCCGAAGGCGAAGCG
>JAJPIP010000071.1 GCA_021324655.1 Pseudomonadota bacterium
CCACCCTACATGGCGGTCTATCTCCACCGTGAACTTCCCTCCGCGCGCCTGACTCTCTGGGACGGCGAAGGACACCACGGGGGTTTCACTCACTGGCGGCAGGTCGTCGCTGCCCTGACGACGTTCAGCTATGATCCCACGTCACGCTGAAGCTGCCGTTGCTACTGACTGACGACGGCGTGGCGCGCGGCGTATTGGAGCTCGTCACCATCGTGATAGGATCAGCGTTCGTGAATGAGTAGAGGCTGCCCGTCACCCCGTTGATCGTGGCGTTGGTCCCGGTGAAGGTCACGCTCTTGAAGTCCGAGAGCTCGCCGTTGGACGGCCCCTCCATGATCCACTCCACGGAGGCTTCGTGGGCATGTTTGTCGGCAATGGTGGTCGAGAACGACTTCTTGGTGGTGTTGTCCGTCAAGCGGAGGGTAAAGTTGCCGGCGCTGTAAGTGACTTCACCGGTGAAAGAATCGCCCGGCGTGACGGTCATCGGGATCTGCACAGTCCCTTTCGGATACATCTCGTACCAGGCATAGTAGGTCGGCGTGCCACTCGAGCAGTCGGAATCGGTTCCAGTTTGTTCCACGGTGTTGCTCGTATCCCCGTCGATTCCCACCCATGGCGATGACCAGCTGTTCTCACCCGGGCCACAGGTGACCGAGGGTTGCGTCCAGCTGCCGATGACGTGTGTCGCGCCGCTGCCGGTGACGTCGTAGCCTGACCAGTTCGTGCTGGTGCCGCGTCCCAACGTGTGGCGAGGCGCGTGAATCGGGAGGTGCGCTGCGGTGGCGGCCCCGGCGGGTCCCACGGCACCACAGGCGATCAGAACAAGCGGCGACACAAGGCGAACGACTGACAACATTCTCTTGCCCTTCCCCGGAGAGTGCGTGCTGTAATTGACGTCATCGTACATGTAGATGTGTAGAACGTCAAGCCGACTTCCGGGTGACGCCTCCGCATTTATGATGCAGGCAGCCAGGAGGTAAAGCATGTCTTCGGAGCATGAGCAGATCGTGCTGGAAACGGGGCGGCGCGTGGCCGTGCATCGGCTGGTAGATGGAGACTTGGCGCGCACGGTCGTCTTGTGCCATCCCACACCTGGGGCAGGCGCCTTCGATCCGGATCCTGAGCAGACCTGGCGACGTGGCGTCACACTACTTGGCGTGGACCGTCCGGGGTATGGGTACTCCGATCCACTTCCCGACTCTGCCGGGGGAACTGTCGCTGCCGCGGCCGATGACCTGGCAGCTGTGCTCGATCGACTTGAGACGGGGCCCGTGGGCGTAGCGGGATGGTCGATAGGCGGGTGCGTCGCACTGGCCCTGGCCGCGCGACGCCCAGACCTCGTGGGCCGCGTTGCTGTCCTTGCCACCCCCGCCCCGCACGACCAGGTGCCGTGGATTCCCGCCAAGCAGCAGGCTATCCTCGATGCCCTTCGCGACCTGGCCCCGGACAAGGTACACCCGACTCTGCGCCGGCAGCTTGAGCCGCTGATGTCGCAAATCGTCGGCAGCGACGAACTTGTGGCCGTGCTGGCGGCCGGTCACGTGGATAAGGCGGGACTCGCCGGAGGCGGGGCTCGTGAGCGGCTCGACCACATGCTGAAGGCCGCGTTCGCCCAGGGAGTCACAGGCATGGCCCGCGACATCGCGCGTTACTACTTGCAACCCTGGGGATTCGAGTTCGATGCGGTCGAGGCGAAGGCTCTGCTGCTATATGGCTCAGCCGATCCGGTCGCGGGCAGCCGGCACGGCACATGGTGGCAGAAACGGCTGCCTGCGGCCCGTCTGGAAGTGTCCCCGGGTGCCGGTCACCTGCTGATCTTGGATCGCTGGAAACGCGTGTTGTCCCACCTCGCGCCACATGCCCAGAGGCAGTCCTGACGCGATCGGCAGCCGGGCGCCGGCCAATCCATCCGCACTGTTTCACACGCCCGCCCGTCTACCTTCGCCAAGGCCGCTGGCCGAGCATCCCATCTTTAGTCGTGTGCGCCCAGCATGATCATCACGAAGCCGGCAGCCAGCAAAACGACACCGACCCGCTCCGTGCCGCGCCGGTCCGACGCCCAGCGCGTCAGGATGAGCGCCGCCATCCCGGCGGTGAGGAGCGCGTAGACCGTCAGGCCCGGATCCACCGGCTCATTCCAGTCACCGGGGGCCGTGGTGAGGACGGTCCACATCAAGCCGGGACGTCCCGCCACCACCGCGTTCCCCGCCTCCAGGAACGGGAGAGACAACCAGGCAGCGGCGAAGGTCGCCGCGATGAGCGGTAACAACCGCCGGTTCACCCGTCCGGCGATCCCAGGTATCAGGCCGAGCACCACATCTTCCAGGATGTCCGGAATGGCTCGCCCGAGCGCTTCCAGGGACGACAGGCCAGGGTGGATCAGCAGCGTCAGGACGTGCCCGCTGCTGTCGCGCACCAGACCCGCCAATGCGCCGGGTATCGGTCCAAATAGGATGCCGATGACGGCGAAGAAGGCAGCGGTCGAGGCTTGAAAGATCGTCGAGTTTGTGGTCGGGGCTAGAACCGGGATGAGGTTGCCGTCGACGAACATCCCCCAGCCGGCTGCGAGCAAGACGAGCAGGGCAACATGACGCCGAGATGCCTGAACTGACCGCACGACCGCCATCAGGACATTGTCTCTGCAGGCATGCAGCGTCGCGGCCCGCCGCCGCACGCCCCGTTTTTCATTCGCTGCTACTTGACAGAAACATCACTCCATAGTACGGTGTGAGCAGCATCGACGGAGTACTCGTCCGTC
The DNA here is from genome assembly GCA_021324655.1 of Pseudomonadota bacterium. Classification (GTDB taxonomy): domain Bacteria; phylum Chloroflexota; class UBA5177; order UBA5177; family UBA5177; genus JAJPIP01. The sequence continues at coordinate 2,759 of JAJPIP010000071.1, forward strand.
CGAATACCCGAGCCGGAGTTGATTGGAGAGGAGTCGTATGCCGCTCTATCTCGACGTCCATCACAAGATCGAGGGATTAACGCAGCAGGCTATTCAGGACGCGCATCAACGCGACCTGGAGGTGCAGGATAAGCATGGCGTGAAGTACCTTCGTTACTGGTACGACACTGTCAGCGGACGGGTGTATTGCCTGGTCGAAGCACCCAGCAAGGAAGCGGCCGAGGCTGTTCACCGGGAATCGCACGGAATCGTGGCCGATGAGATCAATGAGGTGACGGAGGGCGTGTAGGGTCGCCGGACGAGACGTGAGCGTCGCGGCTCAGGTCGACAATCCGACGCTCCACGGCCAGTCGATACGGTTCTGCACCCAGGCGTCCGAAGATGGCGGCGGCAGCCTGGAAGTGCTCGCGTGCCTCGGCAGTCCGGCCCAGCCGCGCATACAGCTGTCCACACTCGCCCAGAGCCCGGGCCTCTCCCCACGGGTAGGTAATGTCGCGCGCCAGGCTGACCGCCCTCTCGAGGTGAGATTGGGCGTTTTCCCAGTCGCCGCGCTTCCGCCCGATGGCCCCTTGCACGCGGTGCGCGTCGGCCAGCACCAGCGGCAGGCGTTGTTGCGTCGCCTGAGCGACGACCTTGATGATGCTGTCCTGCGCCGTATCCAGATCGCCGGCCTCGACGCTCGTCGCGGCCAGGGCGACCAGGAAGCTCAGGTGCTCATCCCAGCCCGGGCTACCAACCATGCCACGCAAGCGGCTCAGGGCGTTCGCCGGATTTCCCTCCAGAACGTCTCTCTCGGCCAGCAGCGCCTGCAGCTCACGGAGGTAATCGGCAAGATCGAGGTGCTGCGCAATCGTCATCGACTCGCGAAGATACCCGTCCGCGTCGTCCCACTGGCCCGTATAGAGCGCCAGCTCACCCAGCGTATACAGCGGTTGCGTGAAGGCCCGAAGATTGTCCTGCTCCATGGCGCTCATCAGGGCACGTTCGGCAAGCCGCCTCGACCCTTCCCAGTCTCCGACAAGGAAAGCGTGGTACGAGGCCTCCACCGCGCGATGTGAGATTTCGCGTGGATCCCCGAGACGTTCCGCGATATCCAGGGCCCGCTCGTGATGCGCTCGCGCCTGCTCCGCCCGATGCCAGCCGTGGTACACGAGCGCGGCGAAGCCAAGCGCGATGCACACCGTGTGGAGATCCCCAACCCCCTCGGCTCGCGGGATGGCAGCCTCCAGGAGTTGTCGCGCCTCCTCGTAGTGTCCGAGGTACATGAGAGAGGCGCCGCGGTGCACCTCGGCTTCGGCGAGCAGTCGATCGTCCCGCAAATCACGGGCGAGCTCAAGCAGCCGCTCCGTCGCGTTCAACTGATCGTTCTGCCGTCCGACAAAGTTATAGAGATGGACGAGCGCCGCGTACAGCAATGCGAGGCTGCGGGAGGGCGCGCGTTGCTCCAGTTTGGCAACGAGCGGTTGCAAGCGTCCTATTCCCTGCTCCGCCGTTCCCGACACGCTGCACAGAATGCCGATCTGCGCAACCGTCCGTCCCTCTCCCTCGAGGTCACCGCTCTTGCTATAGAGGGCGGCCGCTCGTTCCAGGAGTCCCAATGCCTCGTCATAGCGCCCAACCGTGCGCAACACAACTCCGAGCTTCTCCACAGCCTCTGCCTCCAGGAGGCGGTCGTCGAGATCCTGGGCCAGCTCCAGGGCCGTCCGATAGTGACGCTCGGCTTCATCGTGGGCAAAAACGGACTCGGCTTGATCACCCGCGAGGAGGGAATATCGGGCCGCCCGTTGTGGATCGTCTCCCTGCAAAAAGTGCCACGCCAGTTCGGCCGCACGTTGATTGCGCCGACGCTCCGGTAGTCCGTCCAGCGCCTCTCCCGCTGCAAGATGGACGCGGCGGCGTCGGCGCGGTGAGAGTGACGAGTACAGAGCCTGCTGCGTCAGCGCGTGGTCGAACGCGTATTCATCTCGTCCCGTCTCGCGCACGAGTCCCAGCGTCGAGGCGCTCGTCAGCGCTTCGTCAACCGCGTCTTCCACGTCGTGCTCGCCCTCCGTGGCCAACTTCATGGCAAGCAGATCGTCAAAGTGGAAAGCCGGACCCAGGACGCTGGCCTCCTGTAGGATCTCTCTCGCCTCTGCGTCCAGTCGAGAAACCCGCTGGGCGATGACCGACCGCACGCTCTCCGGCACGTCGATCTCCCGGATCGCTCGACGCTTCCACTGTCCGCCTTCACGATAGAGAGTGCCGTCGTCGATCAGCACCTGGACGATTTGTTGCGTGAAGAAGGGATTGCCGTCCGTGTGGCGGTACACGAGCTCGGCAAACTCGGGTACTTCCTCAACCGTGCCGACCGTCCCCGTGATGAGCTCGGCGATCTCGGTCTGCCTCAGCCGCTTGAGCATGACTCGCTCCATCAATTGCTCGCGAGCCAGGTCGCGTAGGGTGGCTTCCAGCGGATGATCGGGACTCACCTCCACATCACGGTAGGTCCCGACCAGAAGCACGCGTGAGCCGCGCGTCTGACGAGCCAGGTAATGCAAGAGTTGCAGGCTGGCACTGTCGGACCAATGTAAGTCGTCGAGCAAGATGACAATAGGCCGGGCCTCGGAGATCGCCTGAACGAATCCGGCAACCGCCCGGAAAAGACGGTCCTGCTCCTCGACGGCACTGGGGGCTGAGTCGGGGACTGAACCGAACTGGTCGGGGAGCAGGCGCGCCAGGTACGGCCAGCGATGGGCAGCCTGACCTCGCACGACCGCCGGTGATGCCGTCACAGCAGTACTCAGCGCCTCAAGAAACGGATAGTACGGAATGGACTGCTGAGGTTCGTAGCAACGGCCGGCCGCCACGACAAACTGTTCTTCATGGGCGATCCAGGTCACCTCTTGCGCCAGACGCGTCTTGCCGATACCGGCCTCTCCCGCGATGAGGACAAGTCGCCCTCCGCCGGCGGCGACTAGTTCCACCGCTGCCCGCAGCATGGCCACTTCTTCATCGTGAGCGACGAGCGGCCCGGAGGGGAGTGAACCGAGGAATCCTCCCACCGGAAGCACCTGCGGGATGTCGCCTCCGACTGGACTCTCATCCCCACCGAGAGCGGGGACGACCAGCACCGCCGTCACCGGATTGGTGAACCCTTTGAGCCGAAGGGGCGCTTGCTCGACGTAGCCAATACCGTCCAGCGAGCCGGCAAGATGGATCACGCCCTCGCTCGACAGCACCTCGCCGGGCTTCGCCTGGTCGCAGAGCCGCGCCGCTAGATTGAGCGCCGCTCCGCGGAATCCTGATACCTCCGACACTACTGCCTCGCCCGCGTCGAGTCCAATCCCGACCCCGAGCGGCAGCATCTCCTCCGGCAGCAGCCGGAGCCGCTCCTGGATGTCGAGAGAGGCACGGAGTGCCTGGCGCGCCGACTGGAAAACAGCCAGCACGCGGTCACCCTGGTACTCGATGACGTCGCCATCCCACGCTGCGACGCCCTCTCCCACCACCCGGCTGAAAACCGCCACCAGTCGAGCGGCTGCCTCGTCGCCGTGCTCCTGGGTGAACTGCGTATAGCCGCGCAAATCGGCGAAGAGGAAGGTCCGAACCCCAGGCGTCGCACGTTCCGCCGGAGGATGACGTCCAGCCAGGTTGGGACGGGCCGCGAGCTGAAACTCCTCCTTCTCGGTTTCCGATAGTTGCAGGGCGTCGGCCAGTTGGCGGACTGTCGCCACGTGCGGCCGCACCTTGACACCCCGTTCCAGGTCACTGATGGCGCGAGCGCTGAGTCGAGCTTTCTCCGCCAGCTCCTCCTGGGTGATCCCGGCGGCCACCCGGTATCGCTGGAGCAGTTCCGCGAAGCCGGCCGTGCCCTTGGGGACCACCATCCACGAGCCCCGATCGGCAACACTGACCCATACTTGCCGATCTTCCTTCCGGGCGGATCATACCACGCGCGCTGAAAACGTGTGACCAACGTGTGACCGATCGTTCCGCTCGCTCATGGTCTGGCAGCTGATTCGGCGAGATGCTGTGACTGTCCAGCCGGCGCCCGGAAAGGAGGTGGCGATTCTCGGGCCCGCGACAACGTCGAACTTGCATCCACAAACAGGAGTTGGAGAAATGACAGCAGACACAGCATCTGCGATCGACATGGAGACCCTGCACAAGGTCGTCGGCTCGTTGGTCGCCGATTACAACGCAGCCATGGCGAGCGCCTTGATCTACATTGGCGACCGCAACGGGCTCTTTGAGGCCCTGAACGGTGCAGGATGGGTCACGCCCGATGAACTGGCATCCGAAACCGGTCAGTCGCCTCGGTACCTACGGGAATGGCTGTCGGCGATGGCGTGCTCGGGATACGTGCAGTACGACCGAGTGGCGGATCGATTCTGTCTTCCGCCCGAGCAAGCGTTCTGCCTGGCCAACCCGGATAGTCCCGCCTACTTCCCGGGCCTCTTCGAGATGCTGCCGACATGGTACGCCAACGCTCCGAAAGTCGCCGACGTCTTCAAGACAGGAGGAGGCGTCCCCCAGCATGAGTACGGCGAGGAGTTCTGGCGCGGTTTCGAGAGGTTCACCCGCGCACAGTTCCTCAATCACCTCACCCAGCACTGGATCCCCGGCGTCCCCGGACTCGAGGCCAAGCTACAGGCCGGCGCACGGGTCGCGGACGTGGGCTCCGGGAACGGGCAGGCCATCCTCATCCTGGCCCATGCGTACCCGAACTCCCAGTTCATCGGCTACGACAACTACCCCCTGGCGGTGGCCAGTGCGCGGCAGCGCGCGGCCGACGCAGGCGTGGACGGGCGCGTCCGCTATGAGCTGCGGGACGTCGCCCAGGGCCTACCGGGCACGTACGACTTGATCACCGTGTTCGACACGGTGCACGACATGGTCGACCCGATTGGGTCCCTGAGCGCCATTCGGCGGGCTCTCGCCCCCGATGGTGTACTGCTCTGGACCGAGTTCAATGTCTCGGGGGACCTGGCCGAAAATCTCGCCAACCCGCTCAACCTGGCGAAGTTCACCTACAGCGCCAGCACGCTCTACTGCATGACGACCTCGTTGTCCCAGGGGGGAGCAGGAATCGGTACGTGCATGGGACCCCACAAGGCCGAAGAGCTCGCGGACGAGGCGGGCTTCGGGAGCTTCCGCCGCGTACCTATCGAGGATCCCTTCACGGCCGTGTACGAGGTTCGACCGTGAGACGTCCTGCCGACTAGAGCGCGTCACCGCATAGGTGAGGGGGAGTAAGCCGAGAAAGCTTGAGCTTACTCCCCCACTCTGTGCGCCAAAGCCCCCGGAACGATGATGAAAACATCACGTCCCCCTGTCGGACGACGCCGGCTCGGATCACCCGCTTACCCTTTGACGTAGGAGAGCTTTTCCGCGACTTTGCCGTCACGCACGCGCAGGACATCGACACCCCGGACGTGTGATTCACCGAAGGCGTAACGCCAACGCACGACGCACCGGTCGCCGGCGGCGACAATCTCCTCCGTCGTGAACCACGCGTCGGGAGACGATCGGAAGAGATCCTCCCAGGCGGCGCGCACGGCCGCCTGACCCTCGTAACGCTGCCCGTCGGGAGCGGGAGCGGTGCTCTCGAACACGCAGTCGGAGGTCATCAGTTGCATGACGGCGTCCACGTCGTGCCGGTTAAAGGCCTCACTGAACCGCTCCACGGCGTGCAGCGTTACCTCCATTGTCGGGTCGTGCACTTCACTGGACATGACTCACCTCGTCACGCTCCCTCAAACGCTCCAGATCCTTCAGATGGTGCGCTGCTTCATGCGTCAGGAAGGACACCACCTCACCGGCGTTCACGTCTCTCCAACCGTCGTAGAAGCACGTCCGAGCCGGGTCCGTGCGTCCCGCCTCACTGATAAACAGGTCGCAGGACTGGTCGAGCGACCAGAGACCGAGCTCGACGGGGAGCTGATCATATCCCCGAACCGCCGCCAGGGCGTCGTTGTCCACGGCATAGTGGGTCGGATGCTCTCGGGTGCGCATGTCATGGAGCCATTCGGCCGCCAACCGGAACGTATCGGCCAGATGCCACACGTACTCGTTCGGAGACCATACCGCCGGGTCCGACCTATGGTAAGCCGCGCTTCCCATCTCCTCGACCACTTCCCTTGCCTTTCTCGGCAGCCGGTCGATGATGCGTAGTCCTTCCAGGGTGGATGTACCCCAATCGAAGTTGCATTCGGCGCATCGTTCAGACATTCAGCCGCTCTCCCTCCTGAAGCGTCGCGGCGGCGACAGTGGATCAGGCCCGCTTTGCCCAGACGTTGGCACCCGTGACGTCGATGACGACCGCCGGTTCGTCACCGATCACCCATGCGTCATGCCCCGGCGGAAGGACCGACACCTCACCGGGCCCGAAATCGGCCTCGGACCCGTCGTCCATCTTGACGTGCAGCCTGCCGGAGACGTGGTACTGGAAATGAGGTGCCAGGCAACTATCCGTCTGGGCAATGGGTTTGAGGTCCTTTGACCATTTCCACCCCGGCGGAAGGGTGATGCGCATCATAGCCATATCCCCGACATTGATGATGTCCGCCTTGCCGGACCCGGCGGGGCGTGTCTCGTCCGGCTTGTCGAAGCTCAACCGGAGCATACGTTTCTCGTCGATCGCCATCGCGTTCCTCCTTGGGGTGGACCTGATAGATGCAGTATCTCGCCCGGCGGGTCGCTGCGCATCACCAGAACTTGCCTAAAATCCGGCGAGAAGCAGAAATCAGGAGGACCGCCTGGATGGCAAGATCTTGCTAATCCGGCAGTCCGTTCCGGATGGCGAACGCAGCCGCGGCGGCCCGGTTGTCGGTGCCCGTCTTGTTAAAGATGCTGGTCAAATGCTTCGCCACCGTGTGCTCACTCAGGTGCAGCCGGCCGGCGATCTCACGGTTGCTCAGGCCGGCCGTGACCAGACCCAGCACCTCGGCTTCACGGGAGCTCAGACCGGCGGGCAGCGTGGCCGACGGCTCGGCGAGAACAAAACGGTCCCGGTCGTCAAGGATTCCGGCGAGTACCTGCCGCATGCCTCCGCGTCGCGCCAGCCTTTCCGCGTGATCCAGATGCCTTCTGGCCGCGTCTCGATCGCCGTACGTCCACTCGAAGGCAGCGAGCGAGCGGTCAACCAGAAACCAGTGGAGCTGGCCCTCGAAGGCGCCCAACCGAGAATAGTAGCTGTCGGCTCGCTCCCGATCGCCCATGCGCAACGCGATTAGCACGGCGCAGTTCAAAGCCGGCGCGGTCGGCAGACTCCCGGGCGCCTGAGCAGTCACCAACAAATCCAATTCGGCCAGGGTACCCTCAGCTCCACGGCGCTTGCCGACCGCTAGTTGGGCAAGGCCCAAGGGGCCAAGGTACCAGACGAGCTGGTCCGGGCTGTGCTCACGAAAGGCCGCAACGGCCATCTCAAACCGACGCTCCGCCCGTGCGAGCCGGCCCTGTTCCCAGGCGAGAAAGCCCTCGACCTGATAGACGAAACCAAGCGGCTCACCGCTGGAGAGCCGCTCGACCACGGGTCGCGCCTGAGCCAGGAGTCGCTCGGCCCGTTCCCAGTCACCCTGTGTGGCCGCCAGAAAGGCCAGCCAGGAGTGGATGTGGCGCAGCTCGTATGGCTGCTGGCAGCGCCTCGCGCACTCTTCGCGCAGAACCGTGTATGCTCTCGAGCCCTCGAGGTCCGCACACCAGTAGGACGCATTTGCCAGGCACGCACAGCACTCGGCGGCCTCGGCCGGGTCATCGGTGGTCCGCGCGAGCACGAGTGCGTCGCGAAGGAGGTCCATGCCGTCGGCCATCCGGTTTCCCCGCACCTGGAGATTGCCGGCGGCACGGGCTGCCGCCCCTTCCAACTGCTTCTCGCCGAGCTGCCGTGCCATCTCCAGCGCCTGCCGGGCCCGTACCACGCCTTCTTGCTGCCGGCCAAGATTGACAGTCAGCACGGTGGCAAAATCGACCAGCACGCGGACCGTTTCCGGACTGCTTCGCTCGCCTAACAACGTGAGCGCCGCCTCAAACGCCAGCCGCGCCTCGAGGACGGCGTCCTGGCGCAGTCGCGTCAGCCCCAGGCCGCGAGCGGCGCGAGCGGCGCCCGCGGGATCATGAGGGGTCAACAATCCCAGCGCGGTTTCGAAGCTGGTGGCCGCAACCTCCTCTTTGCCGGCGAGCAGGGCTGCGTCTCCAGCGTGAAGCAGGACATCACCCCGTCGCTCGTCGTCAGGATCGAGCAACCCGAGAGCCGTCTCGTAATGAGCGAGCGCCTCCTCAAGGGCGGAATGACGCAGCGCTTCGTCGCCCGCTCGCCGCGAGTACGTCACGGCCCGCTCGCGATCGCCACTGCAGGCAAAATGGAAGGCAAGGTCGGCGAGGCGGGTGCCGTTACCCTGCCCCTCGAGAGCAAGGCCAATCCTTTCGTGCAGGCGCTGCCGTCTCGTGTCCGTCATCTGCGCATAGAAGCATTCCCGGATCACGTCGTGGCGAAACCGATGGGTGCCATCGCCGGCGGATTCAATGAGCCGGGCGCGAGCGGCCTGCAACAGCCGATCCTCGACGGCTTCCGCGCTCTCTCCCAACGTCGCCGTCAGCAGCCAAACCGGGAAGGTCCGGCCAATCACAGATGCCACCCGAAGGTCATCGACGACTTCTCGCTGCACCCGGTTGAGCCGCTGACTGACCGCCGCGATGATGCTCGGCGGGACACTATGCCGTGCCGTGGCAGCGAGGGTCCAGCTCTCGCCCTGCCGCACCAGCTTCCCGGTCTCCAACCAGTCTTCAAGCAGCTCCTCGACGAAGAACGGATTGCCCTCGGACTGCTCATAGAGCAGCTCGGTGAGTCGTGCCCCGCTCGACGCGCCCAGGCACTGGGAAGCGAGAGTCTCCACCTCAGCGGGCGCAAGCGGACCGACTCGGACCACAGTCACACAGCGCTGGCGGTTGAGTTCGGTCAGTGCCCATTGCAGAGCCTCGTTCTCCATCGCCTCATCGTCGCGATAGGCTCCCACCACCAGGACGCGGCTCGATGCGTGGGTGCGAGTCACATAGCAGAGGAGATCGAGAGTCGAGCGGTCAGACCACTGGAGGTCGTCAAGCAGGAGGACAACCGGTCGGGAGGCGGCTATGGCCGACAGGAATGTTCCGACGGCGTCGAAGAGACGCAGGCGCGCTTGCTCCGGCGGGAGTCCGTAAGAGGGCGGGACGCCGCCCAGGCGGCTGGTCAGGTCGGGCAGGAGAAGTGCAAGGGTCGAGGCCGCATCACCGACTTGCTGTCGCAAGCGATCGGGCTCCGCCCCTCGGATATACCAGCCGAACGCCTCGAGCAGGGGCAAGTACGGCGGCATTCCCTCCGCCTGGAAGGCAGCTCCCCGCAACACCGTCGCCTTGTCGCCGGAGACCCGTGACGCGAGCCAATCCAGAAGCCGGCTCTTGCCTATTCCAGGCTCTCCCGCCAACAAGACCACCCTGGTGGTACCCAGGGATGCCGACTCGAGTTGGCGGAGTATCGTCCCCGATTCGTGCGTTCGGCCGACCATGACGCCGTCCAGCTTCGAGGCGCTCGTGGTGCTCATTCCTCGCCTATTTGACGCCTCGTACAGGTCGATGCGGGTCGGCGACGATAGTCTCCGGCACAAAAGGACGGTCTCGGCAGTTGCACTATAGCCCCGATATGGTCACTGGTCAAGCGCCAGCCATGAGCACGAGCTCGACGCACGTCGTCGCGGGGGTCATGGGCATGGAGGCGGGTGAGGGGAGCCGGCAGATCGCCGGCTCCCCCGAACGTTCAACAGCTAGAGCCGTTCGTTGCCGCTCCCAGCTGCGCTCCCAGAGCGATGTCGGGCTGGGCAGCGATGCCCACGCTCGGGGACACACAGGCCGCGGTATTCGCGTCAGCCCCGAGATCGGCGGTCACGGGCTGTACCTCGACCGCGACGGCAGGCGCGACGCCGCCCTGAAGCGATGTCCCGAGGCCCGCGCCGGCCTGCAGCGCGGCGTTGACCGTGGCACCAGCAGTGATCGGCGCACCGACCGCAACATTGGCGTCAACCGGCGCGTCGACTGTCACCCCCGCGTTCGTCGCCGGCGGCGCCGACGCACTTGCCGGCACGGACACCGTCGCCTGGATGGGAAGAGAGACGGACGCGCCGATCCCGGCACCGGCACCGCTGCAGTCGCAGGCCGACGTGTCCGTCCCTGCCGATGCGTCCAGGTTCGTTCCGGCCGCGAACCCGACCGTCGCCTGAGTCGAGCCGGTGGTCCCGGCCGGCCCGCAGCTGCACCCCGTTGCACCGTTTCCTCCGGCGGCAATTGCGGCGCCCAGTGAGGCGTTCGCGTTGATCGCAGCATTGGTGGGCCCGGATGCGGATCCTTCCGCCGTCTGGGTGCCGCTCACCACCTGAGCCGAACCGCCGAGAGTCGCGCCAGCACCGGCGGTCGTTTGACCGGACGTTGAGGTCTGGCCCGTTGCTCCGACGCCGACCGCGGCGCCGGCTGTCGCTCCGCCCGTGGTTTGGGACGCGGCGCCGACACCGGTGGCAACACCTGCTCCGCCATTTGCCGTGACGGATGCACCGCCGATCACCGGGACGTTCGCCGATCCGCCGGTCGCGACAGTTGCACCGGCTCCGGTCCCGACCTGGCCGGTGGCGTTGACAGGAGCGTTCACCGTCGCCGACGCTCCCACCCCGGCGTTGACGGAAGGACTCGTTCCGGCCGAAGCGCCGACACTCCCGGAGGCAGAGATCCCTGCCGTCGTCCCGGCCGTCGTCCCGGCCGCCGTCCCCGTCGACGCACTCGGCGTCCCGGAGCCGGTCGATACGGACACGGTGGCCGGAGCAGTCACGGAGACGCCGGCCGATGTGGTGGCGGGAGCATTCACCGAGACGCCAACCGACGTACTGGCGGCGGTACCGGCGGTCACGCCGACGCCGGACCCTGAAGACGTGGGTTGTGTTGAGTTACAACCACAGCCGTCGGCGAGAGCGGCTGCGCCGAAGATGGCGATGGCGAGAGTCGCCCCGAGGGCAAGCGCCGCCAGCCGAAGGGCAAGTCGAATTGAAGACATGACTGAGATTCCTCCTGAATCGCGATCTACATCGTCTTCACCGGGTGCGATTTGCCTCGCACCCTGGCGAGATCGGCGGGAGGCCGCCCCCGCAGGGCGCACGTCTCCCGTCGATCCGGCTCGGCTTAGCCTGGAGGAATCGGAGTGGAGAGGATCAGATACCGCGGCACCACATCAGTGAGATGCCGCAAGCGTCGGCAGAGAAAGAGGGGCAGCACCGTAAGGGTGAGCAAGACGGCTCCCGGAGCTCCGGGCAAGGAAGTAGCGCCTATGGCGGACGTGGCTCCGGCCGACAATCCGGCGGCAAGGTCGAAGAGAGAAGCGAAGGGAGTGCTGAAAGCGGCTTGCGGCCGAGATGCCCGACGTCCCGAGTGCTGATGCATCACCGTCGCCGCGAGAACCGGACGGAGACTCAACGTTGCGGACGCGGTGCCAGGTGCCGTGGTTGACATCGAACGGCGTCCCCGGTGCACTCGCCCCGGTGCCGTGGGACCGGACGTCCGCACCGTCACGCCTCTGACCGTCATGCGCGTCGTCGAATACGTCGCCGGTCGCGAGTGGATCGTCGTGCCCGTGCCGGACGGCCGTGACATGCTTGTCGGAGAGATGCCGGACACCGAACTCGACGGAGTCGTACTCTGTACCGTCCCACCCGAGGCGGAAGTCGGAGCCGAGGTGGCCGGCACCGAGGGAGCAGCGGACGGCGGCGTATTGCCGGTCGTGCCGGTACTCGACGGTGGCGGGCTTCCCGGCGACATGGACGTCGAGACCGTCGTGGAACCGGCCGAAGCTGAGGCGGTGACCGAACCGCCCTGGGCCGACACTGAGACGGAGGTCGGGGACGTCACCGTGGTTGATCCGGTGACTGCTGCCGTCACGCCGCCGCCCGACGAGGACGTGGTGGCGGCGGAAACGGACCCGACCGGGGAGCTCGCCGAGACACCAGCCGACGTACCGCCGGACGCGGTTGCGGTTCCGGCACCGGCACTACCGACCGGCGTCTGCACCGAGACGCCGACCCCGGGACCATCGGCCAGGGCCTGCCCGGCGCCGGAGAGAGCAGCCAGAGCGCCGAGAGCCAGTCCAATCCCGGCGAGCGCGCAGCGATGCGACGTTCGTACCGAGGTCAGCGCCCGCCTGGGCGAATTGCCGGATAGGATGTCGCCTACTTCACGGTTGTCGGCCAACAACGTGGATGGGATGGTCCGCCCCCTGTCCGTGGGATACAGGACATCGTGTCCTCTATTTCCATGTCACTCTTTCCTCGATGGAAATGCAAAGACAAAAGGCTCCCTTCCGGGGGAGCCAAAGGTCACCAAGCATCAAAGCAGATCACCCGCATGGGAGTATGAACCGGAACAGAGTCCGACGAGTGCAGCTGCTGGTCCGTCGGTGGGAAGGGGAATGACCTGTGAAGATTGCGCACCTGGAACTCTTTTCTGTTCCGCCCCGTTGGCTCTTCTTGAAGATCGAGACGGACATGGGGATAGCCGGATGGGGGGAGCCAATCCTTGAAGGAAAGTCGAGGACGGTGGCCGCGGCGGTGCACGAGATGGAGCCGTACCTGGTCGGCCGCGACCCGGATCACATCGAAGACATCTGGCAGACGCTCTATCGCGGCGGTTTTTATCGCGGTGGTCCGATTTTGATGAGCGCCATGGCCGGGATCGACCAGGCCCTCTGGGACTTGAAGGGGAAGCGCTACGGTGTGCCGGTGTACCAGCTCCTGGGCGGTCCGGCCCGCGACAGCGTTCGTGTCTATGCCTGGATCGGCGGTGACAGCGGGGAGCAACTGCGAGAGGCGGTGCTCCGCCGCCAAGAACAAGGATACACGGCGGTCAAGATGACCGCCACGGAATGGACACACTATGTCGACTCGGCGGCGACGATCGACGAAGCCGTTTCTCGGGTTGGGGCGGTACGCGAGGCGGCGGGTCGGCAGATGGACGTGGCGGTCGACTTCCACGGGCGCGTTCACCGGCCAATGGCCAAAACCCTTGCCCGTGAGCTGGAGCCCTTCCGGCCGGTGTTCATCGAAGAGCCGGTCCTCCCCGAGCACAATGAGGTGCTGCGCGAGCTCGCCCACCATACGTCGATCCCAATCGCCACGGGAGAACGCATGTTTTCACGGTGGGATTTCAAGACCATCCTGGCCGAGGGCTACGTCGACATCATTCAGCCCGACCTATCCCATGCTGGGGGAATCTCCGAGGTGCGCAAGATTGCGAGTATGGCGGAAGCTTTCGACGTCGCCGTCGCTCCGCACTGCCCGCTCGGCCCGATCGCCTTTGCCGCGTCTATTCAGATCGACGCCGTCTCGCCGAATGCATTTATCCAGGAACAAGTTCTGGGCATCCACAGCCCGCATGCATCGGAAGCTCCAGCGTATCTGGCAAATCCGGACGTCTTTCGTTATGAAGACGGGTTCGTGCGGCTCCCGGAGGGTCCGGGTCTGGGCATCGAAATCAACGAGGTTGCGGTCCGGGAGGCGGCGCGTAACGCTCCGTCCTGGCGGAGCGAGTTGTGGCGCAACCGGGACGGGACGGTGGCGGAGTGGTAGGCGGGCCGGCACGTATCAAGCGCCGAAGGCGTCTCGTCGGAGAGTGCTCCTCCCCGACGAGACACACCGCTACGGCTTGCGCTGGACGACACCGGCGCTCGACTTGCGGTCCGCCGTCGTTCCCAGGAGATGCTCGACGGCAGCAGCGCCGGGGTACTTGAGGTGCGGCTTGAAGATCCCCAGCCCTTGCAACGTGTCGGCGGCGCCCATGACTGTCCCGTACCGCTGCGTTTCGAAGGACTTGTTGTTCGGCGGCAGTTGACCCAGGCCGGCGCGCATCAGAGTGCGATGCTCGCTCTCGACTCCGCCAATCTGATAGGTGTACTGCGCCAGCTGGCTCATTTTGCCGGCCGCGAACTCCTTGTTGGCTGCCATGTAGGCAGCGATGAAGATGGTCTCGGCTTCCTCGAAGAACTCGAGGGTCTGCTGGGCCTCGCGGAAGATGCCCGACGGGAAGGAGAAGCTCGTGTACAGGGGCTTCGCTCCTGCGCCCATGAGGAACGTCAGATGATCCTGCTCCTCGCGGAGCGCGGCCCGCACGATGGAGACCAGCAGATTCTCGGAGACCGCGATGTTGGCGATGCCGAGCTTGCCGCGGTCGACGGCCACATGGACGTGGTACAGGGCGGTGACGGCAGCCGCCTCGGCGGTTGCGGCGATGTTGATGATGGTCTGGGGCGATTCTTTCATGCCCCGGCCGGCATTCTCTAGCGAGGCGGCCCCGGCGGCCATAGGGGCCAGGCCCAGCGTCGCGGCCGCAGCCGCTGCTCCCGCGAGGAAATGCTTGCGCGTGCGCGGAATGGAGGCAATCTCATCCACGAGCGTCGTCTCTGGGTTATCCACGATTGGTGATCCTTTCCGGATGGCGTTTCTTTCTTGGCACGCGTGTCATTGGTGCATACGGACCCAGGTCTATTCCGGATCAAGATCGGCTCGGCCGAACGACTTGACATTCAGATGTTTGTGAGTATGCTTGATAGACGCACGGCGATGAACGATCAACCCAGCGGTCTATCGGCACGGGCGATACGGGTCTCGTGGCTCGCATTGGCTCTCATCGCCACTGCAGGTTTTGTCGCGGCACTGGCCTCCCAGTGGGCGACGCTGCGGACCACGTGCCACTCCGACGCCGACTGCGCGGCGTTTCAGCTCAATGCCGCCAGCGGCCGCGTGCTGGCCGAGCATGGGATCTCGCTGACCGCTTACGCGATGTACACCGTCGCGATCTCCGCTCTCTTCTGGATGCTATGGGTCGGGACGGCGTGGGTCATCATCCACCACAAGCCGAGAGATCGGGGCGCCCTGTTCACGGCGTTCGGTCTCCTCGTGGGCTCGGCGTGGCTCATCTGCGCCTTCGTCCCGGGTGCGGCGAACCTCGGTGGAAGCATCTCGCTCTCGCTGCTCTTTCTCTTCGGCCTGCTCTTTCCTGACGGGCGCTTCGCGCCGTCGTGGACGCGGCTCCTGGCTGTGGTGGGCGTCCTCGCGGCCATTCAGGTGGCCATTCCGCTCTTGCCGGCCGTGCCGATCTTTATTGCACTTTTCCTGGCGGCATGCGGGGTTGCGGCGGTTCTGATCTACCGCTATCGACACCTCTTCTCCTGGTCGGAGCAGCGCCAGACCCGCTGGGTCGTCCTTGGATTCGCCGCGACGACGGTTCTGTACATCGCCACCGCAGCGCCGTTTGTCTTCACTCCCGGCATCACCGGATATGGCTCTCTGTACGACGGCTTCGCCAACATCACGGGCACCGCCGTGGCCGTGGCGCCGCTTCCCATCTCAATCGGTATCGCCGTTCTGCGCAGCGGGTTGTGGGACATCGACCGCCTCATCAATCGCGCCCTGGTCTATCTGTCGATGACGGTCACCCTGGGCGTCCTGTACATCGCCATCGTGCTCGGCCTCCAGGCAGTTTTTCGCGGGATCACCGGCCAGAACTCCGACCTGGCAGTGGCCGCGGCCACGCTGGGGATCGCCGCTCTCTTCACCCCATGGCACCGCCGCCTCCAGCGGATCGTCGACCGCCGGTTCTATCGGCGGCGCTACGATGCGGTTCGCACCCTTGCCGCTTTCAATGTGCGTCTCCGTGACGAAGTTGATCTCGATCAACTGGGCAGCGACCTGATCGCCGTGGTCGGTGAGACCATGCAACCGAGTGGCGTTGGTCTGTGGGTGGGGAGTCACAACACGCCGGCCTGACCGGAGCGGCATCCAACAGCAGGGACACCCTACGGCGCTGGAAAGTTCCGGAGACGGTTTCCGTCAACAGCATTGACAGCTTGTATCACCGGAGATACGATAGTGATCTAGCGGGTAGGGTTAGCGCACCGGAAGGAGAGAGCCCATGAGCGAGGCTGCCGTCACGACCAGACTGGATGAGTCGGCCGTTCAGGAATTAGCTGCCGGATTCGGCGGTGAGCTTCTGCTGCCCGGCGACGAGGGCTACGAGGAGGCGCGCTCCGTCTGGAACGCCATGATCGACAACCACCCGGCACTGATCGCGCGCTGCCGGGGCACGGCCGACGTCATCGCCGCCGTGAACTTTGGGCGCTCGCAGAACCTCCCGGTCAGCGTCCGGGGAGGTGGTCACAGCGTGGCCGGCACGTCGGTGGCCGACCAGGGATTGATGCTTGATCTCTCACTGATGCGAGCCGTCATCGTCAATCCGGAGGAGAGAACGGCGATCGTGCAGGGTGGGGCCTTGTGGAGCGATCTCGACCGCGAGGCTCAGGCGTTTGGCCTCGCCGTCACCGGCGGTCATATCTCCCATACCGGCGTCGGCGGATTGACAACGGGCGGCGGAATAGGTTGGCTGGTTCGCAAATATGGCCTATCGTCCGACAATCTGATCGCGGCTGATGTCGTCACGGCCGACGGCCGCCTGGTGCGAGCAAGCGAAAGCGAGAACTCCGATCTCTTCTGGGGAGTGCGTGGCGGCGGTGGAAACTTCGGTGTGGTGACGACCTTCACCTTCCGGCTCCATCCCCTTGGAACGATGGTGGTCGGCGGACTTGCTCTCTGGCCGTTGAACCAAGCGCAACACGTTCTCGACTTCTTCCGTGCGTACGCCGATCGCATACCAGACGAGTTGACTCTCGTGCTCGCCTTCCTCACGGCTCCCCCACTCCCGTTCGTGCCGGACGATCTGCAAGGCCGGAAGGCGGTGGCGATCATCGTGTGCTACGCCGGCGATCTCGACGAGGGACTGCGTGCCGTGCAACCCATCAAGGATCTGGCGCCGGCCGCCGACGTCATTGGGCCTATTCCATATCTGGCCCAGCAGACGCTTCTGGACGCGGTCTATCCGCACGGGCACCGCTACTACACGCGGACCGACTTCCTCGACGGGTTGAGTGACGAGGGCATCGAGATTCTCACTGCCGCTGCGGATGCGATGTCGGCGCCGTTCAGCACCATTACCTTCCAGCACTACCTCGGGGCCGTTAACGCCCTGCCCGCGGATGCCACCGCGTACAGCCACCGTGATGCCAAGTTCACGATCTTCACCCTGGCACAATGGGCGTCCGCGGCTGATGACGCCGAGAATATCGGTTGGTGCCGCCGGCTCGCCGAGGCCATGCGGCCATACTCACGCGGCGCCTACGTCAACTTCCTCGGCGCCGACGAGACGGATCGGTTGCGCGCGGCGTACCGTCCGGAAACCCTCGAGAGGCTGCAGACTCTGAAGCGCACGTACGATCCGCAAAACCTGTTCCGTCTGAATCTCAACATCAATCCGGAGTCGTAAGCTTCCGCCCATCACAGGGATTCCTCGCCCCTCGCGCGGATGCGAAGCAGCGCCGGCCTGCGAGCGCCAATTCGTCTCGTTCGGACCGGGTGACTCACGTCCTGATGGTTCGGGGCGAGTCGTGCGTTTCGTCAGGATCTGCCGCGGTTTCCGCGTGGTGAGAGGACGCGATCGAGCGGGCGGCCGTTGATGTAGACGGACACTGTGTGCACGGCCGGGAACTGCAGCGCGGTTGCCCGCAACTGCCCGCGCACGCGTGGAGCATCGCAGACGCCACCCAGGTAGAGTGCGCCGCTGAAGTGGATAACTGCCACTCCGTGCACGACTGCGACCCGCCGGATGGTGAGGCGTGAGTTCGCAAACGCGCTGCAGGGCCCCGCCTCACCGCAGGGATGACGATTGGCCAGGAGCTGACGGAGCGCGGCAGTGAGGGGCGCGCGTGTCGGCGGGATGCGCCGTACAACCGACACGAGTCCGCCGCCGCACGATAATCCCTTCCCATGGATATTAACCAGATAGATCTTGACCGCGGAGGTCTTGTGGCCGGCCGCGATCACTGGGCGGGAGGTGATGGTCGCGAGACAGAGCAAGACGGCGAGGCCGGGAAGAGTCCAGCGAACCAGGGGCACAGACTACATTATCCCACCATCCTTGTGCATCCGGATTGCGAAGACGAAACGCCGAAATCGAGCGGAATGTGACGCTCGACCCAGGCGCTTCGGTTCGGGAGCGGGCGGGCCCGAGTCACAGGGCCAGAGCGAGCCGGAGGGGAATGGCGACCGCCGCCGCCAGGGCGAACCCGGCGGCCGAATACAGGGTGAAGGGCACGGATCGAAACAACGCGTTACTCCTCAGCAGCAACAGCGTGAAAACGACCGCATAGACGATCGTGGCCACCAGTCCGACGGCCACCCGATCGAACGCGTCGTACGCGATGAAGGTCAACGCCAGGACTCCGGCGTTGATGAGGGTGATGCGGAAGTCCCGGCGCCCATATGTCTCGTCAGGCCTGCGCAGCTCGAGAAGGATCAGAGCCAGGTTCGAGAGTCCCAGCCCCAGGAAATACACGATGTTCCCGAAGTAGTAGTCGTCGACATACAGACTTCCACAAACACCGACCCCAACCCGCGACGTGTAGCAGTACTGATTGAACAGGAAGCTGGCGACCTCGTGTGCGCCATTGCCTGTCGCATAGAAGTACGTCCCCAGGATGAATAGAGTGCCGAGTACCATCCCCCGGCCATCCTGCAGCTGCCGGAAGCCGTCGGAGATCACGCGTAGCAGAACGAAGGTGACGACGACACTGAAAGCCGAGATCAATCCCATCTGCACGAGCTCGTGGAGATGGAGGAAGTCGCGAGGCGGGAGCAGGATGCGCGTGGTCGGGGAAACGCGTTCAAGCGTGATCACGACCGCTGTCAGAGAGAGGAGCGTGAGAAGCCTATTGACGGCCTTCATGGCGATAGCGTACGCCAGGGAACGCGGTGCGTCAATTCCAGAATCGTCGAAGATTCGCCCGCCGGCCTGCCGTGCCGTTTAGCGCGGAGCCGTCGACCGCGCTTCTCGGATCCGCTGCACCAGAACTTTCAACATATTCAGGGTGAACGCCTGGTTGGTCTCGAGCTCGCGCCTGAAGTTGAAAGCCGACAGCAGGGCAGCCTCGGTTGGCTCGACCGCCACGATCGTGGCAGAGCGCTCACTGTCATCCAGGAGTGCCATCTCGCCAAACACCTGACCGGGGCCGATGCGAGCCACTGATTGACCGTCTGGACCCTCCACGTCGAGCGCGCCTTTCAGGACAACACCCATGTTCGCGAGACCTCCGCGAGGAGGCGCGGTGCCGGAGCGCATGACGGTGTCCCCCGGCGCGTACGTGACGACCTTCATCTTCTCGGCCAGTTTCCGGAGATGCTTGCGATCCATCCCCGCAAACAGGTCCACGTGTACCAGGCTGTCTTCGAGATTCATCTCTCCCTCCCGCCCGTTGACTTCACACTTCCGGCGATCCACCGCCCGTCCCCAGCATCATGACGCGCCCGGAACGTCGCGTCAAGGGATAGTGCTCGGCTGGCCCCAGCGAGGCGCCGCCCCTCCTGGTGCTCCTCGCTTCTGTCGGCCGCCGCTTCATCGCGACCGCGGTCTTCATCCACGCCGGCGGCACGTGCAGACCGGGTTAAATATCCGGGCTCCCGTCTTCCTCGGTCGTCAGGGGGACAATCACGGTCTCAACGGCAAACGTCTCCACGTGCGCCGGCGGTACGCCCTCCTGCTCAAATAGTGGGGCCACCTGCTCGTCGACGAACCGCTCCTGATCCTCCGCGGATTGCCACACTTCGGTGACGCGGTATCCCGTCTCGGTTGGTCCGCTGAGATGCACGAGGAAACCGGGTTGACCTGCCGTCAGCCGACTGAGCTGGAGCACCAGCCGGTCGTACTGCTCGCCGGTCAGACCCGGAATGTCGAACGTGATGCCGAAGGGCACGGGACCTCGCTTCTGTGCCTGACCGGCACGTTAGAGTCGCGCCGGCTGGCTCCCTCGAATCATGTCCTTCAGGCGGTCATCCTCGGCTTGCCGCTCCGGATCAGCCAGAACTTCGCGACCGCAGCCCAAACACTTCCAGGCGCGTGCGTACCCCTCCGAGTTCGAGCCGAACTCCAACAGCATCGAGGTGTGGCAGCGTGGACACTTCTTCATTCGACCAACTCCTTCCGTCCCGTTGTGGTGCCCATCTTGTCAGCCCCACCGGAGAGAGTCAAGGGTTTGAGGATCCTGTCCCAGTTTCCGGACGGCCAAATGCAGGCGAACCCGCGATCTCGGCTGCCGAGGCTGGCACGCCACTTGCCAGACAATTGGATGATGCGTATAGACGCAATCCGGACAGGCGGACACTCTCGACCAGACAGGCGATGCCGTGTGCCAGGAACCGATTGGCAATAGGAGGCTAGAAAATGTCGGAAGAGCGAATTGTCAGAACGGATGACGACGCGGGAAGTTCCGCGGCAGGTGCCGCGACCCTGATCCAGACAATCGTGTGGTCGGTCGTCGTGCTCGTGTTACTCGCTGTGGCCCTCTGGCTACTGCACGTCTACCTGCACATCTTCTAGAGAGGCGGATGGCATGCCCGCCGGCGCAGAGACAGGGCGTGGCGGGTCGAGCGACCACTCCTAGCGCGTTGCCGGATCATTGTCCTCCGACCAGTTGGTCGAAGAGCGACCGGTAGAGAAGCATCGCCTCGCGCAAGTCCTCGGTGGTCGCTTGACCATTTTCCTGCCGTTGCGCCAGGGCATGTGCCTTTCGGTAGTTCTCGGCGACGTCCGGATACTGCACGGAGACGGCATCCTCTCGCAGGCCGGCCTGGCCTGTCGGGTATCCCATCGTCTTCATGACGTCGCTGATCAGGACATCAGCCCCGGACACTGCAGCACCGGGGTCGTCCACGAACTGCGCCTGGATAGACTGCCACTGGCTACTGTACGACTGCCTCTGCTCGTCAGTCAGAGGCTGAACATCCACCTTCTCCACACGGTCCCGCCGCTCGGCCAGGACATCCGCCGCCTTCTGCTCGTCCCCCCCATACTGGTCGACCGTGCGCTGGTATTCGGGGCCGAACCTGTCCCGCACTTCCTCCACCTTACGGCGGCGGGTGTACTGCAACACACCAAAGGCGATTGCCAGAATCACGATGATGACGACGATCAGAATGACGATAGTCATAGCAGGCCTCCTCGAGACGTCCTCTGGTATCTCTGGAGATCAGTTGAGGGGCAAGGGCCGTACCACGTGACGATCGCGTCCGCCACTCTCCGTGTTTCCCGCTGCGTCCGCACGATAAAACACTACGCCTCGGGTCGTCGGTGGCGCAGGAGCGCGGCCTCGACCTCGGTGTAGAGCTGGCTGATGTTGAATGGCTTGGGGAGGATACTGATGCCGTTCTCATTGAGCCACTCTTCATGCGCACGGAGATCGTGGATCGCCGCGGAGCACACGATAACAGGGACGCGCGCCAGCGACCGATCAAGCGTCAGGAGTTCGAGAAGCGTCCAGCCCGACTCCGGTGACTCCATCCGAATATCGAGGATGATCAGGTCGGGCGGTTGATTCTGCAGTTCTTCGAAGGCGCTGCTCTGCTCCTTTAAGGTTTTCGTCTCCCACCCTCGCTCGGTCAGGACCGCTGCCATCATCTCAAGAAAGACCGTGTCGTCATTGACCACGGTGATGCGCGTCATCTGCCCCCTCCTCTCGACTCCACCGTACACACGCCGAGAGTGGAGGTCAACACGGGCCCCAGGTGGGTATGTGTCTTGCTATATATGGCGACACCGTCTGGGGAGAGGAGATCGGGCACCATGTCTCCATCGTCGGCATGTCCCAACTGCGGAAACCGGATGGTGATGCTGCGGCGGGAGCGGCAGCGGGCGGCTGAGCGCGAAATCATCCTCGACTGGGGTATCTGTGTAGAGTGCAAGCACGTGCGCCTGGACAGCTGGCGGTTTATCGAGGCGACAGTCATGCAGGATGGCAGGCGATGCGAGCGCGGGCGGTAGATGAGAGCAGGATGCTCGACCTAAGACCCTGCCCGGCCCCTTCGGTATGCGCGGGAGGCAGGTAGCCGTCAGGGATCCTCGCCGCCTTGCTCCCGTCCGGGGGTGTGGCAGTGCGAGCGGGAGAGAACGAGGCGCCGGGTGTAACGAAGCCGCCTCTTGGTGGACATCGATCAGGACCCGGAGGTCCGTACCCTGGACGACGGACTCCGGTCAGTCGTGCATCGCTTCGGGAACGATTCTCCGCCCGCAAGTCGGAAACTCTGTGAGCAACAGGACCGCACAGCCCGCGTCCCGGGGGCTATTGGCCAGACTCTGGTGGCCACCCTGCGGACAGAACTGTTAGATACGATGCGCGACGCCGGGCTCCGGCGCGCTTACCATCCCCAGCGACCGCGTCCGAAGACGAAGCCCAGGATCAGCAGTATCACGATGATCACGATGATCGTATACAGCATGGCATCCTCCCTGTCGTTCGCCTAGAGCACGGATCATGCCATATATCGTTTGCGGGTCGGGCATGGGCGAAGTTTTGCTCGTTAGATGGTGATGGCCGGCGAGTAAGATCGGAACCGAAGGAGGAGGTACGTCATTGAATGGTGCGGCCTATGGCCCCTCTCTCTTTGTCATATCGGGTGCTCCCGGCGCGGGGAAGACGACGATCGCCGGGAACCTGATGCAGCGGTTCTCGTTCGGACTTCACATCCCGGTGGACAACCTGCGTGAGTGGGTCGTATCCGGTATCGCACACCCGCGCCCGACCTGGACCGACGAGACTGCTCGTCAATTCACGCTCGCTCGCCACGGCGCAGCCGACCTCGCCCGGCGCTATCTCGACGCCGGCTTCGCGGTCGCTGTCGATGATGTCATCGGCTTCGACGACGTGCAGAGCATCTTCATCGACGCCCTTCGTCCGCGTGCCGTCCATCCGATTCTGCTCTTTCCCTCCCTTCCGAGCGCCCTTGCACGCAATGCCACGCGGACGACGAAACCTTTCGATACGTCAGTCCTGATAAGCACCATCGAGATGCTTCATGAGCAGTTCGAGGAGCAGGTGAGAGAGTATCCCGGATGGATCGTGCTGGAGACGGACGACCTGTCCGTGGACGCTACAGTCGATCGGATTCTGGAGAGGACTGGCCGAGCAATTGGACGAGACGAGGACTCCGGTCGCGGCCGGCTTGGGTGACCCTAACGGTTCCGGATGTCGTCACCGGTCCTGTATCACGGGTGCCAGCCGATCCCGGACCTGCTTCACCATCGCGAGGTTGCGCTTGCGCTCGTACCGTTCCAGGGACTGCTCCAGGGCGCAAACCGCCTCGTCCGGGCGCCCAGCTTTCTCCAGTACCTCGGCCAATGTGTAGAGCGCATCACCCTGGAGGTTGAGCCCATCCGAGCGGTCCGCGATCTCGACCGCCTCCCGGGCCAGGCGTTCCGCCCCGTCATCGTCTCCACGCGCCGCCAGGACCAGGGCTCGCGTCTGCCGCCACAGCAGCTGCGTGGCGATATCTTCTACCGCGCCGAGATCGCGGCCCCGTTGCGCAAGAGGCTCTGCCTCGTCGTAGCGTCCGAGCCGGCAAAGCACACGTCCCCAGGTGGGAGCGTAGGTCGAGAGCCTGGACAGGTCTCCCCGCGCTTCAAGATAGTCACAGTGGGCATGCCAGTAGCGTTCCGCCGCCTCGTCGTCACCTTGCAGCGTCGCGATCTCTGCGAATGCTCCCGGACCGGCGTTATTCTCGCTCGGCTCGTCCACATACCGACTGGCGTCGCGGGCGACCGACCAGGCTTCTTCAAAGCGTCCGAGCATGGCCAGCAAGATGGCGCGGATCAGACGGGGCTCGGGGTGTGGCTCGTTTGCCATCAGCGAGTCGAGTGTCTCCAGCGCCTCGTCCGCGGGTCGAGGGCCGAGTACGAGAGCGGGAGGGAGGGAAAACAGACCTGGCCGGTCCACCTGCCGAGCGTGGGCGATGGCGTGCTCGGCCGCGCGCGCCCTATCCTCATAGCGGCAGCGCATATTGGCACTATCACCCAACACGCGCCAGACGTGGACGAGGCCCTCATGATCTGCATGAGCCTCCAACAGGGGAAGCGCCTCCCGGGCCAATGCTTCCATCTCATCAATCGACCCGCGTTCGTGCACACGACGGTGAGCAGCGACCAGCCTCGCCACTAGCTCACCGCAGCGATCCCCGGCCGCGCGGGCTCTCTCGGTGACAGCCTCGGCCATCTGCACAGCCTCTCCCGCCGTCGGCTGCAAGGTGGCAAGGTCTAACTCGAGATAGACGTCGACGCGTACGGGCCGCAAGAGTGCCAGCGCTCGCTCCAGCAGGATTGTGGCGGCCGGGGTATCGCCTCGCCACATAGCCCTGCGTCCCGCAGCCGCCAGGCGTTCCCCTGCCTGCTGAGCCAATCGCCCATCGGCCTGACCGAGGTCTTGCTTGTATATGGCCGCCTGCTCGAGGTGATAGCCCACGATCTCGTCGAGTTCACCCAGGTCTGCTCCTCCCTCATCCAACCAGTGGGCTAATTTCTCGTGCAGCTGCGAGCGGGTGGCCTTGGGTAGAGCGTCGTAGGCGGCATCCCGAATCAAAAGGTGGCGGAAGCGATATGCCTCGTCGTCTGTGCGTTGGCGGCGGTCGGGCCGGATCAATTCCTTGCGAACCAACCGCACCAGGATCTCCCGCAGATTTGCGTCGTCCTCGGCGAGCGCCCGGACGGCATTGCGATGGAAGACCCGTCCCTCCACCGCCCCGCACTGCAGGATGGTCCTCTCGGCCGGTTCGAGTTGATCCAATCGAGCGGCGAGGAGCGCCTGGATGGTGGGCGGGATGACCGCCTCACCTCCCGACTCGTTGATCAGTGCCAGCATCTCCTCCACGAACAGCGGATTCCCCTCGGCTGCCTGCCGGATACGCACTCTCAGACCCTCGTCGACTCCGCCGAGTGCGTCCAGCAGTTGATCGGTCTCTTGCGCATCGAGCAGCTCCAGCAAGACGGTCGTGGCGTTCCACTTCCCGCCACCCCAATTCGGCCTCTTCTCCAGCAGTTCGGGGCGGCCCATGCAGAGGAGCAGCAAAGGGACATCGCGGGAGAGATCAGCGACGTGCTCGATCAGATCGAGGAAGGTGTCCTCACCCCAGTGGATGTCGTCGAAGACCGCGACCAGCGGCTGCTCCTGCGCCTGTTGCTCGAGGAGCTTGCGGAAAGCCCAGGCAATCTCCTCGGATGACGTCTCTATCTGCGTCTCTCCGAGCAACTGCCTCAACGCGGCCGCCGCATACTCATCGACTGACCGAACATCGAGCTGCTCGATGATCTCCACCACCGGCCAGTACGTGATGCCTTCGCCATAGGAGAGGCAGCGACCGCGCACCACCGTGGCGTCGGTTACGCCCTGCAGGAATTCGTGTGCCAGGCGGGACTTGCCGACTCCAGCCGTGCCGAGAATCGTAAACAGCTGGCAGGAGCGATCCTCGACGGCCTGGGCGAAGACGTCGTGCAGGCGGTCCAGCTCGCGCTCCCGTCCGATCATCGGTGCCCGGAGACGCCGGCGCTCCACCGGCGCCCCGACCTGCAGCAACCGGTAGGCCGGAACCCGATCACGCTTCCCCTTGAGCTCCAGTGGTGACGCTGCTTCGACCTGCACGGCATCGCGGACCAGTCGGAGCGTCTCCTCGGCGAGCAAGATCTCGCCGGGCCTTGCCGCCTGTTCCAACCGCGCCGCGACGTTGACGGCATCGCCGGTCGCCAGCCGCTCCTCGGTTCCGGTCACGACCTCTCCGCTATTGACGCCGATCCGGCACTGAATCCCGAGCCCGGGTAATGCCGCCTGCATCTCTGCGGCGGCTCGCAGTGCTCTTAGGGCATCATCCTCGTGCAGGACAGGTACCCCGAAGACCGCCATCACCGCATCCCCGATGAACTTCTCGACCATTCCTCCGTGGGATTCGATGATGCCCTTCATTCGATCGAAGTACCGAACGAGCAGGGCGCGCAGGGCTTCAGGATCGACGGTTTCTCCCAGCGCCGTCGAGCCGGTGATGTCACAGAAGAGGATCGTGACACGCTTGCGCTGCTCCCGGGTCGGAGAGCGAGCGGGAATCGGTGCGGTGCAATACGGGCAGACCACGAAGTCGTCGGCGATCGCGCGTCCGCAGCTTGTGCAACTGGTGGTTGAGGTCATGGGGTCTCGAGCGAACTGTAAGTGTCTCGCACACGGCTGTCAATCGCTCGTCACGTCCTCTTTGCCCACGGCTCGTGCATTATGGATAGGCGGGGAAGGGTTGGTAGAGGAGGGCGGCGGCCCGGCTCGGATGTGATCCCGCCGAGTCCGAAGGCCGGACGAGCGTCGGGCGGGAGACAGTCCACCGACGAAGAGACTAGCGACCGGCGTGCGGAAATTAAGCCACGGCCTGGAGAGCCATGGCTTAGACCACCGTGCGAGGGCAATGCTGGACTCCTGCGACCATCATTACGGCCACAACTCGATCCCTCCGCGGGTCATCCGCTCGAGAACGACCTGCACGCCGGCCGCCTCCTCGACCGTGTACAGGTGGACCTCGAGCTGGCGCAGCGGCAGCGCTTGTTTCACAACCCGATAGGCATCATCCCGCTTCGGTCCCTCGTAGACCACCAGCAGATCGATATCGCTTGCCACGGTCGCTCGATCCGCCGCCCACGAGCCGAAGAGGGCGACGCGGCGGAGCGGCAGCAGTTCCGCCAGACCTGCCACGTCGTCCTGGAGCCGCGCGACGAGCTCGTTACGGCTGAATGGCGGAAAGACGACTCTCACAGTAACCGACGATCTCTCTTGCATACGCCTCCATTCTCTCGGCTTCGCGCGCCGTGTACTCGGTACTCGGCGATCCGGCAGGCAAGGCGTCCGGATACCGGGAAGGGATGTACACCTTGTCGAGCTCGAGCGCGTTCAGCATGAGATCGCTTGACGAGGTAGGCGCGTCTGGAAGTGAGCCCAGCAAGCCGGCGACAGAATGGCCCCAGGGCTCCGCCCCCAGTCGGTTGAGCACCGCCTTAACCGCTTTCTCCGCCGACTGTTGTGCCGAGAAACAGGCCCAATCGTAATACCCGTGGTCGATGTCAACCCGCGCGTGGGCGAGATCGCGGCGGGCCTGCGCCATCCAGTCTGCACTACGTTCCACCGTCAGCAACTCCGGACGTCGCGCCGTCGATACTCCATAGCTCAGACTACCGCGCGCGGACGATATTGAATCGCCTCGGCAATATGCGCCGCACCGATGATCTCCGCGTCCGCCAGGTCTGCGATCGTCCGGGCCAGCTTCAAGGTTCGATGGAAGGCCCGCGCCGAGAGGTGCAACTGCTGGACGGCCGCTTTGATCAGCGTCTGGGCGGCCGGCTCAATCGGGCAGAGCTCCCGCACCTCTTTCGGTCCCATATCGGCATTGGTCACCATGCGGGTGCCGGCAAAGCGTTTCCCTTGCACCGCCCGTCCCCGCTCCACACGTCGGCGGATGTCGACTGAGGATTCCGGGGTCCCGATCCCGGTCAGCTTGTCGTACTCGACACGCGGAACCTCGACATGGACGTCGATGCGGTCGACCAGGGGACCGGACAGCTTCTTCTGGTAGCGCAGGATCTGCTGCTGCGTGCAGGTGCATTCACGGTCGGGATCGGAAGCGAACCCGCACGGACACGGATTCATCGCTCCGACCAGCATGAACTTGGCGGGGAAGGTCACCGATCCCTGGGCGCGGCTGATCGTCACCACCCCATCCTCCAGCGGCTGGCGCAGCGCTTCCAGGCTGTTGTGCGCGAACTCCGCCATCTCGTCGAGGAAGAGCACGCCGCGGTGGGCCAGGCTGATCTCGCCCGGACGTGGCCACTGTCCGCCTCCCACCAGCCCGGCATGGCTCACCGTGTAGTGGGGCGCGCGGAACGGGCGCTGCAGGATCAGCGGCCGGTCGGACGGCAGCAGGCCCGAGACGGAATAGACCTTGGTGGTCTCCATCGCTTCGTCCAGAGACAGCATCGGCAGGATCGATGGGAGGGCACGGGCCAGGAGGGTCTTGCCGGATCCCGGCGGTCCGCTCAGCGCGATGTTATGTCCACCGGCCGCAGCCACTTCCAGGGCGCGCTTGACGTGCTCTTGCCCGCGGATGTCCGACATGTCCGGCCCGTTCCATTCGAAGCGAGCATTCTCGGGATGGTACTGCGCCGGCGGAATGCTCTCGATGCCGGCCAGGTGGCGAACGAGCTGCGCCAGGGAGGTGACGCCGATCACCTCGACGTCGTGCACCAGCGCCGCCTCGGCCGCATTGACGTGCGGCACGAAGACGCGGCGCAGCCTGTGCTCGCGTGCCGCCATCACCATCGGCAGGATGCCCTGCGTGTGACGGAGCGCGCCGTCGAAGCTCAGCTCGCCGAGAAACAGTGAGTCGCACGTCTGTTCCGGCGTCACCTGCCCCACCGCGATCAGGATGCCGACGGCGATGGCGAGGTCATAGCTGGGCCCTTCCTTCTTGAGGTCGGCCGGCGCGAGATTGACGGTGATGCGCGTCCCGGGGAAGTGTCCGCCGGAGTTCTTGATGGCGGCGCGAACCCGTTCCCGCGCCTCCTGCACCGCCGCGTCCGGGAGCCCCACGATGGCGAAATGGGGGAGACCCGGCGCGAGATCGACCTCAACCTCCACCAGCGCCGATTCCAGTCCAACCACCGCGCAGCTCAGCGCCTTTGCCAGCATGAGGCTCCCTCCCCCACAGACAATTCGCCGTATCGTACCACGCGATCCTGTCGCGATGAAGCTGAGTGTTGTTGTGAAGGTTCGTCCGCAACCCTGCTACGGAACAGGCACGCCAGGTGTAGGCGCAGGGCTTGTCCCTGCGCGTCAATCGTCGGCGGGAGAATGCTGTCTGAATAGCGGTGGAATCTCACCCGACGGCACGGCAGACACCGTTGCGACAGATTCCGCGCAGGGACAAGCCCTGCGCCTACGGGGCTAGGGCTCGTGCATTCTCCCGTCGTGGTCGCCCCGGGTGGCGACCAGCCCGGTGTGGTCTACGCCGGCGTC
>JAJPIP010000010.1 GCA_021324655.1 Pseudomonadota bacterium
ACCGGCTCGTCCTCTGCTGCCATGGCGGGCATACCAGAGGCGGGCCTGCATTCAGGCATGGAGGCAGGCTCGCATTCCGCTGCGGAGACGGACCTGCCTTCAGATGGAGGGCGGGACCGTGGAGCGTAGCGACGCAGTGTCCCGCCGCCCTGCCCCCTCGCGCCCAAGAACCTGATGATCTCCCCCCACGAGACGAAGGCGGCGGAGCAGCGTCCCGGCTTCGCCCAACGCCTCGGAACGACTCACGCCGTCGCGCCACGCGGCATCCCATCGTGGTCGTCATCCGCCGGCACCACAGCCTCGAGCCCACCGTGCCGCGGCACGTACGGACAGTTGCGGCAGCCATTGCCACAACAGTAGCCACGCGCGATCAGAAAGGCAGTGGTGAGGGCCCCATCCTCATCGAAGATATCGTCATCTATGTCGAGCGATTCCATATGATCTATTGTTTTCCAACAGGATTGTTGTCGCAATCGATCCTCAATCCGGATCTGACAGCCATGGTATCTCCGTCGGGCCATTGATGACATTGGTGCCCGATGATCATCTCGGCAGAGGCATCCCATAATGCACCGCAGGCTCCTCGCTCTTCTCCTGCTCGCGCCGGCACTGCTGGATGCGCCGTCTCCAGGCGCGGTGGCAGACGGAGGCGCCGTTACCATGCCTCTCGTCCAGGTCTCGGGACCTGACCCCTACGCCGCCTGTCCGCCGGGTTCATCCAGGAACGGCGCCGAGTATCCAGATTCGGCCGTCGAGCCACAGATCGCGATCGATCCTGCCACCATCGGCACCGATCATGTCCATCTCGTTGGGGTGTGGCAGCAAGATCGATGGAACGACGGGGGAGCACAGGGGATTGCCGGCGCTGTCTCCTTTGACGGGGGTGCCACCTGGCACGAGATCGCTCTGCCCTTCTCACGCTGTGCTGCGAACGGCGCTGCCTTCACCCGGGCGAGCGATCCCTGGGTCGCGATCGGTCCCGATGGCGTCGTCTATGCCTCAGCCGTTGCCGTGAGCGCGAGTCCTGATGTGGGGGGAGCAGATGCAGCCGGGGTACTGGTCGCCGTCTCGCACGATGGCGGGCTCACCTGGTCGGCGGCCCGCCTCCTGCCGGAGTCCACATCCGGTGGTGATGGGGCGCGCATCGTCACCGATCCACGCCGGCCTGGGACGGCCTACGCCGTCTGGCCCAGTTTCAACCTGAGCACGTCCGGAACCGTCATCGTCCTGAACCAAACGACCGACGGGGGTGATCACTGGTCGGCGCCACGGATTGTGCGCCCCATATGGCTGGGCAAGAACACCGGGATCGGGGCGAATCTCCTCGTTGATCCGCGTACCGGCGCCCTCTACCTCGACACGGTGACAGTCCGGGATAAGCCGCCGAAACGCACCTGCCATGTGGTGAAGGACAAACACCATCCCCGAGGACGGCGCCGCTGCCGCACGACCCGCTACCCCTGGTATGACACTAAGATCACGAGAGGCGTGACGACGTCGACGGACGGTGGGATCAGCTGGCGGAGACCGGTGACGGGCGTCCGGGAAATACAACCGCATGTGATCCCCGAAACCGTCCGGGCGGCGGGGCTGACCGACACTGCCATCGACCCACGAAGCGGACGGCTGTACATGGTGTGGGTCGACGGCCGCTTCGGCCACGGCCTCCAGGGGCTGGCCGTCAGCAGTTCGGGTGATGGCGGACGGACCTGGACCCGTCCCGTTGCGGCCGCTGCCCCCTCCGGTGAACTGGCTTTCGACCCGTCCATCCGGGTGAACTCCTCCGGAGATGTCGGGGTGACCTATGACACGATCCCCCTGGGGGCATCACCTGCTGCCAGTGCCGCTGTCTGGTTCACCGTGTCGATGGATCAAGGGGCGCACTTCACCCCCGCTGAAGAGCTTGCCGGACCGTTCAGCATTGCCACCGCTCCCCGGGCCGGCTCATACGCCTTTGTGGGTGACTATCAGGGCCTCACGGCCGGAGATGCCTTCTATCCCTTCTTCGTCACGACGGCGAGCGGTCACGCCGCGGTCTACTCGGCAGCAATTCGGGTGTCGTCAGCCTCCGCAACGCCATAGCTGGGCTGAGCCCAAAGCCGCAATAGAGGGATTCCGGGCTATTTCCCTTCTCGCGTCCGCCGACCGAGCGGCGGGAGAGCGTGTAGGCGCAGGGCTTGTCCCTGCCCGAGACACGCAGGGACAAGCCCTGCGCCTACATAAACGGACGAGCCCTGTGCCGACATAGAGGGATGAGCCGGCGCCTACATAAACGGATGAGCCGGTGGCTACACACCGTAGCGGATGGTCCGGTGCCTATAGTCCCTACCAGATGAGCCGGCGTCTACAGCCCCTCCCCTTCAGGCTCGCCGACAGTGACCTTGAAGACATCGCCCGCGTGCACATGGATCTCCCGCGCACGGGTGACGCTTAGCAGGTCATCCTCCGCGTCGCGGAGTGCCTGGGCCATCCCATCGTGGGTCACCGTCACGTCCACCCGTGGGATCTCCGCTCCCAGCGACAGCGCGTGCTCGCTTTTGTAGCGGCGCACGGCACTCGCCACGGCGACGAGGGTGTCACCGACCTCGGCCGCGGCTTGGTCAATCAGGGCGATCTGCGGTTGGGGCCAGGGGGTGACGTGAAGGGAGACGGGCCCCTCCGCGTCCCGGAAGAGGGTGCGGTAGATCTCATCGGTGACGTACGGCATGATCGGGGCGAAGAGCTTGAGGGTGGTCAGCAGGACGGTGTAGAGCGTGTAGAGCGCGCCCGCGTGGAGCGGCGCGTCGGCATCGTAGAGGCGGCGCTTGGTCATCTCGAGATAGTTGTCCGCCAGGTCGCGCCAGAAGAAGATCTCGGCGTCGTTCTTGGCGAGCGAGTACTCGTAGCCCTCGAAAGCGGACGTCGCCCGCTCGACGAGTCGCTGCAGGGCATCGAGGATCCACCGGTCGGCGGGGGAGAGCGCCGGCGGTTCGGCGGGCGGCGCGTAGCCCTGCAGGAAGCGGGAGGCGAGGTTGGCGACGTTGGAGAGCTTGGTGGCCAGCTTCGCGCCGGCGGCGATCTTCTCCTCGCTGATAATGGCGTCCTTGCCCAGACTGGTGCTGGCCGCCCAGTAGCGCACCGCGTCCGCCGAGTAGCGCTGCAGCATCTCCATCGGCGCCATGGGGCCGCCGCCTTTGCTCTTGCTGATCTTCGCCGCCCCGGAGGGCGCCAACCCCCAGCCGGAGATCATGATGTCCCGCCAGGGCAGCTCGCCGAAGTGATACTGCGATTGGACGATGGTGTAGAAGGCCCAGGTGCGGATGATCTCGTAGGCCTGCGGACGCAACGACATGGGGAAGAGGCGGTGATACAGCGCCGGATCCTCGAGCCAACGTGAGACGATCTGCGGTGAGAGGGATGATGTCGCCCAGGTGTCCATGACGTCCGTCTCGGGGACGATCTCGCCGGAGCCACACTCGCAATGCTGTGGCGGCTGGTCCACGGTGGGATCGACCGGCAGCTGCTCAGGCGTCGCCAGAATCGGCTCGCCGCAGCCGGAGCAATACCAGACCGGGAAGGGCACGCCGTAGTAGCGCTGCCGCGAGATGAGCCAGTCCCAGCGCAGTCCCTGCACCCACTCGCTGTAGCGCGTCTCCATGCCCTCCGGGAACCAGCGCACGTCATGGCCGGCCCGCAGCAGCTCCTCCTTGCGATCGAGCAGCTTGATGAACCACTGGCGCGTCACCACGTATTCCACCGGCGTGCCGCAGCGCTCGTGCACGCGCACGGCATGCTCGATTGGGCGCCGTCCCCGAATCGCTCCTTGCTCGTCCAGAGTGGCGATCGTCCCCTGCCGCGCCTCGCCGACTGTTTCCCCGCTGAAGGGCCCCTCCGTAAGCCGTCCGGTCCGGTCGATCACCTGCCGCAGCGGCAACCGATGCGCGTACCACCACTCGATATCGGTGGTGTCGCCGAAGGTGCAGCACATCACGGCGCCGGTTCCCTTCTCCGGCTCGGCGTTGACATCGGCCAGGACGGGCACCGCGCGATCCGACAGCGGCACACCCACCTCCTGCCCGATCAGGTCACGATAACGCGCGTCCTCCGGATGGACGAAGACGGCGACGCAGGCCGGCAGCAGCTCAGGGCGTGTGGTGGCGATCTCCAGCGGAGCCGCACCGTCGCGCTCAAAGGGGATGGTGACGAACTCGCTCGGCTTGACGGCGTCATCGATCTCGGCCTGGGCGATCGCCGTGCGGCACTCCGGACACCACGTGACCGGCGCTTCGCTCCGGTAGGCTCGCTCGTGGCGAACGAGATCGATGAACGCCATCTGCGCCACCTTGCGGGCCGGGACGTCGATCGTGCTGTAGACGTAGCGCCAGTCGATGGAGAGGCCGAGGCGCTGCCAGAGAGAACGGTATTCCCCGGCCATCTCACGGCTGATCCGGAGGCAGGCGGCAATGAAGGCCTCGCGTCCCATCTCCTCCGCCGTCTTCCCCAGCTCACGCTCCACCAGCCGCTCGGTCGGCAGGCCGTTGTCGTCGAATCCCATCGGATAAAAGACGTTCTCGCCGCGCATGCGGCGAAAGCGGGCGATGAAGTCGGTATGGCTGTAGGAATAGACGTTGCCGAGATGGAGGTGACCGGAGACGGAGGGCGGCGGGGTATCGATGGAGTAGATCGGAGCGTCGGAGTCCGGATCGAACCGGTAGATGCCGGCCTGCTCCCAGATCTCACCCAGCGCCGTTTCGACGGACTGTGGATCGTAGCGCGCCATGGTCCATCGTACACGGGGCGTATTCTCAAGCATGGAGTTCTGTTTCCAGACACCGGACGCCATCCTGCACGATCTGCTGGACGGTGTTCCCTTCCCCCGTATGGCGTGCCTGCGCTACACGCAGCCCACGCCGCCGCCCATCTGGGACGTCGG
The DNA here is from genome assembly GCA_021324655.1 of Pseudomonadota bacterium. Taxonomy (GTDB): domain Bacteria; phylum Chloroflexota; class UBA5177; order UBA5177; family UBA5177; genus JAJPIP01. Next base: position 4,913 of record JAJPIP010000010.1, read on the forward strand.
ACCGCGCGTCCGGGAGGATCTCCAGCGCTCCGGCATGCTCAGCGGCATTCGCCCCGGCGCACGGATTGCCATTGCCGCCGGCAGCCGGGGCATCGCGCAACTGCCGGCCATCGTGCACGCGGTCGTCGCCTCGGTGCGGGAAGCCGGCGGCGATCCCTTCATCGTGCCCGCCATGGGCAGCCACGGCGGCGCGACGGCCGAGGGACAGCGGGAGGTGCTGGCCCACCTGGGCGTGACCGAGGAATCGGCCGGCGCGCCCATCGAATCCTGCATGGAAACGGTGGAGGTGGGACGGACGCCGGACGGCACGCCGGTCTATGCCGATAAGCCGGCCGCCGCGTCGGACGGCATCATCCTGGTGGTGCGCATCAAGCCGCACACCGCCTTCCGCGGGGAGTACGAGAGCGGGCTGGCCAAGATGATCGCCATCGGCCTGGGCAAGCAGGTCGGAGCGGCGGCGACTCACGCCCGCGGCTTCGGGGAGATGGCCCGCATGGTGCCCGCCATGGCCCGTGTCGCGCTGGAGAGACTTCCCATCCTGGGCGGCGTCGCCACTCTCGAGAACGCGCATGATCTCCCCTTCCGCATCGCCGCCGTTCCCGCCGATCGCATCATGGCCGAGGAGCCGCGACTGCTGGCCGACGCTCGCACCGCCATGCCGCGTCTCCCCTTCGACCGCCTCGACGTGCTGGTCATCGACCGCATCGGCAAGAACATCTCGGGCGACGGTGCCGATCCCAACGTCACCGGCCGCTATCCCACCCCTTTCGCTAGCGGCGGTCCGGAGGTCACCCGCCAGGTTGTCCTTGACCTCGACGACGCCTCGATGGGCAACGCCAATGGCATCGGCACCGCGGACTTCACCACGCTGCGCCTCGCCCGCAAGATGGACCTCGCCGCCACCTATCCCAATTCCCTCACCTCCACCGTGCCGGGACCGGTCAAGCTGCCGATGGTCCTGCCCAACGATCGCATGGCCTTCCAGGCCGCCATCCTCACCTGCCATGCGGTGAATCGCCCGCCGCTGGTGGTCAGGATCAAGGACACCCTGCACCTGGACGAGATGTGGGTGTCGGAAGCGCTGCTGGCCGAGGTGGACGGCAACGCGGCGGTAGCGGTTGTGGACGGGCCGGCCTGCATCCAATTCGACGAGCGCGGAGACGTGACGGACCTGGCCACGGCGGGCGGATATCGGTGATGTTCCATCGTGCGGTCGCCGCGACGGCGTAGGGAGAGACAACCTCCGCTCCATGGTCTTGGGTCGCCCCCATTCACCCTGCGTCCCGTCAGGCGGGTTCCGGATCACCGTCATGCCGATGGAGCGCAGTGCCGTCTGACCCTGCGTGCTCGGCCACCAGGGTCCGGCTCTCACCGGAACCTCTGACGTCCGCTCTCACCCTCTCGCCGTCTGCATGACGGACACCGTCAGTACTGCGATAATCGGATGATGACAACTGATCTTGCTTCCCCGCTGGATGTCGCGGCGATTCGCCGGGATTTTCCCATCCTCTCCGGCGCGACCCGGCTGATCTATCTCGACAGCGCCGCCACCTCGCAGAAGCCGCGCCCGGTGATCGAGCGCCTGGCCCGCTACTACGAAACCCAGAACGCCAACGTCCACCGCGGCGTCTATCGCCTGGCCGAAGAGGCAACCGCCGCGTACGAAGAGGCGCGCGCCACGCTGGCCCGCTTTATCGGTGCCCGGCCCGAGGAGACGATCTTCGTGCGCAACGCCACCGAGGGCATCAATCTCGTCGCCAACACCTGGGGTGCAGCCAATATCGGCGAGGGCGACGTCATCGTCCTCACCGAGATGGAGCATCACAGCAATCTCATTCCCTGGCAACTGCTGGCCGAGCGGACGGGAGCGCAGCTCCGCTATATCGGCCTGACGCCGGATGGCCGGCTGCAACCCGACGCTCTAGAGGAGATCCTCGCCGGCGGGCGCGTCAAGCTGGTCGCGACCACCTACGTCTCCAACGTGCTGGGGACCGTCAATCCCATCGCCGACATGAGCCGCGCCGCCCATGCCGCCGGTGCGCGCATCCTGGTCGACGCGGCGCAGGCAGCGCCGCACTTCCCGCTCGACGTGCGACGGCTCGACGTGGACTTCCTCGCCTTGACCGGGCACAAGATGCTCGGACCGATGGGGATCGGCGTGCTGTACGGGCGGCAGGAGATCCTGGACGCGATGCCGCCGTTTCTGGGCGGCGGCGAGATGATCCGCCGCGTGGGGCGCGAGCACTCGACCTGGAACGACCTCCCCTGGAAATTCGAGGCGGGGACGCCCAATGTCGAAGGCGCGGTGGGCCTGGCGGAAGCCGTGCGCTACCTGGAGAGCGTCGGCCTGGAGGCTATCGCCGCCCACGACCGGCGGCTCGCCGCCTACGCGCTCTCCCGCCTCCGCGAGATCCCGGGGCTCATCGCCTACGGTCCGGAGGAGCGCGGCGCTCTGGTCGCCTTCACGTTGCCCGACATCCACCCCCACGATCTGGCGTCGCTGCTCGACGAGCGCGACATCGCGGTCCGCGCCGGCCACCACTGTGCGCAATTGCTGCACGAGCGTCTGGATGTCCCGGCGACGACACGCGCCAGCTTCTACCTGTACAACGACGAGCGCGACGTCGACACCCTGGTCCAGGGCATCGGGCACGCCCGCGAGGTCATGGAATGAGCACCCTCTATACGGAGATCATCCAGGATGCCTACAAGCATCCTGCCCACCGCGGCGATCTGCCGGATCACTCCCATAGCTTCGAGGACGAGAACCCTCTGTGCGGCGACGTGCTGCGCATGGAGCTGCAGGTCGACGGCGACCGAGTCCGGAGCGCGCGTTTCAGCGGGCGCGGCTGTGCCATCAGCCAGGCCTCGGCCGAGCTGCTGCTCGATCGCGTCGAGGGCCGTGCCGTGGCCGATGCCCTGGCGCTGGAGAAGGATGATGTCCTGGAAGAGCTCGGGATTCCGGAGATCAGTCCGGCCCGCCTCAAGTGCGCCCTCCTGGCCCTGAAAGTGCTCAAAGGGGCTCTGTACGGACTGAAGGCGTAGCCTCTATCATCGGGTGAACGCCCCAAGGGAGGGAACGGTGCAGACGCAGCCGGACTCGGCAGCAGTCACGGAAGAGACGGACGCGGCGAGCGCGCCACCGGCACGCAACGAGCCCGATGAGCTCCGCATGCTCCTCATCGGCATGACGCTCGGTCTGACAATCGGCGGCTTCTTTCTGATCTACGTCGTCCTCGCCGCTGCCGGGCTCTTGCGCTAACCCCCGTCAGGGCTGACGCGGCTGAGTCACCAGGGCGATCCGGTAGGTGGTGGTGACCTCGCCCAGGCGGCGGTTCAGGATGCCGCGCACATCGACGGTATCGCCCGGCGACAGATCGGCGATGCCGACCCGGCGTCCATGGGTATCAATCAACTGCGTGCCTTTGCCGATGTCGACCAGCACGCTCTTACCGTGGAAGCGGGCGGTGATCGAGTCGCTGAATTGGCCGACGGACGAGATCAAGCCGCGGCCGGCGAACCGCTGCAGGTCGGTGTCGGTGACCACCCCGGCCTGATAGACCAGCGCCCGCTGTGGATCAGGTTGAGATCGCGCCACGATGTGGTCGCCGATGCGGAAGTCGGAGAGATGGATGTGGACGCCCGGAGGCATCTGGAAGGAAGCGCCTTGCTGGGCGATCAGGGTCGCCACGGTGCCTCCCGAGATACGGACAAACAGCTCGTGCCCGAACTTGCGGTTGATGAGCTGAATGAAGGTGCCGCTGACGCCGGTATTGATGTGGTAATCGCTCGGTGGGCAGTTCTGCCGCGCCAACACAAGAGGGGCACGTGGCGCCTGGTGGAAACTGAGCGACCCGGACAGAGGATCGGCGGTCCGGTCGCGCTGGTTCAGCGGCGGCACGTCGAAATCGTGCTCGATGAAACTGAGGATCGACGTGAAGTCGTACTGCGCGTGGTCGACGGTGTGTGCTCGCGCGTAGGGCGAGATAATGACCGTCGGCACACGCGGTCCCAGCGTGAGGTAATCGTAGTGGGGAGGCGCCACGTGATCGTAGAAACCGCCGAAGTCATCCCAGGTCAACACGATCAGCGTTGACTTCCAATCCGGCCCTTGCATCACGGCGTTGATCTGCTTCACCGTCCAGTTCTCACCGACACACATGCTGTACGGGGGGTGCTCGCTGTCCTGCACATTTTCCACAAGCCAGCTCACCTCGGGCAGCCGTCCCGCGAGAGCATCCGGCACGAAGGAGGTGGCGTTGACGACGTTGCTGTGCCACAGCGGGCTGTACCGCACGTGACGGATGGCATCGAACGCCGACCAGATATAGCCGGACTGGAAAGCCGGTGGCGCGTAATAGCGCCAACTCACGTGCTTGCGCTCCAGCGTATCCGCCATCGACGGGATGTTGAAGCAGGGCTTGGTGAGGTAGCGAAAGCCGGTATTGGGATTGATGGCATTGACCACGGAGTACGGGCCGCTGTCGCAGCCCCAGGCATGGCGCGTCTGCCCGCGTGGATTGTCGATCGTGTTGGCAGAGCTGGCGGCGACCAGCACCAGGTGGTTGGGGAAGCTGGGCCCCAGGATGGTGGAAAAGAAGTGATCGTCCAGCGTGTAGGTCCGCGCGTACGCGTAGTAATCCGGGATTTCAGACGGATCGTACTCCGATTCGGCGATGTTGTGGCCGTTCTGGATGGCGCCCGGCAGGAGAGAGAAACCGTCCATGCGTCCGCGATCCACGGCCAGGGCCGCCGCATCGCCCGCGTGCCCGATGTCGAGCAAGGTGTGGTCGGGGGTGGTCCCGAGATGCACCAGCTTCCCATCCGGTGTCCGGGCGTACTTCGTTCCATCGGCTCCGGGAAAGAGACCAAAGATGTTGTCGAAGCTGTGGTTCTCTTTCATGATGATGACGATGTGCTTGATCGGCGTCCGAGCCGTGGCGGTCTTCACGGGCCGGGAGCCGGCCGCGGTGCCGGATGGAACGGCAAAAAGACCTGCCATAAGAAGCAGGATCAGGCCGAGCGTCACCAGCCCGGCAGGAAGAAAGGGAGAGCCGCGGTGCATGAGCATGTGTATTGTACGGAACCAGCCGTTGCCTCTCTAGGTGATCGTGAAGTGCAGCGAGGCCGAGGCCGTACCCGTCGCCGTAGTGGCCGTGGCACGGATAGAAATGACCGGCGACGGGAGGTGATGACGCGGAACGCGGAAATGGTACGTTGCCTTCCCCGGCGTCCCGAGGGGCAGTGTCAACTTCGTCACATGTCCACCGGGATACCGAATCTGCACGGCCGCGCGCCCGCCCGGCGGGCCGAGCACGATCAGGGTTTGCACGCCGCCCGGCCGGATCCGGGGATGCGCGACGTATAGCTCGAGAGGTGCCCGGGCCACCTGGAAGGTGGTGACGGCACTGCCGGTGGCGGAGGTGACCAACACCGTCGCCTGCTGCGATGTTGCCGTGTTCGCCCCCGGCGGCACCGTGAAGGTGTACGAGACATGCCCGGACGCGGAGGTCGTGCGGCGAACGCGCAGCGTCTTGCCCGAGGCGAACCGGATGCTGATGGTGAGGCGGGTTCGCGCCGGGGCTTGAACCACGATCGCGTCCTTGCTGCCGGCTGCCACCGGCGAGTGCGCCACGCTCACCGTGATCGCCGCGGCCGGGATCGTCAGGATCTCGATACGCTGCGTCTCAACGACCGACTCGGACTGCGTATCCAGGAAACCGGTGAGGCGAACCACCTCATTGCTCTGGAGATCCTGGAGTGATCCGTACTTCCCGCCGGGGAAGGTGACCACCGTTTTTCGGCTCAGCACCACAAAGACCTGGGTCTTGCCGATCGTCGCGTCGGCGGAGGTCAGGTCGGCCTCCACGTCGTTGAGAACGGCTTTCTGATTGTGGAGAGACACGACCGAGCGATCGAGCACATTGAAGGCGCTGTAGGTCAGTGCGCGTGTCGGATCCGGGGTCGCGTGGGTCTCGATCGTATCGCCCGATGATATGTCGGCGAGCGGCATCGGGAGATGCGAGGCATCGCGCAGGTTGTACGACGGGCCCAGCAGCACCTGGACGAGGACACCGTCGAGGGTACGGACCGTAATGGTGGTGAGGCCGTCATGCGTGTGGACGGAGACGACTTTGCCGGTGATCAGCGTCCTGGTCACGTAATCGCTCTTCGGGCAGGGAGGTGTATGGACGACGAGCGGCGCCAGCGGCCGCTGATGGAAGTCGAAGGAACCCTGCATGGGCCGGGCACGCCGATCACGCCAGGTCAGCGGCCGGAGATGAAAATCATCCTCGATGAACCGCAGCATCGAATCGAAGTCGTAGATGGTGTGGTCCACGTGATGAGCCCGGGCATAGGGCGAGATGACGATAGTGGGCACCCGCGGGCCGAGACTGATCACATCGAGACGGGGCGGCGCGACGTGATCGTAGAAGCCACCGAAGTCGTCCCAGGTGAGAAAGATGGCGGTGTGACGCCAGTAACGGCTTTTCATCACCGCATTGATCACCGACTCGCTCCAGGACTCTCCGACGCAGATAGCCCCCGGCGGGTGGTCACTGTGCTCGGCGTCCGTCACCAACCAGCTCACCGCCGGAAGCCGGCCGCCGTGCACATCCCGCACGAACTGCTTGTCGCTGACGACATTGGTCTTCCACAGTTTGCTGTAGCGGATGTGATGGATCGCATCCAGGGCCGACCAGACGTAACCCGAGGCGAAGTGCTGCGGCGCATAGTAGCGCCAGGAGATGTGTGCCCGTTGCAGGAGATCGGCCAGCGTCCGAAAGTTGAAGCACGGGTGCGTCCGATAGCGCGTTCCGTTGGGACGGATGGCGTTGACGTAGGAGGTTGGCCCCGAATCGCAGCCCCAGGAGTGCACGATCTGGCCTCCGGGATTGTCCACCGTATTCCCCGAGGTGGCGGCCACGCTCACCAGATGGTTGGGGAAGCTGGGCCCCAGGATCGTGGAGAAGAAGTGGTCGTCCAGCGTAAAGGCCCGAGCATAGTCCCAGTAGCCGGGGATCTCGCTCTCGTCATACTGGCTGTCGGCGATGTTGTGCCCGTTCTGGATGGCGCCGGGAATGAGGTCGAACCGATCCATGCGGCCGTGGTCCACTGCCAGGACCGCCGCCGAACCGGCATGTCCGATATCGAGCAGCATGGGATCGGGCGTCCGTCCCATTCGGATGACCTGGCCATTGGAGAGGCGTGCCTGGTCCGTGCCGTCCGCGCCCGGGAACAGCCCAAACATGTTGTCGAAGGAGCGATTCTCCTTGTCGATGATGATGATGTGGTCGATCGGGTAGCGGGCAGCGTGTGACGCCGGCGTGACGGCGGCGCCGGACACGTGGGCGGCGGAGGTGGGTGACGAGCGGACCGCCACGATCCCCAGGCCGGCCGCCAGGATCAGCAGAAAGAGAACGGGTAGCGGGCTACGCATGAGATCTCGCCGCCGGCCGGAGAGGAACATCGGACGGGTGCCGAGGGTGACTCACAGGGTTGCGGGCCGCCGGTGCGGCCCGTACAATCGGGAACCAAGATGCAGCCCATCCGTCCGCCCGAGGACAGCCAGCCAACCAATCAGGTTTCAGCCGCACGGCTGATCTCCTACCAAGATACGTTGCGTGCCATCGGTCATTGGCTGGACAGTCAGGAGGCGGAAGCCTTTTCGCTCTTTGAGACGCCGGACGATGTGGTTGTCGTGCTTGAGAAACCGGTCCACAGCGCCTCCGAGCACCACTTCACGCCGGCCCACCTCACGGAGCGCCTGGAAGAGATGCAGCGCAGCCGGGCTGACGCCAAAAAGGCCCCGCGTGGCATACCGGGCTTCGGGGTGGAATCGTCGGGATACCGCGATTTCTTCCGTGCCCTTGGCTTCGAGCTGGATCATGCCGGCGCGCACGGGATCATCCTCGTCAAGGTGGCCGATCAATTCCTGCTCACCTACAGCTACATGGATCCGGTTCACGGCGCTGCCTGGCTCAAGCGGCGCATCACGATCGACGAGCCGGCCATGGCGGAGATCATGAACGCATCCCGCTCGCGCCGCCGCTGGAACGACCAGCGCCGGCGGTTCTGGCCGCTCTAACCACCGTTCCCGTCCAGCTGCTCGCGCATCCACGCGACCTCGGTGGCGCGGCGCGTGGCGATCTCGCGGTCGAGGGCAGCCCGATCGCGGATCGCGAGAGTTCGGGCCGCTTCGGCGAGCTTGCCGGCCAGTGTGGTCCGCAGGGCCAGGGTATCGGCGTCCGGCCCCTGGCGGCGCTTCTGGACACCGGTCAGCACCCGTCCCCAGAGGGCGACCAGCGTCCGGGGCATCAGGGCAATCTCCGTTGACTCCCCCTCCATCTCCGCGGCCGTAGTATCCATCATCTCTTTGACGATACGGCTCTCCTCGGCCACGAACTCGAAGCGCTTCCGTGTCTCCGATCCGCAGGTCAAGCGGACCATGGCACGAAATGGACCGAGGCGCTCGTAGACATGAGCGAGATCGGCCAGCGCCTGCACCTCCGCCCGCGACAGCGTCACGCGCACGGTGCGTGTCTTGCCGGCTACAGCGTGGTGGTGGGACGCTCCTGCCATCCGCGCTTCTCCGCTTCCAATTCGGTGAGGTCAAGCTGGACACGATTGCCGGCGACATCCTGAATCGCCGAGAACGGCACAAACCAATCGTTGGCGAGGGGGCGATCGAGATGGAAGTAGCCCTCGCCCGGCTCGAGGCGGCGCCCGCTCCCTTCAATGTCGAGCAGACCCTGCGGACCCGCTTCCGGCGGAACGACGCGTCCGTCCGGCCACCAGATGCGCTTCACCGTTCCCAGGCGCGATCCGCCGCGCGCATAGACATCGGCGCCGACGTGCAGATTGCTCACATTGATGGGCATGGATGCGACCTCCTCGCGTCTCTCCCTCCCAGCATAGACACCGCTTGCCCGGCGAGAACACAAAAAAGCGGCCGGAGCGTCTTTGCTCCGGCCGCGATACCGCCCAGAGGACGGGCTCAGCACTCACCCAGCGTAAAGGCTCAAAGGACAAAGGTCAACTTGACAAAACAGAATATTTGTGCATGCGAATAAACGCGGCGCTACACGTGCACAAGTATGTGGAGAAAGATGTGGATGAAATCCTCTTTCTGCGCACAGATCGTGGATACGCGCGCACTTCGGCGTGGATGGCCGATTCCCTCTCCCACCCCTCGCCGCGCCGCGAGTCTCGACATAAGGAATAGGGGCCGCGTCGTGACCGGAACGGCCCATATACAGAGACGCCGGCGGCGGGTACTGTAGGGCCAGGTAATCTGCGGAGGTGGGGGATTACCGAACGGGTGGCTCTCGGGCCCCCGGGCCATCATCTTTCTTTCCGTCCTTCTCCTTTCCGTCCCGCCTACAGGGGGAGCGCTCAAGCGCTCCCCCTGTAGGTATTTCTGGGCCGTTAGACTGGGACGTGATCGATCTGCACAACCACATCCTCCCGGGGCTGGACGACGGCGCGGCCCACCTGGAGGAAAGTCTGGAGATCGCGCGCCGCTTTGTCGCCGAGGGGGTGACGCAGGTCGCGGCCACCCCGCATCTGAATCCGATGGAGGGCACGGGAGCGCGGTTACCGGACGTGCTGGAGGGGGTTGCGCGGGTGCGGGCGGCGCTGGAGGGCGCGGGAATCCCGCTGGATGTCGTGCCCGGCAGCGAGGTGTATCTGACGCCCGACGTGCCCGAGCTCCTGGGCGCCGGAGAGATTGCGACCCTGGGCGGTAGCCGGGCCGTGCTGGTCGAGCTGCCGTTCCACGGCCGGCCGTCCTATGTGGAGGACGTGCTGGAGTGGATCGTTGCCGCCGGCTTCACGCCGGTCCTGGCCCATCCGGAGCGGTCCTCCTGGCTGGCCGGCGACGCCGGCGCCGTCGACTGGCTGCTGCGCCGCGAGGTTCCGCTCCAGCTCACCGCTGCCCCTCTCCTCGGCGGCTACGGTTCCGGCATACAGCGGACGGCGATGTCATTCCTGCAAGGCGGCGCCTACAGCCTCGCCGCCAGTGACCGGCACCACCCCGAGCAGGCCCGATCCCTCGCCGACCTGCACGCCGCCATCGCCAAAGCGACCGACGAAGAAACCGCCGATCTCCTGCTCTCCGAGAACCCGGCCCGCCTCCTTGCCGGCGAGCCGGTGGTCAGACCAACGGTCGTGTACTAGCTAGCCGGGGCGTCGCGCCTTCGTCGTGGCCGGCCCCGAGTGGTGGCCGGCCACAGGGCTCCACCTCAGGTGCTTGACTAATACGTCAAGGCTGGCGGCCACTCGGGGCCGCCACTACGCGCCGACTGCGCACCAACTACGGACCAACGCATCGCATCGGGCGGCCATATTCGGCGTGAACGCCTCTACTACACCGCCAGGGCGAGAATATCCGGCCCCTGTGCCTCACGCACCAGCCCATTGCTCCCCAGGGTGTAAACCTGCATGTCGTGCTGCTCGAGCGAGGTGACGACGAGCTGCGCGCCGCAGGGCAGCGCGGCCAGCAGATCCAGGATCATTCGGGCCGACACCCCGGTCAGATCGGCGACCACCAGGGAGACATCCGGCTCCAGCGACCACTCATCCCAGCTCACCACACTGGCCTCATACGTTGGACGCAGGCGATGCACGAAGGTCGCCGCGACGATCGGGTAGTCGCTGATAACGGCCGCCACAGGCGCCCGGCGTGCAGGGTTGGACATAACGCACACGATACGCGGAGCGCATGACATTTCCTATACGTCGAACGATCAATCCTGACGGTTCCTGCGAAGGAAACCGTTCGACCCGGGAAGACCCCCGTGACCGGCGCCCGGGGAAGAAGAGGAGGAAGGGGCAGGGAGAGAGCCGGGCGCCGATCGCTGGGTGTCTCTTGCTTCGATTATATTGTGATCCTATAAAAATCGCAAGGTGACTAGTATGGAACATGCTTTCTATATCGGAGGCCGAGGCGCGGGCGCTGCTGATCTCCTACCACCTGCAGCCGTCCACCGTGGCCGGCGTCTTCGACCGCCTGGGCAGCGTCCAGTACGATCCCCTCAACCCCGTGGGCCGCAACCCCGATCTGGTCTTCCAGGCACGCGTTCCCGGCTACCGGGTGGACGATTGGCAACACGCTACCTACCGGGAGCGCGTCGCCTACGACGCCTGGGACAAGCAGGCATCGCTCGTCCCGGTCGCCGACTGGCCGGCGCGCGCTCTGATCCGCGAGCGCTACCACCCCTGGCACGACCGGCAGATTCTCGACGAGTTCCCGGAGATGGTCGCGGCGGTCTTCGTCGAGATCGACCGGCGCGGCCCGCTCTCCTCCCTGGAGTTCGAGGACCGGCGGCGGGCGCCGGAGCGCCACTCCTGGTACGGCCCCACCATCGTCAAGCGCGTGCTGCGCGCCCTCTGGGCACGGGGTGAGCTCGTCACCCACCACCGCGCGGCGGGCCGCCACTACTACGACCGTCCGGAGCGCGTCATCCCGTCCCAACACCTCGCCGCGGCGCCGCTGCGCGACGAGAACGCCTACCGGCGCTGGGTCGTGGCGCGGCGTCACCAGTCGGCCGGCCTGCTACGGCCCGGCGCGAGCGCCGAGATCTGGAGCGTGACGGGCGACGCGGCGGGTCGGGCGGCGGCCATCGCCGATCTCGTGGCGTCGGGAGAGATCATCCCGGTCCACGTCGGCCGCAAAGGGACGCTCTACCATCTCGTCGCACCGGCACTCTCCCTCGCCGGCTCTCCGTCCCCACCGCGCGTCACCTTCCTCGGCCCGCTCGACAACCTGCTCTGGGATCGCCGTGCCATCCGCGACCTCTTCGGCTTCGAATACATCTGGGAAGTCTACAAGCGCCAGGCCGACCGCCGCTGGGGCTACTACGTCCTCCCCGTCCTTCACGGTGACCGCTTCGTGGCCCGCGTCGATTCCCGCCTCGAGGGCAAGACCTGGAGCATCGCCGGCTGGTGGTGGGAAGAGGGTGTGGAGCGCACCCCCGAGCTGTTGGATGCCCTTGGCGACGCCGTCATCCGCTTCCGTGCCTATCTCGACGCCGAGAAGACGGTCCTGCCGCGCGGGCTGGATCGTCTGACACGCTCTGCCCTCCTGCGCCGGGCGTAGAGGAGGACTGGGCAAACCCAACCACGGCATACCCCGTCCGTCGCGCGAATCTTGACTCTTACCCGATAGGGGCGCATCCTGGGATTAACCAATCACGGAGGATTGGATCGTGAATTGGTTGCGGTATGTGGCGCGACAGCTCGGCTTCTCCCTGCTCGCCCTCTGGTTCATCGTCAGCCTGACGTTCTTCCTCCGCAACATCGCCGGCATGCACCCGCTGTCGCCCGCCTTCCCGCGCGTCCTCCCGTCGCAGGAGCCGCTCCTGCAACAGTACCTGCTCTATCTCTGGAACGCGGCGCACTTCAACTTCGGGCCGTCGCTGATGCAGGTGGACCGCATCACCGGCCTCTCTCCGTCCGCTTCCTCCCTGGTCCTGCAAGCGCTGCCGTGGACTCTCCTGCTGGTCGGTCCCGGCACCATCATCTCCTTTGTCCTCGGCAGCCTCCTCGGCATCGTGCTCGCCTGGCATCGCGGCTCGGCGTTCGATACCTGGGCGACCGCCGCCGTCATCTTCGTCACCTCCATTCCCTACTACTTCGCGGCCATCGTGCTCGTCTTCTTCGTCACCCTGAACGTCCCCTGGTTCCCTCAGCACCTGTTCATCCCCGGGCTACTCTCGGGCTTCTCTCCCTCCGCCATTGGTGATCTCGTGCGCCACATGATTCTGCCCGTCACGGCGATCGGTGCTGGCCTCCGTCGGCCTCTTCGTGCTGCCCATGCGGAACGCCATGGTGGCCGTGATGGACGACGACTTCATGACCTTCGGTGCCGCCAAAGGACTGAAGTCGCGCCGGCTCATGGTTGGCTATGCGGTGCGTAACGCCATCCTGCCGATCGCCACCAACTTCGCCATCCAGCTGGGCTATGTCTTTGGCGGCGCCCTCTTCGTCGAGATCGTCTTCGAGTGGCCGGGCGCGGGCTACCTGCTGTACCAGTCGATGCAAGACGAAGACTATCCCATCGTCCAGGCGCTCATCGTGCTCGCCGCCACCGCCACCGTCACCGCCAATTTCGCCGTGAAGGCGATCTATCCCCTCCTCGATCCCCGGTTGCGCGGTGGCTAGCGCGGCCGCGGTTGCTCCTCCGCCCGCGATCCGTTCTCCCCGCCCCCGGCATCGCATCGTCAACGTCCAGGTGACGATCGGGCTGGTGATTCTGGCCGGCCTGGCCGCCGCCGCGATTATCCTGCCCTTCTTCGTTCCGCTGCGCATGCTCACGCTGGAGACGCCGCTGCAGTCACCCTCCTGGTCTCATCCCATGGGGCTCGGTGAGAACAGCCAGGACATCTTTTCGGAGTGGATCTACGCCGCGCGCTACTCGCTAACGGTCGGCCTGGCCGCCGGCCTCGGCAGCACCGCCCTCAGCATCGCCATCGGAGCCAGCGCAGGCTATGTCGGCGGCTGGGCTGACGACGCGCTCTCCTTTCTCATTCGCGTCGTGCTCCTGGTGCCCCCGATTCCTGCCCTGTATGTGGTGGGCTTCGCGCTGGGCATCGAAGGACTGGGCGGTCTCATCCTGCTGCTGTCCCTCATGACCTGGGCCTACGGCGCCGACCTGATACGAAGCCAGGTGGTCGCGCTACGGCAGCAAGGATTCGTCCTGGCGGCGACCGCCGCCGGCGAGAGCCCGCTGCAGGTGATGGTGCGCGAAGTGCTCCCGCACCTGCGGGGACTGGTTCTCTTCGTCCTGGTCAACGCCGCGCTCTTCGCGCTGCAGTCGGAGTTCGCCCTCGAGTTTCTCGGCTGGGACGCCCTGGCCAACGCCAATAGCCTGGGCGGCGGCTGGGGCATGATGCTGACCAGCCGCTACTTCAACATCGACTTCTTCGGCGGCGCCTGGTGGGTCTGGACCTTCCCTGGTCTCGGGATCATGGTGACCACCGCTGCCCTCGCCTTGATCAGTGCAGGATTGGCTGGTCGGGAGAGGGCGTAAGCGCTCGGGATATTTGCCGGCTGGTTCCTGCCTCGATATTCTTCTCGTCTGTAAAATAGACTAGTCCTAGACTAGACGGCGGAGAGACCATGCGGACAGTTGGATCCTACGAAGCGAAGACGCACCTGGCGCGATTGCTGGCAGAGGTTGCGCGCGGCGAAACCATCACCATCACCAGGCACGGCGTGCCCATCGCGAAGCTGGTGCCCGCCGGCGGTTCACAACCCCGCGAGATTACCCAGGTGATCGACGCGCTCCGGGATTTCCGACGAGGGAAGACACTGGGCGAGGCGACCGTCGGCGAGTTCATCCGCGAGGGGCGGCTGTAGTGCCTTTCGTGCTCGATGCCTCCATCACCGCGTCGTGGGCATTTGAGGACGAGATCACTCCCTACGCCGACCGGGTGCTGGACACCCTCGCCGGCGAATCCGCGGTAACTCCGGCGATCTGGCTCCTGGAGGTCACCAACGTCCTGGTCGCCGGAGAGCGACGTGGGCGCATTCAGCCGTCGGCGACGGCGGCGTTTCTGACCCTGCTCGAGGCGCTCCCGATCGTGGTGCTCGTCGACACATCGTGGCGCATCATGTACCGCCTGGCCGATCTCGCCCGCACCTACAATCTGAGCGCCTACGACGCTGCGTATCTGGATCTCGCCATGAGCCAGGCAGCCCCGCTTGCCACGTTGGATCATGCCTTGCGCGTCGCTGCGGAACGCGCTGGGGTGCCACTCCTGGACTGATAAGCGCGTCCCGTGGCACGAAAGAAACCGTAGAGAGTAAAGGCTGTGTCCCGCCGCCGCTTTTCGGACGCCTCGCGGGTCCGGTCAGTGGACCGTGACGTTCACCTGCTCGGTGCCGGCCATGATGGTGTAGGGCCCGGGAACGATCCGCGGTGGACCGGAGCCGTTCACGTCGCCGGTGACGACGGCCAGCGGCTGCAGCGAGAGGTGCAGCGTCACCGACTTCGTCTGATTCGGATTCAGGTGCACGCGCGCGAAGCCGATGAGGAGCTTGTCCGGGACCAGCACCGGGGCGGCATCGGCGCGGCCGTAGATCGGCACCACGGCATCTCCGGCCATCGATCCGGCGTTGCCCACGCTGACGGAGACGGTCACGCTCCGGCCGTGCGCGGCCGCCTGGAGTCCGTTCGTCGTGTACACGCCATAGCTGAGGCCGGCGCCGAAGGGGAAGAGCGGGTGGTAGACGGCGTCGGGGTCGGCGCTGGTGTTGGGCAGCTGATCGTAGGTGAGGGGCACCTGGCCAATCTGCCGCGGCCAGGTCACGGGGAGCCGCCCGCTGGGATTGACGCGGCCGAAGAGGACATCGGCGACGGCATCACCGCCCTCCGTGCCCGGCAGCCAGGCCATCAGGACGGCACTCGCTTTCTGGATGAGCGGCGCGATCAGCAGCGGCCGGCCGGCGAGGATCACCACGACGGTCGGCGTGCCCGTCGCCTCCACCGCCTGGGCCACGGCGGTCTGATCGGCCGGGAGCTCCGCCGTCTCGGTGTCGGCCGGCCCTTCCGCCCCCGGTCTCTCCCCCAGCACCACCACCGCGACGCCGGCATGTCGGGCGGCCGCTGCCGCCCGGGCCGGATCGGTCTCGTCCACCACCGACGCGCTGCCTGCTGCCGCTTTGATGCCCTGCAGCACCGTCACCGCCGGCGGGGAGACGCCGGACGGCACCCCCTGCCAGCCGATCGTCCAGCCGCCCATTTGCTCGGCGACGTTGGTGGCCGCTTCGCCCGCCACCAGGATGGTGCGCACGCCGTGCAGGGGGAGCACGGCCCCCTGATTCTTGAGCAGGACCATGCTCTCATCCGCCGCGCGTCGAGCCAGCGCCCGATGGGCGCCTAGCACGGCGGCATTGGCAGATGCCGCGTTCACGTCGGGGTGGGCGAAGAGGCCGAGGCGCTCCTTCAGCGTCAGGATGCGACGCACGGCATCGTCGATCCGCGACTGCGGAATCTTGCCGGCGCGCACCAGCGCCATCACGCGGTGCGCGAAGTCGACGCCGTTGTCCGGCACCATCGACATATCCACTCCGGCATTGATGGCGAGGCGGATCGCGTCGTTATAGGAAGTCGCCAGGTGGTATCGGTCGTAGAGGCTCTCGATGTCCTGCCAGTCGGTGACGACCACGCCGCCGAAGCCCAGTTGCCGCCGCAGGATGTCGGTCAGCAGGTAGGACGAGGCGTGGACGGGGACACCGTTCACGGCGCCGCTGTCGGCCATGACGGTTCCCACGCTGGCATGGACCGCCGCCGCGAAGGAGGGCAGGTAGGTCTGCTGCAGCGTGCGCAGCGGCAGGGTCGCATTGGTGCGGTCGAGGCCGCGCTGGGCACCGGAATATCCGACGTAGTGCTTGGCCGTGGCGCTGACGCCCGTGGAAAAATTCGTCCCCTCGAAGCCGCGCACCGTCGCCGCCACCATCTGTGACGCCAGAAAGGGATCCTCGCCGAAGGTTTCGTAGTAGCGGCCCCACCGCAGGTCGCGCGCAATGTCGGAGACCGGCGCATAGACCCAGTGGATGCCGGTGGCCCGGACGTCGGAGGCGGTCGCTGCCGCCACCTGCCGGGCGAGGGCGGGATCCCAGGTCGCCGCCAGACCGATGTTGTGCGGAAAGATGGTTGCGCCCAGCACGTTATTGTGCCCGTGGACGGCATCGACGCCGTAGAGGATAGGGATGTGCAGGCGATTGTGCGCCAGGGCGTAGCGCTGGATTTGATTCGTCATCTGCGCCCAGGCCACCGGCGTGTTGTCGGGCGGTGACTCGCCGCCGCCGGAGAGGACGGCGCCGACGTGCGCTCCGGCCAGCTCGGACTGCAGGCAGGAGGCGTTCAGCGGCGCGATCTGTCCGCCCTGGCAGGTGCCGCGCAGCGCCGAGACGCTGATCAGCGTCATCTGCCCCACCTTTTCTGCCAGGGTCATGCGCGCCAGGAGCGCGTCCACCCGACTGTCCGCCGTGCTGCGCCCGGCACCCGACACCGTGGCGCAGGAGGCGAGCAACAGGCAGAGCGGGAGGAGGAGGACGCCGCGACGCGCCCGCATCTAGTCCTCGGCGGGCGGAGGAGCGGTTGAGGCGCGCACGATGAGCTGTGTCGCCAGGTGGACGCGCAGGCCCTCGGCCGGCTGACCGTCCAGCAGGCGGAGGAGGAGAGTCGCCGCATGGCGGCCCATCTCGATCAAAGGCTGGCGGACCGTCGTCAATGGCGGCGAGATCAGACTTGCGCTCTGCGCGTCGTCAAAGCCGACCAGCGATATGTCCTCCGGCACGCGCAGGCCGCGCTCCCGGATCGCCTGCAGGGCGCCGACCGCCATGTTGTCGTTGAAGGCGAAGATAGCGGTGGGGCGCTGTGGCAGAGCGAGCAGCACCTGCGCCGCGTGGTAGCCCCCCTCGATCTGGAAATTCCCCTCGACCAGCCATTCCGGCGGCGCGATAATGCCGTAGGCGGCCAGCGCCGCCTGGTAGCCATGCAAGCGCTCGATGGATGCCACCCAGGAGCTCGGTCCGGTGATGGCCGCAATGCGCCGGTGACCCAGGCAGATCAGATGATCCATGACGTCACGCGCCCCCGAGAAGTGGGCCGCCGAGACGCCCGGCATGCCGGCGGGGAGCGGCTCCTTGGGATCGACCACCACGAAAGGGTAGTGCCGGCGCGCCAGCACCCGCAGCTCGGGCCGGCTCTCCGGCAAAACGATCAACGAGCCGTCGGTGGTGCCGTGCATGAGACGGTCGAGCAGCGAGACCTCACGGTCCGCCTGGTGCAGGGTGGGACAGACGACGGCACGCACATCCTGGTCGTACAGCGTCTCGGCCGCCCCCGACAGGATCAGCGCGAAGTACTCGGCGTGCAGATTGGGAAGGGTGATGCCCACCAGGTTGGTTTTGCCTCCGGCCAGCCCCCGCGCCGAGCGGTTGGTGCTGAAGTTGTGGCTGCGGATGGTATCGAGCACCAGCTCGCGTGTCGCCGCCTTGACGTCGGGGCGGCCGTTGAGGACCCGCGAGACCGTTGCCACCGACACCCCGGCCGACGCCGCGATGTCCCGAATCGTCACCTTGCCCGTCCGCACCTGCTCAGCCACACCGCCGTCCTTGCCGTGTTTTCCGATAACGGTACCGGTTACTGGTCAGTATATCGCTCCCATTCGGCACCGTCAACGCGGGATCTCCGACCGTTACCCGGCGCCGCCCGACGACCGCGCCCCTTGCCGATACGCCGACTTTGCTTTAGTTTAGCCCTAAATCGACGCTCTGGTCCCCATCGCTGGATGTTGACTGCCGTCACTCCGAGTGTTACGATGTTCGCAATAACCGTAATCGTTACCGGAAACAAGTGCGTGTACTATCGGAACGAGAGCGGGGTAGGACGTCAGTTGTGCGGGTCTCGGCGACTCGCGCGAGAGGGCAGAGAAAGGAGTCTGGAGGGAGGAGAGCAACAGGTCCCTAGTCGCGTTACTAGTCGCTTGATCAACTATCAAGGAGTAGACCTGGATGAAACGTTGGACGCGGCCTGCTTCCACGGCAGGCTCGGCACTGGGCATCGCGGCGATCGTCGCGTCGGCGATGCTCGCCCCGTCACACACGACGTACGCGCGAACCGTCAATGCCAGCGGCCACCCGTGCGTGACCGCCATCGGCTCCGGTGACAACCCGTTCACGCGTAACTTCAATCCGTACGCCTCCCCGAACGACTTTTCGGTCGGTGGCGTCTACGAGCCACTGACCTTCTACGTCCCGAGCGGCAAGCGGTATTACTGGCTGGCCACCGGCATGAAGATCAGCAACCACGGCAAAACGATCACGCTGCCGCTGCGGCATGGCGTGACGTGGAGTGACGGCAAGCCGTTCACCTCCGCCGACGTCGTCTTCACTCTGGAAGCCGGTAAGACCCTCAACCCGGCACTCGACAAGATCGGCTACGTCTCCAAGCCAAGTAACGTCGCCTCGGTCAAGGCGCTGGGTAAGTACGCGGTCTCCATCACCCTCAAGAAGGCCGATTCGACCTTCCCCAATAATTTCAACAACAT
The DNA here is from genome assembly GCA_021324655.1 of Pseudomonadota bacterium. Lineage (GTDB taxonomy): Bacteria > Chloroflexota > UBA5177 > UBA5177 > UBA5177 > JAJPIP01. The sequence continues at coordinate 23,974 of JAJPIP010000010.1, forward strand.
CTGGATCCTGCCGAAGCACATCTGGGCCGCCCACAAGTCGGACGCCACCAAGTGGCTCGATCCGAACCCGGTCGGCACGGGCCCCTTCAAGTTGACGCGCTTCAACAGCCAGGAGTACATCCTGTCGCTGCGCAAGGGCTACTGGCAGCCCATGCACATCACTTGCCTCGAGCGCCTCTATGAGTCCGGCAACGACTCGGCGATGCTCTCCACGCTGAGCGGGCAGGCGGACTGGACGCACAACTTCATTCAGAACGTCCAGAAAGTGTACGTGGCGAAGAACCGGAAGGACTTCCACTACTGGTACTCCACCATCAGCGGCCCCATCGGGCTGTTCATGGATGACAACAAGTACCCCGAGAGCGTGAAGGCGTTCCGCGAGGCCATCAGCATGGCGATCAACCGCCAGCAGGTCTACAAGGTCGGTGAGTACGGCTACGAGCCGCCCGCCGGTGCGCTCGGCATCGAGCACCAGTACCCGAAGTGGATCGATCCCAAGCTCGTCAAAGAGGACAAGGCCCTCTCGGCCTACAGCCCCAGCAAGGCGCGCGCCACGCTCAGGAAGGCGGGCTTCACCTACCAGGGCTCGCAGCTGATGGATCCGAAGGGCAACGCCGTCAAGCTGGAGATCCATGTGATTGCCGGCTGGACGGACTGGGTCGCCTCACTCGGGATCATCAAGCAGAATCTGCAAGCGATCGGCATCAACGTCGATCTCCGCCTTGATCCCGATTACGGCACCTGGTGGCCGATCGCCAACAGCCAGTCGCAGAGCACGCTGCTCTGGACCTACAGCGGTGGCCAGACGCCGTACGAGTACTTCAACGAGTTCTTCAATCCGAAGAACGTGACGGCTTCGGGCACGGACGAAGAAGCGACCGGTGACTGGGCGCATTACTCCGACGCCAGCGCTGTGCCGCTCCTCAATCAGTGGAAGTCGACGTACTCGCTGAAGACACAGAAGAAGCTGGCCTACAAGCTGGAAGCCAAGATGCTGAAGGACTTCCCGGTCGTGCCGGTCATGGTCGGCGCCGTCTGGTACACCTACAGCAGCAAGTACTTCACCGGCTGGCCGAATCAGAGTCATCCCTACGCCAACGGTGAGTGGGGATCCGGGACGGTCGACTGGATGCCGATTCTCACCCACCTGCGACCGGTCAAATAGCAGGCGGAGCGAGATGAGTGGGCAGGGGCTCCGGCCCCTGCCCACTCCCATCTCACCTTCAGGAGACCGTCATGCCGTTCCTCTACCGGCGCATCGCGTTCTACGTGATCGCACTGTGGACCTCTCTCACGCTGAACTTCCTTCTGCCCCGCCTGATGCCGGGCAAGCCGATCGACGCTTTCTACGCGCGCTACCGGCTGGAAATCCAGAACAACCCCCACTTTCTGGATTCACTGAGAATCGAGCTGGGACTGCCCAAGACGCCGCTCTGGCAGCAATACATCCAGTACATCGTCAACATGCTGCACGGCAACTTCGGCATCTCGTACTCCTTCTATCCGACGCCGGTCATCGACGTCATTCGCACCACTCTGCCCTGGACGCTCTTCCTGGCCGGCACGGCGACCATTCTGACCTTCCTTATCGGTACGTTTCTCGGCATCGTGGTCGCCTGGCGCCGCGGCGGCAAGCTCGACAGCCTTCTGCCGCCGGTCACGATGTTCGCGTCCTCATTCCCCGCCTTCTTTCTGGCGCTCCTCCTTCTCTATGTCCTGGCCTATATCGGCGGGTGGTTTCCCCTGGAACACTCCTATAGTGGGGGGACAGATATTGGGCTCAACTGGCCCTTCCTCACCGATGTCGCCGATCATGCCATCCTGCCCGTCGCCGTCATCGTTCTCACCGGCGTCGGCGGCTGGCTCCTCGGCATGCGGAACGTCATGATCAACACGCTGGCGGAAGACTTCATCACGATGGCACATGCCAAGGGCCTGAGCGACTTCCGCGTCATGATGATGTACGCCGCGCGCAACGCGATCCTCCCCAGCTTGACCGGCTTTGCCATTGCCCTTGCCTACACCGTCGGCGGCCTCGTGCTGATCGAAACCGTCTTCAGCTATCCAGGCGTCGGCTTCACGCTGGTTCAGGCGGCCCAGGGCTCCGACTACCCGCTGGTGCAGGCGCTCCTCATGCTCATCACGGTGTGCGTCCTGCTCGCCAATCTCTTCGTCGATCTGATTTACGCTCGGCTCGATCCGCGAGCCAGAACGCAGTAAGGGGGACGCCCATGATGCCGACACCCGGGAACACGCCGGCCGATGCCGGTATGGACCCGATCACCAATCCGCAGGTACCCATTGAGACGACCGTCCCGCAGGTGGTGCCGCCGGTCGCGCGCGGGCGCCGCCTGCGTGTCCCGCAGTTCTTCAGCCTCCTCATTCACAACCCCAAGTCCCTCTTTGGTCTGTGCATGCTGGGCGCCATCGTGGTGCTGGTGCTGCTGGCGCCGATCCTGGCGCCCATCGATCCGAACTACATGAACTTCGCCGCCACCGGCCTGCCGCCCGGTCCGCATCATCTCTTCGGCACCACCCAGCAGGGAACCGATGTCTTCTCCCAGGTCGTCTGGGGCGGGCGTACTTCCCTCTTGATCGGAGCTAGCGCGGCCGCGCTGGCGACCCTGATCGCCGCGAGTGTCGGCATGATTGCCGCCTATCTCGGCGGCATCACCGATGAGGTGCTCAATCTCGTCTCCAACATCTTTATCGTGCTGCCGGCGCTGCCCGTTCTGATCGTGATCTTCGCCTATCTGCCGTTCCGTGGCGGAATCGTCATGGTCTTCCTGATCGCCCTCTTCTCCTGGTCCGGCGAGGCGCGTGTCCTGCGCTCTTTTGCGCTCACCCTCCGCAGCCGCGACTTCGTCCTGGCGGCGCGCACCAGCGGCGAGTCGATGTGGCGCATCGTCTTCGGCGAGATCATGCCGAATATGACCAGCCGCATCGCCTCCGGTTTCCTCGGGGCCTTCGTCGGCGCCATCCTCTTCGAGGCCGGCCTGGAGTTCCTCGGCTTCGGCGGCGGGAACGGAGTGAGCTGGGGTGTGACCCTCTTCTGGGCGCAGAACAACGCGGCGCTTGAGACCGGTCAGTGGTGGCACTTCCTCTTCCCCGGACTGGCCCTCGCCCTCACCGCGACCTCACTCATCTTCATCAACTACGGCATTGACGAGATCAGCAACCCGCGCCTGCAACGCGTCAAGATGCCCAAGCAGCGTAAGAACAAATCCAGCGCGGACAGCAGCCAGGTAACGACGACGGCGGCCGTGACGGGAGGGCGCGCGTGACGAATCGAGAGCCGCTGCTCCGCGTCGAGGATCTTGTCGTCGATTACTACTCGCCACGTGGGGTCGTCCGCGCCGTCGATCACATCAGCTTCGACATCATGCCGGGCGAGATCGTCGGTCTGGCCGGCGAGTCCGGCTGCGGCAAAAGCACGGCCGCCAACGCCATCCTGGGCATCCTCCGCGAGCCGGCCCAGATGACGAACGGACGCATCTTCTTTCAGGGACAGGACATCGCGTCCATGCCCCCGCGTGCCCACCGTAAATTTCGCTGGCGCCACATCTCCATGGTGTTTCAGAGCGCCATGAATGCTCTCAACCCCGTCCTGCGAGTCGGCGATCAATTCGTCGACATGGTCCAGGCTCACGAGCGGGTCTCCAAGCGCGATGCGCTCGACCGCGCCCGCGATCTCCTGCGCATGGTGGGCATTGATCCGCTCCGGGTCTCGGCCTACCCCCACGAGCTGTCCGGCGGCATGCGCCAGCGCGTCATCATCGCCATGGCACTCGCCCTGCAACCGGAGCTGATCATCATGGATGAGCCGACGACGGCGCTCGACGTCGTCGTGCAGCGCGAGATCCTGCAGGAGATCGAAGAGCTGCAGCGCGAGTTGCAGTTCGCCGTCCTCTTTATCACCCACGACCTCTCTCTCCTGGTGGAGTTCAGCAACCGCATCGCCATCATGTACGCCGGCGAGATTGTCGAGATGGCCCGGGCGCAGGAGCTGTTCCGCGAGCCCAAGCACCCCTACACCGTCGGCCTGATGAACTCTTTCCCGTCGCTCGTGGGTCCGAAGTCCATGATCACCGGCATTCCCGGATCACCGCCTGACCTCGCCAATCCTCCGACGGGTTGTCGCTTCAGTCCCCGCTGCCCGCATTGCACTCCCTATAAGACGATGGTGCACCCGGTCCTCCAGGAGATCGAGCCCGGCCATCTGGTGGCCTGTCATCTCTATGGAGCCGAGCAGGAGTTGACGCATGAGCGCGCAAGCACTGCCAGTTGAGGTCGCCGCTCCCCCGGTCATGCGGGTGGAGGGCCTGACCATGCACTTCCCGGCGGGCGGCGGGGTCGGTCCGTTCGGGACCAGGCGCTGGATCCACGCCGTCGACGACGTCAGCTTCGACCTGACGCCCGGCAGGGTGACGGCGCTGGTCGGGGAAAGCGGAAGCGGCAAGAGCACGGTGGTGCGCTGTCTGGCCCGGCTCTACGAGCCGACGGCCGGAACCATCATGTTCCACGGGGAGGATGTCACGCACCTCAAACAGCGCAAGGAGCTCCTGCAGTACCGTGCCCAGGTGCAGATGATCTTCCAGGATCCCTTCGGCTCGCTGAATCCCGTCAAGACCGTCGAGCATCACATCGAGCGGCCCCTCAAGATTCACCACATCGTGCCGCGCAACGAGATTCACCGGCGAGTGCTCGACCTGCTGTCCAGCGTGGGTCTCTCGCCGGCCCAGGAGTTCGCCGCCAAGTATCCCCACCAGCTCTCGGGCGGCCAGCGCCAGCGCGTCGCCATCGCCCGCACCCTGGCCGTCGAGCCGACCGTTCTCCTGGCCGACGAGCCGATCTCCATGCTCGATGTGTCGATTCGCATCGGAATCCTCAACCTGATGCACGAGCTCAAAGCCTCGCGCAACATCGCCTTCCTGTACATCACGCATGACATCGCCAGCGCGCGCTACATCGCCGACGATGTCCTGGTCATGTACGCCGGACAGGTCGTCGAGCAGGGACCGACCGATGCCGTTCTCCAGAACCCGCTTCATCCCTATACCCGCCTCCTGCTGTCCGCCGTGCCCAATCCAGAGGCCGGTCTGACGGGACGGCGCATCCAGGGCCGCGGCGAAGTACCGGTCGTGATCGATCCGCCGGAAGCGTGTCGATTCACGGCGCGCTGCCCCAACGTCATGGATCGCTGCCGTACCGCGATGCCCCGCCTCGCCGAGGTGGAACCGGGACATCTCGTGCGCTGCTACCTCTACCCAAATAGCTGACACCACCTCGAAGAGGAACTGATGATACCTGAGGAACGCGCCTTTCCCGCCGACTTCGTCTGGGGCACCGCGACCGCGGCCTATCAGATCGAAGGGGCCGCCCACGAGGACGGACGCAGCGAGAGCATCTGGGACCGGTTTGCCGCCATCCCCGGCAAGGTACGGAACGGGGAAACGGGGTTGATCGCCGACGATCATTACCATCGCTACGCCTCCGATATCGCCCTGCTCCGTGACCTCGGTGTGGGTGTCTACCGTTTCTCCGTCGCGTGGCCCCGCATCCTGCCGGACGGCCGTGGTGCGGTGAACGAGCGCGGCCTCGATTTCTACGACCGGCTCGTCGACGAGTTGCTCCGGGCCGGCATCGAGCCCTACGTCACGCTCTACCACTGGGATCTTCCGCAGGTGCTGGAAGATGCCGGCGGCTGGCCGAACCGTGACACCACGGAAGCCTTCACCGACTACGCCGGCGTCGTCGCCCGCCGGCTCGGCGACCGAGTCAAGAATTGGATCACGCACAACGAGCCGTGGTGCGCCTCCTGGCTCGGCTACGGCTGGGGTGTCCACGCACCCGGCCGGACGAATCCCGCAGACGCTCTGGCCGCCGCCCATCACCTCCTTCTGTCCCACGGGCAGGCGGTCCCGGTGATTCGAGGCGAGGTGCCGGGGGCTCGAGTGGGCATCACTCTCAATCTCGAGCACAAGTATCCGGCGACCAACCGCCCGGAGGATGTGGCCGCTGCACGCCTGGAGGACGGCGTCAGCAACCGCTGGTTCCTCGATCCCATCTTCCTCGGCACCTACCCGGATGACGTCGCCGAGAGCTTTGCTGGATGGGCCGAGTTGCCGGATGTTCGTGACGGCGACCTGGAAACGATCTCCGCGCCCATCGACTTTCTCGGGATCAACAACTACAGCCGCGCCGTGGTCAAGGCCGATCCGAAAGGAATGCCGGCACGGGTGCGGCAGGACGAGTCCGAGTACACGTCGATGGGCTGGGAAGTGGCGCCCGACGGCCTGCACGACCTCCTCCTGCGAGTCCACCACGACTACCGGCCGGCCGCTCTTTACGTCACGGAAAACGGCGCGGCTTTCGAAGACGTGCGGACGCACGATGGTGCCGTCAACGATCCGGAGCGGCAGGCGTTCCTCGAGCGCTACATCGGCGCCGTGGGACGGGCGGCCGCCGACGGCGCTCCGATCAAAGGGTATTTCGTCTGGTCCTTCCTCGACAACTTCGAGTGGGCCGAAGGGTACGCCAAGCGTTTCGGTCTGGTCTACGTGGACTATCCAACGCTGCAGCGTATTCCCAAGAAGAGCTACTACTGGTACCGACAATTTATCGCCCGGCAGCCCGGGCATCCCCAGGCGGAGGCAGTCGCCTAGATATCTGCGACCGGAGGGCCGCGGCGGGGCCGCGCGAGCGTGAGGGCAGGACCCCGTTCGATCGTCGAATCCCTTTCGATGGTCGGACGGGGCCGCGCGCAGCGCACTACCCCGCCGCTCCTGCGACACATCATCCGGCCTGCCTTTGGGGCGCGCCGGATGATGCGTTCACGCCGCGGCGGCACGCCCCAACCGTGACGCTGCCCCGTGTTTTCCTGCGGCGACGGGAAGCCGCGGCAGGGTGTATGGTGAGGGGTGCCGGACGGCACATCACTGGCAAGGAGGAAGGATGCCCAAGAAACGGCCCTACCGCCCGGGTCCGAAGAAGAGTGACCTGGGCAAGACGCGGCGGAGCACTGCCGCCGAGCCCCGTGAGGACAGTGGCCTCACCATGGAGGGGGTGGTCACCGAAACACTCCCCAACACGCAGTTTCGTGTCCAGCTGGAAAACGGGCACAAGCTGCTGGCACACATCTCGGGGCGGATGCGCAAGAACTATATCCGGATTACCGAAGGTGATCGTGTCGTGGTCGAACTGTCGCCCTACGATCTGACGCGCGGCCGGATCGTTTATCGTCCCCGCTAGGAAACATGCAGTCATGGCAGAGGAGAGATCACGAGGGGTTCCGTCGAACCCGGTCTATGAGCGGGTCGGCGAGGATGTCAAACTGACGGCGCACGCCGGAGTGCGCCGTGGCCTCACCCCACAGGACATCATCCGCCAGATTGCTGAAGAGCATCACGTGCATCTCAACGTCGGCGAGTTGCGGCTTCTCCTGGCCGGCCGGCGCGTCGAAGACCCCAGCGATAGTGACGCGTCCTCTCAGTCATAGGGACTGCCGTCCCGCCAGGAGGTAGCGCGTCATGAACGGGAAGCAGGTTCGCTGGGGTGTCATGAGCACGGCGAACATCGCCGCCGGCAATTTCTTGCCCTCGCTGCGGGCCTCGGGCAACGGGATGGCAGCTGCCGTCGCGAGCCGCTCCTTGGAGGCGGCGCAGGACTTCGCCCGCCGGCAGGACATTCCGCAGGCGGTTGAGGGGTATGGAGCGTTGCTCCAGGATGACAGCCTGGATGCGATCTATATCCCCCTTCCCAACAACCTGCATGCCGAATGGACGATCGCGTCCCTCCGTGCCGGCAAGGCGGTTCTCTGTGAGAAGCCGCTCTGCCTGACGGTGGAGGAGACCGAGCGCGTCCTGGCGGTCGCCCGTGAGACGGGTCGTCTCCTCTGGGAGGCCTTTGTCTTTCCCTTCAATCGGCAGTCGGCTCGTCTGCGCGAGATCCTGGACTCCGGCGCGATCGGCGAGCCGGCTGAGGTGATGTCGACCTTCCATTTCCGGCTGACCCGCACGACCGACATCCGGCTCAACCCGGAGACGGGGGGCGGCGCTCTCTATGATGTCGGCTGCTACAGTATCCGCCTCGCCGATCTGGTGTTCGGCGTGACGCCTGACCGTGCCGCCGGCATGATGACCCGGACCGACTCCGGCGTCGATGCCACCACTGAGGCCGTTCTCAACTATCCCGACCGGGGACGGCTCGTCCTGTCGTGCAGCATTGCGCTCTCCTACGATACTCAGTCGGCGGTCGCCGGGACGGAGGGCGAGATCCGGCTCAGCCAGCCCTTCCACCCCCTGCCCGACGCAACCCTGCGGCTCACGACGAGAGGAGAGACCCACATTGAGCGGCTGGGCACTGAGGAGCCAACCTTCACGGAGGCAGTGCGGGCCATGAACGCGGCCATTCTCGGACAGAGCGCGCCGGAGCACCTGGCAATCAACGAAGCGCTTCCTGTCGCCGTCGGCATGCAGCTCATACGAGAGGCGACGGCATGAGCGCCCCCTTTCAGGGAATCTTTATCCCGCTGATTACGCCAATCAATCCCGCGGAGCGGCCTGACCTTGACGCACTGCGTCGCCTGGTCGCCTTCCAGCTCGAGAACGGCGTCTCCGGCCTCTGGGCCCTGGGCACCACCTCTGAGTTTGCCGCGTTCGACGAGGACGAGCGGGGGGCCATCCTCCGGACGGTTGTCGACACGGCAGCCGGGCGGGTGCCGGTCATCGCCAACGTCAGCGACGCCTCGACCCGGCTCACCATCCGGCACGCCCGGCGTGCGGCTGACCTGGGTGCCGACGCCGTGGCCGCGACCCCTCCCTATTACTACCCTCACAGCCAGGACGAGCTGCTTGCTCACTACCGAGCCATCCGCGCCGCGGTCGATCTGCCCGTCTTCATCTACAACATTCCGCAGACGGTGCGTGTCCGGCTCGAGCTCAGCACCGCCAGGACGCTGGCGGCGGAGGGGACCGTGGCCGGCATTAAAGACAGCCAGAACGACCTGGAGTGGTTCCGGCAGTTGACGCTCGCCACGCGGGGTACCGATTTCGCGCCCCTTGCCGGCACCCGCTACCTGATCGACGCCGCCGTTTTAGCCGGAGCCGTCGGTGCCGTTCCCAGCCTGGGCAATGCCTTTCCCGAGCTGTGTGTCGCCGCCTATCAGACGGCTGCCTCCGGCGATTTCGAGCGAGCCGCCTCGGTCAGCGAGGAAATCGCGCGCATTGAAGCAATCGTCGGGACGATCACGAGCGGCTCGCGCAATGCCGCCATGCTGGGCTTCATCAAGACTGTCCTGGCCGATCGTGGCATCATCACCGACGCGTCCGTGACCTCTCCGCTGCGCACGCTGCGAGACGACGAGCGCACCGAGATGCTGCGCCGTCTGGATGCGATTCGCCCCAAATACGCCCTGTCGTAACCGGGTCGGATTCCCTCGGAAACCCCGTCGTGGCCGACCCGAACGCCGTTCCCGCGCAATGGCCGTAGCGGCCGCCCCGAGTGGCGACCAGCCCTATGGTAGAGGTTATGTAGTGGCTTCCTTGTCGTTGCCAGTCTGTCGATTCCACCGTGTAGTGGCCGCCCCGAGTGGCGGCCAGCCCCGTGGTAGCGGCCAGCCAGGTCCTGGATGCCATACTCCTTCATGTCGACCAGCCATTACCCTTCCCGCCGTGCCCAGCGTCTCGCCTCGTACGACTACTCAACTCCGGGCGCCTACTTCGTCACGCTCTGCGTCCAGGATCGCCTGCGACTGTTTGGCCACGTCGAGAGCAGCCAGGTGCATCACTCGCTGGCGGGGGACCTCGTCGTTTCCCTCTGGCAGGAGATTCCTGATCGTTATCCCTGGGTCACACTCGACACCCTCATGGTGATGCCCGATCACCTGCATGCCATCGTGATCCTCGACGGCGGGATCTCAGCACCGGATAGTGGAGGCCCCGAGCCACCGGCCGCCGTGGGCTGGCCGCCACTCGGGGCGGCTACTACGGCGACGACGGAGGCCACGACGGCGTCTTCGCCCCCGCCTGTCTCCCTCTCCGAGTTAGTCCATCATCTGAAAGCCCGGACGACCGCCCGGTATACGCTGGGCGTCCGGGAGCACGGGTGGACCTGTTTTCACGGAACCCTCTGGCAACGCAGCTTCTATGACAGAGTAATTCGGGACGAGGACGAACTGAATCGAATCCGGGAGTACATCCTGCAGAATCCGCTGCGGTGGGGAATAAAGACGCAGGGAGCGTCCTGGGAATGAGGGCTCTCCTCTTGGTCGAGAGGTCGTGAGGAGGGCTGGCCGCCACCACGGGGCTAGCCACTACGGGGCTGGCCGCCACTCGGGGCGGCCACTACACGGTGGCCACTACACGGTGGGCACGACCGGGCGGCCGCACGCGGAGATTCCTGGGACGCTACCATGGTGTGATGCTCCCCATCATCCTCACCTCCCTCCTCCTCGGCTTCGTCTTTAGCGCCACCCCGGGTGCCGTCAACGCCGAATCGCTGCGGCGCGGCATTACACGTGGCTTTCGGGCAGCGCTCTCGGTACAGCTCGGATCGTTGCTGGGTGACATGGTCTGGGCGGGGGTCGCGCTCACCGGCCTGGCGTTCCTCGTGGAAAACCGTCCTATCGCACTTCTGCTCGGCATCGTCGGTGCCTGCTTCCTGCTGCGTCAGGCGGTGTCCGCCTTTGCCGGGGCGATGGGCGGCGACGGGAGCGGAAGAACCGGCCTTGCCGGGCGCGGCGATCTCGTCACCGGCTTGCTGTTCTCCCTCACCAATCCTTTTGCCGTCGCTTTCTGGCTCGGACTGGGAGCCGGCATGACCGCGACGGCCCACCGCGGCCCGATCGCGACGCTCAGCGTCTTCGCCGGCTTCTTCGCGGGAGCCCTCCTCTGGTGCGTCTTCTTCTCCACTCTGGTCTCGATCGGACGGCGCTATGCCACCCATCCCGTGTTGCGCGCTGTCGACGCCGTTGCCGGTATCGCCCTCAGCTACTTTGGCGTGCGGCTCCTCTGGCGGAGCCTTCAGGCACTGAGGATACTCCGGCTGGCACGCATCCTGGCGGGCTGATACCCCGCCGCCGATCCCGGTTACGCCCATCACGCGCTTTTGCATGATACTGGGGCAAGAACCGCCCGCGGAGGATCGCATGGTAACCCGTTCCTTTGTCGCCGTGTTTGGCGTCATCTATCTGATCCTGGGGATTCTCGGCTTCATCCCGGCTCTCTCCACCCACGTGCCGGCCAACGCCCCCTCACTTATTGCCACCGGCGGTCACGGCGATCTCTTCGGACTCTTCCCCGTGAATTACGTGGGCGACGTCGCCAACATCATCATCGGGGTCTGGGGCCTGCTCTCGTTCCCGCGGGTCTCCGCCGCCGTCGCGTACGCGCAAATCATGGCGCTCATCATGACGATCACTGTGACTCTCGGTTTCTTCCCCTACACGAATACGCTGTACGGACTGGTCCCCCTGTACGCCAATGATGCCTGGCTCCATGCCGTCTCGGCACTCAGTGCCGCGTACTTCGGTTGGGTCGCACTGGCGCCGACGCGGGAGGAAGCGGCCCACGCCGGCTAGCGTGGGACGCGTGGTAGACTCGACCAACAGCGCAGTCCGGGATTAGTAGGCGCCTCCCCGATCCCCAGAGAGCCGGCAGCGGTGGGAGCCGGCGATCGGGCGCGCGCGAACCGGCCCGGCAGGCTGCCCCGCCCGGGGCCGGCCGGCTTCCGTTACCTAGAGCCGCCAGTTGATCGACTGGGCCGAGAGGGCCTCGAATCGGGGCCAAGTGCGGTGGTACCGCGGGGCTGCAACCTCGTCCGCTGGAGGACGAGGTTTTTTGTTGCCCTCGAGGAAAGGAGACAACCATGCGACGATCACAACTGTTCGCGGAAACGCTGCGGCAAGCGCCGGCGGACGCCGACGCGCCCGGCTACCAGTTCCTGCTGCGCGGCGGGTTCGTCCAGCCGCTGGCAGCCGGCATCTTCACCTATCTCCCGCTCGGCATGCGCGTCAAAGAGAAGGTCGAGCGCATCATGCGAGAGGAAATGAATGCCATCGGCGGCCAGGAGGTCGTGATGCCCGTCGTGCATCCTGCCGAGCTCTGGCAGGAGACGGGACGCTGGTACTCAATCGGGCCGGAGCTCGCCCGCTTTACAGCGCGCGGTGACCGGCAGATGGTGCTGGCCATGACTCACGAGGAGGTGATAGCCGACCTGCTGCGGCGTCAGGTGCAGTCCTATCGGCAGCTTCCCATCATGCTCTATCAAATCCAGACCAAGTTCCGTGATGAGCCGCGGGCGCGGGGTGGGATGATCCGCGCTCGGGAGTTCACCATGAAAGACGCGTACTCGGCCGACGCCGGCGAGGAGGGGCTGGATCGGTCGTATCGCGATCAGTACGAGGCCTACTTCCGTATCTTCCGGCGTGCCGGCATCGAGCCGGTGGTGGTGGGTGCCGATGTCGGCATCATGGGTGGATCCGGTGCCGATGAATTCATGGCAATCCTGCCCATCGGAGAGGACCAGATACTCCTCTGCGAGGCGTGTGGCTATGCCGCCAATCGACAAATCGCCACCTTCCGCAAGCCTCAGCCCGGGGCGGAGCAGCAGGCATCCCTCGAGGAGGTGGCAACCCCCGATGCCGCCACCATCGCCGAGCTGGCCGCCTTCCTCGGCATACCGGAGAGCGAGACCGCCAAGGCCACGTTCTTCATGGCGGGCGACCGGTTCATCTTCGCTGTGGTACGGGGCGACATGGAAGTCAATGAGACCAAACTGGCCAACGCCGTGGGCGCCGCCGACCTCCGGCCGGCGCGTCCCGAGGAACTCGCTGGGACTGGGATTGTCGCCGGCTATGCCTCACCGATCGGCGTACACGGTGTAACGGTCGTGGTGGACGATCTGGTGGCCGCCTCACCCAATCTTGTCGCCGGCGCCAACCGGGAAGGGTATCACCTCCGCAACACCAACTACGGACGCGACTACACGGCCGACATCGTGACCGACATCGCGAGTGCCTATGCGGGAGCGCCCTGTCCTCGCTGCGGTGAGCCGATGCGGATGGAGCGGGCGGTCGAGGTGGGTAACATCTTCAAGCTTGGAACCCGCTTCACCGAGCCGCTCGGTGTCACCTTCCTCGACGAGGAGGGGCGGGAAAAGCCCATCATCATGGGCTCCTACGGCATCGGCGTCGATCGTCTCATCGGCGTGGTGGCCGAGGTTCACCATGATGAGAAGGGACTGATCTGGCCGGAAAGCATCGCCCCCTTCCAGGTGTATCTGGTCGGCCTGGACCTCGACGACGAGGCCGTCCTCGCCGCGGCCGACACGCTGTACACCCAGCTGCAGGCGCGCAGGGTTGAGGTGCTGTACGACGACCGGCACGAGCGGGCCGGCGTGAAGTTCAATGACGCCGACCTCCTGGGCATCCCACTGCGCATCACGGTCAGCCGCCGGACGGTCGCGCAGGCCGCCGCGGAGGTGAAGCGCAGGTCCGAGACCGCGACCCGATTGGTGCCGCTGGAAGAGGTGGATGAGATGCTGGCGGCTCACGCGGAAGCACCCGTCACGGTCGGCAATATCTAGAAACCGTGACAAATGCGCGGCGTCATACGTTTGATGAAGTGAGCCGCGGGAATGGTGACGGGTTTGCCCCCCGCGCCATTGCCCGCCCGCGGCTCTGCTCCATGCCGTCATTAGACCAGACCGGCCTCGCATCCAGTAAGGGGAAGGGGCGACCATGCTGAGCCGTCTGGTCATGGCCGCGTTTGTAGCGGCCGGCGTCGCGGTGCCACTGATCCGGATGCACGATCAAACAGGCCCGGTGACGTTCGACGACTCCTCATCAGACCGCCTGGTCATCCGTGCTCCGTCTTACCAGGTCGCTCTCAGCAAAGCGAATGGGTCCTTGCTGAGCATTGCTGCCTCAGGGCTCGTGCATTATGGGCATCGCCAGGTTGTCGTGGCCGGCCCGAGTGCCGGCCAGCCTGTCGCCGGCGCAGACCACACCGGGCTGGTCGCCACGCGGGGCGACCACGACCGGCTAATTCACCAGCCCTAATTGCTGCCTCACCAGCACTTGACACCCTTGCTATACTGACTGCACAGATCGACAAGCGGCGAGCGGGACGAGTACGCTGCCACCGGGTCAACAGGGATGAGGGGTCACCGACTGAGAGCCCTTCAGCGACACGGACGGCGGAAAACC
>JAJPIP010000089.1 GCA_021324655.1 Pseudomonadota bacterium
ACCCCGATCCTCGAGGATGAAGGTCGCGGCACGATACGAGGACATGTGAGACGCCGGGTTGTAGCGCTGCATGCGCAGCAGGTCGCGGGGATCCGAGGCGCGCAACACATGCTCGGCCGCGTCAACAGTATGAGACCGGAAGACCGGGAGAAGGCCGCCCGATCCGTTGGCACGCAGAATGGCTTCTATTTGGGATGCTGCACTGGGGTCCGGACTCCAGCGGACGGCCTTCCCGTGATACGGGTCTCGACCGGTCGCCACGCTGACGAGATAGTCGTCGATGTTGTAGTACCCCGCGAAGAAGATCAGTGCGTGCACCTGACGATTGACTCGGCCGTCGGAGGCACCCACCAGCGCGACCGACGAACCGACGGAGATACCGAGATAGGAGATGCGGCGCGGATTCACCTGGGGAACTCTTTCAAGGTAGGTGAAAGACCGAACGTAGGTCTCCGGGTCCTCGAGCCCGGCATGCCCCGTGGCGAGAGTTTGCAGCTGCGGAAAGAGAACAACATACCCGAGCCGTGCCAACGTGTCGCTCAGAGCGACAAAGCCCGACCGCGCCCCCACCGGTAGGCGGACACCCTGGGCAATGACGATAGCCGGTTCGGACAGGCGCGCCGGTTCCCCGATTAGGGGTCGGGGCAGGAAAAAGTCGGCGATGACGGTCCCCTGCGGTGTTGCGAAGCTCACCCGCCGGTGCGCCGGCGCCCGCGTTATCCAGTCGAGCGGCTTGACCGGCACCTGGGGAAAAACCTGCAGGATGAAGAGCGCGGCTCTCGCTCCGGTCACAACCTGAGTGTGAAACAAGACGGCAAGAACGATCAGTGCAGCGACGCAAAACGCCAGGACACGTCTCACCACTCTCACCGCACCCGCCGGCAGCAAGAGCTGTACCGAGACTGCCGAGTGGGGGAGGCCCACGGCATAGATATTGCGCTTGCCCACAGGAGTGCCGGAAGGCCGAGCGATCACTGCCGTCCGCGGGAAGGACGGAGTTAGTCGTACGTGGATTAGAGGATAGTACCAAGAGACGTGGAAAGGAGCGAGGGATATGGCAATGGTGTATGAGCGGGGGCCCGCGCAGCGTCAGAACGTCCAGAAGATGGGAGGAGCATCCAGTCTCGCCGATCTCCTTAACGTCATCCTTGACAAAGGCATCGTCGTCGACGCATGGGTGCGTCTCTCCGTCATCGGGATCGAAATTCTGACGCTGGAAGCGCGCGTCGTGGTAGCTTCCGTCGAAACGTATCTGCGCTATGCCGAGGCGATCGGACTGACACAGCTTGCGTCGGCGCCGCCGCAGACCGCGCAGAATAACAATCAGGGCAATGGGACCAATGGCCACCGTCAACTGTCGCAGCGCGAGGTGATGGGATATCTCGAGAACCACCCGGACGGCGTGCGATTGGGTGAAATGCAGGCATACTTCGACGCGCCGCGCGACCGGCTGCAGGAGATGCTGAGCAGTCTGGTCAATGAGGATCAGGCGCGAGAGGAGCACAACACGTACTACCCCGCCAATCACTAGACGGACCTGAGTGTCCTCGCTGGTGGCGAGGAGTGGCGTTGCCATAACCGAGAGGAGACCGAGGTGGAGGGCATCTACCTGTACGCCATTACGGGGGGAACACTTCACCTCGGTCCCGACGTCCACGGGCTACCGGACGGCACCACACGCGTTTCCACGCTGACCATCGCCGACTTGACGGCAGTGGTGAGCCCGTACTCCGGCCCGTCGTTCGACGATCTGCCGCGGGCTGAGATCCTCCAGAACCTTCTGGCACATCAGCGCGTGCTGGAACAGGTCCTACCGGAGCAGACGGTCCTTCCGGTCAAGTTCGGTACAGTTCTTCCGGCCGAACGGACCATCGAAGCCGCCCTGGAGCGCTACCGGCCGCGACTGACAGACGCACTTCATGAGGTTGGCGACGCCGTGGAGATTGACCTATCGGTGGCGTGGGACTCCGCAGCCATACTCAATGAGATCAGCCACGAGCCGGACGTGCGAGCGATGGTCAGCGCCGTGACCGGCAGCGGTCAGCAGGGCGATGTGGCGACACAGATCAGCATTGGACAGTTGGTTCACGAGACGCTCGGGCGGCGACGCCAGGAGCTGCGGCGGAGCATGCTGGACGATCTATTGCCGCTGGCGCGGGATGCGGAGCCAAGCCCTGTCCCGGCTGACGAATTGGTCCTCAACGTGGCCTTTCTGGTTGATCGCCCCCAACTTCGAGAGTTCGAGGCAACCGTGGATCGCCTCGGAACGCGGCATGGTGACCGGCTGACCTTCCGCTATGTCGGCCCCCTGCCGCCGTATAGCTTCGCCACGGTGGTGATTGGTCAGCCGAATTCCGACGAGATAGGCAGCGCGGCTCGTGCCCTGGACCTGGGCGAGCAGTTCACGCGGGGTGATCTGCGGGCGGCATATCGGCGGCGGGCGGCGGAGACGCATCCGGACGTGCAGCCGGACGACACGGGGCGGCAGCACCACTTCACGGAGATCACCGCCGCCCACGACTCCCTGGAGAAGTACGTGGCGAGCCTAGAGACCGGCTCAGGGGCCGGCGGAGACGTCACGTACGATGTGCGGCCGGAGGTTCTGGCCTCCCAGGTCACATTGCGCATCGTGCGCGGCGATGAGTCGGGAGCGCTCGAGACATGAGCGAGATGCCGGAAGCGCCCGCCGTAGGGACGTACGTCTACTGCGTCGCTCGTGCCGCGCCATTCGATGCATTTCCCGGGTTCGTCTCAACCGCCATCGGCACCGAAGACGGCCCGGTCCGTACGATTCGCTACGAGGATCTGGTTGCCGTCGTCAGCACATCTCCCAATATTCGATACACCCTGCGGCGGGAGTATTTGCAGGCGCACGAGCGGGTCGTGGAGGAAGCGTCCCGTTATTCGGCGGTGCTGCCCGTGGCGTTTGGCACGGTCGCGATGAACGACGCCCAGGTGCTCGGGCAGCTGTTACAACGCCGCTTCGACGAGCTCCATGAGACGCTCCAGACAGTGGAGGGACGTGTCGAGCTCGACCTGAAAGCGCACTGGCAGCGCGAGGCGGCCTTTGCGGAAGTCGTCGCGGAAGACGAGCAGATCCGCATGCTTCGTGATGTCGTGGCCAACCAGAGCTCCGATGCCGGCTACTACGACCGCATCGAGCTGGGCGAGCGCACCGAGCAGGCACTCGCGGCGAAGCGCGTGCGCGACGCAGAAGCAATTCTGGACGTGCTGGAGCCACTGGCCGTCAATACCCGCGTCAATAAAGAGCTGACCGACATGATGGTGCTCAACGCTGCATTCCTGGTCGACAAGGAGAGGGAGCAGGACTTTGATGAGAAGGTTCGCGAACTCGGCGACGCCGGCGCCGGACGCATGCTCCTTCAGTATGTAGGCCCCGTGCCTCCGTACAACTTTGTCAACATTCGCGTGCGTTGGGAGGCCTGAGATGCGTTTGCTCGCCGAGCTCCTGCTTTTCCCCATCACCGGCCCGATTCGTGGACTGGAGTTCATCGTGAAGCAGATCCAGGCCGAGCTGGAAGCGGAGCTGATGAATGAGGATCGCGTGCAGGGACAACTGGCCGAGTTGAGCCTGCGTCACGATCTTGGCGAGATCAGCGGCCCGGAATATGAGGAGAAGGAGACGGCGTTGCTCGAGGAGCTCGATATGATTCGCGCCTATCAAGAGGGCCTGATCGACGAGTACCTGACGCTTGATGTCGACGCCCCTCCGGCGGAGGACAGGACATGACCTCCGACGCATCAACGGACGGCGCCGGTCGCGGCTGGTATCTCTACGGTGTCGTTCGGCGGCCGGGCCCGCAGGGTCAGGGCCGGCGTGTGGTCGGCTTACCGCTCCCGGAGATTGAGTCCGTGGAGCAGGGAGACCTTGCCGCCGTGGTGCGCCCGGTCGCGCTGTCCGAGTTCGATCCGGACGTCGTCCGGCGCCGCGCCGAGGATGTGGCTTGGCTTGAGTCGGTCGTCCAGGGGCACAACGATGTTATAGCCGCGATCCACGAAAACTCGGCCATTCTTCCCGCGAAGTTCGGCAGCATCTACGCGTGCCGCGACGATGTCGCAGCGGCGCTGGAAGGCGCCCAGGATACGTTGCGACAGCGGCTGGACAGCCTGGAGGGAATGGACGAATGGGCGGTCCGGGTCCGGGCTCCGCGATCCGCCATCGACGAGCGCGCGTCGCAGGCCGGAGCCATCAGGGAGCTCGAGGCTGAGGTGGCAGCGGCGACACCCGGCCGAGCCTACTTTTTGCAGCGACAGATGGAACGACACCTTGCTGCCCGAATCGACGGAGCGGTGGCCGAATTGGGTCAGCTCGCCTACGAGGATCTGGCGCGTTTTGCGGCCGAGTCGGAGGCGAACCCATCCGGCGCCGTGGGCGACGAGGTCGAGGTGCTCAAGGCAGCCTTCCTGGTCTCGCGTCAGGACGTCGAGGGGTTTCTGGCGGCCCTCCACACCCTGGGCGATCGCATTCCGGGCCTCACCGCCAGCTACACCGGTCCCTGGCCGCCGTACAGCTTTGCAACCCTTCCGGAGGGTGCTCCGTGACCGAACCACTTCCTGCGTCCCAGCGGGCAACTCTACTCGACCTGCTCGATCGCGTCATCGACCACGGCGTCGTGCTGGCCGGAAACGTGACGATCACGGTGGCGGATGTCGACCTGATCTATCTCGAACTGCGCGTGCTGTTGGCGGCGGCGGAACGCCTGACGTCCCTATCGCGCAAGAGCGATGTGACACATGACGTCGAGGTCGCGCGTGACTGACCGCGCGTCTCACCACAAGTACGTCTACGCCATCGTGCCCGCATCGGCGAAGATGCCTCCCGACCTGCGGGGACTGGACGGCGCCGTCCTGCACTTGATCTCCAATCGTGAGCTCGCGGCGATCACCAGTCCGGTCGAGCCGGGCGCGCTCGCCACCACGAAACACGTGTTCCAGCACGAGCGGACCCTGGAGGCCGTGCGGGAGACCGTTCCGGCGCTTCCCGTTCGGTTCGGCACGATCCTGCCTGACGATGCCTCCGTCGTCGCTGCCCTCGAAGACGGCTATGACAGCCTGATCGCCGACCTCGACCGGCTGGGGGACAAGGTTGAGATGGGGGTGACTGCCGTCGCCGCCGCCGCTCCGTCCCCGCCTGCGCCGGCAGACGCCGCGGCCGCGGCGGGCGGGCCCGGCAGTCGCTACCTGCGAGCCAGGGTGGAGGAGTACCGCCGGGAAGAGTCCGACCGCCGGGCGGCCGAGCAGATGGGGAGGGACCTGGACCGCGTACTGATTCCGCCCGCCCTCGAACGCCGGCGGCTAGCAGACAGGGAGCCCGCCAGGCTGCGAGCCGGCTACCTGATAGATCCGGCCTCGGTGCCGATCTTCCGCGAGAGGGTCGAGCGCTTCCGCCTGTCGCGGCCCGACCTGCGCGTCGTGCTGACCGGGCCCTGGCCACCCTATACCTTCGTGAGCAAACGCGGAGCGCAGCGGACGGAAGGGAGGACGTGATGGCCGACGAGCCGCCCCAGACCGGAGAGAAGCGTGAGGACGACACGACGGGGGCTCACCTCGAGCCCATCCTGAAGGAAGAACTGACTGCCGCAATGGAACCTGTGGCTCAGGAATTCGGAGACGAGTTGGCACGTGTCCTGCGTACGGAAGTAGATCACGTTATCGAAAAACGAGGGGCGCAGGCCCATGAAGAGGAGAATACCGGGGCGCGCCAACCGGGTGCCCGACGTCAAGAACGGCGAAAACCACCGCCACCTAGTAGGCGCGGTAGAAGCGCACCGCATCGATCTGTAGCCGATAGAGGAGGTAGTCCCATGACCGCTGAGGCCCAGACCCAGGATCAGGACCAGCAGCAAGCCGACCAAACGCCACCGACCAATAACGCCGGGACGTCTCAGGCCCACACCGCGTCGCACAGTGAGACCACGCCGGCTCAGGGCGCAGCGGAGGATCAGGCCGGTCCACAGGCGCAGGCGAATCAGTCGGATCGTACCGAACAACAGAGATCGAAGCCTCTCACCTACGTCTACAACCCAAGCAGCGCCATTCAGGCCGGGCTGATAAACCTCGCGACTCAGTGGAAAGAGACGGGCGCGGTCTATCAAGCGATCCACGCGTACACCGAGGTGCTTACCCGCTACCCGAACACGGGTGCTGCGGCTGCAGCCACGGAGGGGCTCCTCGATCTAGCGAGCAAGCTGGAGCAAGAAGGCCGCTTCTACGCGGCGCTTAGCATCTTCCACAAACTGGAGGTTCTTGTGTGACCAGGCCCGGGTCCGGCGCGCCCCGGCACGCGGGAGAACTCAACCTGGACGACAGACCGACCGGTGATCTCGACGCGCTCGAGGGCATCACCCGCGACCTGTCGCGATACGGCGTCCTCTCCGAGCCGGGCGATGTGGACCTGGATCTACCCGGACGCATCGCGCTTGATCCCGAACGGGTGGAGCAAGGTCTCGCCCGGCTCGTTCTCTCGCTCATCGAGCTCTTGCGTCGTCTTATGGAGAGGCAGGCGATCCGCCGCATCGACGCCGGGTCGCTGAGCGACGATGAGATCGAACGGCTCGGCGAAACGTTTCTGAAGCTTGACGAAAAAATGCAGGAATTGAAGGCTGCATTTGGGTTGCAGGACGATGACCTCAACATCAATCTCGGCCCCCTAGGCGACCTGATGTAGGCCGGGGGTCGGTAGAGTCAGTACGAACAGAGATACGCGTGGGGTAAGGTCCCGGCAAGGGAGAATCCAGTGAACGACGGTACAAACCGCGGCGCACCTATGACCGCCTATCGACGCCCGCTCCCCGCGCACTCCGAGCCCACCAACCTCGCCGACCTGCTGGAGCGCGTCCTCGACAAGGGTATCGTGATTGCCGGGGATATCACGCTGGCGCTCGCCACCATCGACATCCTCACCATCAAGGTGCGATTGCTGATCGCGTCCGTTGATAAAGCGCAGGAAATGGGCATCAACTGGTGGCAATCGGACCCGTTCCTGTCGAGCAAGACCAAGGAATTAGAAGACGAGCGCGACCAACTGCTCGGGCGCATCCGCCGTCTTGAAGCGCGGCTCGGCGTGGAGTCCGACGAGGCGAAGGAACTGGACGCGACCGCTCGCGACGAGGTGGGGGACGCATCGGAACCGGAGGGCGGCCGCTAGCTAGAGCGCGAACAGCACCTGATACCCCTCGATCTCGGGGTCGCCCAGAATGAACGGCCGAATCTCGGGGACGGTGTCTTCCAGGGTATGGCTGGTCATCGCGTCCAGCTCACTTTCCCAGAGCGTAATCGTGATTCCTTCGGTAGTTCCTGGGTTACCGAGCACGTAGGCCCCGAGAAACCCCTGGGCGTTCTCGAAGACGCCGGCCAGCTGCTCGCGCCAGAGCTTGATGGTATCCTCCGCGTTCAGCACTGTTCCGGGCATGGCGGTGGTTGTCATGATCCGGGCGTAACGGGGTATCCCGCTCGTCTTCACACGCTCGCCGTCCTGACTGGTTTGATTCTGCTCGGCGTCGGCGCGACCTCCCGTCTGCGCCCCGGACCCGGCCGCCGACTCGTCGGCGGCCGGCACGCCACCCTGCGCCGCGGGCCCAGAGCTCTCCAACGAGTTTTCTTCGCTGTTTGCGGCGGTTTGTGCTGGCCGCGCGGTCTCGGCGCGCGCCCGCTGTAACTGCTGACGGATGGCCTCGGCCACTTCCTCGCCGAACGTGTTGAGCACCGGTTGGAGGGCCTGAGTGATGTTACGATCCATCATTTCGCCCAGCGCCTTGCCTGCGTCGACCCACTGCTCATCAACCGACGCATGCTGGTCATTCTGCGTTGACGTCATGCCGAATCTCCTCGCCGCGCGCCCGGCGGCCCCTTACGTGGTGGACCGGCCGGCGGTCTGCTCTGCGGAGGACGTCCCAGGCCACGTGCGTCGCGTTTCTCTCCGCCGATGCGGTCCTGTATATGGCCGGCACTCTCCTCGACTCGCTGTCGAACCGTCTCCGCCATCTCCTGGAGCCTTCGGCGGAAGAGGTCCGCCTTCTCACGCGCCTGCTCGTCCACACCTTTCCCCTTTGGGCGGATGCACCACGCATCGTGCACCCTTTTCCTGCCCCGGGTAGCAAGTGGTGTGCCTCGGGCCGGATGGCATGAAATTTGCGTCTTTGACGGTCAGCAGTGCCGAGATATACCTGCGGGCGACCTAACCCGCCGGCGAGGGCGGTTCTCCGGCCACGGCTGGACGGGCCGTGGCGTGTTCCCTAACGAAGGAGGGCATGGTGACTACGGAGGTTGGAGGGGGCGAGCCGGCGCAGCAGTCCCCGGACGAAGCGCGCAGTCCCAACACAAGCAGCGGTCAACGCGGAGCGCTGAGCCAGGCGCTGCAAGAGCAGATCGCCCAGGCAGTGGCGCCGATCATGGGCGAACTGCAGAGCCAGATCGCGCAGGCGGTGCAGCAGCACGTGGACCAGGCGCGTGACATGAGTCCTCAGGAAACGCACGACCAGGTGGACCAGGCACTTGAGCCAATTCGCAGCGAGGTGGAGCGGACCATGCAACAGACGATGGAACAGCAAGACCAGAACACGCAGAACGGTGCCCCCCAGACAGAGCGCGAGACTCGGCCGGCCGGCAATCAGTCGTCCCAGCCGCAAGACCAGCAGCAGAACCAGCCGCATGGTCAATCGCAGTCCGGCGGACCAAACGAGCAGGCGCAGGGCCAGCCATCTGGTCAGCCCCAGCAACAGGAGCAATCCGACCAGCAAGGACAGGAACAGGAGTCACCCATCAAGCTCGCCGCCATGCAGACGGGTGACGCTCTCAAGAAGACGGTTCAGTGGCTGGTCAAGACCCTGAGGGCCCTGCTGCAAACAGTGCGTTACCTCCTGGAGGCAGTCGCCTATCTCTTGAAGACGCTCGTGGTTGCCCTCAAGGAAGGCGTGGTCAAGATCGGCTCCGGACTCGGTCACGTGGTCCACGCCATCGGCCAGTGGGCGCTCGGCCTGGTGAAAAACCTCCTGGGCAAACTCTGGCATGCCTTCGGCACTCAGTTGCTCCAGCGGGCCCTCCACTGGATCGAGTCGCTGGGCGGTAACGATGAGTCAAGTCAGCCGGCCGGACAGAGCCAGGCGAATCAGCAGCAAAGTCAGCCGGAGGGCCAGGCAGGTTCGCCCGGAGGACAGCAGCAGACCCAGCAGCAACCGGCGCCGGCAAGCGCGGGCTAATCGATGACGGCGTGGCGGCTCGTGGGAACGCCTTGAGCCGCCGCGCCCGAGCTTGACGCCGGCACGCCGGCCGGCGGCGCGTTCTTTCCGGAGTCCTCACCGAGGAGTACAGCGTGAGCACGAACCAACACCCGGAGCAGCAAGGACAGCCGTCGCCCGCGCCCGAAATACACGGGCATGCCGGCGACGGACAGCCCCTGGATCCAGCGTTCCAGCAGCAGATCCAAAAGCAGCTCCAAGAAGCCATTCGACCTGTGCTGGCTGATTTTCATCTGCAGGTCGAACAAGCAGCGGAGAGAATGGTGCAGACAGATATCCAGCACGACACGAACGGCAAGGGTGGCGCCGAGAACTCCCAACAAGTCGTGGCGCGATCGGACGCTGAGACCGGCGCGGCTCCTTCCCCAGGTCAGCAATCCTCCGGGGCGCAATCTTCACCCCAGACGCCGGACAGTGAGCAAGACTCGGCCACGGCTGACGCCAATCCCGCCGGCGGCGGCACAGGCGACATGCAGTTGCCGGCGCGGCAGGAATCGTCTGCGGTTACGTCGAGTCAAGGTGGCGCATCGACAGGGCAGCCACAGTCAAGCTGGCAGCAACTCCAGCAGGCCGCGGTGCGACTGGCGGAGCGGCAGGCTGAAGCCTGGTTGCAGGCCGTGCTTGTCTCCGGATTGGATGCGATTCTGGCCGAACCGATGCGGGCACGAGCACAGCAACGCGCTGAAGACGGTTTGCGCGCCGCATTGAATAAGGCTTTCGAGCCCTTGCCGAAGAACGCCACCATTCGCGAGCTACGGGAGCAAACCGAGCGGACTCTCAGCGCAATCCTGCGTGAAGTTCTGGACACCGTGTACGCGCCACAGGTCAGGTCGGACCTCGAGCAGCGCGGAAAGTCCATCAGCCGCGACCTGAGCCACGGAGAATTTAAGGGCGGCCTTCAGCAGGGAGAAGACGCTCTACGCATGCTGGTGGAGGCGCTCATCCCCGTGATCAGACGTCAGTGGCAGCGACTGCTTCGTCTCTTGTTGCGCATGATCCTTATCGCCTTGCAGGACACGCTCGGCTCTGACGCCGGCGAGAGCCTCACGAGTCTCACCGCAGAGCCGGGGCAAGCCTCGAAGTCCGGTGAATCTTCGGCTTGACGCGGGCATGAAAGATGCAGAGATGGGCGCACCAAGCGGAGCCGCGATCCGCCTGGACCGGGGAGACGAGGTTTGCGCCCTGCCGGGCGCGAAGAGCGAGTTTCCGGAAGCATACAGTCAGTACTGATCGCGGCGTGGTGTAAAGGAGGTCAGCGTGACGGTCGACCAACAGCAGACGAGCGAGCAACGCGACTCGGAAGGGAAGCAAGATCAGAATCAGGGCACGCAGCCGACCGGGCAGAGCAGCCAGGGGCAGGAGGGTAACCAGTCCCAGCCGCAGAGCAACCAGCCCGAAGGGCAGAGCGGCCAGAATCAGCAGCACGGCGGGGAGCATCCGCAGGGTCAGTCAAGTGGCTCGCAGTCACAGGGTCAGAGCGGACAGTCCGGACAGTCCCATTCCCAGGGCTCGGCAGGCTCGAGCCAGCAACAGGGGCAGCAAAGTGGACAGCAGTCGCAAGGTCAGGGGGGCCAGCAGGCAGAAGCGGCTAGCGCCAACGCTCTGAGCAATGTCTTGCAGCAGCAGATCTCCCATGCCATGCAGCCGGTACTGCAGCAGGTGCAGCAGCAGGTATCGCAGGCCGTGCAGCAGCAGATGGATCAGGCGCTTCAGCCGGTGAAGGATCAGCTGTACAAGCAGGTCGATCAGGCCCTGGAGCCGGTGCAGCGGCAACTCGAGCAGCAGGCCGACAAGGCGATGCAGCCTGTGCGCGAGGAGCTGCACAAACAGGTCGAGCAATCGCTGGGACCGGTGCGCCAGGAACTCCGACAGCAGGTCGACGAATCGATGCAGGAAGTTCGGAAGGAGTTGCAACAGCAGGTCGAGCAGGCAGTTGCCTCCGCCTTCTCGGTCGAGGGGCAGGGCAGTTCGTCGCAATAGCTGATGGCGGCCGGCACGAGACAACCTGCTGATGTTGTCAGCACTATGAGATATGGGACCGCCGGCGCCTGCCGGCGGTCCTGCAGTACGGGCAGGACGGATCCGGCGCACGAGTCACGATGGCCCAAAGGAGATAGAGATGACCACTGACAGCGAGCAGTATCTGGTGGAGACAGTGCCGCGCGCGACGCCATCAACCGACAGCGCGTCAGAACCTCCTGCCTCCGACCAGTCCAATGGACATGATCCGTTCTCTGCGCTCAGCCAACTGCAGCGGCAGATGATCGACACGATCCGCAATCCGCAGGCCGCACGTGAGGCGTGGCTACGAAACGTTCTACGTGAGTCGGGCGGGCCTTCGAGCAACGGACAGAATCCGTCGGTGTCGCCGCCGGGGCTGACTCTCTCCATCAGCCCTCAGGATCTTCGGACTACATTGACGGCTATCCTCGATACCGCGTCGGACGACCTCTTCTCACCGCAGCTCAAAGAAGCGATCGAGAAGCGATTCGGTCAGATGTCCGAGGCGTTGACCGCCGGCATGCGTAAGGCCAAAGTGCCGGCAGCCGCCATGAAGGAAACACAACCAGAGCTGGACCGGATTCGTGGCGATCTGGTGGAGGCGATGTTCTCGGAGTCACTCCGCCGACAGTTCCATGAGGATGCGGAGCTTGCGGTCGCCGCTGTCCTGGGTGGTGACCTGCCGAGTGCACGCCAGTCCGCCCGCACGGCGATGCAATCCCTTGTGCAGCGACGCGCGGACATCATGGCGTCGCATTACGAGCAACTCTATGAGACGTCCCTGCGTGCCGCGGTGGCCGGAATCCAGGAGAAGCTCGGCTCGTCAGCGAAACCGGAGACCCACGAAAGAACGCAACCGGACGGGAAAGCCGCGGACAACAACGGCTCCCGCGCATCCGCCCAGCCCGGTGCGATGCCTGACACCCTGAAACGATCTCCCAAGGCAGCGCAGACGGTCTGGCAGCGCGCCTACGACCGCGCTGCCAGAGAGCAAGGTGAGGGACGGAAGGCGGAGCGAGCCGCCTTCCAGGTACTGCGTGAGCAGTACGAGAAGAAAGGCGACCGCTGGGTCAAGAAGGCATCGTGACGGACGAGCCGACCCCCTTGATCGTCGAGCGGCGCCCGGCTCCAGTATCCGGGGGCCCCGGTCCGGACGAAGACAATGCGTCAACTCCGGCCGTGACTGACGCCATCCGGGCACAGGTGGCTGAGATGATGGCCCCGGTGCTCTCCGAGTTCAGCCGGCAGGCTGCCGAGACCGCCCGCGAACGCATTACGCGGGCCGCGCCGGCCATACGCGCCACTATGGAGCGAGAAGTCGATCGCGAGGTGAGGCAGGCGCTGCAAGAAACAGAACACGATCTGCCGCGGCCGGCCGAGCCGGCTCGTGCCCAGGCTCGGGCAGACACGACCCATCAGCCCCTAAAAAGCCCCGCCGCGCCAGAGGCACCGCGCCGGTCCGAGGACGGTACCCGGCACGCGGACCAGTCCTCGGATGGCCATCAGTCCGCACCGCACCCTGCCCCCGACGGGCAGAAGGAGCGAGAAGCGTCGACCCAGTCTGAGGCCCGCAACTCTCTCGACCACCCGCATGACACTGGCTCCCTTACCACGCACTCCGCCCCCTCCAGCCAAGAGGAGCATGAACAGAAGAACGAATCTCCCTCTCTGCTCAGCCAGTTCCTGGACTCGCTCCGCGCCGCGGTCCCCGCGGTCATGGAAGAGGGCGCCGACGAACTCGCTGTCGTGTTTATCGATCGCCTGCTGGACGACGTGTTCTCGGAAGAATCGCGACTGAAGGCCGAGGAGGAAGCGGAAGATGGCGCACGTGAGCTCCTGTCGCGGGTCGCCGGACCACCAGGTGGCGCCGCGGCATCACCTCTAGACCCGCGCACCGAGCGCCAGGTGTATGAGCTTGCACGCGAGATGGTGAGTGCCCTCTACGAGGGACCGCTGCGCGAGCAGATACGCCAGCATGCGGTGGCGGCCGCTGGAGATCTCGTCCACCAGGATGTCGACGGCGCAGAACAGGAAGGGAAAGAGGTGCTCAGTGCCCTTCTGCACGCGGTGCTCCGGGTCCTGGGGCAGCATGCAGCGGAGGTCACGCACATCGCGCTCAAGCTAGGTACTGCGGCGGCCGCTGAAGCCGCACAGGAGAAAGTTGAAAGCGCCACCGAGGAAGCGCGAGACGAGCTGGAGGAGGCGCCGCAGGAGTTGCGCGGCCGGGCCCGCGACACGCGGGAAGAACTGCAGGACCGCACGGCAAACCTGCGCGACCGCCTGCAGGAGACCGTCAGTACGATCCGGGAACGCGTCGGCACGGCTCGCGACGGTATCGACGAGCGAATGGAAGCGCGGCGCCCCCCGAGCACGGGAGGCGTGGGCCGGCACCCCTCCGCGGGCTCCCGCCTCGGCCGGCATCCCGGCGCCGGTGGACGGCCGCCGCGCGGACCGAGCGGCAGGCCGCCGTCGTCGGGCCCGAGGCGCTAGCGTTTTCCGCCGCGCCGCACGGTAACAACCGGTAGCCACTCTGCCGAACCGCACAGAAGCCGGCGTACACGGACCGAGGCGCGGCGGGCCTCGAGACACGCACCCGCGATACATTGTCGAATTACTTTACAGGGTGACTGTCATAGATATTGACAGACCCCAAGTCACTGTGGTATGAATATTATGGAAAGCCCCTGTGGCGGGGGCGAACAAATTAGTCCGCGCGCGACGCGCGCGATCGTCAAGGAGGTGTGTGATATGGCCACGAATCTGACCCGTTACACGCCCGCCACGCGGACGGGGATCACTCCGCTGCCGGATATGAT
Source organism: Pseudomonadota bacterium (assembly GCA_021324655.1). Taxonomy (GTDB): domain Bacteria; phylum Chloroflexota; class UBA5177; order UBA5177; family UBA5177; genus JAJPIP01. Next base: position 14,075 of record JAJPIP010000089.1, read on the forward strand.
CAACCGGCTGTTCGAGGAGAGCTTCGTTTTACCGTCGGTTTTCGATCGCACGTTCCGTCAGGTGACGGGGACCAATCTGTGGGAGACCGACGACGCGTACATCGTCCAGGTGGTGCTGCCGGGTGTGGATGCCGAGCATGTCGACATTCAAGTGACGGGGCAGCAGCTCACGCTCAAGGGCACGTACAGCATTCCGACTCCCGAGAACGCGAATCTGATCTGGAAGGGGATTCCTGATGGGAACTTCATGGAGACCATGAGCCTGCCGGACGACGTTGATTCCCTGAAGGCCACCGCCCAGTATGATCAGGGCCTTCTCACCGTGACACTACCGAAGGCCGAGCACGCCAAGCCGCAGTCAATCAAGGTCCAGACTGCGCACTGAAGGACCGATCAATTCAGGTCGCGGGCGGATATTCCACGGGATGTCCGCCCGCGACGCGTCTGTATTGTGAGTCGCGAGAGCCGCGCCCTGCTGTGACGCGCGTACTTACGATATTCTGAGAGCAACAAGTCTCAGGGCGGGATCAAACGGGGGAGGCGGCGGTGGCATCGGTTCGTCCCGGGGAGGCGCAGGAATACGCGCGTGCCGGCAGCGGCGTGTCGGGGTTGGACGAGGTAATGGGGGGAGGCTTTCCTGCCGACCGTCTGCACCTCGTCCAGGGGGCACCGGGCACCGGCAAGACGACGATCGCTCTCCAGTTCCTGCTTGAGGGCCGCCGGCAGGGGGAGACGGTCCTGTATGTCACACTCTCCGAAACCGCCGAAGAACTCCGTGCCGTCGCTGCGTCACATGGCTGGGATCTGAGTGGCGTCAGCATCCACGAGCTCGCTCCCGACGAGCAGTCGCTGCGGCCCGACGAGCAGTACACAATCCTGCACCCGTCTGAGGTTGAGCTGGGTGAAATGACGTGGGCGGTCCTGGAGGAAGTAGAGCAGACGAAGCCGCGTCGCGTGGTTTTCGACTCCCTCGCGGAGTTGCGTCTTCTGGCTCGCGACCAATTGCGCTACCGGCGCCAGATTCTCGCCCTCAAGCAATTCTTCGCCGGTCGGCACTGCACCGTCCTTCTACTGGATGGCCCCAATCAGACCGGCGAGGGCCTGGAAAGCGTGGCGCACAGCGTCCTGGAGCTAACCCAGCTCTCGCCCGTCTACGGACCGGACCGGCGGCGGCTTCGCGTCCTGAAGCTTCGCGGCGGCCACTACCGAAGCGGCAATCATGACTACGTCATTCAGACCGGCGGCCTCACCGTGTTTCCCCGACTCGTGGCAGCCCATCACGAGACCCCGTTTTTTACTGGGCCCCTCCCGAGCGAGGTGCCCGCGCTGGACGCCCTGTTGGGGGGTGGACTCGACCGCGGGACGAGCACTCTGCTGATTGGACCCGCCGGCGTCGGGAAGTCGGTGATCACCACGCAATTCGTGGTGTCGGCCGCCGCCCGCGGGGAGCGCGCAGATGTGTATATCTTCGACGAGAGCGTGCAGACCTACCTGACGCGATCCTCCAGCCTGGGACTGGATGTAGCGAGCCACGTCGCGGACGGCCGGATTGTGTTGCGTCGGCTGGATCCTGCCCAAATCTCGCCGGGCGAGTTCGACCATCTTGTGACGGAGGCGGTGGAGAAGAGGGGCTCCCGGGTCATCGTCATCGACAGCCTCAACGGCTACCTCAATGCCATGGCCGAGGAGCAGGCGGTTCTTATTCAACTGCACGAGCTACTCACCTACCTGGGACAGCGGGGCGTCGCGACGCTGATGACGATTGCGCAGCACGGACTGGTTGGCGAGAACGCCGGTCCGCCCCTCGACATCAGCTATCTGGCTGACACTGTCCTGCTCCTTCGGTACTTCGAGACCGCCGGCCGGCTGTGCCAGGCGATCTCGGTCGTGAAGAAGCGCAGCGGTCAGCACGAGCACACCATTCGCGAGCTGACTCTCGGGCCGGGCGTCCGAGTCGGCGAGCCGCTGCACCAGTTTCAGGGTGTTCTCGCCGGCTCACCCGCTTACCTTGGGCCGTCGCATGCCCTCTTCTCCGGCGGCCACGGCTAATATGCAGGACCGCGTCCTTGTTCTCGCACCGGTGGGACGTGATGCCCGTCTGGCAGCCGAGACCATTCGTCGAGCCGGCGCCCAGGCGGAGATCTTTACGGATGTCGGCGAGTTATGCCTGCAGATACCGCGCGGCGCCGGCGCTCTCTTGCTCACGCAGGAAGCGCTCTCTCCCTCCGATGCCGACCAGCTGCTGGCAGGTCTCGCGGCCCAGCCTCCCTGGTCAGACCTTCCCGTTATCGTTCTGGTCAGCCGGGAAACTCCGATTGGGACTTTGCTGAGCGAGATTCTGGGCCAGCGAGTGAACGCCACGTTCCTGGAGCGTCCCACCGGCGCGGCAACCCTCGTCCGGGCGGTAGAGATGGCGTTGCGGGCACGCCGGCGGCAATACGAGCTCCGAGACTTCCTGCTCGCCCTGGCCGCGGCGCAGGAGGCGGAGCATCGTGCGAGGGCCGCCGCGGAGGAGGCCGCCCGGAGTCGAGACGAGTTCCTGGCCTCAGTGGCCCACGACCTCAAGAACCCCCTCGGCGCTATCAAGGGGTACGCTCAGTTCGTTCAACGACAACTGGCGAAGGGGAACGCCCCGCCAGAGAAGATCGTCGAGAACTTGCAGCGCATCAACGACATCTCGAGCAGGGCGGTTGCCCAAATCGATGATCTGCTCTATGCGGCGCGATTGCAGGCGGGGCAGCCCCTGAAATTAAGCCCCGAACCGGCAGATCTGGTCGCGCTGATAGGGCGCGTAACCGCCGAGAGCCAGGAAGCAAACCGCGATTACCGCATCCAGCTGGAGACCCGACTTGCCCAGCTTCCTGGACAGTGGGATACATCTCATCTGGAACGCGCCCTTGCCAATCTGCTCGGCAATGCCGTCAAGTACAGTCCCCAGGGAAGTACGGTGACTGTTGGTCTTGCGATTGATGGGACCCAGGCAGTGGTCACCGTCCACGATCAGGGAATCGGCATTCCCACCGACGATCTTCCTCATATCTTCGAACGCTTCTACCGCGCCGCGAACGCGACCCAGCTCGCCGGCACGGGACTGGGTCTGGCGGGCGTGCGACAGATCGTCGAGCAGCACGGCGGCACGGTCGCCGTGGAGAGCGAACTGGGGAAGGGAACGTGCGTGACGATGCGGCTGCCGATCGTGAGCGCCGGCGCGGCGGACGACGAGGACAGCGCCCTCGCGGAGGCGGAGGGAGCGTAGACTCAGTCGCTGCCGAGAAGCAGCTCGCCCGGCTCTTCGGCGCGCGCCAGGATATCCCGTACGCAGTCGATGTCCCGATGCATCTCGTCGACCAACGCCTGTACGGTCTCGAACCGCCTCTCTTCGCGAACGCGCTGCACAAACTCGATTCCCAGCTCCTCACCGTAGATGTCGCGGTCAAAGTCGAGAATATGCGCTTCCACGGTGAGGTCATGTCCTTCGAACTGGGGGTTGTATCCGACGCTGGCGGCGGAAACGAGACGCTCATGCCCCAGCCGGACGTACCCGGCGTAGATTCCCGTCGCCGGCAGCGCCTGGTACTGGGGAACGTGAATATTCGCGGTGGGGAAACCGAGAGCGCGTCCGCGTCCCTGTCCGCGGACCACGGGTCCGGAAAAGCCTGCGTAATGGCCCAGATAACGAGCCGCGCCGGTCACATCTCCGGCCGTCACCAGCTCGCGGACCAGCGTGCTGCTGATGGGTGTCTCGTCCAGCCGCTCACGCGGCACGACATGCACGGCGAACCCGGCAGCCGCCCCACTCCGGATGAGGAAATCGACGTCTCCCTCCCGATTGTGACCGAAGGCGAAGTCGGCGCCGACCCATATCTCGGCCAGGTTTATGTGATCGAGGATGGAGACCAGAAACTGGCCCGCGCTAATCTGGGCGACCTGACGATTGAAGGGAAGGATGGCGAGAACATCGGGACCGAGTGCACCCACGATGCGTGCCTTTGCTCCCGCGTCCGTCAACTGCCGGCTATCCGGCCGAAACACCACGTCGGGACGCGGATCGAACGAAATGATGACGGAATCGAACGCCAGACGCCGCGCCCGTTCGATGACCTGGCGGATCAGGAACTGATGTCCTCTATGGACCCCGTCGAACGCGCCAATGGTGAGGACGGCGGGCCGCCCGCGCTCAAGCTCGGTCAGATCACGAACGACCTTCATCATCCCCCCGGAACACGCGAGTCGGTTTCAGGCTTCCCCCCACCGCTTCCCCGAGAGCGAGCAAGCGGCCATCGCGGTCATACAGCCTTATGCTGCCATGAACGTCTGCGGCCTCCACCGCCCTGCCATACCCCACCGCCTCGGCCTCACCGGTCGAGAGAACGCGCGCCGAGAGGGCGAGAACGGCACGTTCCGGCGGGAGGATCGCGGCGCGCACCTCGTTGGCCGAGGTGAGTCTGTCCAGCGGTGCGCAGTCGGAGACGACAAACTGCCCGCTGCGCACGCGGCGTAACGCGTGCAGATAACCTCCGACGCCCAACGCCGCTCCGAGATCCCTGGCCAGAGCGCGGATGTACGTGCCGGCGCCACATGTGACACGGAGGCGAACGCGGGGCAGATCGACGCGCACCACCTCGACGCGGGAAATAGTGACACGGCGCGCTTCGACGTCGACGTCCTCACCGCGCCGCGCCAGCACATAGAGCTTCTGTCCGCCCCGCTTGACTGCGGCATACCGCGGCGGCACCTGGTCGATGTCTCCGACGAACCCGCCGACCGCCCGCTCGATATCGCTCCGCGACAGACCACGCACCGGCGCGCACCTCAGCAGGTCGCCCTCGGCGTCGTCCGTCGCCGTCGTCGCGCCCAACACAACTTCGGCGCAGTACTCCTTGTCCGACGCCAGGAGGTAGGACGACAGGCGCGTCGCGGACCCGAGGACGACAACGAGCACGCCGGTTGCGAGAGGATCCAGTGTACCGGCATGTCCCACGCTGCGTTGCCCCGCCACTCGGCGCACCCGTCGTACCACGTCGTGGGACGTCCAGCCGAGGGGCTTGTCAATGGGCAGGATGCCGCTGATCACCGTAGAAGCGGTCGTACGTCTCCAGGAGAAGCCGCTTGGCGTGGTCAGGCGGCCCGGGAAGCGTCGCTCCCGCCGCCTGCTTGTGCCCGCCGCCCCCAAGAGCGACGGCAATCGAAGAGACATCGATTCCGGGGCGCGACCGCAGACTTACCCGCAACTCGCCATTCTCGGCCTCCTTGAGCAGCATGACGACATCCGCCTCTTCGATGCCGCGCAGATAGGCCGTGATGCCCTCCATCTCGTCCATCTTGACGCCGTTGTCCTGCAGCACGTGCTGCGCCATCCAGGCGTACACGATGCGCCGCTCCGGGAAGAGCTCGATGGTCTCCAGCACCTCGCCCCACGCCCTGGCGACGCCGAAGCGCTTCCGGTCGAAGAGCTGGAAGGCGACCCGCTGGGAGTCCGCGCCGCGCCGTACCAGATCGGCCGCGACCTCCAGCGAACCGGGTGTGGTGGCGCCGTTCTGGAAGGCACCGGTATCGCCCATGATGCCAAAGAGAAGCGTCGTCGCGGTTTCCGCGTCGATCGGAGCATCGAGCAGGCGCAGCAGACGGTACGACAGCTCCGACGTCGACGAGGCCGCGCCGTCGACGACATTGACCGTCCCGTACCCGGGATTCGTGCGGTGATGATCCAGGTCAACGAGCGGAGTGCCGGCGAAGCGATCCGGGTTCTCCGTGTACAGCGTGCCGACGCGATCGATATCGGCGGCATCCGCGAACACATAGACGTCGAACGGGACCTCCGGGAGGTGGTCGACGACACCGGCTGCACCCGGGAGGAAGCGGGCATACGCGGGAACACGATCGGCGAGCGCAACCACCACGTCTTTCCCCTGGGCCCGCAGGCCGAGCGCCAACCCGATACTGGAGCCGACGGCGTCGGCGTCGGGATCGACATGGGAGAGGACGGCAATGCGCTTCGCGTCGCGGAGAAGGCACGCTGCCTCCGCGAGATCACCGCCGTCGGTCATTCACGCTCCCCGGTGTCCAGAGTTTTCATCAGATCAAGGATACGCGCTCCGCGCTCCAGCGAGTTATCCAGCTTGAAGGTGAGGTCCGGAGTGGTCCGGATGCGCAGCCAATCTCCGATGTCACGCTTGATCAGACCTTTGGCTCGCCGCAGCGCCTCGAGGGTCTGCTCCTGCTCTTCCTCGCTGCCCAACACGCTGACGTGGATGATGGCATGAGTGAGATCGGCGTTGACGTCGACGCCGGTGATGGTCAGAAAGCCGAGACGAGGATCTTTCAGCTCCTCCCGAATAAAGGTACTGGCCCGGCGCTCAATTTCCGCCGCCACACGCTGCTGCCGCCGCTCGCTCACGCTCAACCTCCCCTTTGGTGTGCTGCCGACGCGCCTGTTCCAGATAGCGGAACAGGCGCGTCGCGCTAGACGACCCGCCGCTGCCCGAAGGCCTCGATGACGTCGCCTTCCTGGAAGTCGTTGAAACCGTCAATGACGATGCCGCACTCGTAGCCGGCACTCACCTCACGCGCGTCTTCCTTGAAGCGCTTGAGCGACGAAATCCGGCCGTTGGTGACGAGCTCACCGCCACGCAGGACGCGCGCTTCGGCGTTGCGGCGAATGTCGCCATCGGTGACGTAGCAGCCGGCAATAACGGTGCGGCCGGCCTTGAAGGTCGCGCGAACCTCGGCGTGCCCATCGATGACCTCTTCGTAGACCGGCTCGTGCATGCCGGACAGCGCGATCTCGATGTCTTCGATGAGCTTGTAAATGATGTCGTAGTACTTGACCTGGACGCCGGTCGAGTCGGCGGCACGGCGGGCGCCCTCGTCGGGACGAACCGTAAAGCCGATGATGAGGGCCTGGGAGGCGTCGGCCAGCAAGACGTCCGACTCGGTCACCGGACCCACGGCGGCACGGATGATCTTGACCTTGACCTCGTCCCCGTTGAGCTCGTTGAGTGCGTGCTCGATCGCCTCGATCGAGCCCTGCGTGTCCGCCTTCAGGACGATGTTCAGCTGCTTGGTCTCACCGGTCGAGATCTGGGCGAGAATGTCCGCCGGGCGGCGCATGGTCGAAGCAAGGGCCTCCGCCCGCTTCTGACCGGCACGCTCCACCGCCACGCTGCGGGCAACCTTCTCGTCGGGCAGCGATTGGACCTTGTCCCCCGCCTCCGGGACCTCGTTGAGGCCCAACACGGCGACCGGCGTGCCCGGCGGCGCGACCTTGACCGGCTTCCCCCGATCGTCGAACATGGCTCGGACGCGGCCGTAGGCGCTACCGGCAACCACCGCGTCGCCGGTGTGCAGCGTCCCGCTTTGAACGATCATCGTCGCCATCGGGCCACGCGCTCGCTCCATCCTCGCTTCAATCACCACACCCTGCGCGGGCTTGTTCGGATTCGCCTTCAGGTCCGCAATCTCGGTCGTCAGTAGAACCGTTTCAAGGAGGTCCGGGATGCCCTCGCCGGTTTTCGCCGACACCGGGATCACCTCGGTCTGTCCGCCCCAGGCAATCGGATTGAGGCCGATCTCATTGAGCTGCGTCAAGACGCGGTCGACATTGGCATCCGCCTTATCGACCTTATTGAGGGCCACCACGATGGGCACCCCGGCCGCTTTGGCATGATCGATCGCCTCCACCGTCTGGGGCATGACGCCATCGTCCGCCGCCACCACGATGATGGCGACGTCGGTGGCCTGCGCCCCGCGAGCGCGCATGGCGGTGAACGCGGCGTGGCCCGGCGTATCCAGGAACGTAATCTTATGGCCGTTCTTGACGACCTGATAGGCACCGATGTGCTGGGTGATGCCGCCCGCCTCACGCGCGGCGACGTTGCTCGAGCGAATGGCGTCCAGCAGGAGGGTCTTGCCGTGATCGACATGTCCCATCACGGTCACGACCGGCGGCCGCTCCTCGAGCAGGCTCTCGTCCTCCTGCTCGACCGGCACGACCTCCTCAACCTCGAGGTCGTCCAGCACGGAGGGCGCTTCCTTGACCTCCCACCCCAGGTCGCCGGCGACGATCGCCGCCGTGTCGTAATCCATCTCCTGATTGATGGTGGCCATCACGCCGTTCTTCATAAGCGCTTTGATAATGTCGACCGGCGTGAGGGCCATGCGCTCCGCCAGATCCTTGACCGTCAGGGACGGCGGCAACTCGACGATGCGCGGCCCCTCGGGCTTTGCCGGCTGCGGCGCGCGGGGGGCCGAGCTATCCGGACCTCGACGTCCACCGCGATTTCCCGGGCCGCGGCGGCCGCCGCCACGTCCCCTATTTGTTGAAACCATATTCACCTCTCTTCAGCCGGCACGCGGCCGGCTAGCTCGTTTCGGCCGCCCCGACCGGGGTCCTGGGCGGCACCTTCTTCTCGGGAAGCGTGTCCCGGGCGTATGTCAATAACTCTTCCCAGTTCTCGGGAGAAACGGTCATGGAAAGCGCGTGATTGAGTGCCCGCTTCTTGCGCGCCAACTCCCAACATTCGACGGCCGGGCAGAGATAGGCGCCGCGGCCGTTTTTCTTTCCCGTCCTGTCGGCCTCCACGCGATCATCACTGACGCGAACCACCCGCACCAACTCACGCTTCGGTTTGGTCTCCCGGCAGGCCACGCAGGAACGCAGGGGAACATGCTTCGGCATCGCCTTTACCCCTCATCCATGACATCCACGGGCATGACGTCGAGCAACTCGGCCATGGTGACCGGCTCCTCCTCGTCCTCCAGGAGATCCTGTGCCGCAGATGCCTCCGTGTTGGCTGCCATGTCCTGCAGTTGCTCCCGCTCGCGCTGCGCTTCAACGTCGGACTGCTTTTTGATATCCACCCGCCAGCCGGTCAGTTTGGCGGCAAGGCGGGCATTCTGCCCCTCCTTGCCGATGGCCAGGGAGAGCTGCCCGTCCGGCACCACGACCACCGCGCGCCGTTCCTCCGGGAAGATGTCGACGTCAATTACCTGCGCGGGCTGCAGCGCATTGGCCACAAACCGCTCGGGATTGTCATCCCAACTGACGACGTCGATCTTCTCGCCGTTCAGTTCGTTGACAACGTTCTGAATGCGCACGCCGCGGAGGCCGACACAGGCGCCGACCGCGTCCACGCCCTGTTGCCGCGCCGACACCGCGACTTTGGTGCGCGATCCCGGCTCGCGCGCAATCGCCTTGAGCTCGACGATGCCGTTGAAGATCTCCGGAACCTCGACCTCGAACAATCGGCGGACGAGTCCGCGGTGACTGCGCGAGACGATGAGCTGAGGGGTGCGAATGCCGCGGTCCACCTTGACCAGGTAGACCTTGACCCGCTGGCCGATACGATAGCGCTCGCGGGGCACCTGCTCCGGCGGCGGCAGCAGAGCCTCCGCCTTTCCCAGATTGACGATGATGCCACGCGGTTCCACGCGCTCGATGATCCCGTTCAGGATCTCCCCTTCGCGATTGGCGAACTCATCGTAGATGAGGTCGCGCTCCGCCTCCTGAATACGCTGCAGGATGGTCTGCTTGGCGGTCTGCGCCGCAATGCGGCCGAAGTTGGGAGGCGTCACCTCGACTTCGACGACCTCGCCCAGGCCCGGGTGGCCCGGCAGCGACTGCGCCTCCTTGAGAGAGACTTCAGTGGCCTCGTCCTTGACGTCGATGACGACCTTCTTCTCGGCGTAGACGCGAAACTCGCCCGTCTCGGTATCCAGCTCGACCCGTACTTCCGGAACCTGTCCATACTGGCGTTTGTAGGTCGATTCCAGCGCTTCCTCAACCGCCTTGATGACGACCTCCACCGGGAGATCACGCTCGGCCGTGAGCTGCGTAATCGCCGTAACCAAATCCGCTTTTGCCATCGTTCCACTCCGGGTCTGGGCGTGGAAAAGGCTAGTCCTCTCGAACTAGCCCTCCATCCTTACTCGTGAAAGAAAGAGAAGTGGGGACATGCCCACTTCTCCCTGCTCGGGTTCTGCCCGCTTTGTATTCGAGTATACCAGACCCGGCCCGCGTTCAGCACGTTATGTCTAGCGCTGCGGCCGTCAAGCGGAATATACTGGTACGGCGCTCGCCCCGCACGGGCGAGCCTTTTTTGACCCACCATGATCGACACTTCCCGCCTGAAGTCCGTGCCCACGCGGCCCGGCTGTTACCTCTTCAAAAACGCCGACGGGGACGTTATCTACGTCGGCAAAGCCGCCTCGCTGCGGTCCCGCCTGCGCTCCTACTTTGCCGCGCCGGAAACGCAAGCGCCGAAAGTGCGTGCCATGATGGCGCACGCTGCCGACTTCGAGACGATCGTGACCGACTCCGAGATCGAGGCGCTCATTCTCGAAAACAACCTCATTAAGGAGCAGCGGCCCAAGTACAATATCCGGCTCCGCGACGACAAGCAGTATCCCTACATCTGCGTCACCCTCCAGGAGCCGTTTCCCCGCGTTCTAAAGGTGCGCCACACCCGCAAGGACGGCGCTGTGTATTTCGGGCCCTATGCCGACACCGGAGCGCTCAACGAAACGCTCGCCGTTCTCAAGAAGCTGTTTCCTTACCGGTCTTGCGACCTCACGATCCCGGACAGCGGCGATCCGGTGGTGGAGCGGCCCTGCCTGGAGTTCTTTATCAAGCGCTGCACGGCACCATGTGTCCGGAAGACCACACGTGACGCGTACCGGCAGGTGATCGATCAGGTCCTGCTGTTCCTGGAGGGGAAGCATGACCAGGTGCTGGCGAGTCTGCAGGCCGAGATGGATGAGGCGGCCGAGGCTCTCGACTTCGAGCGAGCGGCTCGGGTGCGGGATCAGATCAGCGCGATCGAGCGAGTGGCCGAGCGGCAGAAGATTACCTCGCTGCGAGAGACGGACGGTGACATCGTGGCGCTGGCCCAGGCGGAGGCGGAGGCCAGTGTCCAGATCTTCCACGTGCGCAGCGGCAAAGTCGTGGGGCAGGACACCTATCTCCTGGAGGCCGAGGAGAGCGAGCCGGCGGAGATTCTGTCGTCCTTCCTGCAGCAGTACTACGAGCGAGCCACCCACATCCCGCGCGAGATCCTGACGCAATACGACCTGTCGGAGGACACCCTCCTGCTCGAGTGGCTGCACTTTCTGCGTGGCAGCGCGGTGACGGTCTCGGCGCCGCGCATCGGCGAGAAGCGCCGCCTGGTCGAACTGGTCGCTGCCAACGCGGAAAAAGCGCTGGAGGAGTACCGGCTGCGCTGGATGAGTGATGCGCAGAAAACCACCGGCGCGCTCACCGAACTGCAGGCGGCGATTGGTCTCGAGAGACTGCCTCGGCGGATCGAGTGCTACGACATCTCAAACATTCAAGGCGCGAACGCGGTGGGCTCGATGGTGGTCTTCGAGAACGGCAAGCCGAAGAACGCCGAGTACCGCCGCTTCAAGATCAAGACGGTGGACGGGCCCAACGACTTCGCCATGATGCAGGAGATGCTGCGGCGGCGCTTCAAGCGGCTGGAGGACGGCGCGGGAGACGAGAGCTTCGGCGCGCAGCCCGACCTGATCATCATCGACGGAGGCAAGGGACAGCTGCACGCGGCCCAGGAGGTTATGGCCGAATTGGGCCGCGACGATCTCCCGATCGTCTCGCTGGCCAAGCGCCTCGAGGAAATCTTCGTCCCCGGCCGCGAGGAATCGATCCTCTTCCCACGCAACTCGCAAGCGCTCTATCTCGTGCAGCGCATTCGCGACGAAGCTCACCGCTTCGCCGTGTCGTATCACCGCAACGTCCGCCAGCGCGCCACCGTCCAGTCCCAGATCGACACTGTCCCCGGCATCGGCGCCGCGCGCCGCAAGGCGCTGATCAAAACCTTCGGCTCGGTCCGTGGCATCAAAGCCGCCACGGCCGAAGAAATCGCCGCCGTCCCCGGTATGAACCGCAAACTAGCCGACACCGTCAAAGAGTATCTGGTATAGGGTCGAGCGCGGCCGCGCCTGCGGTCGCAGCCCTTCCATTACCCTGGGTCACAGACAGGAGGTACGGAGATGGTGCACGAGGTCAAGGGTGTGGTCGCGCGCAGCAAAGGACAGCCGGTGACGGTGGAGACGATCCTGGTGCCTGATCCCGGTCCGGGGGAAGCGCTGGTCGCCATCCAGGCCTGCGGTGTCTGCCACACCGATCTGCACTACCGCGAGGGCGGCATCTCGGACGACTTTCCCTTTCTCCTGGGTCACGAGGCCGCCGGGACCGTCGAGGCGGTGGGCGAGGGCGTGACCAACGTGGCTCCGGGGGACTATGTCGTCATCGCCTGGCGTGCTCCCTGTGGTGAATGTCGCTCGTGTCTGCGCGGACGTCCCTGGTACTGCTTCAATAGCCTCAACGCGACGCAGCCGATGACGCTGCAGGACGGAACCCCGCTCAGTCCCGCCCTCGGGATCGGCGCCTTTGCCGAGAAGACCCTGGTGGCGGCCGAGCAGTGCGTCAAGGTGGACCGGGATGCTCCGCCGGAGGCCGCCGGCCTGATTGGTTGCGGGATCATGGCCGGCTTCGGCGCCGCCGTCAACACCGGCAACGTTTCCCGGGGCGATACCGTGGCCGTGATCGGCTGCGGCGGGGTCGGCAACGCGGCGATTGCGGGTGCGAATGTGGCGGGGGCCCGGCGCATCATCGCCGTGGACGTGGATGACCGCAAGCTGGAAGCGGCGAAGCGGTTCGGAGCGACGGACACCGTCAACGCTCGCGAGCAGGATCCCGTCGAAGCGATTCGGGAAATGACCGGCGGCAACGGTGCCGATGTCGTCATCGAGGCGGTCGGTCGGCCGGAGACCTACGAGCAGGGCTTCTACGCGCGCGACCACGCCGGCACCCTCGTCCAGGTCGGCGTGCCGACACCGGAGATGCAGATTCAGCTCCCCCTCCTGGAGCTATTCGGCAGGGGCGGAGCGCTCAAGTCCTCCTGGTACGGCGACTGCCTGCCGACGCGCGACTTCCCGATTCTGATCGACCTCTACAAACAGGGAAAGCTCGATCTCGAAGGCTTTGTCTCCGAGACGATTCCGATCGACGCCGTGGAAGATGCCTTCCACAAGATGGAGCGCGGGGAGGTGCTGCGATCCGTCGTCGTGATGGAATAACCCCGATGCCCTTCCCCCGACCGTAGTGGCAGAGCCCCGCTCTGCCCGCGACTGAACCACAACACTATGAGTCTGACCATCCGTCCCCGAGACCCCGACGACGACCACCACATCACGGACATCTACAGCCGCATCAATCATGATCGCCCCCCGCAGACCGTCGAGGACTTACGTCACCGTCTCAGCGCGATCCCGGAACGGGCCAACGACACCTGGCTCATCGCCGAACGTGACGGCCAGGTCGTCGGCTACGCCGATTTCCTGAAAAGCGTCTATACGGACCGGCCGGGCGCGTACTGGATGCAGGTGTGGACCGCCCCCGGGTGGGATCGGCAGGGAATCGGCGGCGCGCTGTACGCGCATGTTGAAGACGCCATTCGAGCGGCCGGAGGCCGGACCATTGAAACGCGAGCGCGTGAGGACAGTCTGGACGCGCTGAGCTTCCTCGAACGTCGCGGCTACCGCCGGACAGGCCATGGGGACCGGCTCTCGCGCCTCGATGTGGCGAACGCACGGCTGGAGAGATCACGGGCCGCGGCGGAGCGGGTGACCGCGGCGGGAATCCGCATTGCCACCCTGGCTGAATTGGGTGCCGGCGAAGCGCTGCTCCACGAGCTCTGGGAGCTCGATAACGCTACATCACGTGACATTCCCGGTCTGATCGACTTCACGCAGATGCCGTATGACGAGTGGTATCGCTACACGTTGGAGGCGCCGGGGTCTCATGCGGAGATCTTCTGGGTGGCGCTGGATGGTGATCGCATAGTCGGGATGTGTCAGCTCGAGCTGCGCTCCCCCGGCTACGTCGATAACGCCTACACCGCGGTCGCTCGCGACTGCCGTGGACGGGGCATTGCCCGCGCCTTGAAACTGCGAGCCATCGAATGGGCGCAGCAAAACGGCATAAAGTGGATGTTCACCGGTAACGACCTGGAAAACAAAGCGATGCTGGCTATCAACATTGACCTCGGCTACCAGATGCTGCCTGCCGCCATCGAGATGCGCAAGGACCTGACATCGACAGAGTCGCAGTGGCAGAGCCCCGCTCTGCCGTGACGCCGCAGTGTGCCGGGCCGGCGAATCCGCACCCTGCGGCGCACCCCCAGCAGTCGGGCGGCTGTCTCCGGGCAGAGCGGGGCTCTGCCACGACAGTTCTTTTGCCGGCGGAAAAGTGAGGCGGCCCGGACGGGTACGCGAGGCGCTCGCGGCTTTCGGCGTCTCTGAGGCCCGATTACGCGTCCTGAAGCGGTCCTGGAATGAGGTATACGAGGTGCGCACGGCGGCCAACCGCTATGTCCTCCGCATCGGGCGACCGGGTGCCCGCACGGAGATCCAGGTCCGTTCCGAGTTGGCCTGGCTCGAGGCCCTCCGGCGCGACACCGACCTCGTCGTCCCCACGCCACTTCCTACTTCATCCGGGGACGTGGTGCATGTGATCGCCGGTGATCCGCCGCTCTGCGCTGTTCTCTTCACGTGGGTTCCGGGACGGCGTATCCGGAGAATGCCACGCACACGACTGGTCGCCGGCCTCGGTGAAACGCTGGCGCGGCTGCACGCGCACGCCGAGCGCTTCGTCCCGCCAGATCCCTTCACCGGTGAGCGGTTCACCGAGGTCTGGGGCTTTGGCCGTCCGCGTCCTCTCTACGACGATGCCCCGCACTCTCTCTGGTCCAGAGAACTGCGTGACCGCATCCGGCAGCGCGCGGCAGAGATACAGGCAGCCATCACGCGGCTGTACGCGGCTCCGGAACCGCCCCTCTTCGTCCATGGAGACCTCCACCTCAGCAATGTGAAGCAGCTCAACGGCAAATTGGCTGTCCTGGACTTTGACGACAGTCTGTGGGCCTATCCCATTCAGGACATCGGCATCTCGCTGCAGTATGTCCTGCTTCGCTGGAACGATCCGCGTGCCGTTGATGCGTTCCGGGCCGGCTACCAGAGAATCAGGCCGTGGCCGGCGGGCGACGTCGATCTTTTCGTCGACGCCCGCGCGCTCGAACTCCTGAGCCTCTCCCTGCGCGAACCGGCCGGCGAGGAGAGCGCCCGGCGCATGCTGACGTTTCTGAAGCACCGTCTCGAGTGACAGTGCTACTTCGTGTCAGGAGTGGGCGAAGCCTTGCGTCCGCAGCGTGCTGGCCATGCGGTCCGTGCTTTCCGGGTCGCGGAAGCGCTTGAGGATCTCCGGCTCTTTCGATCGGTCCACCGGTCGACGCCGCGCATTCATGAGCTTGAAGGGCAGCTTGGATTTGGTGCGGCGGCCGTGTGCGGTGTCGAGGATGCCGGCCAGCGCTTTGTCGTCCAGCACCAGATGCCGCTTGCGCCAGATCACACTCGTGGGATCGTTCGCCTGAAAGCTGACGAGACAGTACTCACCGGCCTCAGAGAGCAGCAGATTGTGGGCGCCGACCCGCTCCATCTCGAAACCGATGGCGCGCAGCAGGTCCTGATAGTATCCCTGATCGGGCGAGCCCAGCAGCGTGCGATCACGCTGCAGCGTATCGAACGCTTCCAGCAGTTCGAGGTGCGTCGTCTCCCGTACCTGGATGCTGCCCTCCGTCTCGAAGCGCACCGTGAAATTTCCGTTCCCCTCGATGACCGTGACGTCGTGCGCTTCCAGTTCGTCGAGCACGGCGCCGATCACGCGGAGTGTGTTCTGGTACGGCGAGGTCACCGCGCCGGGGATGGCCGGCACGTTCATCGAATCGAGGATCTCTTGCAGGATAGGAGACAGGCTCATGGGTCCTCCGTTGGTCAGTGAGCATGGGACAACGACGAATTGCGGCGGAGGAGGCAGCCGCTCGATCACACAATACGTCCCATCGGGCCGACTGGCAAGACCCGCGGCAGCGTTTTCACCGGAAAGGCGACCAAGGTCACCTCTGCGGCCGGGGAGGAAGACCCGGCGAGGGCGGTGCGCAGGCTAATCGAGCCGGCGATAGGTGACGAGCATCTCCTTCTGGGCTTCCAGGAAGAGAGCTTTCCAGCCACGCGGTATCCCGGTGAGCGTGTGCGAAACCTCGACGTAGCCGGCCCATCCCATCCGATCCACGTCGTGGTGATACTTCTCGAGGACCTCTTTTTCCGTTCCCGTCAACCGATGAACGACCACCTGCTGGGTCTCGTCCATCACCGGCCGTCTCGTGGCCATGGGCTGTCTCCTCCGATTGTCCCGCTCAGGTCAGAATCGCCGCGTGCGTGCTTCTCGTTGTCCCTCCGGCGTCACGCTGCGGGTCCCCTATCCGCATCGCGACACGCGATCTGTCCCTGCCGTCCCTGACAGGTTCCAGACGCTTCCATGTATACATGTCCGAAGGGAGTACGTCAACCGCAGATGCATCTGGAAATTGCGTCTCGGTCATTGCGGGCGCCGGCGATCCGGCATCGGACGGGAGCTGGGCGCGATTATCGGCCGGAAGAAATCGACGGTCGGAGATTTCTGCGCTCTCGGTGTGTATGCTATGGCACCAAACGAGAGGGGGCAGCACATGGCCGGGAACCGGAGAGCCTTTGTCATCAGCCCGATCGGCATGGAAGGGTCGCCGGTGCGGCAGCACGCCGACGATGTGTTCGACTACATCATCACCCCGGCCATGGAGGAGTGCGGCATTCAGGCCTACCGCTCGGATCACATGCACGACCCCGGCAGGATCTCGGAGCAGATGTTCGGGAGCATCCTCCACGCCGATCTGTGCATCGCCGTTCTTACGGGCCACAACCCGAACGTCTTCTATGAGCTGGCCGTGGCGCAGTCCTTCGGCCGCCCAGTGATCATGCTCATCCAGAAGGGCGAGGTGCTCCCCTTCGACATTCACGATCTGCGGTGCGTCCAGTACGATCTGTCGCCGCGACCGCTCTTCGAGCGCGTCTATTCGCGCGAGATCGCCGCGCACGTGCACAGCCTGGACTCCTCCGGCTGGCAGACCAGCAGCCCCATCGGCGTGACGGCGAACGGACACGAGGCGCAATCCCCTGTCCGGTACGTCGAGCGATCGGCCTCCTATGCCGAGCACGGCCGATGGTTGCCGATCCTGGAAGAGGCAACGGCCGGGATTGACATGATGGGCATCAGCCTCGGGTCCTGGCGCAGCTCCACCGGCTTCCGGAAGCTGCTGGAGGCCAAGGCCGAGCAGGGAGTCGGCGTCCGCCTGCTGCTCATGCACCCCGAGAATCCGGCGCTGCCGGAGCTCATCAATCAGTCCATCGACGAAGCGGACTTCAACAACGTTCGCCACAGCATCGAGGTCATGTCACAGCTGGCCGCCAGAATCGTCGATTCAGCGCCCGGGGTTGCGTTTCGGCAGGTGCGGCGCGGGGTGATGCATGGACAGCTGACGCTCACCGACGTCCGGGCCCTCTACGTGCCGTACCTGTTCGGTGTGCGCACGATCGACAGTCCGCTCCTGGAAACCGCGCCCGGCACCGGCTTCTATGACCTCATGCAGAAAAAGTTCGACGCGCTGTGGGACGCCCAACCGGCCGCGTAATGCGGCCGAACCCACCGCAGCGTGGTCGTTCACGGCGATCGAGATCAGCAAGCAGTGGGCGCGCTAAGCCCCAATACCTCTCGGAGAACTCGTGACAGCGGGGCCCCCACCCGGCCCGGTAGGGGCGATCTGGGTTCGCCTGCGATGGCCGCAGTACCGTGACACGACGCAGCGCGCAGAGGCAGCATGGCTCCATAGACATCAAGGTCGGACCGGCCCGTACCGCAGGGCGGGTCGCGCAGCGAAGCGGAGCAGTGCTCCGCCGCCCGACTCCTCTTGTGCCCACGAACCCGCCGGTTTCGCAACGGCGCAGGAGCCCGAAGGGGGGCCGCGTCGGGCTCTCTCCGTGTTCGCGCGGGGCATTCGTCCGCAAGGGCCGGCCCCATCGCCACGCCTGGACGCGCCATGCGGGAGCCTACCGCAGGATGAAGCTCACCGATGCCGCCGGCACGCGATATAACACGTCGTTGTTCTTCGCCAGGGCAAGCAGGAATCTATGCGGCCCCGGCCGCGCGAAAGCGACGGTCTTGGGCAGGCGGAAGTTGACCGACGGCGACGCCACCAGGAACAGCCACGGAAACTTCAGGTAGGGACGCTGGTAGGCGGCGGCCGGGATGCGGTCGAGGTACACCTGGACGTGCCCCTGCCCGTTGCGCGGTAGCCGCCCGATATCCTGGATGTCCAGCGCCACGCCGGTGACCTTGAGGTTGATCGTCAGCACGGCCGGATGCCTCGCCGGATTGAGCGTGTGCGGGATGTTCGTCGAGAGGACGCGAATGCTCTTCGGCCCGTTGGCCGTCGGCACCGTGGGCGAAGCGGTCGGCGTGGCCGCAGTGTTCGACGAGCCGCAGCCGGCGAGAACGGCTCCGGCCAGTGCAACGGCACAGACAAAGGAAAGTGGCAGGACGCGAACGCGGAGGAAGCTCACCGAGCGACACCTGAATCTTGCATGGAACCCAGGCTGGAAGCGCGCTCGCGCCCTGCCGGCCACGACAATCATAGCGGAAAGCCCATGACTTGTCGCCGGAAAAAAGGAGCACGCCCACCCGGGGAAACGGGTGAGCGCACTGCATGAAGGGATAAGCGATGGTAAGGAGCCGCTTCGTCCCTCTAGGGACCGGATGTCAGAGACTCGGTCAGAGTTGATGCGTAGTAGCCGTTCTTGACGGTGCTCGGCGCGTACAGCGAGAGCTGCCCCTGCGTGACGGCAGTGGGACTCGACCCGCCCGTCGACGTGTTGCAGATGGTATTGGTGCCGCCGCACTTATCGGTCCGGGGGTAGAAGGTGTAGGTACCCATCCCCTGCGCCTTGGTCGTCGACGTGGCTTTGGCCGCCGAGGCGACGGTCACTGCGCCCTTGTCGATGGGCACCGCGCCCGTCATCTTGATGGACGGACTGGCGCCGTTCCCGGTGCAGGCATCCGGGGGGCTCACGCAAGTCACGGAGGGGACGTCCATATAGGTCGACCCGGCGGTGATGGTGGCGCCCTTCGTGCAGCCGCCCGTCGACCCATTCAAGGTCGTGCAGGTCCACTGCGTCTCCTGGAACGTCACGTGCCAGCCGGCGCCGGTTCCGGTATAGTCGGCCACCTGATAGGGGGCCAGGCAGAGCAGGTAATCCACCTGTTGTTTGCTGGAACCGACGAACTGGATGAGATAGGAGGCCGGCGACGTGAGCGATGTTGGATTGTTGATCGTTTGGGTGCAGGTGACCGAGGTTGTGCCGCCGGTGTTCACGTTGCTGGTGTACGCCTGGCCATTGAGGATCTTGAATGTCAGGGCGCCCAGGCCCGAGCTATTGATGGTGACTGTCGCCTTGATCGGCTGGGACACGGGGCCCGAGGCAGCATGGGCAGCGACGAAGGACGTCGCCCCGATGGCCAGGGCTAGCCCTACCGTCAGTACTCGCCTCATCGTCGCTACCATTGATTCCACTCCTGCAGGTTTCTCGTTGACTATCGGATGACGAACGTGCCGGACTTGCTGGTCGAGCCGCCGTTCCAGTGCAGCTTGATGAGCCAGTGGTACGTCCCCTTGGCGGGGTGCGATGACCAGCGCAGCGGGTAGGCGAACGTCTGCCCGGGAATCGTGGTGTCGATCGGCATCGCCTTGGCGACGATCGGCTTGCTATGACCCGGCGCGTAAACCCACATGAAGCCATTGCCCTTCAGCAGCTGGTTGCCGTTGTTGAAGAGATGCGGGACGATGTAGAACGCGCCGCTCATCCACTGAGCCTGCACGTTCTTCACGCCCAGGCGGAAGAACTTCGGACCCGGCACGTTGATGACCACCGCAGTGATGACCCGCGGCTGGATGATGACCTGGGCTTTACCGGACGTCTGGCGATCGTGGGACGGCACATAGGCGCTCACGCCACCGACGTATTGTCCGGGTTTGATGCCCTTCGGAATGACCACCTTGAACGGCATCACGCCGCCCTGACCGCCGGTCAGAGAGACATTGCCAGTCGGGAGGTGAATCCAGCGGCCGACGCTGTGAACCCTGGCGGAGGGCAGGTTATAGGCAAGTCCTCCGAACATGGCATCCGTGGCATCCACGGCCAGCACCCGGATCGCCGCCGGGCGGTTGCTGACGTCGCCGACGACGGCGTAGAGCTGCGTCGTCGTGCCAGGCTTGGCGGTCACGACCCACCAACCAGGCTGGGAGATGCGATTGCCCTGAGCATCGGACGGATACACCGTCACCGGAGTCTGGTTTGGCCCGCTCGCAAGGGCAAGGTTGATAGAAAGTCCGCTGAGAACGACCGCGCCGAGCAGAGCCCGCAGAGCGCGTTTCCCCGTCATTCTCCTCATTATCCCTTCAGTCTTCATTCCTGTTTCCTTCTGATTGACACTTGAGTGGTTCCCGGCCGGCGCATCCGCTCCAGCGAGCGGATGCGCCTCTCGGCACGATGCCGAGCCGGGAATCATCACTATCTACGGGCTGGTCGAGAGCGTTGCAGTGATCGTGGTCGTGTAAGTTGCTGCATAGGCGTCTGCCGGGACGTGCAGGCTCAGGCCGGACAGCGTCACGTCGTAGGTGCCCATACCGGTGTTGGTGGCCGCGCTGACTTCCTCGACGGGGGCGTTGGCGCCACCGGTGCCCGAGGCGTTGTCGATGGGGGTCGTGCCGGCGCCGGAGAAACCGCCGGGACCAACGCCACGGCCGGTCTGCGCGGTCCCGGAGCAGTGCTGCTCGCTGTAGGCGGCGCAGCTGTAGCTCGAGAAGGCGCCACCGGTCAACTCGCCGTTCGGGAAGGCGTCATTATTCTGGCAGTTGCCGCCGGTAGCGCAGCTAAATGCCGGCGAACCGAGCGTCAGGTGCCAGCCGGCGCCGGTACCCGTGGCGTCGACAATCTTGAACGTGCCGTTCCAGGACGCCAGCGTCGTGGCGTCCTGGCCGTTCAGATTGACGGCCTGAAACGCCGCCAGGGTAGGAGCAGTCAGGCTGAGTGCGCCCTGATTCATGGTGACGGTCGCGCCGATGCAACCGGTAGTGGCGTTGGCGGTACAGCCCGCCGCGAAGGTGTTGGCCGGCGTGCCGACCGCGAGAACGGACGCACCGGCCAGGATGGCCGCGGCGCCGAGTCCGATGAGTTTGCGCATGGTGTGATTCCTCCTAGTTACTTCCGTTTTGTGTGGGTTCCATGCAAATTGACTGTACTTTGATGTCACTCTGTTGCCTACTGGCCTGTCGTCCCGTTCTTCCCTCCTTTGTCGGTAGCTCAATTCGGGGATATTCATTGGTTATGGTCCTGTCGCGACCGTCAGGGTGATGGTCGTGTTGTACGTCGACGCGTAGGCGTCGGCAGGGACCGTCATCTTGAGGTTGTGACCGGACACGTTGTCCACGGTGCCGGGCACGAAGGTGTACGAGGCGTCTCCGCCCGCATAGGAGGCGATCTTGACCGGCGCGCACCCCAGGGAGCTGGCGCACGTGCCGCCGTTGAGATCGCCGGTGTCGATGGCGAAGGGGGTCGTGCCGCGCGGCAGGGTCAGCGTGCCCGTATTGCATCCGGAGACGCACTGGCTGCCGTTTGGACCCTGCGCCAGCGGACCGCCCATCAACAGGTTGCCCGGCTGCAGCTTATCGCCGCCGTTGGGGCAGCCGGCGTTGCCAGTGCAGGTAAGCTGCGAGGCCTGGACCGTGACATTCCAGCCGGCGGTGCCGGAGGACTGCTGATCCTGGACATTGATGTTCGAGAGTGAGGCGAAGTCGGACAGATCCTGGCCGGTGAGCGTCTCCGAGGCGAACGGAGCCGTCATGGAGACCCCGCACATGGCGAGGGCGGTCGTCGTGGCGCCGGCGCAGAGACCGACGGTCGCCGTCAGGCTGTACGGACTGCCGTTGTTGTTGCTGGTGGCGTGGGCGTTGTCCGCGCCGTTATAGGCGGCGGTGATCGCCGGCGAGCCGTAGGTGGATGCGGTATAGGTCACCGAGCAGGCAGCCGCGCTGCTGCTCTGACTAATCAATGTGCAGCTGGGCGGAGGTCCGGCCGTGAAGGTGCTGCCGGCCGACGATGTGAACCCACCATTGCTGCTCGGGCTCACCGTCCAGATCACGCTGCCGCCCGGCGCCAGCTTGGTGCCGTTCCCGTCCGTGTCGGTGACGGTGGCCGTGCAGGTCGTGCCGCTGTTGATGGTCACGGTCGAGGCGGCGCAGCTAACGCTAGTAGTGGTGGGCCGCAGGTTGACGGTCACGGTAAAGGCGCTTGTGGTGTTGCTCGCGCTGTGGGGACCGTCCCCGGCGTAACCGGCGCTGATGGCCGGTTGCGGGGTGCTGACGACGCTCGGCGTGTAGGTGACCGTGCAGGTCGCCGACGAGCCGGTGCCGCTCAAGGTGCAATTCGCGCTGTTGCTGAAGCTGCCGTTGGTGGACGGGCTCACCGTGAAGCTGACCGAGCCGGTCGGCGTGATGGCCGGCGAGGTATCGGTGTCGGTGACGGTGGCCGTGCAGGTCGTGCCCTGATTGGCATCGACCGTGGATGGCGTACAGCTGACGCTGGTGGTGGTCGAGCGAGCGGTGATGTTGAACGCCACGCTGGTGGCTGATGTCAGCGTTCCGCTCGTCGCCTTCAGCGCGTAGCCGGTGCCGGCATTGTCGATCGAAAGGTTACTGAAGGCGGCGACCCCTCCGGAGACCGTCTGCGTCGTCGTGCCGCTCAGCGTACCGCTGTTCGCGTTGGCGCCGATCGCGATGGCGACTGAGGTTGCGTTGTCGCCGGTCTCCAGATTGCCGAATTGGTCCTGAATCTGGACGGTCACGGCGGGCGAGATGGCGAGATTCGACTTGGTGTTGGACGGCTGCTGGCCGAAGACCAGCTTGGCGGCCGCGGCCGGCGTGATAGTAAAGGCGTTGCTGGGGCTCGAGGTAATCGAGCCGCTGGAGGCAATCAGCGTATAGCCGGTGCCAACCTTGTTGATCGAGAGATTGCCGAAGGTCGCCACGCCGGCGGACACCGTCACCGACGTTGTCCCGGAGAGCGTGCCACTACCCGGATTGGTGCCGATCGCAATCGAGACGCTGCTCGAGTTGTCGCCGGTCTCGACGTTGCCATTGGCGTCCTCGAACTGCGCCGTCACGCCGTTGCTCCCACCGATCGTCTGCCCCGCGGTCGTGTTCGTAGGCTGATTGACGAAGACCAGCTGCGTGGCGGTGCCGGGCGTGAAGGTGACCTGAGCCGTCTGGCTGAGGGGGAGGCCGTCGGAACTGTCAGTCGCCGTATAGGTGACGCTCTCGGCCTTGGTGTCTTTGACTGTGAACGAGGCCTGGCCGTTGGTACCGGTGGTGCCGGTAACCGTGGTGATGGTCGAGCTGCCGGATCCCTGGCCGAGGCTCACGGTCTTGTTGCTGACCGGATTGCCGTTGGCGTCGAGGAGGGTCACGGTAATCGTCGAGGTGTGCGAGCCGTCGGCCACCACCGAGGTGGGGTTGGCAACCACGGTCGATTTCGAGGCGGATACGGCGCCGGCCGTGAACGTGACTTTGGGCTGAGTATTGAGCTGGGTGCTGTCCGTCGAATCCGTCGCGGTGTACGTCACGGTCTCCGCGGTCGTATCTGTCGCGGTAAACGTGGCCTGGCCATTGGAGTTCGTCGGATTCGTGCCCGTCGTGACGACCGAGTGAGCGCCGGTGTTCTGTGCCAGCGACACGCTCTTGTTGCTGACGGGGTTGCCGTACTGATCCATAAGCGTCACCGTGATGGTCGAGCTGTGCGTGCCGTCGGCGACGACGGATGTCGGATTGGCCACGACGGTCGACGTCGTGGCGGACACCGGCCCGGCGGAGATGGTGAACTGATTGCTGGTGCCGGTCGAGGACGTGGTCGTGCCGGTCGCCGTCAGCGCGTAGTTGGTTCCCGCCGTGGTGATGGATACTCCGGTGAAGGTAGCCACACCGCTGTTCGCCGGCTGAGTTGTCGTGCCACTGAGCGACGCGCCTGACGTTCCGGTCCCGGAGGTGATGGCCACCGAGATGGTGCCGGTATACCCCGTCACGACGTTATTGTTGGCGTCTTCGGCCGTCACGGTGAACCCGGCGCCGCTATTCGTTCCCGTATAGAGGGCGGAGCCGGCCGTCGTGCTGTTAATGGTGCTGACGACGAACTTGGCGACGGCGCCGACCGTGACGTTGAAGGTTGCCTGCGCGACATTGCCCGAGGCGTCGGTGATCACGATCGTATGGTTCCCCACGGTGGCATTGCCCGGCACGGTATAGGTACAGCTTCCGCTGCTCGGCAGGTTGCCGCTGGAGTCGGTAGAGCACGTACCGGAGATAGCGAGGGTGCCACCGTCCCAGGTCGCCGTGACGGTGCTGCTGGCCGCGAAGCCCGTGCCCGTTAGCTGATTGTTGGTCGAGCCGGCAGCACCCGATGACGGGTTAAGCCTGATCGACGGGTTGATCGTGAAGGTGGCCGTGGCTGTATGAGACGTGTCCGCCGCAGTGACTGTGTGTGAGCCGGCAACATCCTTCGGGATAGTGAAGCCACAGGTGCCCGCTATGGCCCCGGTACTGTCAGTCGAACACTTGGTGAGCTGCGTCCCCGAGGCGGTATTCCACGTGAGAATGACGGTGCTGCTGCCGCTCGCGGTGAAACCGCCGCCGGTGACCGTTACAGCCTGTCCTGTCGGCCCCGAACTTGGCGCGAGCACGATCTGGCTTACGTCAAACGTGCTGCTCGTCGCCGAGTTCAGTCCGCCCGAAGTCGCTTGAATTTCATAACTGACCCCAGGGTTGTTGACCGACAACGCTCCGAAGGTCGCGACGCCGCTGGCGGCATTCGTAGAGGAGTTGGAAAGCGTGCTCGACCCGGGATTGTGGCCCGAAGTGAAAGCCAATGAGACCGAGGCAGTGCTGCTGGTGACCAGGTTCCCGTACTGATCCTCAACATCCACGGTTACCGCCGGTGTGACAGGCAGTCCTGCTTGTGCATTCGACGGCTGCTGTCCGAACACCAAATTCGCCGCGGCGGCGGAATCCACCGTTTCCTGCTGGGTCGCGGTGGAGTGCGCGAGGGTGGAGTCCGTCGCCGTAATGGTCGGCGTACCGGATTTGTCATCGGTATACTTGAAACTTGCGCTCGACGAAGCGCTAATCGTCAGCGATGCCGGATTGAAGCTATGAGTTCCCGGGGAGTCTGAAGTCAGCGTGACCGTGTGGCTCGTGGCAGGAACGATGGGGTTACCAGCCGAGTCCTCGAGTTGGACTGTCATGTAGCCGGAAGCCACCCCCGCCGTCAGGTCCGGATTGTTTGGTGACCCTGTGTACGGCAGCGACGTAAAGGCGATCTGAGTCGGGGTACCGTTGGAAGTCGACGAGGGGCAGGATGCATCCGTGCCCGTAGCCATATGGAAGTCGACAGTGACGGCCGGGTTACTACCGTTGTTGAACTGGATGAGAGCAATCTGGGGATTGAATCCTATCTTGCGAGCGCAGATCACCATCTGTGCCGACCCCGCAAAGGTAAGCTTGCCCAGGTCGTACTTCCCGCTCGAGTCTGTCGTAATACTCGGTGGCGGCGTGTTACAGCCCTGGGCGCAAGTAACGCTTACACCCTGGATGGGCAAGCTCGTCCCGGAACCCTGGTAGATATGACCGGAGACATCGCTCACCGTGCTCGCCGCCACGTAGGTCGGCGACGCCGCCGGTGTCGGTGACGCGCTAACGGTCGGCTGCGGCGTTACCGTCGCGGACGCTCCCAGTGCCTTCAGTACGTTGATGCGGCCGAAAGTCTGACCTGAAAGAGGATCCGTGGCACCCGTGATCTGGTTGTAGACCTGGCTCGCGGTGTCGCCGTTGGCGACAAGCAGGCCCGCCAGACCGGCGACTTCGGCAGCAGCGGGCGACGTCCCACTCACGGTCCCATAAGCTCCGCCCGGCTGCGTCGTGTAGATGCCGGCGCCGGGAGCGGCGACATCGGCGCTGACGAGATCGTCGGTGCTGAGGAGGTTGTCATTCTGATCGGTCGCGGTAACACCAAGCACACCGGGATCGCCCGCCGGGTAGGTAGCGACTGTCGAGGCACTGTTGCCGGTGGCGGCGACCACCACGATGCCCTTGCTCTCGGCGTTCTGGATGGCGCTATTCAGCGCGCTCGAATAACCGGGGCTGCTGAAAGCCATCAAGATGACGTTGGCGCCGGCTTTCTCCGCGTCGAAGACACCTGCAATGACGTTGGAGTCGGTGCCGGTGCCGTCCGAGGCCAGAACCTGGATCGAGGTCAGCGAGGCGCCCGCGTAGTCGACGCCGGCCATGCCGATGCTGTTATTCACCGAGGCGGCGGCGATGCCGGCCATCTCCGTGCCGTGTCCGTTGGGGTCGGTGTTCGGGTCGGTGCCGACCTCGCTCTTCCCGGCCCCCGTGTTGACGACGCCGGAGAGGTCGGGATGGGTGGCATCAATGCCGGTATCCAGCACGGCGATATTGGCCGTGCCGGTGGGGGTGATCGAGCCGTAGGCCTGGTCCCAGGAGATCGTGTGCAGCGCCCACTGCTGGGAGTATCCGGGGTCGTTCGGGAGGCTCGTCTTGGTGAGCGTGTAGTTCAGCTGGGCCGACTGGACCTCGGACCGCGCCGCGTAGGCGGCGACCATCTGGCTCTCGGTCCCCGGCGTCACGTCGATGACGAGCGTGTCGATCGGCGTGAAATTGGTCTCGATCGTCCCGCCCACGGCCGCCACCACCGCGTTCTCGGTGGTGGAATCGGAGGATGAGGCATTGAAGGTCACCAGGATGGAGGAGGTGCTGGCCTGGGGAGAGGGCGTCGGAGTTGCGCTCGGAGTGCTGGTCGCAGCGGACGTCGCAGCCGGCGTCGCCGTACCGGTGGCGGCCGGCGTGCTCGTGGCCGTCGTCGTGGCGGTCGGCGTGCCGGCCGCGTAGCTTGCAACCGGCGTCACCTGAACAACCGTTGCCATTAAGAGCGTCAAGGCGACGGCGAACCGTCCCACGATCGTTCTTCCCTGCATCCCTTCTCCGTTCCCCTGGCCGGCTGAGAGCGCTCCTGCACCGGCCTTTATCGGTATCCCTCGTCCCTCGGGCGGGCCCCTGCCCCCTGATCGGTGCCGAGGCGAGCGACTTTCCTCTCCGCTCGCCCCGATACCACCGAAGCTCTCAGGTGATCGGTGACCCGGTTTTTCCCGCCGGGAGTTCCATGCAGCCGAAGATTACCGCGGGAACAGGGGTACCGCCATCCCCGCGATGCATGATTTTTGGTTAGCCGTTTCCGGCTAATCCTTTCGTCCCTGGGCCGTCAGGATGATGGGCGCCTACTCCTATAGAGGGGGCCGATAGTAGCAGGGGCCGACAGCACGGTCCGGCCGGGGCCCTGCCGGAGTCATCGCCAGGCGAGACCGCGAGTGCCGAATATCGCCGCCAGTAGTGCCAATCGTCGCGGCCATTGATGCCGGTCGTCGCCGCCATTGGTGCCGGTCGTCGTGGCTATTGGTGCCGATCGTCGCCGCCATTGATGCCGGTCGTCGTGGCTATTGATGCCGATCGTCGCGGCTATTGGTGCCGATCGTCGCGGCTATTGGGGTGTAGGCGCACGGCTTGTCCCTGCGTGTGTATTCGGGCAGGGACAAGCCCTGCGCCTACGGGTCGATGGCGCTTTTCCACGGGGGGGGTTGCATCGGGGGTGGGGCGCCGACCGGGCGCTGTCGGCGCGTGGGGTGGGACCACCCAGCAGGTGAAGCGCTGCCCGGCCGCCCTTTCCCCTCGTGGATGAGCGTCTCGTGTCGTCTATCGCGGGACGAAGGCGGGGACCGCTGCTGTCGTCGGCCCTCCCGACGAGGAGACGTCGTTTCCCGCGCGACGATCAGGTCCAGGGGAGAACGTGCCGTGCGCGCGGAGCCGGCTTAGAAGGGCAGATTCGAGACAGCGGTACGCATCTTGCGAACTAGTGTCCAACTATTCCACAAGGAGGGAAGGGTGACGACGACGAACAAGCAGTCCCAGAGCGCCTCGGAGAGCCCGAGTTCCACCGGATCCGGCAGCGGCGCCGATACGGCTCAACAATTGGGCAATCAGGCGCAACATATTGCCGATACCGCAACCTCGAAGGCAAAGGAAACGGCGCGGCAGCAGAAGCAGGGCGCAGCGCAGAGCTTGACCACCGTCTCGAAGTCCCTGCGCGAGACTGGCCAGCAGCTACAGGGGCAGGGCCAGGGAGCGGCGGGCCAGGCCGTCGACAAGGTCGCCGGTGGGATCGATCAAGCCGCGGGCTACTTGCAGAACACGACCGTCGCGGAGATGATCGGCCAGGTCGAGGGGTTCGCGCGTCGTGATCCCGCGATCTTCGTGGGTGGAGCGTTCGGGCTCGGGTTCCTGCTCTCACGGTTCATCAAGAGCACGCCACAGCCGCCCAACGCGCCCGGCGCCGGTTCCGCCGGCGGGTACGGCCCGGCGGGCAGGCCCGCCTACGGCGCGTACACACCGTACGGTGCCGGCTCCTATGGTGGCGAGTCGTACGGCTCCGGGTATCCACCCTATAGGCCGTACGACGAGACTGAGGCCGAATACGGGGCGGATAGCACCGCGGAGATGGTGATCGAGGTTGAGGAGTACACGCCTGGAGTGGAGTTTGATGGCACGCCCAATGAATCCACCCTCTGATCGCACAACAGGCGACCGCTCCCTGGGCGAGCTTTTCGCCGATCTGTCTCGTGAGACTGGAGATTTGGTCCGCGAGGAGGTGGCTCTGGCCAAGACGGAGCTGTCCCATAAAGCGGGCGCGGTGGGAAAGGATGTCGGCTTTCTGGCGGCGGGTGGAGCGGTTGTCTATGCGGGCTTCCTGGCCCTCATGGCGGCCGTGATCATCGGTCTGGCGCAGCTCGGCGTCACGTGGTGGGTGAGCGCCCTGATCGTCGGCGTCGTCGTCGCGGCGGTCGGCGCCTTCCTGGTCTGGAAGGGTCTCAACAACCTCAAGCACGGTGGTCTGACTCCGACCGCCACGATCGACAGCCTGAAGGATGACGCAGCGTGGACGAAACAACAGATCTAGGTGACCCGTCGGTCGTACCTCCGTTGATGGCTGCGACTCCCTTCCCAGACGAGGAGCCGGCACTGATCGACCAGGACGAAGACAGCGACATTGAGGCGCAGCGCGCCCAGATTGAGCAGACGCGGAGCGCGATGGGAGAGACCATCGACGCCATCGAGCACAGGTTGAGCCCGCACGGTCTAGCCCAACAGGCGAAGGAGACCGTGCGGGGCGCAACCATCGGAAAGGTAGAAAACGCCTTGAATACAGCGACAGACACCGTGCAGCAGGCGGCCTCCTCCGCCGAGGAGACCGCGGCCGCAGCGGGCGGCACGATTTTCGAGACGATCAAGCGGAACCCGGTACCCGCGGCCCTGGCCGGCATCGGCCTCGGCTGGCTGATCATGGAAGCCCGGAAGTCGGATTCCGGTGCCGGTGCGTCAGGTCCATACAGTTCGAGCCGCAACCGGGGATACGCGCCGTACCGGTCGCCGTATGGGTACAGCCAGTACGGCACCCCGACGGATCGAATGTATGGCGGCGGAGATCAGAGTAACTCCCAGACGGGCCAGGTGATGGGGCAGGTCCAGCAAACCGCCGGACAGGTTGTCAATCAGGCCCAGGACGCGGCCGGGCAGGTCGTCGACCAGGCGCAGCAGGTCACGGGACAGGTCATGGACCAGGCCCAGCAGATGACCGGGCAGGTGGCCACCCAGGTACAACAGCAGGCTCAGACCGCCTCCTCAACCTTCAGCCGAATGCTCCAGGAGCAACCGCTGGCGGTCGGGGCGGGTGCGCTCGCCGTTGGCCTGGCGGTGGGTCTCGCCATCCCCGAGACGCCGCAAGAGGCGCAGCTCATGGGGCCGGCCCGCGAGACCGTCATGCAAAAGGTCGGCGAGGCCGCCCAGCAAGCCGGACAGAAGGTAGAGCAGGCGGTCGAAGGGGCGATCAGCGGAGAGAACCAGAGCGGGTAGTCCTCCCGCGCGTGACCACCGAGACAGGGATGGGCGGCTCCAGATCCCGGAGCCGCCCTCCGTACATCGCGCGATTCGGATTTACCTACTGGACGACCTGCCAGCCGTTGGGCGTCATCACGTACAGGTTGCAGTTGCTGTCGATCATGTAGGTCGTGTTGTCGGTCATGGGCGTGCAGGGAAGGAACGATCCTTCGTTCACGACAACGTTGCCTTTGATGACGAAGCCGCCGCTTCCGTAGAGGTTGGTGAACTGATCGCATGTGTAGGGCGACGGCGACGGGCCGACATAGAGGGCGGATGGAGCTCCGACTTGAGCCGAGGTACCGTTATCGACCGTCGTGATAGATACCGGTTGTCCGGTGGTCTCGTCCACGAAGGTGATACCGGCACTATTGCCCTCGACGTTCAGACAGGTAACCGGTCCCTGAAACTTGGTGTCCGGGGCACCCCCGCCATACTCGAGGGTGAGGACGACATGCCCGGTCGGTGCCGGTGCAAGGATCGTGGGGTCGGCAGTGCAGGTGGCGGGTCCCGCCACCTGGCAGTGTGCCGAGAAGGCAAACTTGATGGCGCCAATGCCCGACTGATCGGATGGATTGAACGCGTCGGCAGTCCCGAGGTTGTTCGTCGCCAGTCCGCCACCGACCGCGAAGTTGTATGCCGCGTTGCCGTTGGAATCGGCGCGCGCCACGCGCGGCACAGCCAGCGCGACAAGCGCCAGCGCCGCGATGACGACCAGACGCGCGGGTAGGCCGACAGAGAGATATTTGGTGTCCACGGATTCACCCTCCCGGAGTGACTTCACTGATGAGCAGATCAGTGCGGGACCACGGGATGCACGCCCCGATTCCCGTACCTCTATAAAAGGGCAGAAAGAGCGCAGGCGCCATAGGGTCATGACCCTATTTATCGTGGGGCGAAGACCCTATACGTCGGGTCCCGCGGGAAAGTCCTTTCACCTCGACGGCACGCGGTCCGAAACCGCGTCGTGGCGCGCGACATGGCAGGACGTTGAGGGTTGTCTCCCTCATTTTCGCTAGGCCCTTTGAGGATGATCGCGGCACGCTCGAATGATTGTTGTCGTGATCAACCACCTGTAAGGTGCGAGTGGACAGCCTCGGCTTACCCGGCCCACCGTGGAGCCGCGCCGGGGACGGGACGTCGTATCACTTTATGGGGATGAATGCATGAATCGAATTCTGGGCGTGCTCCTGGTGGCATGTGGGCTCATACTCTTGCCGGTGGTGACCGGCGGTGCTTTGACGCCGGCTCACACCGCGTCCGCAGCGTCTGGTCCTTCGCTCACCAGCGAGATCTTCCAGCCGTCGACCCTGACGATGACGAACAACAGCGCGACCGGCGGCTCAGCCTGCCCGAGCCAGTCGGCAACGCCGACCCTGACCATCTGCCGGCCCGATCAGGCACAGGGCGGCTCGACGTGCGACACCATCGCGAACTCGCCGTCCACCTTTAATTTCGCGGCGACGGGCACGGCCAAGGGGCCGGTGAACGGAAACTACACCGTCAACGGCACGTTCGTCCTCACCTACGACGCAAGCAATAATCCTACTGTCTCCAACTTCTCCGCCAACTTCCAGATCAGCAGCGGCGGGGGAACGGCAGCATCCGGCGCGCTGGGCATCCAGGCGGTGGATCAGCAGAACACCAGTAATCCGGACGGCATCAGCGGCTACTGCAACGGCTTCGGCGTGCCGGTCATCAACGCACTCGTCACGTATTACAACGCCCAGGTCAACGGCAGCGGCGTCACGGGTCAGACCGATCTGCAGCTGACCGGCACCGCCGGAACGGCCGGTCCCAGCAGCGATGGCTTCACCCAAGCCTTCAACTGGACGGCCACGACCGGCGTTTGCTACACGAGCATCGACACCACCTTCAACGGCACATCTATCCCGGCAAACAGCACGCTCTGGGCGCCGGCCGTGATCAAGCTGCAGGGGCCGCAGCCCACCTCGCCCGTCACTATCTCGTTCAACAGTCAGACGCTCACCTTCCCCGGTGGCTCGACCTACACCATCCCGAACGGCACATTGATCGTGTCGCCTTCCGCCACGACGTCAACCACGACCTACAGCAACGGGTCCTGGCAGACGACGGTCCCGGCCGGCTATGCCGGCAATACCTTTGCCGCCGGTGTTGCGATTCCGCTTCCCAGTGGTCTGGCCGGAGGCGCGAAGCCCGTGACCTGGAGCGCGCAGATCAGCAGTTCCCAGCCGGGTTACACGGTCCACTGGCAGTGGTCCGCGGCCGCCTACTCCAGCGCCTTCGACTCCACGTACCAGACCGAGAACATCTCCCCGACCGACGGCGCCTACAGGGCGGGCACGCCGCAGGGCTACCTCTCGTCCCTTATCGGCGGCGGCACCGGTGTCGGCGGCTCGAGCTACACCGGCAGCCCCAGCGACACCGCCCACTGCCGCTTCTAGACCGACAAGCGGCCGTTCAGCACAGAGCCACCCCACCTCGGAAACGGTCCGGCTTCTCCACGGAGCCGGACCGTTTCCATTTGTAGCGGAGACGCGTATCGTCAGGAGCGCTGCCTGCGGGTGTCTCTGGATGACCGCGACTGACCCTCGGGACCCACCCGCCACACGTAGAGACGGATCGCCCCAAGAGATGTAGTGCGGGGACCGCGGAATGCAGCGGAGCAGTGTCCCGCCGCGACTGTGTGGTGTGGAGAGACCACGGGATTCCGGCACGAGGCAGCACACAAGCAGGATACTGCTGCCCTATCTATCCGGAACATCCTCAACGAGTTGGCGGTCCCACCCTCCCGCGGATGGATTCTGCCCGGCGCTGGGTCGGCCTCGCCTTGCCTCTTTTACCCGGCCAGTCCGTCGAGACCGGCAAGGAGTGCATCGAGCCCCATGTCGGACATCACCGACTGCATTCCGCGCACGCTCACGATCGACGCGCCGGTGCCTCCCGGATACAGGACGGCCCAGGCTGCTGCCCGGGTCTCCACGGCCGGCGTCAGGCGGCTACACACGACGAAATCCGGGGAGTGCTTCACGACCGCATCGTCGAGATCGTCCGGCGCCACAATGATCACTTCGATCTCGGGACGCAGGGCGCCAACGACCGCCGCCAGACTCTCACGATATGCTTGCGGCGCGTTGCCGATGACGATGCGCACCGATTGGACTCTCTTTCCACAGGGGGCCGTCAGGACGGCCATGTTGCTATAGCGTATCCTCCTGGAGCCGGACAATCCCTCCCTCTTTGCATGGATTTTTGCCTCAACAAAATGAGCTAGGATGCGTCCCCGCGCCGTCCACATCGCATTCCAGAGCCGGCGGCTCCAGATCGGCATGGATGCGGGTCGGAAGGGAAATCGGGAACCCGCACCGTCGCCCGGATGCCGTGGGGCCATCACGGGCGAACGCAGATCGCTCGGACCCGTGGGAGCGGCCCTTCCCCACGGACGCGCTTCTCAACGGTCGTGGGAATCGAGGGCTGCGTCACTCTCGCGGCGGAAGGATGCCGTCGCGGCCGATTTCCACCAGGCCATACTGGATCGCGAGCACGAGCGCCTGCAGGCGCGAGGATGCGTTCAGCTTGCCGAGGATGTTGACCATGTGCGTCCGCACGGTCTCCGGACTGACATGCAACTCCTGGGCGATATCCTTGTCGCTGGCCCCCCGGGCCAGCGCTCGCAGGACGTCGATCTCACGGGGCGTGAGGCGCGAGGCGATCGCGTGCGCTTCGACCTGCTCGGCTCGCCGCTGGTTCGCCAACCGCAACAGACCCACCACGTCCTGCGGCGACATCACCGCTTCGCCGCGGCTGAGGCGCCGGACGGCATCGATGATCTCGGTCAGCGGAGCAGACTTGTGCAGGACCGCCGCGGCCCCCGCCTCGACAGCCCGGGCGATCTGCGTCGTCTCATGGCTGGCGGTGAGGATCAGCACCACACTCTCTGGGCTGGCGCGGCGAAGATCCGGAATGACGTCGACACCGCTGCCGGTCCCGAGGTCGAGGTCCAGGACCGCCACATCGACGTCCACCAGGTAGGGACGCGCCTCTTCTGTGGTTCCCGCCTGGCCCACGACTTCCATATCCGGTTCCCGATCAATCATGAAGGCGAGCGCCTGCCGGAAGGCGGAGTGGTCTTCTACCAGGAGGACACGCGTCATTCGATTACCTCCAGGTCAAAGCTAAACGCCGAGCCGCCTTCCGGATTCGATTCGACCGTCAGGTCGGTCCCGTGGACCTGTATGATGCGCCGCGAGAGATAGAGGCCAAGGCCGACCCCCGATACACCACGGCCGCTACGGTCGCGCCCGCGGCCGAACTTGTCGAAGATCCGTTGCATGTCATCGGGATGGATGCCGTAGCCGCGATCTCGCACGGTGAAGCGCAAGTACCGGCCGTGCCGTTGGAGCTGCAGCTCGATCGGCGCGCCGGCCTCGGAATACTTGGCGGCGTTGCCGATAAGATTGCGGAGCACCTGACCCACCCGTTGCTTGTCCGCCAGGACGATCTCCGGCGGTGAATCCAGCGCGAGGAAGGGGTGATCGCCCAACAGGCTGCGCGCGAAGTCCCGTGCCTCCGAAACGATAATGCCGGCCGGCACGGGCCGGAGCTGCACGCCGAACTCCGACCGCTCGAGGCTGGAAGCGGCCTGCATGTCGGCCGTCAGGGAGGTCAGGGTATCGATCTGCTCGTCGATCGTGTGCAGGGCTCGCGCCTGCTCGTCCGCCGAGAGATCGCCGGTTGCCAGAACCGCCGCCATGCCGCGAATGGCGGCCAGCGGTGATCCGAGCTCGTGGGCCACCATCGCAGTGAAGCTGGACTTCATCTCCGCCAGATCCTCCAGCCGCCGGCCGTAGCTCTGGGCGGCGGCCAGCCACTGCAACCTTTCCTCGGCGATCCGCCGCAACTCCAGGACGGCGCCCGCCGTCAGGATCACGGCGAAGGCGAGGCGCAGCAGATTCGCCGTGGTGAGCACGTCCGTATAAGTAGAGGGCCAGAAGACGTTCTGCAGCTGCGAGCCGGCAAGAGCAATAAGGGCGATAAGTAGCCACATATCGAAGCTGCGGCCCGCGGCATGGCGCAGCGCGCCGACGGTGGCCGCAACGGTCAGGAGGAGCGGGATGGGCGACAGGATCCACTCCCAGACGGTAAGGACGTCGAGCACCCCGCTCGAATCCCGGGCCGCTTCGCGCAGACTGGACGTCGTCACGAGAGCCGGCAGCGAGGTAGCGACGGACGTCGCGACCACCAACACGATCAGCCCGGCGGTGATGATCCCCAGCCGCTCTCGCGTGAGCGCGGGCGGTTGAGATGGGACGAGTCCGACGACGAGCAGAGCCCCGACCGCCACACGAATGGCGAGGGCGGTATACATGGTGTCGTTCACCGGCCGAACGACCCCGACGAGCGGCAGCAAGTAGCCGAAAACCAGGGCGCCGAGTCCAAGCACGGCGAAACCGGCGGCAACCCAACGCAGCCGTTGTGTCTCGCCGGCCGAGGGGAATAGGACCAACATCAGCGCGCCAAAGAGGGCCGCGAGCGCCGTCGCCGCTTCCAGTCCCACCTCCGCCACGGGCGAATAGACGGCAAAACGGGCGGCGCTCAGACTCAGAATCAGAATGGTCCAGAGGAGGATGGCGGCAGCGACAATCCACGGCACATACGGCGGGAGCGCATATTCTTCACGGCCGGCCGCCGTGGTGACCGGCTCTACCGATTCACGCTCGGCCGTAAGGAATAAGCCCTGTTCCATCCACGTCTCCCCGTCCACACCGGCTGCCGCTCCCGGCCGGCCCGGGCGCCGCCGGCCCCGCCCGTCCCGCTCCGGGCGTGCCCTTCGCCCCGTCTCCCCTGTGCCCAGATCCAACGATGTGGAATTCGACTCGTTCAACTAGTCTTTCCGGATGACACTCTATCCCCGCCCGGCTACCGTGACAATGGTACCGAAGGAGAAACACGCGAAATCGTTGGACGTACTCCTGCCGGACGAAGCTGCCGGCACACTGACGCGTCGCCAGGTCCCGCCCTCTCTCACGACGAGGCCTGAGGTCGATGCCATCCAGCGGCAGTGTGGTCGAACCTCTACGGCACATCTCGCAACGATTCCATCCAGGCGATTCCATGATCCCGCAATGCAGCTCGTAAACTTCCGCGCGGGTAGGGGGGCGGCGCCGGCGCATAGGCGTGTTCACAGCGTGCCCCGTAGGCGAGCGCATAGAGGGCGGACGCACCAAGCGTCGCGCGCTCGGCCTCCGTAAAGAGCCGGCCGCGCGCTGCCTCATACTCGGCCACGAAGGCGCGTGCGTCCGCAAGACTGGGCGTGAGGATCACCGGGCGATCCCAGCGTGCTGGGTACGTGGGAACCGTCTGTCCCACGATGACCGGCTCGTCCTCCACGATCAGACTGTCCCAGTCGTAGATCACGGTCACCCGGTCGACGGAGAAGCGGAAATGCTTGATCGACCAATCCATATGCCCCAGAACGCGGCTGCCGGGCGGTCGGAGCAGAAACGGAGCGGCGCGTTCGGCCAGCGCATCGATCCACTCGGCGCCGGAGCGGGTGGCCGCGAAGTCGAAGATCGCCGAGTGAGGAACCGGCCACAGTTCGCCGCGCTCCAGATGCGCGCGAGTGCCGACCCGGATGCCGGCCACGTCGAGATCACGGCCGAGCCGCGCGATATCGGCCAGGAGACGCGCCATGATGGCGCGGACCGTTGGGTCATGCCCGTCGCGGTCATGCCCCTCCGCCACAAATGCCTCGACCGTCGCCCACCCGTTGCCGAGCGGCGCAGGCCCGGCAACAACGGGCGGGGCAGGGATTCCCGCCGCCGTCAGGCTCCGCTGCACGCGCGTCACCGCCGCCAGCCGCTCGCGCGTCCACTCCGCACCCGGGGGATGCGCCTTGATCACGACGTCCGGGCCATCCTCCAGCAGCAGCCCGGCCACAGCGCCCTGGCTGGACTCGTAGACGTGGCACTGCTGCACCGCGGCGCCCAGCTCCTCCCGGCAGAAGGTGTCGATCATGCCGGCAATCTCCGCCGACTCGGCCGTCCCAAAGATAGCCCGTTCCAGGGGCCGATCACCCCAGCCGTCCATGGCCGCATCCATCGCATTGACGATGCTGCGGACCCCGCTATTCCCTGTGCCGATCCCCAACTTCGTTGACCGTCCGCCAAAAACCAGGGTACACTACAGGGCGCGGGCGGCTAGCTCAATTGGCAGAGCAACGGACTCTTAATCCGTCGGTTCAGGGTTCGACTCCCTGGCCGCTCACCAGATATTTTCCCCGACCTGACGCCACATTTCCGGACCGATCTTGCCCTGACATCGCACGGTAGCTGGATGCTACCTGGGCGTTGCCGGCACCGCGGGACAACGGACGCTCATCCGCCCATCCACTCCGGTGGGTGCTTCCCTCTCGGGCGTGGCGACGGCGATACAATGCGTTGGCACGATTAGACGTACAAGCCATCTATGGATCTGATCGCGGTGAAGCGTGCGGCAAACCGACTGCAGGATCGTGCGACGCGTGGAACGGTTCGACTTGCGCTAGCACGGTGAGGAGTGAGGCATCCGCGGGCCGTCCTCCTTACCCCGCCATGAGGTGACTCGAACGAGTGGGGAAGGAGCCTGCGGGCTGACCTCTCCCCTGACGTCCACCCGGCATGCACCACCCTACATCAGGAGCATCGCCCGCACGATCTCGCCGTTCTGCACGTGATAGATCACGGCGGCGTGCATCTCGGGCGGGAAACCCTCAAAGTTGAAGCCCGTCACGTGCTCCTCGTCTATGACCCAGGATCCGACGTGAACGCGACTGGGGATTTCGACGTGGAGATTGGGGCTATCGGCAAAGAGCTTCGCATAGAAGCCGCGGATGGCGTCACGGCCCTGCATCATGATGTTGCCGGTCCCGTCGGTGAGCACGGCATCGGAGCTGTAGCACCGCAGAAAGCCCTCGAGATTCCGGGCGTTGAAGCCGTCCACCTGTTCCTGCACGACCTACACCGGGTCCATGGGCTCGATTGTCTGCCGCTGACCCAGGGGGTCCGTCATGCTCATGTGTACCTCCTCTGTCCGGTCGCCACGGCGGCGGTCTTCGTTATCGATCCGAGGCTGTGGCTCCGACTGCACTTGTCACGCATCATACGGTACGACCTCCGCAGAGGTAAACGCGTGTCAGCAAAGGCGCGTACTGCGCATGGCGCGACCAGCACAGCAAGTACGATCGGATGGCCGCTAGGCGAGCGAAGATGGGACGCAATGGGACACGTGGCGTTTCGCTGCTACGGGCGCCGCAGCAACTATCCGTGACACGGGCCGGTAGGGGCCGCCGCGACTGGCGGCCCGCCCTGACATCCCCGCTTCAACCTTGCCGATCCTCGTCCTCGCCCGGGTCCATCCAAGCGCAGATGCGGTGCGTGCATACGTGTGGGCGGAAAGAGGCATGCAAGGGAAACTCACCACCACGCTGGACGAGGAGAGCTACCGAGGCTTGCACAAGCAGGGGGAATGGGGCCGCATCAGTACCTTCATCGAGGAGCTAGTGCGGGTACACATTGCCACGCCGGCCCATATCGAAGCGGGATACCGCGCCATGGCTTCCGACGAAGAGCACGAGCGCGAGGCCCGAGAGTGGGTCGAGAGGCTTATCGGCGAGGGAGTTGGTCCCATCAGGACGGAGCATCACCAGACCGGGTATGATCAGCAACGTCATCATGTCGTACCGCAGAATGGCCGAGGTCACGGACGAGATCGACGGCGTCCGGACCACGGTTGCCCTCCAACTCCGTCACGACCCGGGCCGCGATCCCTGGTATCCGATCAGCTTTCGGGCGCAGTACCCGGGTGCGCACTTCAGCCGCCGTTTCTACTGGTCCGCGTATGGCCCATGGACGCTCCCGCCAGATCGTGCGCTTGCTCTGCTGAACGAAGCCGAACGCGGCGGCATGCTCAGCGAGGACTACTCCATTCGCTTCGACGACCATCGCCCCGAGGCAGAACGCTTCGTCGTGTCATCCGCGCTGGATCGCGCCGAGCGGCTGCGCCACTTGGAGGAGATCACCTGCGCCCAGGGTGAGCCGAACTGGGGAGCGGACCCCTTCTTTGTGGTCAGCATGGAAGATGGCCGTCCCTGGCGGGCAGTAATGCTGGTGAGCGAGGACCGGACGCTGATGACGTTTCGCGTTACCACCGATGACGCGCCGCGCCCGGCGGTCAAAGACATGGGGCGCGGTGGACGGCGGCGGCTGTACAACATCATGCCGGACATCTCGCCTGAGACCGTGCGGCGATTCCGGACCGACCTGGAGACGGTGCTGGCGGCCCCGGAGGGAACGGAGCGTCTGCGTGACTGACGGCAGGCCGCGCCGGTACTGGTGGGCCAACCAGACCAACCCATTCAACGCAGACCATGAGGGCGGTTTTCCTCGCCACGACCCGGCGGACGCGGACCGCTCACTCCAGCCACGACTTCTCGGCCATGACTGACCTGTGGCCGGGCGACATCGTGCTGTTCTACGTGGCGGTAAGAACGCAGGACTTTGCGCGGGGGAGAAGGTGGAGGCGCCAGCTGTCGAGGGCCCTCGCCCCTATCAGAACGAGAACAACACCAACTGCTACGTGGCGCGCGTGACCTATAACGACATCAATCCGCCCGTCGCCCGGGACGACATCCCCCCTGGACTGGCGCCTGGCCGAACTTGGCCCCTTCACGCGCGTCGGCTCGGTGAAATACGGCTTCCTGTTCCCGGTGTCGGACAACTTTGTCGCCAAGCTACGGACCCGGATTGGCGACGTGATCCCTTAAAGCGGGCGCTGCCGAATGCGTCACGCGGACCGATCGCGTGAGGCACCATGACTGCCGACCGCGAGACCCCCGACCAGGGCCAGCAGCGTCACGACCACCACCAGGGCGACTCCCACCCCATGCGGCCATCCCGCGATGACGGCCACGACCCCCACGATCACGACCATCACCCCGGCGACGGCCGCCACACCGCACAGGAACATCGCCAGGGTGAGGAGCGCCATCAGGATGTTGAGAGGAGCAACGAGGACCGAACGCATGGTCTGCGAACCCGAGGGTGGCGCACCGGGTGATGCGCCGCCCGCAGGCAGGACAGGTGCCGGGGGTGATGCCGTGCGCCAGGCATGGTGCTTGGTGTAGTACAGGCCGGTCCCGGGGACGCCAAGCGAGGTCCGCGTGCCCGTCGGTCCGACCGTGTAGTGAAATCCTCCCCCACCCACGGTCAGACTCGGACCTGATCGTGACAGATTTATGCGCAGGCCAGGGACGATGCCGATGCGGCGGTAGAGCCGAAAACCCATGTCCGTCCTCGTCTAACGGGCCAGGAGTCGACATACGCCAGATGCAGGCGCCCAGGCGAGGTATCCGGCAGCCGGGTCGTGCGTCACG
Source organism: Pseudomonadota bacterium (assembly GCA_021324655.1). GTDB lineage: Bacteria > Chloroflexota > UBA5177 > UBA5177 > UBA5177 > JAJPIP01. Next base: position 54,515 of record JAJPIP010000089.1, read on the forward strand.
TCGGCGAATCTCAGGCGGTCCGCGCCTGTGGCGCGTCGTCGGAGGCGGGCGGTGCATTGAGAGCCAGGAGCAGCAAGGAGCGCAGATCGGCCAGGTCTTTCCGCAGCCGGCCCATCTCGTCCACCATCGAATCCTGCACCTGCTGGATCTCGTGACTGGTCGTTGACTGTACCGCGTGGATCTCCTGACTCGTCTCCGCCTGCCATGCCTCCTCTTTCCGTTCGGCCGCGTGATCATCCTGCGCAAGCCACAGGGAGGTGAGGCGGGCAGAGGCCGCCCCGACCACGCCGACCCCCACGAAGACCAGGAGACCAGCGAGAAGATGTCCCCCCGCGGTGACAGGAGGATAACTGCCATACCCCAGCGAGGTCACGGTGATAAACGACCAATAGAGCGCGTCCAGGAAGGTGCGCATGTGCGGATTCATCCCGTGCTCGAGGACCCAGATGGAGTACGCCGAGCCAAACCAGAGCAGAAGAAAGGACGGCAACAGGAACCAGGTGCCATCGCGCCGGAGGAGCTTCGTCTGGGCCAGGTCCAGAAGAACCTTCACCGGGACGAGGAGTTTGACCAACTTGAGCAGGCGGAGCACCCTCAGTCCGCCCACGAATGGAATGACCGAGACCAGATCGATCCAGTGGTCGTGCACGTAGGCCCAACGATCCGGGTTATCCCAACAGCGGGCAGCGAATTCCAGGGCGAAGAGGGCGGACAGGCTCAGCACGAGTGGATCGTTCCAGCCGATGCCGTGACTGTCATCAAGGAAGGAGAGGCAGAAGTAGATCAGGGAGAGGCATCCCATCGCCACCTCCCACCGCCCGTTGTGGGCCTTGATGAAGGCCGTCAGTCCCCCGCGCCGTCCATTGCCCCGCATCTCGTATTCCAGGACTCCCATCTCGTCCGCTCCCCTCTTGACATGTGCGGAGCATGGTACACCCGGCTTATTAGCTCGTTATTAGGTGCCCTCCACGACTGACGGCACCAGGCGGCTCCGCGACGGGATCTCACAACCAGCACGCCTCTCACGTACTCAGGGCAACCGGCGTCGGAACATGAACACGGGCGCGCCGAACCCGACGGGACGATTGGTGCCCCCCCAAATGTGGCAGAGCATCGTGGCCGTGGCCAGTCTGCTACTGGAGTGCGACCGTCTGACGGCGAGAGGCGTCCAGTCGACACGGTCCAGCCACCGAGACCGGTAACCCTCAACTACCGGTCCCCGACACCGAAGCTCACGGTCCCCAGTCGCCGCCGGCGTCAATCACATCCTGCTCGCCCGACACGTCAACAACTGCTCCTTCCAGTTCCAGTCTCTCCACTTCCTACCGTGTCAGCACGCCCCCGACGACGTCGTGCGTGGGATGTTCGATGTGCAGCGCGGGAGTTCCGGCTCCTGTCCTCTTACGCGCCGGTCATCTCAACGAATCGATGAACCTGGTCACTCGATTTGTAAAGCGCTCCGTCTCCCTGAGGTGGACCATGTGGCCCCGCTCCGCCCATTCCTCCAGCTGCAGTGCCGCGAGGTGCCGCTGGAGGTACGCGCGGTCCTCCTCGGGGAGCCGCTGGCCGAAGATGGCGAGGTACGGAACTTTGATCTTGCCGGCCGCCTCGTCGACCTGCGCTTGCATCTCCTCCGGGGAGGGGCGGCCCAGCTCGTACCAGTAAGCGACCACCAGGTCCTGGCGCACCGTCTGCGTTGCCAGCGTGCTGGAGCGTAATGGCTCCGGCAGCATGTCGACGCCGATACTCCCGCGAATCGGCTCGAACGCCGCAGCGAAGCTGGGCCCACGGAGCAGGGGCTCCATCTGCTGACTCATGCCGATGACCGGTCCGACAAGCAGCGTCTGATCCACGTTGACCACACCCGCGACCGGCATCTGTGCCGCGTAGAACGTGGCGAAGATCGCCCCGTAGGAATGACCGACAATGACCGGCCGCTCGATCCCCAGGTCGGTGATGAGCCGGTGGACCCGTCGTGTGACCTCGTCCATGGAGCGCGGAAGTCCGGCGCTCTCGCCATGGCCGGGAAGATCGATGGCGACGCACCGATACCGATCGACGAGTCGGTCAATGATCGGCCGCCACGTTTCCTTGCTAAAGGTCAGCCCATGAATGAACACGACCGGGCTGCCGGTCCCTCGGTCCTCGTAGGCGAGGCGAGTGCCCGTGTCTTCAACTGCCTCCACGCAAACCCTCCTGCATTTTGATACGATGTTTCGTAACATCGTTACGATATCATATCTCTGTGAGCAGGCCGAAGGAACATGACGAGCACACGGCCGCCGCACTACTCAACGCGGCCGAACGTGTCGTGGCGGAGGACGGCGCGGCAGGACTCTCCGTGCGACGTGTCGCCGATGACGCCGGAACGACGACCCGGGCTGTGTACAGTGTGTTTGGCTCGAAGGAGGCACTGGTGGTGGCGCTTGGCGCGCGGGCCTTCGATCTGCTCGGCTCGTCGGTTGGATCAGTCCCACAAACCACCGACCCCCGGGACGATCTGGTCCAGGCGGGCCTCGTCTTTCGCCGCTTCGCCCGGGAGCATCCCGCCCTCTTCCAGATCGCCATTCAGCGCGTCGACGTATCGGCCGAGGAGGGGCAGGGATTCGCGGACGCCGGCTTTCGGGCGCTTGCGGTGCTCGAGGACCGCATTGCCCGGCTGGGAGAATCCGGGCAACTCGGCGGTCGCGCGGTGGGGTCCGCGGTGTGGGAGTTCCACGCGCTGTGCGAGGGGCTGGCGGTCCTCGAGGCGCGCTGCCTCCTGCGCAACGACGAGGCAGAGGCGCTGTGGGTGGACGCGCTCTCAGCCCTCGTGCGAGGGTGGGACAGCACTGAGTCCTCGCGTTCCGCCACCGCTTTGAGTCGAGCCATCGATTCCGCTGACCCGCGCTGAATCTCCTGCGAAAGCGCCCGCGCTACCAGCCGCCTCCGCCATCCGGGCGGGAAGGAGAACGCACACCCGAAGGGTCCCCGGCAGGTGGTTGCATCGAGCGCCACACAGCGAAGTCAAGACGCTCTTCTTCCTCCCGGCCGAGCACGATCGTGGGGTCCATGATCGGGACGACGATGAGATGCGTTGCGCGTCGGGCAATTGCCTCGCCGGCGCTCAATCGCCTGTTGCATCCCCCATGGGCAGCATCAGGGTGAACGTGGTGCCCGAGCCAGCCTCGGAGTGGACCGTCAGCTCACCACCATGGGCCTCCGCGATCCCCCGAGCAAGATAGAGCCCTAATCCCAGGCCCGCCGTGTCTCCACGCGACGCATGCCGATGGAAGAGCCCCGGCAGGAGATCCCGTGGGATGCCCGGTCCCTCGTCGTGGACCTCAACCATGGCCCACTCTCCATCCTCCCGGCGTCGCCGGCCCACGCTCACGACAACCGGTACACCGTCGGGCGTGTGCTGGACGGCATTGCCGACGAGGTTCTGCACCGCCTGGCTCAGACGCGCCGCGTCCCCCTCCACGATCAGCTCCTGCGGCGCTCGGACGTCGATCTCCGGGCGATCGGCCTTCGCCCCGTCGACGACGCCATGGATCAGATCCACGAGATCGACCCTCTGACGATTGAGAGAGAAGATGCCGCCGTCCAGGCGAGAGGCATCGAGGAGATCGGTCACCATACGGCTCAAATTGCCCAGTGAACCGGACACGTGCGCGATCTGCTTGGCGTGCCTATTGGCGCTCCCATCCCCGCCGTCGCGCTGCAGCCGCCGTATCACGAGATCAACTTCCCCCTTGATGGGTGTGAGCTGGTTCTGGAGGTCATGGGCAACGCTCTCCAACATCTCCTCGGCCACCTGGCGCCGCGCCTGCTCGAGGGACTGCCGCGTCACGGCCTCATGCAGCTCTGCCCGGTGCGCGACCATGCCAATCCACCGGCCGGCCGCCTCAAGGAAGTCACGCTCTGCCTGGGAGAACCGGTCGGGGTGGACGGACTCCGCCACGACAATGCCCCGGATGCTGCCGTTGACCCGGAGCGGGACGGCGTACAACGACCGAACGCCCAGCGTGTGCACCACGCCTCGGTCCATCTCGGGGTCCTGGTCGGCTTGACCCGTGTAGTATTCCCTTCCGGAGACAAAGACGTCGACCTGCCGACCGCCGTTGGCGATCGGAACCCGATCCAGCCCGACTCGGATCTGTTGCCGTCCCATCGGCGTATTGCTGGTTCCCAGGGCCACCAGTGTGTCGGTCTCCGGCTCATGGAGGAAGAGGTCAATCTTATCCGCGCCCATCGCCTCCGCCAGCAGGTCGCTGGCCTCATTCATCGCGTCCTTGAGGGTCAGGGCCTGGATACCGAGCAGGCGCTGGAGAGTGTAGTGGAGCAAGACTTTAATCTGACCGCCTCCCCCGTCGTCGCCTGGCTCACGCGCCGTTCGCATCGGCTCGGCCTTCGGGATACCCTGGACACCAAAGCCGACCGCCTCCATCAGGACGGCCAGAGGAAGCTCCAGGGCGCCGGCAAGGTGGCTCAGGAGCGGAAGGGAGGGAAGCCCATACTTCCCGGTCTCCAGGGCCGACACTCGCTCCTGACTCCATCCCAATCGCGCCGCCAGTTGTGCCTGGGTCAGAACCAGTTCCTTGCGGCGGTCGCGGATGGTCGCCCCGAGTTGGGGCAGATCGGGCGGTTGCCCTGCGTACATCGGTTGTGTCCCTTCGTGCTCGCACCGTCCGGTTACAGGCGCCGATGCGCCGGCCGTGGTCTTCATGCTTGTTCTCTCTTCCAGCGCGGACCAGGACAGACGAATGGCTCGCTCGCACGGTCTCGCTACGATCGGAGTCTAGCGGGCGAATCTAACGATCGACGGGGCAGGACGCTTACGGCCGTATAACGATTGGTAACCGTTCATAAACGCGCCGATGGCTGCCCCGTGGGCCGTGAGCATTATGACCGCGACGCATCCGAACTTCGTGCTCGCGGCAGGGAGACGAAGAAGGTGCTGCCCTGGCCGAGGACGCTCTCCGCCCACACGCGTCCACCTTGCGCCTCAACGGCGTCGCGGGTGATGGCGAGTCCCAGGCCGATCCCCTCTCGGTGCATGCCGGGCGTCCGATAGAAGCGCCCGAAGATCGCGTCGAGCTGATCGGGTGGGATACCGGGTCCGGCATCGTGGACAGCAAGCCGCACATGGTCGCCAACGAACCAGCCGGAGACGGCGATTCGGGTTCCGGGTGGGGTATGCCGGTGAGCGTTGGACAGGAGATTCGCCAGAACCTGCTCCAGCAGCCGCCGATCTCCCTCCACCTCCAGGTGATCGGGCATGTCCACATCCACCTTCTGGTCCTTCTCCTGGAGCAGAGGGGCCATAGTTTCCACAGCCGTTTCGACTACTCCCCGTAGATCGACGGTGGCGCGTTCAACCGCGCGTTCACCAACAGAGACCTGATTGGCGGCGAGCAGTTGTCCGATCTCAAGCCGCAAGCGCTCGGCATTCCTCCGAGCAGCGGCAAGCAGCTCCCGCTCTGCCGGCTCGAGCGTCTTCCCGATGGCGGCATCGAGCAGGCCCAGCGCAGCTCGGATCGAGGTCAGGGGTGTCTGCAGCTCGTGGGACACCGAGGCGATGAAGCCTTCCTGGAGCGTGCGGAGCGTGCGGTCGGTCACGTTGTGGGCGGCACCGATGGTTCCGATTATGTCGCCGGTGGCGTCACGCAGCGGCTCGACGTACGCCTCATAGGTGTGGCTGTCGACCCGGAACTCGAACTCAACCGGCGTCCCGCCCAGCACCTGCTGATGGATCGTCTGTGCTGCGCCGTCCAGGTCGGTGTCGGCGAAGAGGTCAGATACCTGGAGCCCATCGACGCCGCCGCGTGCTGCCGGCCACGTCGGAATGGACGCCCCAACCAGGGCGGTGAGACACATCATCTCGTCAGTTGTCCAGAGCATGGCCGGCATCTGGTTCAGCAGGAGTTGGAGCCGCTCTTCACTCCGCCGGACGTCTTCCACCGCCGCGACCAGATCTGCCGTTCGTTCTGCCACCCGGGCCTCGAGGTCCTCCCGCGCCAGCCGTCCCTCATGGATATCAGTGGCTGCTCCGAACCACTCGGTGATGGCGCCGGACGCATCGCGAAACGGCACCTGACGAACCAGGAACCAGCGATAGATCCCATCATGGCGGCGCACGCGATGCTCGATGGTCATGGGAGTGCCGGAGGCGAAGGCGGCCTCAAACGTGGCCATCGACGTTGCGATGTCATCAGGATGGATTGCTCTGAGCCAGCCGCCGTTCCGGATCTCTTCGTCCGTCTGCCCGGTATACTCCATCCACCGCTGATTGAGGGAGACCTGAGGGCCGGTCGGATCGCTCCGCCACAGGAGATCCGGCACCAGGTCGTTGAACGCCCGCAGCCGCGTCTCGCTCTCGTGCAGCGCCTCCTCAGCGCGTCGACGCTCGGTGATGTCTTCGTACAGGACGGTGAGACGATCACCGCCACGCGGATAGGCGAAGACTTCATACCAGCGGCCGAGCGATGCAACCACATACTCGATCCGCTCCTGTTCCCCTCGCTTGGCGATCCGATCAAAGGCTTCATGCCACCATGGCTCCAGGTCCGGCAAGACCTCGCTGGCCCTGCGGCCCTTCGCTTCGGCAACTGGTATACCGATCAGCCGCTCGAAGGCCGGGTTGAACTCGTGATAGAACTGGTCGACGGCGCGGCCGTCCGCGTCACGCACAAGTTCGATGTCGGCATAGCCCTGGCCCATCGTCTCGAACAGCGTGCGGTACTTCTCCTCGCTCTCCCGCAGCGACGCCTCGGCGCGGGCACGTTCTACAGCCGCCCACGTCCGCTCGGCTGTCTGTTCCAGAACCGAAACCTCATGCTGCGTCCACGCTCGCGGTTTGCTGTCGTGCGCGACCAGGTTAAGGACCCACTGGCCGTCCTTGATCAGGGGCACGACGACAAACGAGGCGACCTTGAGGCCGCCCAATATCGCCTTCTCCTCGTCGCTAAAACGCCCATCGGTTTCGACATCGTCGATGGCGTCCGTCTCACCCTGGCGCATCTTCGTGACCGACCGAGCGAAAGGACGCAAAGGGAAACGCCCGACGTGCGGCGCGAATCCCTCGCGCACGTAATTCACCGAGACGGTGTACTCGGAGACTGCAGGATCGATTTCGTTGTACATCACGCGATCGAGATCGAGTGTTTCGCCGACGAGTTGGAGGGCTTTCTGCTGGATCTCGATTGGATCGGACAGCGGGCGCAGCGTGTCGCTCAGCCTTAGCAGGTATTCCCGCCGCTGCTCACTGCGTTTGCGCTCGGTGATGTCCTCGACAACAAAGCTGTACTGGGGCCTCCCGGACGCACTCGTCCCAATCAATGCGACCGTGCAACTGAGCCAGGGCGATCCAGGAAATTGCGCATCCTGATACTCGAAGGACACCGGTGCGCCGTCTCGCCGGCTCCTTTCAAGGTGGTCCAGCCACAGCGCCTGGACATCGTCGGGCGCCGCCGGATCCGCGGAGGACCGCCCCGCCCTGACCTCGGCTCGCTTTCCGAGGTACTCGGCCGCCATCCGATTCGCCGAAAGGACGACCGTTCTGTCCCCGTCAATCTCGCCGATACCCATCAGGAAGGGGGCGGTCTCGTAGAAGCTCTGAAGCTGTGCCTGGCTCTCCCTCTGAGCCTCCAGGGCACGCCGGCGCTCGAGAAAGTCGGCAGCCTGGCGGGCGAGGATATCGAGCAGGCGCAGGTCTCGCTCGTCGGGCGTGTGAATCTGGCGCCAGTGCGTCGAGATCATGCCAACCAGTCGCCCCTCGCGTGTCGTCAGCGGCGTCGATTGCACGGCGGCGATGCCGCTCAGCCGATACTGCCGCAAGCTTTCGGCGTTGACGGGAACATCGGCGGCAGCCACGTTCGGCACGATCATGCGTTCGCTCCGGAGGAGAGCCGCGCTGCAGGTCGTGCCGGAATCGATCGAGACGCTGTGCCAGACGGCGGCTGACTCGGGATGGAAGTGTCTCCACGCCAGAAGCCGCAGCTCATTGCGTTTGGCGTCGAGCAGTTGGATGCTGCCGAAGTCCGCACGCATCATCGCCATCGCCGCGTCCAGGATCTGCTCATAGAGGGGCTCATCGCCTTCATCCTCGACCAGCATCCTGCTGACCTTCTGGAGCTGTTTCGTGTCTTCAAGTTCGCGGGCGAGCTGCGCACGGCTCTCCCGCAGCGTTTGCTCAATCAGGACACGATCCGTGGTCTCGGTGGAGACGTCAAACGTCCCGATCACCGCCCCCGAATCGTCATAAATCGGGGTCCAGGTCGCCGAGAACCAGCGATTCGTCACCTCTCCGTCCGTGGCCAGCGGAAAGACTTGATCGACGAACGACTGGGATCCGGCTGTCCGGACGGCGTCCAGAGGATGCTGCATGGTGCCGATGAGTTCCGGCCACACCTCCGGCATGGTTCGCCCGAGGGCGTGAGGGTGCCGCCGTCCCAGGATGGTTGCGTACTCGTCGTTGTACACGATCCGTGCGTCCTGGCCCCACCAGATGCACACCGGTTGGCGCATGGCGAGCATGAGGTCGACGGCCGACCGGATGCCCTGGGGCCACGATTCCATCGGCCCAAGCGGCGTTGCTGCCCAGTCGTGGGACGGAATAAGATCTGCCATCTCGCCGCCCCGCACGGGCACCCCACCGCCGTGAGCTCGCTCCGGCAAGACCTTACGTGCCATCCTCTTCAAATTTCCTTGTCCCGGCGGCCGGAGTGCGGCCGTCTGCCGCACTTCGACTCCCAGTACGCGATCGTTTGGGGCGGCACATGCCGCCTCTGACGCGCGTGGTGTCTTCCGTCTGAAGGTACTCAGGATACGCCCAGCCCGCCCCGTTGGTCCAGTATCCCATCACTCGCCCCCAGGGCTCGTACATTATCGGCATGGCCGGGTGGTCGTGGCCGGCCCGAGTG
>JAJPIP010000067.1 GCA_021324655.1 Pseudomonadota bacterium
CTCAGCCCGATCCGTGAGGGAGCGATCGCCCACATCCTCCATGCGCAACGGGAAGACGGCTCCTGGGCGTTGTACTGGGAAGGACCGGCGGACCTGAGCACCACGATCGAAGCCTACGTCGCGCTCAAGGTGCTGGGGCTCGATCCCGGGCGTCCCGAGATGGAAGGCGCGCTGCGCGTCATCCGCGGCAAGGGCGGCGTCACGGCCGCCCGGGTCTTCACCAAGATCTGGCTCGCCCTTTTTGGGGCGTACCCCTGGCGCGGCGTTCCCAGTATGCCGCCCGAGCTGATCTACTTGCCGTCCAGCGTCCCCTTCAATCTGTACGACTTCGCGTGTTGGGCCCGCGGTACCGTCGCTCCCCTCCTCATCGTTTTGACGGAGTGTCCGGTGCGTCCGCTGGGCTGTACGGTGGACGAGCTTGTCCTTCCCGGCACGGAGGAGCAGTTGACGCGCGTCCCCGGATCCGGTCCCTTCTGGTGGCTCGACAAGCTACTCAAGCTCTACGAGGCGCTCCCGGTCCAACCCCGCCGCCGTGCCGCGCGCCACCGCATCGCCGAGTGGATCGTGGAACACCAGGAGGCGGATGGGAGCTGGGGAGGCATACAGCCTCCCTGGGTGTATTCGCTGATCGCGCTCAACCTGCAAGGAATGAGCGTGGATCATCCCGTGATGCGGCGCGGCCTGGAAGGGATGGAAGGCTTCGTCCTCTCCGATGAGGGCGGGTGGCGCTTCCAGGCGTGCATGTCACCGGTCTGGGACACGGCCTGGGCCCTGCTCGCCCTGCGCCGCGCCGACGTGCCGCGCGATCATGACAGCGTGCGACGCGCCGTGCGATGGCTTCTCGACGAGCAGATCTCCTCCGGTGGCGATTGGCAGGTGCGCTGTGATGCACCGCCGGGCGGCGGCTGGGCTTTTGAGTTTGAGAACGACCTCTACCCCGACATCGACGATACGGCGGTGGTCGTCCTGTCACTGCTGGAAGCCGGTGGACCGGAGATCGACGGCGCGGTATCGGACGCGGTGCGCTGGGTGACCGCGATGCGGTCGTCGAACGGCGCGTGGGCTGCCTTCGACCGTGACAATACGCGCGAGTTGCTCTACAGCATCCCCTTCGCGGACTTCGGCGCCCTGATTGACCCGCCTAGCGAGGACGTCACCGCGCACGTTCTCGAAATGCTGGCCCACACGTCCTGTCATAACCGCGACCGTCTCATCGCCGACGGCCTCGCCTACCTGCGCCGTCTGCAGCGCCGCGACGGCGCCTGGTTCGGGCGCTGGGGCGTCAACTATATCTATGGGACATGGTGTGTCGTATCGGCCCTCACGGCACTGCGCCAGGGTCTCGACATGGTGCCGTCAGCCCTGCGCTGGCTCCGTGCCAGGCAGAACGAGGACGGTGGCTGGGGTGAATCCTGTTACTCCTACAACGATCCCTCGCTGGCCGGCGTGGGGAGAAGCACGCCCTCACAGACCGCGTGGGCCGTTCTCTCGTTCCAGGCGGCCGGACAGGGTGACGATCCCGCCTGCCGGCGCGGGATCGGCTATCTCAAAGAAACCCAGTTCGGAGGCACCTGGGAGGAGCGGGAGTTTACAGGGACCGGCTTCCCGCGAGATTTCTACATCAACTATCACCTGTACCGGCACATCTTCCCGACGATGGCCCTGGCCGGGGACACGAGCTAACCGGCCGCGGCTGCTTCGTCGGATTGCTCGGTCTGGAGTTGTCTCGCGGCCACGGCCAGGGCAATGAGCGCGATCAGCACAGTTGATCCGGTGCCGAGAAGGCGAAGGCTCAGCACGGCCAGGGCAGCCGCCGGGCGCGGAATACCGAGCGCCATCAGGGCACCGAGACCGGTGATCTCGGTGATGCCGATTTCCGTGGGGATCGGCACCAGAATGACCGCCAACACCATCACGGCATACACGCTCATCACACGAAGGAAGCTGAGGTGGATTCCGTCGGCGTTCATGATGGCGTCCAGCCAGATCACATAGATGAGCATGTAGACCGCCGTGGGCGCCAGATTCCAGAGGGTGCGTAGCCGCAACAACTCTTCCACTGCCATGAAGAACTGGTCGCTGGCACCAATGAGCTTCTGGCGCCAGGGCGCGAGACGCGGGGTCATGTGCTCGACGCGCCAGTTGATGAGAGCCCAGAGAAGGATCAACACGACGACCCAGGCGCCGACGATGCCGAGAACCACCCACCGCAACCACGGCACGCCGGGCAGTCCCAGGACGAGAGCAACGACCACGGCCAGCAGACTCTCGAGGCCGAGCATCGCCGTGGTGGCGGTGGTCGAACGAATGGTGGCGCGCAGGCTGAGATGCTGCATGCGCTCCAGCAGATAGTTCTGAACGTAGACACCGGCCGGGAGACTCTTTGTCACCTCTCCTCCGGCGAACGCCACGATCAACTGACGCGGTGTGACATGGATACCCAATTGCTCGAGCAGGTCGCGCCAGACCAGAATGCGTGCCCCCAGGTAGGGGAAGGTGAGAAGAAGCACGAGCCACCAGGTCTCACCGACAATCGTCGCGAACTCGGCGCTGCTGTGACGGGATACACCGAGGTAGGCGACGTATGCCAGGGTTCCCAGCCCGACCAGCAGCGGGATCACGATGCTGAGGTCGATTCGCTCGCGGAACCGTCGCCATCGGGTCCGGTTCTGTCCGCCCGCGTCGCTCACGGCACCAACTCCCGGATGGCAGCCAGGACGGAATCGACCGTCGCCTCACGGCGGTGGACGAGGCGATAGGGAACGTTCATCGGCGCCGGCCAGTCGATAGAGCGGGGCAACCACCAGGGAACGATGACAAACGGCCTCGCCCGCGCCGCGGCAATGAACCACAGTCCACTCTCGCCGCTGATAAGACCGGCCGCGCGGTCGATAATCCCCGCCACCTGACGGATTGGCAATCCCAGCATGGGCTGGGTCTCCGGGATAGCGGCTTGACCGTGAGCCCCCAGTGTCACTGTCTGGTAGCCGGCACGGTGAAGGGCCGCGGTCAACGCCGTCCAATGGTTGAGTGGCCACCCCTTGACGGCGCTCCACGCCCGAGTAAGAGCACGCGATCGGTACTGTCCGATATGTGGCGCCAGAACAACATACGGCCGGTCAAGGGTATCGGCGATGGCGAAGTCCTCCTCTCCAAGCTCGAGGACGGGGCGGCAGCGCTGCAACCGGCCGAGTCTCAAGTAGGTCGCCAGCCATTGGCCGCGCGGTTGACACCAGAGGTCACGGTAATAGAGCCAGGGTAACCGATAGCGCCAGTCGCGAACCATAGAGACACCGATCGGAATCGGCCGCAGATCGTGTACCACTGCGTGCGAGTGGGTGGGTGCCGCCGTCAGGAGATCATCGACATCCGGATTCCGCTCCAGAATGGCCAGCAGCGCCTGACGGGGATGCACCACAGTGAGGCGCTGCGGTTTCGCCATGCAACGGTATTGATGGAGCACGGCAGTCAACCAGAGAAGATCCCCGAGATGGTAGTCGGCTCCCAGGATGAAGGTGTGAGAACCGCGGCTTTGGGGATGCCGCGTCGCGTCCACGCTACACTCTAGCTGACGGACGCCGTCGTTTCGGCCAGACGTAGCATGCCGGAGGACGCCTTATGAGGACGCTATTCCTGAACCCTCCGTCATTTGACGGATTCGACGGAGGAGCCGGGTCGCGCTACCAGGCACGACGAGAGGTCAAGTCGTTCTGGTACCCAACCTGGCTCGCGCAGCCGGCCGCGCTCATCCCGGGCAGCAAGCTCATCGATGCGCCGCCCCATGGCATCACCGCTGAGCAGGCTCTGGCCACGGCGGAACATTTCGACCTGGTCGTCATCCACACCAGCACCCCCTCACTGCGCAACGACATCCGCTTTGTGGCGGCGCTCAAGGCACGCCGGCCGGAGACCATGGTGGGGTTCATCGGGGCGCATGCCGCCGTCTTGCCGGAGGAAACGCTGCGCGCCTGCCCGTCACTCGACTTCGTCGCCCGCAAAGAATTCGACTTTACGATCAAAGAGATCGCCGAAGGCCGGGCGGTGAGCGAGACGCCGGGCGTCAGCTATTGGGACCGTGACAAGAACGAGATCGCGCACACCCCGGAGCGGGAACTCCTGATGGATATGGACCAGCTCCCCTTCGTGACCCCGGTGTACAAGCGGGACCTCGATATCGAGAAATATTACATCGGCTATCTCAAACACCCGTATGTCTCGCTCTACACGGGCCGCGGCTGCTTCTCACGCTGCATCTTTTGCCTGTGGCCGCAGACCATCGGCGGGCATCGCTACCGGGTGCGCAGCCCGGAGCATGTGGTCGAGGAGATGAAACTGGCCGCGTCGCTCTTCCCCAACGTCAGAGAGTTCTTCTTCGACGACGACACGTTTACCGACAACCGCCCGCGCGCCGAGGAAATCGCCCGCCGCCTCAAACCACTCGGGCTCACCTGGTCCTGCAATGCCAAGGCCAACGTGCCGTACGAGACGCTCAAAGTGATGCGCGAGTGCGGTTTGCGGCTCCTCCTCGTGGGCTTTGAGTCCGGCAGCCAGGAGATCCTGAACAATATCCGGAAGGGAATTCGCGTCGATCGGGCGCGCGAGTTCGTGCGCAATTGCAAGCAGCTGGGAATCAAGATCCACGGCACGTTCATCCTCGGCCTGCCCGGAGAAACGCGGGAGACGATGCAACAGACGATGGACTACGCCCGCGAGCTGGATGTCGACACGATTCAGGTCTCCCTGGCCGCACCGTATCCCGGCACCGAGCTCTATGCCCGTGCCCTCGCCAACGGGTGGCTGAAGCAGGAGGGGCTGGTCGACGAGCACGGTCTACAGGAAGCGAGCCTCGAGTACCCCGACCTCAGCAAGGATGAGATCTTCCGCGCGGTGGGAACCTTCTACCGCAGCTTCTATATGCGGCCGCGTCCCATTCTCCGCATCGTGAGCGAGATGGCCCGGGATCGCGAGGAAGCCCAACGGCGCCTACGGGAGGGAGCCGAATTCCTCCGGTTCTTCTCCGAGCGCCGGCACGCTGTGTCCTGAGGCCGGCTCGCCATTGCGCGGCCGGCTCCCGTAGCGGCGTCGGAGCTCATCCACCGACATCCAGATCTCTTGCGGATACTTCTCTGCGGTACGGCCCCGAGCGAGTCGGTTCGTGCCGGCCGGCGTGTAGACGGCGAGCAAGCCGGTAAAGTAGAAGCGCTCGAGGCGGTTCAGCCAGGTGACGGGCCGCTGGCGTCCCCAGAAGCCGACCAGCCTCCCGGCCGATACCAGAAGGGTCTGAGCCGTCAGCGCCTTGAACGGCGGCAGCTCGCCACGCTCGAGGGCACGCGCGACGGCCCCGAGATCCGACTTGAAAGCAGGGGCCAGCTTCCAGTACGAGTCCCGGGTGATCGCGGCAACCCGCGCATTATTGAGGTGGACCTCGACCAGGGCGTCGCCCGCTGAGATAGGCGTGCGGTCCGGAAGCTCAAAGGGACGGCCGTGGTACCGCGTGAACCGAATCGATACGACATTGGCGGTGGCGCCGGGTACAGGCGTGAGCGGCTGTACGATATGAACGAGTCGCTCCCAGAGCAACCAGATCCGGAGGAGACCGTGGGCTGCGCCGGCCCCCGACCTTCCCGCCGTGCGGCGAAAGAAGGTGAACTGGCGCCCCATGGCACTAGAGGATGGGAAGCGCCGGTACCTGGGCGTTGATGCCGGCATTCACGCCGGCCATGGCGATGACGAGGGCAATCCACGCCACGGAGCCAAGTGCCGTGATGCGCACCACGGCGGTGTGGTGCTGTCGCAGGGCACGGAGATCGTGCACGACCGTCCACAGCAGCGCCATGGCGACAACACTGCCCAGCCCCACCGCACAGGTAAAGACGGGCACCGACGGAGCCAGGATGCCGTGTCCGATGAAACGCTTACCGAGGAAGACGAGCCAGAGAAGCCGCGCATCCGACAGCAGGATGACGCCGAGGCTGATGAGGACACGCAAGCGGCGAACGCCAGCATGACGATGGCCGGCGGAGCGTACCCAGTGCATGGCAAGTCCCACCACGACGATCGCAACGGAGCTCATAATTACGATCTGGACCAGGCTGGAGTATTGACCCGTCAGACTGCCGATGCGTGCACGGAAGATGTAGCCGATAGTGAGTGGAGTGCCGGCCCAGAGCATGGAGGCCGGTCCGGCCCCCATGACGAAGGAGCGGTAGCGGATCCGGATAAGTCCTGAGGTCATGGAAGCGTACAGGCGGTACATGGGAATGAGGCGCGTGACAAAGACGGCGATCCAGTCCCGTCCGCCGAGCCGGAGACGCCAGGACTCGAGCTTTCGCTCACAGCAGGCGGCATCCTGGTTGATCAGGGCCAGGATGCGGCGGAGCACCGTGTTCCCGCCGACGCGAGCGACCGTGTAGATCGTGCTGGTGCTGATTATGTCGATAATGCCGAAGATGATCGCGGCCGCAATAAGCGCCCACGTCGAATGGATGAACTGGCTGCCCGCGATGAGCAGCGCAATCTCGCCGGGAACCAGCGTCGGCAGCCCGATCTCGCCCGCAAAAATGATGAGGGCGACGACGATCAGCCCGTATTGCTCTATGAGAGCGGGCATTCTTCGTGACGCGACAGAAGGATGGAGGTGAGGTGGTCGATGCAGCCCTGTCCCATGCGGCTAAGGATACCGGCCCCGACACGCAGTTGGCAAGGGGACTTCAGCCCCCCGTGAGCTCCGGAACAAGTCCTGCCAGCGCCGGATCCGGACCGACCCCCGTACGCAGCGCCGCCAGAGCCGCCTCGCGATGTCCCTCGACGGCGGCAGTGGCCAGGCCGCGGGCATCGGTATCTGCCAGTACCCGGAGGACCGCCTCGATATCGTCGTTGTCACGGCGATAGAAGGACGTCAGAGTGCGGCGTCCGTCCGGGCCGGCGCGGGAGAGTGCCAGGAGCACGGGAAGCGTTTTCTTTCGGTTGTGAAGATCGCCGGCTTCCTGCTTGCCGGTGGCAGCTGCCGTCCCCCAGATTCCCTGAATGTCGTCGTGGATTTGAAAGGCGAGTCCAAGCTCGGCACCGTACCGGCTCGTGGCCGTGCAGACGGCGTCGGACGCCCCGGCGATGAAGGCACCGGACCAGGCGCTGAAGTTGATGAGCGCCCCGGTCTTGAGCGAGATCATCGCCATGTATTCCTCCGGGGTCACATCCTGCCGTCCCTCAAAGCTCATGTCCAGGTACTGCCCCTCGGTCAACTCGAGTGTGGTATCCGCAAAGCGGCGAGCGACGTCGACGGCAATCTGAGGCTCCTGAGGTGTCGAGGCCACGACGCGGTTTGCCAGTGCCAGCATCCCGTCGCCGGCATTGATCGCCTGCGGCTCTCCCCAGACCTTCCAGACCGTCGCGCGATGGTGACGCGTCGGGTCTCGATCCTCGATATCGTCGTGAATCAGCGAGAAGTTGTGCAGCAGCTCGATCCCGGCGGCGATAGAGAGAGCATCGCGCCAGTTGCCGCCGGCTGCCGCGCAGGCGGCGAAACACAGCAGCGGCCGAAACCGTTTGCCCCCGGTTGGCGCGACGGGTTCAAAGTGCTGGTCGACCTCGCCGAGCTGGTACCGCATCATGCCGGAGAACGGTTGATACTCGAGGCGCGCTACCCAATCGGCGATTTCCTGTCGCAAGGAGGGTCCGTAACGCTCTTGCAGGGAGCGGAGAACTGATCGGGTCACGACGGATGATAGATGGTCGGCGCGGGGGCGATGGAAGGAAGACGCGACAGCGTTACGACGGACGTCCCCGTGACACATGCGGGTTGCCGAGGACGAAGAACCGCAGCGGGAGCTCGCGTCCCCTGGTCAGCCCCACACGCGTGGTCTGCCCTATCGCGTCCGGCCGCTCGCCCCCTTCAATCCAGATCCGGCTCCCCGTCAGATCGAGCCCATTGTCCTTCAGCGTGATCCCCAGTGCCGCACACAACCGACCGGGACCATTCGCTATGTCCTCCCGTCCCTCCCGGTGACGTCGCATGATGTCGCGCCCCGTCAACGGCTCGAGTCCGCGCAGGAGAACCGCGCCCGCCGTCCCATCGGCATCACAGACGACATTGGCGCAGGTGTGGATGCCGTAGCTGCGATAGACGTAGAGCCGGCCGGGCTCTCCGAACATCACGGCATTCCGCGTTGTCGGCCCACGAAAGGCGTGCGAGCCTGGGTCGACTTCCCCGAGATACGCTTCCACCTCGACGATGCGCCCGCTCAGCAACCCGTCCGGCGTGGCATGCACCAGGATCGCGCCGAGCAGCGCGCGCGCGACCTCCGCCGGCGGGCGGCCGTAAAAGGAGCGCGGGAGGGCCGCCACCTAGGTGAGGGCCGGCTGGCCTTCCATGCGGCGCCGCATCTCCACGATCTGATCCCGCAACGCCGCCGCCCGCTCGAACTCCAGATTCTTGGCTGCCTGCTTCATCTGGCCCTCCAGGTCCTTGACCAGCCGGGCCAGTTCGTCTTTGGGAATCTCCGCCGCGTCGTAGTCGACCTTCTCCTCCGCGACCTGACGTACCTGATCACTCAGATCGTGGATGGCCTTGCGTATCGCCACCGGCGTGATGCCATGCCTCTCGTTGTACGCCATCTGGATATCGCGGCGGCGGTACGTCTCTTCAATCGCGCGCCGCATGGAGTCCGTCACCCGGTCCGCATACATGACAACATGACCGTCGGTGTGACGAGCAGCACGCCCGATGGTCTGAATGAGGGAGCGCTCGGAGCGGAGGTATCCCTCCTTATCGGCATCCAGAATCGCCACCAGGCTGACTTCCGGCAGGTCCAGTCCCTCACGCAGCAGGTTGATGCCGACCACGACGTCATACACGCCCAGGCGGAGATCACGCAGCACATCCACTCGCTCCAGCACGTCCATATCGCTGTGCAGGTAGTGGACCTTGATGCCCAGCTCGCGCATGTAGTCGGCCAGGTCCTCCGCCATCTTCTTGGTGAGGGTGGTGACCAGCACGCGCTGCTCCCGCGAGACCCGCGCTTGAATCTGCGCCAGGAGGTCGTCGATCTGGTTCTCCGGGGGCTTGACCTCGATCGTCGGATCGAGCACCCCGGTAGGGCGAATGATCTGCTCCGCGACCCGGCTGCTCTTCTCATACTCGTAGGGCCCGGGAGTGGCCGAGACGAACACGACCTGGTTGAGCCGCCGCTCGAACTCCTGGAAGGTCAACGGCCGGTTGTCGAGCGCCGAGGGGAGCCGGAAGCCGTACTCGACCAGCGTCTGCTTCCGCGATCGATCCCCGTGATACATGCCCTGGACCTGAGGAACGGCGACATGCGATTCGTCGACGAACAGAAGGAAGTCATCGGGGAAGTAGTCGAGGAGCGTCCACGGACGCGACCCTGGCTCGCGACCCGACAGGTGACGGGCATAGTTCTCGATGCCGGAACAAAAACCCGCTTCGCGCATCATCTCAATGTCGTACATCGTGCGCTGTTCCAGCCGCTGCGCCTCAAGTAGTTTCCCCTGGGATCGCAGCCACTCGAGACTCTCGCGAAGCTCCGCCTGGATGCCGTCGATCGCCCGGTCCAGCTTTTCCGTGTCGGTCACGAAGTGCCGCGCCGGGTAAATATCGATGCTCAGCCGGTCGGCCAGGATCTCGCCGGTCAGGGGATCGAGCTCGACGATCCTCTCGATGTCGTCGCCGAAAAACTCGATACGGACCGCCAGCTGCTCGTACGCCGGATAGATCTCGACAACATCCCCGCGGACACGGAACGTGCCGCGCGTGAAGTTCATGTCGTTCCGCTCATACAGCATGTGTGTCAACTGGCGCAGCAGCTTGTCGCGCTTCCGCATTTCGCCGCGTTTCACTGTGACGACGACATCGCCGTACGATTCGGGGTCACCCAGACCGTAGATACATGAGACGCTGGCGACCACCAGCACATCGGGGCGTGTAAAGAGCGAGCGCGTCGCCGAGAGCCGGAGGCGGTCGATCTCGTCGTTGCGCGAGGAGTCCTTCTCGATATACGTGTCGCTGCGCGGGATATATGCTTCCGGCTGATAGTAGTCGTAGTAGCTGACGAAGTACTCGACTGCGTTCTCCGGGAAGAACTCCTTGAACTCGGCAAACAACTGCGCGGCCAATGTCTTATTCGGAGCCAGCACCAGCGTCGGCTTCTGGACCTGCTCCACGACGTTGGCCATGGTGAAGGTCTTTCCTGAACCGGTGACGCCGAGCAGCGTCTGGAACCTCTCGCCGGTCCGGACCCCGTCGCTCAGCGCGGCGATCGCCTCCGGCTGATCACCGGTTGGCCGGAACTCGCTGACAACCCGAAACTCTGGCACGATCTCTCCTCGTACGAACAAACATTCTAGTTTAGCGCCTGGGAGCCGCGCCAGTCCATGCTTTTTGCCCGTAGTCCGACCCGTTATTTTCGGCAGTAATCACGTCCTGCTACACGCTTCCCGTGCCACCGGCAGTTGGTGACGACACCGTATCCGGAACAGGTTCGGCCCGTTCACGGACAGGGCGTTACTTCCCGAGCAATCGACTGACGATAATGCTCGCTTCGAACAGCACGTACAGAATGGCGCCCAGGATGAGGGGGGAGATCCAGTCGGCGCCGGGGGTGACGATCATGGCGAAGGCGAAGATCGCAAAGAAGGCGTAGATACGCTTCGACGCCAGCCAGCCGGATGACGTCACCCCGACCGCGCTCAGAGAGACCAGGACGAGGGGCAACTCAAAGGAGAGGCCAAAGACCACCAGAATCAGCGTGATAAAGCCGATGTACTGATTGGCAAAGGGAAGCACCTGAACCGGCAGGGAACCCTGGAAACCTCCGAAGAAGTGCAGCGCCAGTGGGAAGACGAAGTACCCGGTGACGGCGCCTCCCGCGAAGAGGGCAAGCGCCGAAAACATCCAGATGGGTGCCCAGCGATTGGCGCCGGGGCCGAACGCCGGTGCAACAAATGCCCAGACCTGGTACACGGTGATCGGCAGCGCGATCATGAACCCCAAAATGATCGCGACCTTCAACTGCAGAGTGAAGGCACCGTACACAGTGTCCACATAGAGTTTCTGGTGGAAAATCTGCTCCACCGGATGCACCAGGATGCGCAAAACCCTTGGTGCCAGAAACCAGCCGACGACAGAGCCGGCGGCGACACCAATGATCGAAATGATCAGGCGCCGGCGCAACTCCTCGAGGTGCTCGACGACCGTCATGTTCTTCGGGTCGACGGGCGAATACGGCTGAGGACTGGGAGGAGTCTGGACGGTCATGCACGTGCCTTCAAAAAAGCAAACCTCGACGCCGCGGCGTCGAGGTTACGATTCACCATGAAAAAGGGGGTACGGCTCAGCGTGGCTCGTCGGCCGGCCTCGTCGATACGGGCTCGTCGGGGATGGACTTGGGCGTGGGCTCTTCCGACTCTGTCGTGGCCTTCTTGAACTCCTTGATGCCTCTGCCCATGGAACTGCCGATCTCCGGCAGCCGCTTGGGTCCAAAGACGACAAGAGCCAGAAGCAGGATCAGAGCCAGCTCCCACCAATGTGCAAACACCCATCAACTCCTAACTACGTTGGCGGGTTAATTATAGATCAGTCCGTCTCAGCCCTGATGCTCGCGGACGTATTCCAGCGCGTCGCCCACGGTGCGAATCTTTTCCGCCTGGTCCTCGGGGATCTCGATCTTGAAATGCTCCTCGAGCGCCATGATCAACTCGACCAGGTCGAGGGAATCGGCGTTAAAGTCCTCTTCAAAGGACTTTTCCGGCGTCACTTCACTCTCGTCGACGCCCAGATTCTCCGAGATGATGTGGCGCAGCTGGTCCTCGACGGTGCCTTCCTCAGTCATAGTTGGGCTTCCTCCTGCTTTTCTGTCGCGTGGGCGACGTATCCTTCAGTCTCTTCTGCTATCGTACCCAGAACGCCGTTCACGAACCGCCCCGAGTTCTCTCCACCGTAGGTTTTGGCCAGCTCAACCGCCTCGTTGATGGCGACGCCGACCGGCACGTCGCGCGCAAGCATCTCATACGTCGCCAACTCCAGCGCGGCGCGATCGGTGGCGGCAATCTGATCGATCGGGAACGCGGGAGCGGCACGCTCGATGATGCCGTCGATGCGAGGGCGGTCCTGGAGGGCGCCCTGGACCAGAGAGCGGGCGAACTCGACCTCGGCCGGCGGCAAGCGCTGCCCGGTATCCTCGCGCAGTGCTTCCCGGCGATCCTCGAGAGCGTCGTCCAGGGAGCGATCCGGACGTGAATCCAGCTCAAAGAGGGTCTGGAAAGCCAGGCTGCGCGCCAGCCGTCTAGACTGCACCACGCGGTCCTCCCACCCCGTCGACTCTCAAAATCGCTCCCCGCGGCATCATAACACGGTCCACGCCGGACACCGACTGACGCTGCCCCTGCAGGATTGGAGCCAGGGAAAGAAGCGGGGATCCGGATAAAGACGAGAAGAGGGGTCGCTTACGCGACCCCTCTATCTGCTTGCGCCCGAGCCTGGCGGCTCTTGCAGTAGTGGTACCTATTGGTTCTTGAGGGAATGTCCCTCGACGTCGTCGTCCTCATCCTCGGGATTGCGGCCGTGCTTCAGCTTGTTCTCCTGCAGCACGTCCTTAATGGCGTTTTGGACCGTTCCTGACCTAATAGAGTGCCCCTCGACGTCGTCGTCCTCGTCGGGGCTGAACCCGCCGCCGTGGCGAACGCGACCCTCATTGTGGCGGATCTTGTTCTGGGTGTCCTGACTACGCAGGGAGTGTCCCTCGACGTCGTCCTCGTCGGAGCTATATCCGCCGCCGTGGCGGACACGGCCCTCGCCGTGCTTGATCTTGTTTTGCGCGTCCTGGTCGCGCAGGGAGTGGCCTTCGACTTCATCGTCCTCGATCGGCAACTGGGTGGTTTCGTCGCTCATCTCATACTCCTCAATTCGGTGAATCACTACTGCTTGGGCTTGCCTTACATCGCCACTCTACGTCCGTCCGCCCCTCCCTGACTATGAACTGGTTCACATTTCACACGGGATCAAGCACATATTCCGCAAGTCGATCGCGATCGAGGATTTGCACGCTGCCGCGGTCAAGCCGGATCACGCCATCGTCCACCAGGCTGTTGAGGTGCTTGTTGATGCTCTCGCGTGTCGCGCCGACCATCGATGCCAGATGGTGCTGCGTAATCTGGACCGTTTCCGAATGCCCCTGATCGGCCAGAAACAGCAGGCGCCGAGTAAGCCGGCTCCGCACGTCGAGGAGCGCCAGCTCGTCGACCAGATCCGTACACCGCCGCAACATCCGCACCACCATCTGCAGGCATGCCATCACGGCGCCGGGATGCGCCCCCAGAAAGGCCTGGAACGTCGCGCGCGATAGGAACAGGAGGCGCGCCGGAGTCAGAGCAGTCGCCGTCGCGGAGCGTGGCTCGTCGTCAAAGAGCGACAACTCGCCGAAATACTCTCCGGACTGCTCCATCGTCAGCATGATCTCGCCGCCGTCCGGTCCTTCCCGGCTGATCCCGACCTGCCCCTCGAGAATGATGTAGAGGCCGTCACCGATCACTCCGCGGGAAAAGATGACCTGGTTCCGGGCATAGAAGCGCGGCTGCATGGCATAGGCGAGTTCCATCCGCTCGCCGTCGTCCAGATCGCGGAAGAGGGCGACCTCGCGCAGCGCGTTCAGGACCGCCGCGTCCATGCCGAAAAGTAGCACAGCCGAATGACAATGGAAGAGCGGCCCGTCGCGTGTACCATGACTGCAGCGTCCGGAGGGGAGATATGAGGGAGATCCTCGCCGTCTTGCGAAACCGCAATATGGCGTCGCTGCTGACTGGCCGTCTCATCTCGAACAGCGGCGACTGGATCTATTCCGTTGCCGTCTCGGTCGCGATCTACCAGTACAGCCGGCACCAGGCGTACTATATCGGGCTATTCTGGATCATCCGGCTGATCCCCAGCCTCACGTTCGGTCCTTTTGCCGGCGTCGTCGCGACGCGTCTCGGGTACCGGACGACGATGATCTCCACCGATGTCGGGCGAGCGCTACTCGTTGCGCTCCTGGCGGTTTTGCTGCGACCCGATACCTGGGCCGCGGTCTTCCCGATCGGTTTCCTGATCGTTGCCCTCGGCCGCTTCTTCGCTCCGTCGAGCGTTGGCCTGATCCCCTCGGTCGTCTCCTCGCCGGACGAGCGCATCGCGGCGAATGCGGCGGTCATGCAGGTCTCGTCGCTCGCCATCGTCCTCGGCAGCGCCTTCGGTGGTCTGGCCATCCCGCTGGGCTTCACCACCCTCCTCGTTCTGGACGCCGTTAGCTTCCTCATCTCCGCGGCTTCACTCGCCGTGATCAGGCCACGAGCCGCCGGCACGCCGTCGGGAAAGAGCGCGGCAGCGACGAAGGACGAGGAAGAAGAAATCGGCACCGGCGTGCTCGCCGGAGTGCGCCTCCTGCGCGGCCGCCCGCTCCTCCTGTTCGCGGTGGCCGTCATGATTCTGCCCGAATTTGCGTCCGGCGCCGCCGTCGTCTGGTTCATTCCGATGTCGGAGCAGGTTCTCCATCTCGGCGGGAACGGCGTTGGCTACCTCTACGGCGCCCTCGGCATCGGCGAGCTCATCGGGGGCTTCGCGGCCGCTCTGATCGGAACCACCGTCCGGCTCCCGTTGCTGCTCGCCTTGAGTGTCGGCGCACTCGGGGTGGTCTACGTGCTCTTCGGGCTCGCGACCATACCACTTCTCGCCCTCTTCTTCATCCTGCTGGCGGGTCTCTTCGAGGCGGTGGAGCTGACTGTGTATGAAACGCTCATTCAGCAGGCCGTCCCCGAACAGCTGATCGCCCACGCCTTCGGAACTCTCGACTCCTTCCTGACCACCATCATGCTGATCGGCAACCTGGTGAGTGGGTTCCTGCTGCTGGTCGTCGGCGTCGGTTATGCGCTTGCCGGGCTGGGCGCCTTAATTCTCGCCGGGGGCGCCGGCGGCTGGTGGTATCTCCGCGCCGAGAGCCGGGGTAAGCCGCGCGCGGCCACCCTGGCCCAGGTCCCGGCCTTCTCTCACGTTCCCCCGGCGATGCGGGAGTGGGCCGTACGGCGCATGATCCGGGCGGAGTACCCAGCCGGAGCGACCGTGATCCGGCAGGGAGCCGAGGGGGACATGTTCTATACCATCGCGGACGGCCAGGCGGAAGCGGAGGTGGACGGACACGTGGAGCGCACCCTCCAGCCCGGCGATTTCTTCGGCGAGATTGCCCTCCTCCACCGTGTCCCGCGCACCGCGACCGTCCGCGCCGTTACCCCTCTCGTCGTCTGGGGCCTCAGCCGCGAGGACTTTGATCAGCTGCGCGAGCAGGAATCGACGTTCCGCGATTCGCTGCTGGAGATCGCCGCCTCACGCCTGGCATCGCAGGCGGGACGGACAACGATTCTGCAACCGGGTGGCTCGTGATGCCGTTGGTCAACGGATAGCGCACGGCGGTCGCGCCCGGCAGGTCGGGCGGCACCACGGAGCGCCGAGGCGTGGTGTGCCACCTCGCCCAGCGCGAGACCGTCAGGGCGGGCGCACGTAGGACCAGGCAGGCGGCCGGCCGGAGCCGTCACGACGAGGGCCGGGATCGTTACGACGCCCGCGTGCGGCGACGGGCCAGGACGCGGTTGATCTCGGCGCCGACGAGCACGATGTAGGACGACCAATACAGATAGATCAGAAGCACGATCAGGCCGGTGAACCAGCCGTAGAGCGGGCTTACCAGGAAACGCCCGAAGTGGTTCAGCACAAAGGCGAAGACCGCGGAAAAGATCAGCCAGGCGGCGGAGGCGATGGTCGCGCCGGGCGCAAGCGCGCGCGCTGGTTGCCGCCGCGCGGGCGCGTACTTGTAGGTCAGGGCAAATGCCAGCCACGTAAAGGTGAGCAAGACCAACCACTGGAGGATGGTGACTGCCGGACCGATCACGGCGCTGCGCCCGAAGGCGACGGCAACGACCGCGGCAATATCTGCCCCCGCCACGATCAAAATCAGCGCGCCCAGCCAGAGAAGCGCTGTGGCCAGCGACAGCATCATTGAGACGGCAACCTGGATCGGCAGCGAGCGCTCATCCTTTACCTCGTCCATCACCGACATCGCCTCCATCACCGCCCGCGAGGCAGCAGACACCGCCCACAGCGATCCGCACGCCAGCAACACACTGAAGAAGACGTTGTGGGGAAGGAGAGCAATGACGACCTGCAGGATGCGGTGCACGGTGGCGGCGGCAGAGACCGGTAAGGCTCGCACCGCCGTCGAGACCAGGGCCGAGATCTGCGACGTCGAGCGCACCAGCCTGAGCAACGAGAGAAGAAAAAGCAGAAAGGGAAAGATGGAGAGGAACGCGTTGTACGTGATATTGCCGGCATACGCGTCGATATGGTCCTCGAAGGACTCACGGAAGACCTGCCTCGCCAGTTCGAACAGACTGAGGCGGGGGGCGACCTGGATGGCTCCCAGCCGGCGTGCGACGCCTGCCATCCGATCACTCACGCTCTCGCCGGCCGCATTCATATGCCTAGCGGCGGGATGCAACGATCATGCCACAGCCGGGCCGCACTCCGGTGCTAGGTATTGCGCGCGACGCTCTCCAGAATATCGAGCGCGAGGCGACGTGCCCGCTCACCCCTCCGGCCGATCGTATGCACCAGCCGCGCCAGCGCCAGCGTCTGCTCGGACGGCTCGGCATCGCCGGCGAGAGCTCGTCCGATCAGGCCCGCGAGTCCGGTGTCGCCGCGCCCCTCCGCGACCTCGGCCAGCGTGTCCAGCAGCATCCGCCCCACATTGGTCACCATCTGGGCCTGTCCGACGGCAATCGCGATCGGATGAGCGAAGAGCCCGAGCATCTCCATGTCATCCAGGCCGAATGATGTGTTGTCGTTTTTGTCCAGCACCTCGATGACCCCCTCGACGTCGTCGCCAAGCAGCAGAGGGGCAGCCATGATCGACCGCGGCACGTAGCCGGTGGACTGGGCGAATCCCGAGGCGAAGCGGGGGTCACGCCGGACGTCGGAGACCGCGATCGGCTCGCCCGTCATCGCCACCCAACCGGCGATTCCCTGATGGGAGGGAAAGCGCAGGCCGAGCACCGACTTATCGGTCGCGGCGACGAAGACAAGCTCGTTCGTTTCGTGATCGAGGATCAGCACCGAAGCGGCGGCGGCATCAAAGAGGCGACATGCGGCTTCGATAATACCGAGCAGGAGAGCCCGGTAGGACGAGCTTCCGATTGTTTCCCCCGCAACGGTCGAGAGCTGTAAGAGGTCACGCAACGGCGCCGCCCCGTTCGCCCCGGCGAGCTCCTCACGTAGCTGCCGGATCTCGACTGCCTGGTCGGCCACCGTCGCCCGCGCTGCCACCAATTCGCGCTGCAAATCTTCTGTCACGGACGACCTCCCAACGCCTCGCGCACGTTCTTCGAGGTGTAATACAGAACCGTCTTGAGGTGAAATGGGGCAAGGCGGTGCTTGCCCTGGATCAGAGCCGCGATCCCGACGATGTGCGGCGTGGCGTAGCTATTGCCCGTTCCCACGGACGTCGTTTTGCCGGCCCAGGCCAGCTCGAGGTCGACGCCTGGAGCGGTGAACTCGACCGGCGGGTTGGGGTTGTAATAGAAGGTGTACGGATCGGGCTCGGCGTGACTCGCCACCGAGATGACCGAGGCGAAGAGCCACGGGTAGCTATTCACCGGCATATTGTTCGCCGCGGCGACAATCACCGTTCCCCGGAAATACGCCTCATCCGCGAGATCGTGCAGGGCGACGACATGTTCATACTTGCGCGTGCTGAGGCTCAGGTTGATGACATCCATGCCGTTTTCCACCGCCCAGCGAACACCCGCGACGAGGGCATCCCCGCCGCCCTTCAGATTCTGACCGAGTACCCGGGCACTATAGATCTCCGCCTCGGGCGCCAGGGAATGTATGATGCCGGCGCAGGCGGTCCCGTGGCCAAAGAGATCCTCATGTGGCTCCTCTCTCACCACCACACCATCCGGCGACCGCTGGACAACGACCCCGCCCTTGACGGCACCCTCCAGGGCCGGGTGATCCGCTTCCACCCCCGAATCCACGATGCAGACTTTGACCCCCTTCCCGGTGCTGCCGCCCCACGCCCACTCGGGCGTAATGTCCCGCCAGGCAACCGGAGAGATATCCGGCTGATCCTCGGGGCGGGTCGGCCAGCTGAAAGCGGGAAGTACCGGCTCTTCCATGGGCGGTCCCTCTATGTGGAGGCGGCGAGGGCGGCGGAGACCACCTCCTCGACGGCCGTCCGGCCGGCGCTTTCCACAAAGTCCGTGTGGACGTTTCCGGCACGGAAGACCTCATCCACCATGACCCCCCGCATGTAGGGAATCGTGGTCGGGACACCAGTGATAACCGTTTCCTCGAGGGCGCGATGCATGCGATCGATCGCCTCGTCCCGGTCACGGCCGTAGACCATGATCTTGGCGAGAAGTGAGTCGTAGTGCGGGGGAAGGGTGTATCCCTGGTAGAGGTGCGTGTCGACCCGCACGCCGGGGCCACCCGGCAACACCAACTCACCGACGGTTCCCGTTGCCGGCCGGAAGTCCGGCCCCGCCTCGGCGTTGATCCGGCACTCAATGGCGTGTCCGCGCACGACGACGTCCTCCTGGCGCACCGACAAGGGATGTCCGGAGGCAACCTGGATTTGCTCCTTGACGATGTCCACGCCCGTGACCAGCTCCGTGATGCCGTGCTCGACCTGAATGCGAGTGTTCATTTCCATGAAGTAGAAATTGCCGTCGTCGTCCGCCAGGAATTCGAGAGTGCCGGCGCTGGTGTAGCCGAGAGCCTTTGCCCCGCGCACGGCTGCTTCCCCCAGCCGCCGGCGCAGATCGGCGTCGATGGTTGAGCCAGGCGCCTCTTCGATCAACTTCTGATGGCGGCGCTGAATCGAGCACTCGCGCTCCGCCAGGTGAATGACATTCCCGAACGTGTCCCCGAGGACCTGCACCTCGATATGACGGCAGCGATCGAGATAACGCTCGATGTACACCTCGTCGCTGTCGAACGACGCCCGTGCCTCCGCCCGTGCCAGATGAAAGCCGCGCTGCAGATCGAGTTCGTCCCGGGCCACGTGCATGCCGCGTCCCCCACCGCCGGCGGCGGCCTTCAGAATTATGGGATAGCCGATGCGGCGCGCCGCCGCCTCCGCCTCTTCGAGGGAGGTGACCTGCGGCGTTCCAGGCAGCACCGGCAGACCGGCCTCTTCCATGAACCGTCGCGCATCCGCCTTGTTGGCGACCCGTGCGATCGCGTCGACCGACGGGCCGATAAAGGTGAGGTTGTACTCCCGACAAATCTCGGCGAAATAGCGATCTTCCGACAGAAAGCCGTAGCCGGGATGAACTGCGTCGCAGCCGGTGATGAGCGCCGCACTGATGATGTTTGGGACGGACAGGTAGCTCTTACTGCTGGGGCCCGGCCCGATGCAGACGGCATCGTCCGCCAGCCGGACCGGCAGCGACGCGCGGTCGGCCTCGGAATAGACGACCACGCTGGGGATGCCCATCTCCCGGGCAGCCCGCATCACGCGCAACGCAATTTCGCCGCGGTTCGCGATCAATATCTTCGAAACGGTCATACCATCACCATACCGCCATCGACTTTGAGCACGTGCCCGGTGATATATGACGCCTCCACACTCGCCAGGAATGCGACAGCTGCCGCCACATCTTCCACCGAGCCGGCCCGCTCCATCGGGACCTGATCCAGCATCCAGGTGCGAATCTCCTCGGAGAGCGACTCGGTCATGGCGGTGTCAATGAGACCCGGAGCCACCACATTGGCCGTGATACCGCGCGTGGCGACTTCGCGTGCCACGCTCTTGGTCAGTCCAACGAGACCGGCCTTCGCCGCCGCGTAGCTGGACTGCCCGGCATTCCCGGTGAAGGCGACGACGGACGCAATATTGATGATGCGGCCGTAGCGCTGCCGCATCATCGGCCGCAGAGCCACCTTCGTGGTCAGAAAGGCGCCTTTGAGATCGGTGTCGAGCACGCGGTCCCACTCCGCCTCGGACAGCCGCACTGTCAGCATGTCCGACGCCACTCCTGCATTGTTGACCAGGATGTGGAGCCCTCCGAGTTGTTTGGTTACGGTGTCCACGAGCCGCGAGACGTCCTCGGCCACGGCCACATCACCCTGGGCCGAGATGGCCGTGCCGCCCGCCTCCGTGATCTCGCGAACGACCAACTCGGCTCCCTCCTGATCGGAGCGGAAGTTGACGGCGACGGCGGCTCCCTCCAGAGCGAGCCGGCGGGCGATACCCCGTCCGATACCGCGCGAGGCACCGGTGACGAGGGCAATCCGCCCACCGAGTCGCTCCATCGGAGCTACGCCCTCGTGGCCGGCTCTTCAGGCAAGACCTCGCGTCCGGCATAGTACCCGCAGTTGGGGCACACGTGGTGGCTGAGATGCGGCCGCCGGCAGTGCGCGCACAGGATGATCGACCCGACGGTCAACTTATCGTGCGCGCGGCGCGAGTTCTTTTTGGCGTGGCTGGTCTTCTTCTTCGGTAGGGCTCCCATGATGTCCTCTTTCTAGTTAGCGTGTTTCCGAGCGATCTGTCTCCCCCAAGAGCCCCTGCAAAACAGCAAAGGGATTCGTCACCTCGGGGGGCGGGCACTGACAGGTTTCGTTATTGAGATTGACGCCACAGGTCGGACAGAGACCGCCGCAATCCTCGCGGCAGATAGGGATCAGCTCCATCGCGAGCAGGAAGTGCTGGCGAAGCGCTTCGGTTAGATCAACGATATGATTCTCGCTGATCTCGAACACCGTCTCCGAGTGCGCGTCGGCGGCCGAGGGCTGCCCCGTCAGGATATCAATAGTGGGCCGGTACTCTTCGGTGAAAGCGACGTGCTCGCCGCCTTGAAATTGTTCCAGACAGCGCGCGCACGTCAGGTCCATCTCTGCATCGGCCTCAACCTGAGCCATGATGCCGAAGTTGGTGTGCGTGAATTTGACATGCCCCCGGACGTCACGGGCGACCGAGTCGTCGAGGTCGATCGCGTCCTCGGTCAGGTCATAGGAACGGGTGGCGCCGAAAGGATCCTGGAGAAGCTGTGAGACGTTGAATTGCACGGGCATAGACGGGGCACCTCGGGGCCGCGGGGAAGGGCTAGGCTTGATCGCGCTGGGCGGGCTCCGGCGCGGGCTGTGACAGCGCGCTGATGGCATTGCGGACGCTGCCGGTCATGTGACGGAGTTCGTCGTCGAGCCGGGACAGAACCTCGATGGCATATTGATCGGCGCCTTCCCGGACCTCCGTGCCGTCACGGCGCGCCTGCTCGAGAATCTCGCGCGCGCGGACTTCCGCTTCCTGCCGGATACTATCCTGCGCCAGGAGCCGCTCGGCCCGTTCTTGCGCCTGCGCGATGACGCGGTTCGCCTCCGTCTGTGCCTGGGCCATGATCTTCTGCTGATCCTGGTTCACCCGTCGTGCCTGCTTGATCTCTTCGGGGATCGTGGTGCGCATCAGATCCAGGACGTCGAGCGCCTCCCGCTCGTCGATCAAGACCCGGTCCGTCATCGGAACGCGTGTGCCGCCGTTGATGACGGCCTCCAGCCGATCCACGAGCATCAGAATATCCATAGGGTCATCCTCCTACCGCCGGTTGGACGCTGCCGAACCGCTCTCTGAGCCGGCGCGCGACCGGCTCCGGCACCATAGATGACACGTCTCCGCCGTTCTCGGCGATCTCTTTGACGATGCTTGAGCTCAAGAAGGCGTATTGCGTGCTGGGAAACAGCGAGACGACCTCGAGCCCCGGCAGCATCTGCCGGTTGGCCGCCGCGTGCTGGTACTCGTACTCAAAGTCGGAGACTGCCCGCAGGCCGCGAACTTCAACCGACGCGCCGATCCGGCGCGCGAAATCGACGAACAGTCCGTCGAAGGGCATAACGTCGATGTGAGGCAGACCCGCCAGTGACTCGCGTACCATGGTCAGGCGCTCATCCAGCGAGAAGAGGACGTTCTTCTTCGGCATGGCGTACACGGCGACGACCAGGCGGGGAAAGACACGTGAAGCGCGAGTCGCGATGTCGACGTGGCCGCAGGTGATCGGGTCAAAGCTGGCCGGCAACACCGCTACCGTCATCCCTGCTCCTCTCCCTCCACGTCGTACATCGCCACGGCGGTATCGCCATATATTTTTTGCCGGCTGAGGATCAGCCGGCCGTACCGCTCGCCCACAACAAAACGGGGGCTGTGCTCGAAGACAACAGTGGTGTCGTCGCCGACGGCGCGCGCCCCGCTAAGCATCTTCAGTATACCGTCCAAACCGGCGTACGCGTACGGCGGGTCAAGAAAGACGAGATCGAAAGGTTCGTTCAGGGTGGGAAGGACGCGCTCAACCGGCGCACAGAGAACCCGGGCATCGGACGCCAGCTTGGTGTGCGCGAGATTGGCGCGAATGGCACGGCACGCCGGCTCGCGCCGTTCGATGAAGACGCACGACGACGCGCCGCGGCTCAGCGCCTCGATCCCGAGGGCTCCGGTGCCTGCAAACAGATCCAGGACTGTCTCTCCGCCCAGCGTCGTCCCAAGCATGGAAAAGATCGCCTCCCGCACCTTGTCCGTGGTGGGACGCGTCTCCATGCCCTTGGGGGCGAGCAGACGGTGCCCCTTGGCCCGCCCGGCGATTACCCGCACGGGCGGTGATTCCTTGCGCTACGCGACCCCCGCGCCCTCCGAGGTCGATGGGTAGGCAGCGCGGAGGGCCGCACCTGGGTCCTCGCCGGCGGACGAGGCGAACTGCAGGGTGCGCAGGGCACCGTCCGAGAGAGTCTGGAGTGTCTCACGCAGTTCGGGCCGAAGCAGTATGACCCGCATCCATGGCACGTACGGCCACGCCTTGCCCCAATTGATGGAGTATTCAAACGGCTTCTTGGTGCGATCGACCGAAATATAGTCTTCCGCCTCCAGTTCCGTCAGGTGACGTTGCGCCGTGCGCATCGTCACGTCAAGCCGGCGCGCGAGCACTTCCTGCGAGATGCGCGGGTTCTCGATCAATTCGAGCAGCACTCGAGTGTACAGAGTCACCAACTGCACGCGTTCGCCCCCATGTGCCATGGCGGCACCTCCTTCATCGCCGTCGTCCCGGCCGCAGCGAGAATATATCGCTATTTTGAGATCAACTATGCGGCATGATGGCGCGAATGTCAACATTTTCCCTGCTAGCATCATCTGAGGGAAACCGTGAGAAATGAGATCGAGACCTGGCAGACCGGTCACGGTGACATGCCGCCCGAGGCCTTCGAGCACTGGGGAGAGGACGTTGTCCGCTGGATTGCCGAGTACCTATCCCAACCCGAGGGCTTTCCGGTCCTGAGCCGCGCCCGTCCCGGCGCGTTGATCGACACCCTGCCCGGCGAAGCACCGGACGATCCGGAGCCGATGGGAACGATCCTCGACGACTTCCGTCAGTCCATCCTGCCGGGCATCACGCACTGGAACCATCCGCGATTCTTCGCGTACTTCGCCATCAGTGGATCGGCGCCCGGCATCCTGGGCGAGATGCTCGCCGCCGCCCTGAACGTCAACGCCATGCTGTGGCGCACGTCTCCCGCGGCGACCGAGCTGGAGACCGTCACTCTGGGATGGCTGCGGCGCCTCCTGGGGCTGCCGGATGAGTTCGTCGGCGTCATTTACGACACGGCCTCCATCTCAACTCTTGTCGGCGTCGCCGCCGCGCGCCAGGCCGCTCTGCCGGAGGTTCGGATCACCGGACTGTCCGGCCTCCCGCCCCTATGCCTGTACTGCTCGGAGCAAGCGCATTCGTCGGTGGAGAAGGCGGCAATCACGCTGGGCATCGGCCAGACCGGCGTCCGCAAGATCCCGGCCGACGAGCGATATCGGATGGACGCGGCTGCTCTCCGCGATGCCATCACGGCGGACAATGCGGCGGGCTTTCGTCCCTTCTGCGTGGTGGCGACGGTGGGAACGACATCGACCACCAGCGTCGATCCGGTCGCGCCGATCGCCGACATCTGCGCCGATCATGACCTGTGGCTCCATGTCGATGCCGCCTACGGCGGCATTCCTGCCATGCTCCCGGAGAAACGTTGGGCCCTCGCCGGCGTCGAGCGCGCCGATTCACTCGTCGTGAATCCGCACAAGTGGCTGTTCACACCGATCGACTTGAGCGCTTTCTATACGCGCCGCGCCGACATCGTTCGGGAGGCGTTCAGCCTGGTTCCCGCCTATCTCACCAGCCGGGAAGAGGACGTCATTAATTACATGGACTACGGTCCCCAGCTGGGGCGGCGCTTTCGCGCGCTGAAGCTGTGGTTCATCCTGCGCGCCTATGGCCGGACCGGCATCGAGCGACGACTCCGCGAGCATCTGCGCCTCGCCCATGAGTTCGCCTCCTGGGTCGAGGGAACGGATGACTGGGAGCTGCTCGCCCCGGTGCCGTTCGCGACCGTCTGTTTCCGCTACGCCCCACGGGATCTCGACGGTGATGCCTTGAATCGTCTCAACGAGGAGATTCTCGCCGACGTCAATGCGGCCGGCGACGTCTTTCTCTCCCACACCGTGCTGCAGGGCGTGTATACGCTCCGCCTCTCGGTGGGCAACATCCGGACGACAGAGCAGGACGTGCTGCGTGCCTGGGAGGGAGTGCGCCGGGCCGCGGAACGGGTCAGCCAATCCGCTCCACGATAAACGTCACGGCCCAGCCCAGCAGTCCATAGACGATCGACCCAATAAGGGCAGCCAGGAAGCCGTGAACGCTGAAGTGCGGCACGATGACCGCGGCCAGCCAGAAGAGCAGCGCGTTGATGACGAAGACAAACAGGCCAAAGGTGATCAAGGTGAGGGGTAGAGTCAGGATCGTCACGATGGGCCGCAGAATCGCATTGATGATCCCAATGACGATGGCGGCGATCAGAGCGGCAATGATCGTGACATGAATGCCGGGAACCAGCTTGGCGACGATGATCAGAGCCACGGCGCTGAGAAGCCACTTCAGGACGAGTCGCACGGCGCACCTCCTATCGCATCTGACGGATTGTTGCAGACCGGGTCAGCTCAGGTCGGCAGCGGTGTGCCAGAAGCGCTCCATCTCGTGGCGGAGCGGCCGGTACTCGTCATCGGCCAGGTCTTCGCCGTCGTCGAGGATCATGCGCGCGGCGCGGCGGGCCGCCTCAATCGTGGCCACGTCGCTGAGGGTGGCCACGCGAAGCGTCGGCAACCCGCTCTGACGGATGCCCCAGAACTCGCCCGGACCCCGCAAGCGTAGATCCTGTTCGGCGAGCTCAAAGCCGTTTTCGGTCGCCGTGACCGCTTCCAGGCGTTCCCGCGCCTCGTCTCCTTGCGCATCGCTGAGGAGGACACAGAAGGACTGGTCACCGCCGCGGCCGACGCGCCCCCGGAACTGGTGCAATTGTGCCAGGCCGAAACGATGCGCGTCCCGAATCACCATGACGGTGGCATTGGGAATATCGATGCCCACCTCGACCACTGACGTGGCCACCAGAATGTCGTACACGCCATCACGGAAGTCATTCAAGATCCGGTCTTTCTCGGCGGGACGCATCCGGCCGTGCAGCAGACCGACGCGCCGGTCGGAAAAGACGCTCTTTTCCAGCTCGGCATGCTCAGCGACCACGGAGCGCATGTCGCTGTCGGCCGACTCCTCGATCACGGGACACACCACGAACGCCTGATGTCCTCGCTCGATCTCATCCCGTACCACCCCGTACGCTTCGCGCGCCGTTCGGCTCCAGGTGGTGATCACGGGTTGACGCCCCGGGGGCATCTCGTCGATGGCGCTCACATCCAGGTCACCGTAGATTGTCATGGCCAGCGTGCGCGGAATCGGCGTCGCCGTCATGGCCAGGATATGCGGGTGCATTCCCTTCTGCCGCAGCGCCGCTCGCTGCTCGACGCCAAAACGATGCTGCTCGTCCGTGATGGCGAGACCAAGGCGCGGAAGCTCCACTCCCTCCTGAATGAGCGCATGCGTGCCGACCAGCACCGCAATCTCTCCCGCAGCCAGACCGGCGCTGATCTCGCGCCGCCGTTTCTTCGGCGTACTCCCGATCAGCAGCTCAGAGTGAACACCTACCGGCGCGAGCAGACTCTGCAACGTGCGATGGTGCTGCTCCGCCAGAATCTCGGTTGGCGCCATCAGCATCCCTTGCTTGCCGCTTCGTGCCACTTGCAGGAGAGCCGCGGCGGCTACCACCGTCTTGCCGGAACCGACGTCACCCTGCACAAGGCGGCTCATGGGAACGGGGCGCGTCAGGTCGCTACGGATCTCCTCGATCACCCGTTCTTGCGCACCGGTCAGCCGGAAGGGGAGAACCCGGACAAACTCTGCTTCGGACTCGACATCACGCGGGATGGCAACATCCGCCAGCGGCTGTTGCCACTCGCGCTTGCGCTGCATCAGCCCCAGCTGGATCAGCAGCAGCTCGTCGAACGCCAGGCGCCGCTGTGCTGCCGCCTTTTCCCGCTCATCGTCTGGGAAGTGGTAGCCGGACAGCGCGTCGCCGAGTGCGGGGAGGTGGAACTCGGTCCGCACCGGCGGCGGCAGGAAATCGGGGATCCCGGGGCCGTACCCATCGAGAACGCCGCGCAGCAGCCGCCGGAGCGGGCGCTGCGTCAGCCCTTTGGTGAGGGGGTAGACGGGCACCAAACGGGCAGCGTGCGTGAGTGCATCGGTTTCGATCAGCTCGTAGTCACGCGGATGAAAGGTCACATACCCGTTGTAGAGATCCGGTTCCCCGGTGATCGCGATCCGCGCTCCGACCGGAAGCTGCTTCGCCATATACGGCTGGTTGAACCACCGTACGCCCACCGTTCCCGTGTCATCGGCGATCGTCGCCGTCGTGATGACCAGCCCACGTGCCGTTCGGTTGTTGCGCACACCCTCGATGCGCCCAATCAGCGTCATGGGCTCTCCAACACGCATTCGACTGATCGAGCGCGTGTCGGTGTAGTCGTAGTGCGTGCGCGGGAGGTAGTACAGCAGCTCGCGCAGGGTCGTGACACCCACACTCCCAAAGGTTCGTGCCAGCGCGGGCCCCACGCCTTTGACGGTCGTGATGCGCGCGTCAAGGTCCACCGCGCGGCGGGGTGCGGGGGCGGGACACTCGGTGCTCGAAGCAGCCTCCGAAACTCCCGGTTCGCGTGGCGGTGCGTTCGGTTGGACTGGGAGCACGGGAGGCGATAGTGGCACAGGCTCGGCCGCCGCCGTGCCGATGAGCAGCACGCGTAGAGCCTCACCCACGGCCCGCTCCCGCCCTCGCCGGTCGGCCTGGCCGTACCTGATCAACACGCCGGCCGCCGCCCGAACTCCCGGGTGGTCACTCCGTTCGGCCTGGATGCGAGCGAAATCGGCAAGCCCGCCGACCGCCGCTCGATCGAGGTATCCCTTCTGGCGCTCCAGCAGGAGGACGCGCTGCAGCGTCGTCGCGGCGTCGGGCATAGACCTCAGACGCCGACGCTGAGCGGTGTGACGGTCCGGCTGATCACTCCCAGGGCATAGTCAATATCGGCAGCATCGACCTCGTAGCTGGTCACGGCCCGGAAAACGATCGAGTGTCCGGCCAGATGGACGCCCTCCGCCCACAGACGTGAGACAAAGTCCGCCGGCTCCATTCCGGTGCCGCTGATGTCGAAATACAGCAGGTTGGACTCAACCCGCTCGACGTCGATCGCGATGCCGGGAATCGCCGCCAGTCCCTCGGCGAGACGGTGCGCGTTGGCATGATCCACCTCGAGCCGATCGATATTCTGCAGTGCTACCAGCCCGGCAGCGGCCAGCACGCCGACCTGCCGCATGCCACCTCCCAGCATCTTGCGGAAATGCGCGGCACGGGAGATGAACTCCCGCGTGCCGCACAAGAGGGATCCAACAGGGGCGCCCAGACCCTTGGACAGGCAGAACGTCACGGAGTCCACCGTCTCCGCGACCTCGGCGGCCGGTACCCGCAGGGCCACGGCAGCATTGAAGAGACGAGCACCGTCGAGATGGACAGAAATCCCCGCCCGATGTGCAACGTCCGCTACCCCCGCGATGTCGGCCGGAGCCAGGACGGCCCCGCCGCACGCGCCGTGGGTGTTCTCCAGGGCCAGCGCCCCGGTCGGGGCATAGTGATCGTCACTGCCGTCATGAATTGCCGATTGCACTGCCTTCGGTTCAAGCCGGCCACGCGCGTCGTTGGGCAACGTCCGCACCTGGAGCCCCCCGACCATCGCCGCTCCTCCCGCTTCCGCGTTGAAGATGTGAGACTGGTCGCCCAGGATGACTTCCTGTCCGGGCCGGGTGTGTCCGAGCAGGCCGAGCAAGTTGCCCTGCGTTCCGCTCGTGACGAACAGCGCCGCCTCTTTGCCCGTGAGCTCAGCGGCATGCTGTTGCAAGCGCGCGACCGTGGGATCTTCGCCCCACACGTCATCGCCGACTTCCGCGTCGTACATGGCGCGGCGCATCTCTTCCGTGGGGCGGGTGAAGGTGTCGCTGCGCAGCTCGACGACGCGGGTCATACCTGGACGAAACTCACCGACTTGAGCCGTCCATTGATATCGAGAAGAGCGACGGTCCCCGGCGCTCCGGAATGATCGAGATCGGTCGGGC
Source organism: Pseudomonadota bacterium (assembly GCA_021324655.1). Taxonomy (GTDB): domain Bacteria; phylum Chloroflexota; class UBA5177; order UBA5177; family UBA5177; genus JAJPIP01. The sequence goes on from JAJPIP010000067.1 coordinate 28,603, forward strand.
TACCCGGGTTGATAAAGGGCACCCCGTGGAGAATGTCGAAGAACGGGTGGTGGGTCTGTCCAAAGATGACGCAGTCCACCTTTTCCCCAAAAATGTCTTCCGGCTTGCTGACGTGATTGGCGTAGCGATTGAGAGGACCTATATCGTGCGCGATACCGACACGAAAGCCCTCCAGATTCTCGACCCGGCATTCCGGCAAGGCCGCCAGATCGTGCTCAAAGTTGTTACCACGAATAGCGAGAACCGTCTTATTTCCCTTGCCGAGATCATCCAGCACGTGCTCACACTTCAGATCACCGGCATGGATAACGACATCCACATCGTCGATCAGATCCAGCACCTGCTGCGGAACGGAATCCTCTCCCTTCCAGTGCGTGTCGGCAAGGACTGCAACTCGCATGGCGATACTCCTCTCCTTCATCCGGAAACCCTATGCGGATGGTTGATGATTATACCCCTGTCCTGTGACAAAATAACCGGATGATTGCCGTCCGCTCCCTGTGTCTCCCCGGACCGGTTATGACCGCATCGGGCGTCTTCGGGTACGGGACGGAGTTCGCGGAGCGCATGTCTCTGGCGGGCCTGGGCGCGGTCATCTGCAAGGGCACGACGCGCGAGCCGCGCATCGGAAATGAGCCGCTGCGACTGGCGGAAACCCCGGCCGGCATGCTCAACGCGATCGGCCTCGCCAACATCGGGATCGAGGCCGTGATAGCGGAAAAGGCCCCCATCTGGGCCTCCTGGGATGTCCCTGTCATCGTCAACGTCAGTGGCAGCGACGTCGCCGAGTACACCCACATTGCGGCGCGTCTCGCCGGCTGTCCGGGCGTTGCCGGGATAGAACTCAATGTCTCGTGTCCGAATGTGAAAGCCGGCGGGATCGCCTTCGGCATCGATGCGGCGGCGGCGGCGGAGGTGACACGCGCCGTCCGGGATGTCACTCAGCTTCCCCTCATCGTCAAGCTCTCGCCGAATGTCACCGACATTCGCACCATTGCCCGGGCCGTGGAAACCGCGGGCGCCGACGCCGTCAGCCTCATCAATACGGTGTACGGCACCGCCATCGATCAGCAATCTCGCCGCCCGCTTCTCGCCCCGGGCCGGGGTGGTTTGTCCGGCCCTGCCGTCAAACCGCTGGCACTGGCGCTCGTGGCGGAAGTTGCGGCAACGGTCCGAATCCCTGTCATCGGTATCGGCGGCATTCTCACCTGGCAGGACGCCGCGGAGTACATTCTGGCCGGCGCGTGCGCCGTGCAGATGGGCACGGCACTTCTCCTGGATCCCACCGCCTGGCGCCACGTGACATCCGGCCTACGCCGCTGGCTCGACAAGGAAGGCGGACTCGAGGCCGTGGTAGGGGCGGCCAATCCCCGCTTTAAAGGGAAAACCGGCGGATAAACCGCCGGTTTGTCTCTGGTGGAGATGGGGGCGAATCGAACGCCCCGTCCAGAAGGCTAAACACGATCACGTCTACGGGCATAGTCGGTGCTTTGATCTCACCGCGGGAGCCCTCACCAACAAGGTCTCGCTCGCGGCCAGCTCATTGATCTTAGGGTCGCCCTATGAGCGCTCGGACGATCCGCACATCCGGCTTAATGGCACCTACTCCGATCCGCCGGCGAGAGACCGGAGAGGCGTCGTCACCTAATTAGGCGGCGATTGCGTAGTTGTTGTCGGCAGTTATTGCCATTGCCAGTTGTTTTACGAGACATCCACTGGCACCTCGGCTCGCAATGATCGCTCAAGACCCCCTGTCGAAACCTGACATCCCCAAGCTCCTAAGTGTACTAACACGTGCCCGATCGGTCAACAGTCGGGGGTCGCCGCCTCATGCGCCACGAGAGCCAGTTCGACAGCGGTCACCGCGGCGCTGAGCAGCAGGGCAACAGCACCCGCTGTGTACGTCAAGGATCCGACGTAGACGGCACACACGTCGGTGCAGACACTCCCATGTGGTGAGGCGGCGACCACGCCTCCCGCCAACCCCCAGATGACGAGGTACGGCGCCAGAACCCACGCTGCTCTTCGCAGCGGGCCGCGCCTAGTTGGACCGGTGTTCAGTTGCACCCTCATCCCTCCGCGGAATCATCTTCACCGCGGCCGGCTATGAAAGCGACGAGGATGGCCGCCAGGGCGATCACTGTCGGGATACTGAGAATCACCACAATCTGGACGGCCGTCGCCATCGCACTCATTCCCCGAGCCACAGGCTCACTATCCCGCCTGACGGGCGCATGTTCAAGACGCGTTACTGCCATCATCCACTGGAAGTCTTCTTATGTCAAGTCACATCCTGCCGCGCGCATGCCGTCCAGCGGAGGCATCACCGAAAAACTTCCGATCCTCCCCCGAAAGTCCCCGCTGATCCACGTCTTCATCCACGAAATGGTGCGCGCCGGGGCGCCGAGCCCGCCCTTACGCCGTATCAATGCCCCGGACGATTCCCTCGATCAGACTGGTAAAGTTGCCGCGCACGCGTGCGGCAGTCTCGACCACCTCTGCCTCGCTCAGGACGGCTTCGCCCAGACCGGCGGCCAGATTCGTGATCACGGAAAGACCGAGCAGACGAAGTCCGGCGTGGCGCGCCGCGATCGCCTCGATCACTGTCGACATGCCCACGGCATCCGCACCCAGTGTGCGTGCCATGCGAATCTCCGCCGGCGTCTCAAACGATGGCCCCCCTAATCCGAGGTAGACGCCCTCCACAAGAGTGACGCCCAGGACGCGCGCCACCTGCCGCGCAAGATCCCGCAATGCCCGGTCGTATACCTCTGTCATATCCGGGAAGCGAGGCCCCAGCCGATCGTCATTTGGCCCGACAAGCGGATTGTGGCCTGTCATGTTGATGTGATCGGCAATGAGCATCAGCGTGCCCGGCGTGAGGTGGGGATTGATCCCGCCGGCGGCGTTGGTCAGCACGAGATAGCGGATGCCGAGGGCGCGGAGGGCGCGAACCGGAAACGCCACGTGGTGCGCGGAGTATCCCTCGTAGAGGTGGACGCGCCCGACCATCATGGCCACCGGCCGTCCGGCCATCCGCCCGATCGCCAGCATGCCGCGGTGGGTTGGAGCGGTGGACACCGGGAAGTGAGGGATGTCGTGATAGGGGATCGTGACGCCATCCTGCAGGTCGTCGGCGAGGGCACCCAAACCCGAGCCCAGCACCACGGCGATCTCCGGACGGAGACTGGTGGCTCGCTCGATCCGGGCAGCGGCAGCACGAGCCGCGTCCCAGTCAGACACCCACGCCCTCTATCCGGCGCGACACCGCCAGTGCCGCCCGCTGAGCGGCGGCGCGCACTGCCTCTTCGTCCACGGTGCGGACGTGTCCGCCATCCACCACGTGCCGGCCATTGACCCAGACAGAATCGACCAGGTGGCGGCCGCCGGAATACACGAGGTGATCGATGTACGTCGACGGCGTGAAGATCGGCACTATAGTTTCGTCCAGATTCAGCAGGATGACGTCCGCCTTCTTCCCCTCTTCGAGGGTGCCGACGGCCGGTAGCCGGAGGGCGGCCGCGCCCTGCCGCGTTGCCATGGCCAGTGCCTGCCCGGCCGGCACCGGCTTGGGATCGAGCGCGGAGACTTTGGCCAGGAGAGGGGCGAGACGAATCTCTTCCCACAGGTCGAGATTGTTGTTGGTGGCCGCCCCGTCGGTGCCCAGTCCCACGACGACTTCGCGGGCCAGCAGACGGGCAAGGGGAGCGATGCCGGAGCCGAGTTTCGCGTTGCTCTGGGGGCAATGGGCAACAGCCACGCCGTGCCTGGCATAGATCAGCTCGTCGCCGTCGTCGATCCAGACGCTGTGCGCGGCCAGCACCGGCCCGTCAAAGAAGCCGATCCCTTCGAGAATCTGTGCCGTGCTCCCCTGTCCCCGCGCGTTGAACTCCCGTTGCTCGCGCTGCGTCTCGACAAGGTGGATATGAACGAGCAGACCCCGGCGGTGTGCTTCCCCGGCGATCTCGCGGAGGGCCTCGAGCGGCAGGGTATAGGGAGCATGCGGGCCAACTCCGGTATGAATCAGTCCACCGCGGCCCTCCCAATCGCGGCAGAAGCTGAGGACGCGGTCAAGCCGCCGCTCCCAGGTCCCGAGAATCGCCTCCCACGCCGGTGATTCGAGGATTCCCGGCGTCTGGAGCGACCGGATCCCGACGTCGAGCGCGGCCTGCGCCAGCTGTTCCTCCCAGAAGTACATGTCGGCGTACGTCGTGACGCCCGATTTCAGCATCTCAACCGCGGCCAGCGCGGCCCCCGCATACACGTCCTCCGGTGTGAGCACGACCTCGCGGGGCCACACGCGCTCCTCGAGAAACACTTGGAGATCCACATCGTCCGCCAGGCTGCGGAAAAGGGTCATGGGGGAGTGCGTGTGGGCGTTGATCAAGCCCGGCATGACGAGACATCCGCCCGCGTCGATGCGGCGATCATACGGACCGCTGTACGACGGACCGACGTACGCGATGCGATCGCCATCGATCAGCACATCGCCGGGAATGTGAATCGTGTGCGAGGCATCGCAGGTCACCACTACCGCACCGGCCAGGAGCGTCCTCATGCGGCCATTGTAGGGGCGGAGCGGAGGCTATTAAACGCGTGAGGGGCGCCTTGCGGCGCCCCTCCCAGAGCCCTTCCCCAGGGTCTGGCTACGCGCTGGCCAATCCGTTGACCACGTCCTGGAAGATGTCCTTCAGATACGGACCAATCAGGATGATGATGGCAATGGCCACGATCGAGATGAGCGCTGCCAGCAGCGCGTACTCAATCATGTCCTGCCCCTCTTCGCGGGCCAGCAGGGCCTGAACTAGCTCCTGCAGCTTCATGCGCTGCGCGATCGCGAACTCTATCATGCCGGTACTCATTGACCTCCCCTGGAGCGAACGTTGGTGTGCGGAAAATTGATGTCCGGATTACACCACGTGAGGAAGGTTCCCGCCCATGGACCAACGTCACCAAATCACGGGGCCGAAGGTCACCTGTCAGGCAGTGCGGCGGCTCTGCTCCGATTCCGGCTTGATAGCGACGTCAGGTGCCGACAGGGTCAGAATCCGGTACGGGCGCTCGGGCGTCAGCGTCTGGAGAAGGGGATAGGCGACGTTGTAGACCGGTACACCGTGCGCCGTCCGTCCCTCGGGCGCCCCATGGTGGGCATGTCCGTGCACGGCCACGGTCGCCTCAAAGCGGTCGATCGGCTCTTCAAGGCGTGATGAGCCGAGAAAGGGGAAGATCTCTTCCGGCTCGCCGACCACCGTCTCGCGAATCGGCGCGTAGTGCAGAACGGCAACGCGGTGAGCGGAACGCAAGCGATGAAGGCCGCTCTCCAGCCGAAGTCCTTCGTCGATGGTTTCGTGCACGAACCGCTTGACGAGCGGCTCGCCGAATGGGGCAAGCACGTGGGAACCGAAGCCGCCGTAAAAGCCTTTGACGCCGGCAAATCCGACTCCGTGGATCTCGTGGGGCTCATCGTCAAGGAGATGCATTCCGGCATCGCACAGGACGGTTTTCACTTGATCGACCTGATCCGACTCGTAATCGTGGTTTCCCAGCACGCCGACCACGGGTAAGCGCTGCGAGCGGATGATGTCGGCGAGAATCTCGGCCTCGGCCGCCTGGCCGCGCCCGGTCAGGTCTCCCGCCAGCACCAGAACGTCCGCCTCGGTACCGATCTGCCCGAAGAGGTCGCGTATCTCGCGCTCATTTCCTTCCCGAGCGTGGATATCGGCGAGCGCCGCCACACGCACGGGGTCTGTGTCGGGCACGACCGGCACCTCCTCATCTCGGCGCCGCGCAAGATGAGGGCCACGTGCGCTACTATGCGCATAACCCGATGGTTCGCGTCATTGTCTTCCTAATCCTGCTCCTGCCGCTGGCTCCGGCACATGGAAGCCCGGTGCCGTGGTTCACGTCCGCCGACGCGAGCGTGCTGCATCGTGCGGCGCTTCTCATGGCGCATCACAGTCCTCAGTCAGTCGCCCGGCTGCTGCGACGTGATCACGCGGTCACGTCCGCCGCGGTGGGCCGCGACGGCAAGACGCTGACCCTGGTGCTGCCGGACGGCGTGCCGGCGGCCATTCTCCCGCGATTATCACGGCGGGCGACGCTCGTCCCGGCTCTTCGGACACTGGCGCGCTCTCACGCCGGCACCGGCGCGAAGGCAATCGTACTGGAGCCGTTTCACGCGGAACTCGCTCTCCCCGACGCCGAGGGTCCGAACGAGGCAGCCGCCCTCCGTGCCGCCGGCTTCAGCGTGGAGACCCTGACCGATCAGCAGGTCACCGTCCAGACAATGCTGTCGCTCTCGCAGTACAACCTCGTCTATATGCTCACGCATTCCGGCGTCAATCAGTACGGTGAAGGGCTGATCGCCACCGGCGAGGTCGCTAATCCCGATCCGGCGGTCAAGCCCTACTACCAGGACAAGAGCGTTATCGTGACGGGTGTTGCCGGCAGCACGACGAACTACTTCGGTGTGGTCTCCGAATTCTTCGCCTGGCACTCGGCCCAGTTCCCCCCTGACTCCATGGTGTTCTTCGACGGCTGCAGCCTGCTGCACGCTCCTCTCCTCTGGAACGCACTGCAGTCGCACGGCGTGAGCACCATGGTTTCATGGGACGCTGATGCCATGTCTCCGGATGAAGTCGCGGCCGGTGAGCGCTTCACGGCGGCCTTTACCTCTGGAAGTTCGGTGGCGGATTCCATCGCGCACCTCGCCGCGAAGGGCTACGGCCAGAGCGGGGTCATGGGCATCACGGCTCATGTGGGGTATCTGGGCGACGGCACCCTGAGAGTGCAGGATGTTCTGTCGCCCCATCCGACCCCCACGCCTCTGCCGACGCTCGTCCCCACGGTGACCCCGGCAGTCTCACCGACACCGACGCCGGAGCCGGCGATCCCCTCGCCCACGGCCCGGACAGGTAGCGGGCCTGCGTGGCCGCGTCTTCCTCCCCTGTCCGGAGTTCATATCCCGCGCCACTAACGGGCCAATTGACCTGACGACTGCCTGTGCCGATCGAGCCAGCCGATGCCGGCATGAGAGTCAGCCGAGCCGGTGGGTCATGCTGGTGCTTAGGACGTCGAGCTCGATCGGGTGGCCGATGACCTGCTCGGAGTCGTGCAGTAGACCGTGCACCCGACTCATGTCTCCCTCCCGGTTCACGGGGACGAGCGCCTGACGGCTCGTCGCGAGTTGGATGCGCCCTCTTGAAGACCAACCCGGCACTGTCATTCGGGCGGTCGCGCCGTGGGCAATCGAATTGACAGGATCGCCGGAAGAGCGGCGAGGACGGCGGCCACACCGGCGACGCAGAGGACACCGCCGGAGATGATGGAGACCCGCACGCTGAAGAGCGACGCGACGACACCGGACTCCAGATTGCCGAGCGCGGGCCCGCTGGCGTAGCTGATCAACTCAACACCGGCGACGCGCCCGCGTACGTCGTCCGGAATGGTGCGGTTCCACACGGCAGAGCGAAACAGCGCGCTGATCTCGTCGGCGCCTCCCGCCAGGGCAAGGCAGGCGAGTGCCGGCAGCAGCGACGGGCTGAAGCCGAGCCCCACCATGGCGAGCCCCCAGACGGAGGCCGCCACCGCGATGGCCGTGCCCTGCCGGCTGACGCGGCGCGTCCAGCCGCTGGTACCGGCGGCAAGCAGCGCTCCCGCGGCCGGTGCCGAGAAGAGGAAACCAAGACTGCGCGCTCCACCCAGATGCACGGCCAGAGCCGGGAAAAGCGCCTCGGGCATGCCGAAGATCATCGCCGCCATGTCGACAAGATAGGTCCCGAGGAGATCGCGCCGCGACAGTGCGTAGCGGAGTCCCGCTGTGAGGTGGGAGAGCGAGGCGGCCTCGACCCGGGCCGCCGGAACCGCGCGCATGAACCAGATCAGTCCCAGTGAGATGAGAAATGTGGCGACGTCGACGCCGTAGGTGACGGGAAGCCCGACGGTTGCGATCAGGATACCGCCCAGGGCGGGCGCGGCGACGACGCCGACGGTTTGCTGGAGGGAGGAGATCGCCGCCGCCGGCACGAGATCGGCAGGATCGACGAGGCGCGGAATCAGGGCATCGAGCGACGGGCGCTGCACCGTCTCCAGTCCGGCTCCGAGTGCAGCGGCGACATAGAGGATCCAGACCTGTGGTGCGGCGAAACCGGCATTCGCCAGCAAGAGGATTGACACGGCAGCAAGCGCAGCCTCCGTGAACAGAACCACCCTTCGCCGGTCCAGGAGGTCGGCCAGCGATCCTCCGATCAGGGCGAGTAAGAGAATCGGCACCACTTGAACCAGGCCGACCAGGCCGACGGCAAGCGGCGACCGCGTGATCTGGTAGATCTGGTACCAGAGCGCCACATACGTGATCTGTGAGCCGATGCCCGTCACCAGACGGGCCGTCCACAGCAGACGAAAGTCACGGTAAATGAGTAGGGGCCGGGCGTCAATGACGACCAGACGCAGAGCGGCGCGGGCAAAGAGAACCATGATAATCCGTCCCTTGGCTGGATGTGGGGCGCCGCATCGACCGAGTGCAGTGTATGGTATGGCCGGGGGTGGACATCAGTGCGTGCAGGACGGGACACGGCTCAGGTCAGGCTGGGCGTCGATCGGGTGGTGAACGCCGAGGCCGGACTGGACCGCCAGGCCCGCATTGCGCTTCTCACCAACCACGCGGCGCGTACCTCGGCCGGTGATTGGACGGGTGTTGCGCTGCGCCGCGCCGGGTACGATGTCACCCTCTTTCTCTCTCCGGAGCACGGCCTGACTACAGCCGCGGCAGCAGGTGAAGCGGTCGAACATGGCGCGCTCGACGGCACGCCTGTCCTGAGCCTCTACGGTGCCGACACGGAACCGGTGGACACAGCCCTGGCGTCGATTGATCTCATCGTCGCCGACCTGCCGTGCGTCGGGGCCCGGTACTACACGTACCCATGGACGATCCGCGAGACGATGCGCCTGGCCGAGCAACACGATCTGCCTGTGGTCGTACTCGACCGGCCGAACCCCCTGAACGGCATCTCCATCGAGGGCGACTTGCCGGAGCTCGATTCCGCGGTCTGCAGCTCACCGGTGCCGGTTCGGCACGGCTTGACCATCGGGGAACTGGAGAGATGGAACCGGGAGGTGTTTGAGATTGACGTTGAGCTGGAGATCGTGGCGCTCGCCGGCTGGAATCGCCGCATGGCGTTCGCGGATACCGGTTTGCCCTTCGTGGCGCCGTCACCCGCGCTCCGCTCTCCGGCAGCGATCGCCCTCTATCCCGGTACCTGCTTGATCGAAGGCACCAATGTCGCGGAGGGACGTGGGACGGACGATCCGTTTGCCCTGGTCGGTGCCCCCTTTGTCGACGGTGCTGCCGTCGCCGCGACCCTGCGCGGCCGGGAGGCCATGGCAGGGATCACCATCGCTCCGGTTGACTTCGTCCCCGAGTCCGGCAAATGGGCCGGTGAGCGCTGCAGCGGAGTCCATCTGGAGATGACTGACCCCGACGCGGCGCGCCCCGTCCTTGCTGGCCTGGCGCTGGTCGCCGCATTCCGAGCGTTCCCCGAGTTTCGATTCAATGCGCAGTTCGACGCGCTGGCCGGGACGTCACGGTGGCGAGAGGCGCTGGAAAGGGGGAAACCGGCCGAGGAGATCGCCGGCGAATGGCACGCCGATGAGGACCACTTTCGCCAGGCGCGAGAACCGGTGCTTCTGTACGCCTGAAGCACGGCTCTGACCCCATGGCATACTGATCTGTGACAACGATGTCGGGCCCTGCCGCGTGTTGCTGTACTGCCGGCCGGTGCGGGCCGCTCCAATGTCCATAGAATCGGACTAGCGGACCCAGAGCCGGCCGTCAAACGGCCGGTTTTTTGTTGCGGAAGGAGAGACCGATGACCACGTTTGAAGAGCGCGTGCAGGGCTACGCTCACCCGGAGGTATTGGTTGATACCCAGTGGGTGGCTGACCACCTGAATGATCCCAACGTGCGGATTGTGGAAGCCGACGAAGACGTGCTCCTGTATGAGATCGGCCACATCCCGGGTGCCGTCAAACTCGACTGGCATACCGATTTGCAGGACCCCATCGAGCGTGACTTTGTCTCGCGCGAGGGTTTTGAACGCCTGATGAGCGAGAAAGGCATCGGCAACGACACGACGGTGGTGCTGTACGGCGACCGCAACAACTGGTACGCGACGTACACATTCTGGCTGTTCAAGATGTACGGTCACCGCGATGTGCGTGTAATGGACGGCGGACGTGTGAAGTGGGAGCAGGAACAGCGCCCATGGTCACGCGATGTTCCGAGCTACCCGCGTGCCGAGTATCACGCGCCGGAACGCGATGAGTCCATCCGGGCTTTCCGAGATCAGGTGCGGCAGCAGATGGAAGCCAGGAAGCCGCTGATCGACGTGCGGAGTCCCGCCGAGTATAAGGGCGAGCTACTGCACATGGTGGATTACCCGCAGGAAGGAGCCCAGCGCGGCGGGCACATTCCGGGCGCGAAGAACATTCCCTGGGCAACGGCCGCCAATCCGGACAACGGAACGTTCCGGTCCGCCGACGAGTTGAAGCAGATCTACGAGGCCCAGAATCAGATCTCCCCGCAGGAGGAAGTCATCTCCTACTGCCGGATCGGGGAGCGTTCGTCGCACACCTGGTTCGTCCTGAAGTACCTGCTCGGCTATCCCGAGGTGAAGAACTACGACGGTTCCTGGACAGAGTGGGGCAATCTGGTCGAGGCGCCCATCGAACGGTAAGGAACGTCCGCATCCCATAGCGTCCGGACTCGCAGCGCGCTCCGCAGATCTGCCGGCTCAATACCGGACACCTGCACGGACTTTTCCTCGCCCGGGAGAAGATGGAAGGCGTTATCCGACCATGCCGGAGAACCCAGCCCGCGAGCCGTCAAATACAGGTACGGCGTGAAGGCGGCGGCACGCACCCGGATCACGCTTCCCACCGCCTGCGGCTCTACCTCGATCGACAGTGATCGCTCCTGGGGCGCGGCGAGGTCACATGGCTCTCCGTACAGGTGGATCGCCCGGGTGTCGCGCAGCTGCGCGACCAGGAACCGATTCGGTCCGCTCATGTCGGGAACCCCGGCCAGCCGCGCTGTGGACTCCCCGGAAACCCGCACCGCAATCTCCCTGCGGTCCACCAGATCTCCTGTAAACGTTCGTGTCTGGATGTCCAGCGTGCCGGCGACGTCGTCTGCCGTGTCATTGGTGAAATGGACCGCCAGCCCCTCGGCTTCCGGTGCCACGGACAGCAATTGGGGACGGTAGAAGCGCTTCGCTGCGTAGTACGCTGCTTTCCGGTCGCCGGCCGCATCGATGAGCGACCAGGACTGGACCGGCCAGCAGTCATTCAATTGCCAGATCAGTGTGCCCCAGTTCCGGCCCCGCAGGCGCCGATAGTGCTCCACCGCGCAGCGTATCGCCTCCGCCTGGTTGAGTTGGCTGTAGTAGATCAGATCGTCCAGCGAGTGCACATCCGGGAAGTGGCGCTGGATGTAATTCAGGTACACGTCGTACGGCTTCAGCGTCTTGTCGTGCCAGCGTACTGCCGCCGAGTCCGCATTTCTATCCTCGGGCGCCAGACAGGTGTCCCAGGCGTCCCAGCCGCACGACGAGGCAAACCCGAACTCCGAGCAGAACCGGGCGGTATCCTCGCGGTAAGCCGGCCAGTCCCCGTCGGATCCGGCCTGAGCGTGCCAGACGCTCCAGTTGTGCCGGTCGCCTTCCGCCGGAGAGTTGGGATCGCTCCCACCCCATGGCGATCCCGGCCAGTACGGGGTTGTCGGGTCTTCCGCCGCCACCGCGGCTGGTAGCACCTCGTGGTAGAGGGCCTCGCCGAGAAAGTGATCCGGCTCGAGTCCTTCCCAACGGTCGTGCCAGACCTGATGATTTTCATTGTTCCCGCACCAGAGGGCGATCGAGGGGTGATGCCGAATACGCCGAACGGCGCGAACTGCCTCGTCATACGCCTGTACTCGCGTCGCCGCATCGTCGGGATAGTAGGCACAGGCATAGGGGAAGTCCTGCCACACGAGGATCCCCATCTCATCGCACAGCCGGTAGAAGTCCTCGCTCTCGTACAGGCCTCCGCCCCACACACGCAACATCGTCAGGCCGGCGTCTCTGGCGGCCTGGAGCACGGGCCGGAGCGTCGCCTCCGACACCGTCGAGGGAAAGGAATGAGCCGGGATCCAGTTCGCGCCCCGGACAAAATGGTCGCGCCCGTTGATCCGAAACGTGAAGGACGTGCCCCACTCGTCGGGTTCCTGTATCAACTCGACGCGGCGCAAGCCGACCTGCGCACCAACGCTGTCGAGAGTCCCGCCGGGACCAATCAACTCCAGTCGGAGGGGATGCAGGAACGGATCGTCCGGATGCCAGAGCCGGGCACCCGAGACGTCCAGATCCGCCTCCACCTGCCCGGCACGAACCGGAACCTCGCTTCGATGGTCACCGAGGCCCACGACGATTCTGAGATCGGGGACGTCCACCGGCTCGACCGTCACGGCGATCCGGGCACCGATGCGGGAAGAATCAATGTCTGCGGTCACACTCCAGTCCGTGATACGAGCAAACGGAACGTGGATCAGCTCGATCGGCTGCCAGATGCCGCAGGAGATAAGGACCGGGCCCCAATCCCACCCGAACATGTACTGCGCCTTGCGCACGAAGGAGCGGGCATGCCAGATGGACGCTTCCGGCGGCGGGGACGGATACTCCTCCATCCACGCCGCCTGTCGTTCCAGACCGGTGCGCAGTGCTGACCGAAAGGTGATCCGCAGTTGGTTCTCGCCGTCGCGCAGCTGATCGGTGACGTCGACCTCATGGGGAACGAACATGTTGTCGACATCCAGCAGTTGCTCATCGTTGAGAGAGACCGCCGCGACGGTATCGAGTCCGTTGAACCGCAGGAGCCACCGGCCCGGTTCACGATGCCACTCGAAGGCCGTCTCGTATGTCCAGTCCAGGTCATCAACCCAGGCGACGTCACGTTCGTGGAGGCGGTAGAAGGGGTCGGGGATGACGCCGGCCCGCTGCAGATCCAGGTGGACGTGCCCCGGAACCGTGGCGGGGAGAACCGGCAGGGCCAGCGCGGGGTTCCATGGCGCCTCACCCTCCGGCCGAACCGTCCATCCGCCGGCAATCTCTCTACTGCTCGTGAGCGTCCCCATACCCGACCCCTTCGTGCGAGAATCGTCGGAGACTAGCACGGGAGGACGGCTATGCAAGTCGCGGTGCTGGGAACCGGGCGGATGGGCGGCGCCCTGGCCGAGCGGTTGCTGGGCAGTGGACACACGGTGACCGTATGGAACCGCACACCCGCCAGGATCGATCCCCTCGCCGCGCGGGGGGCTCGCGTCGCACGGACGCCGGCGGCCGCCGTCCAGGACAGCGCTGTGATCTTCATGGTGCTCAGCGCGGATTCGGCGGTGCGAGAGGTCGTGACCGATGCCGTCAATGCCATGGGCGGAGACAGGGTTTTGGTCGACTGCAGTACCGTATCTCCCGATACCACCGACATGGTGGCCGAGCAGGTAGACCGCTTCGTGGCGGCGCCGATTCTTGGTGGACCGCAGGCCATCCTCAACGCGACTACTACACTCCTCGTCGGAGGGCCGGCCTCGGCAGTCGAGGCTGTCCGCCCAATCCTGAACGCGATCAGTAGCCGGATCATCGAGTGCGGCGCGGCATCGAACGCCACCACGATGAAGATCCTCTCGAATCTCATTCTCATCAGCAGCACGTCGGTGCTGGCGGAGGCGATCGCCATCGCCCAGCGCACCGGTGTCGACAATGACCTGCTGCGCACAGTTTTCGCGGAGAGCCCGGTCATCGGGGCGGGAGTTCGGACCCGCCTGGAGAACATCCTCGGGGGCGACCACAGCGGGTGGTTTACCGTGGATCTCGCCGAAAAGGATCTCGGGTTGGCGATCGGCCTGGGCCAGGAAGTGGGACTGATAACTCCGATCGCCGACGGCGCGCGAGCGGAACTGCGGGAAGCGCAAGAAGCAGGTCTGGGCGATCAGGATCTCGCGGCGGTCGTCGAGGTGATCCGCGGCGACTGATCTCCCCGAGTCTCTCTACCCTTCCAGAGACAGCTTCATCCCCACATGGCTGGGCACGAAGCCGAGTGACTCGTAGAAGCGGTGCGCGTCGGCGCGGCGGCGATCGGTGGTGAGTTGGACCAGGCGGCAGCCACGCCGGCGGGCTCTCTCGATTGCATCCCCGACCAGTACGTGCCCCAGTCCCTGCCCTCGCATCTCCTCGGCGATCCGAACGGCCTCGATCTGGGCGCGCTCTGCACCACCGCGGCTGAGACCGGGAAGAAAGTTCAATTGAAGGGTTCCGACCAGCTGCCCGGCAACTTCCATGACGAGAAGCTGCGTCCGGGGATCGGCGTCGATAGCGGCGAACGCCCGATAGTAGGCCGGGGCCGACGACTCGTCCATGCACTCCCGCGTGCGCCCCAATTGATCGGCGGCGAGCAGTTCGACCATCCGCGGTACGTCGTGCCGGTGTGCCTCACGAATCACGGGCGTGACGTCACTCATCGATCAGCTCGTCGCGCAAGAGATCCATGAGGAGACCGTCGTGCCAGGCACCATCAGCTCCTCTCTCGTATTGACGCATGATGCCGACCGGACGGAACCCAACCTTCTTATAAGAGGCGATGGCCCGCGCATTGTCAGCGGCAGGATCGATAGTCAGGCGATGGTGCCCGCGTTCCCAGAACAAGAAGCGCGCTACCAGCCGGACGGCCTCCGTCCCGTGCCCCTGCCCCTGCCACCGCTCCCCGAGGAAAATATCGATGCCGGCATGGAGGTAATCTTCTTCCGTTTCTTCATGCCACTGAATCCCGCCTGCTACCTCACCGGCAATCTCAATGACGAGGAGGATCTCATCGGACGCCCCGCGCAGGTCGTCGGCGATCAGATTGGGAGGATCGGGCTCCCGCCACCACCGCATCACGCCCGGCTCCGACAGGATTTTGTAGAGAAGCGAGGCATCGCCGGATCGGCCGACACGGACGGTGACACGTTCACCAACCAAGACGGGACGGTCGGCTGTCATATCCTCAGCCTACTCGCCTTGCACGCATGGCGGATGACAGACGTCTCTCTGGCCGATCTGTACGGGACGAACGTAACGTGAAATCTGCACAACAACACCATTGACAATGCCTACCCGCGCTGCTAGCGTTGCCCACGAC
>JAJPIP010000099.1 GCA_021324655.1 Pseudomonadota bacterium
GATGTCGACCGGGACGGCTTTGTCATGGCGGAGGGCGCCGGTGTCCTGCTCCTGGAAGAGTACGAGCAGGCGCGAGCTCGGGGAGCGACCATCCTGGCCGAAGTCGCCGGCTACGGCTCGACCGCCGATGCCACCCACATCACGGAGCCGGCTGAAGGGGGAGAAGGGGCGGCCCGCGCCATGCGGATGGCGCTGGAGGATGCCGAGATGGCCCCGAGCGACATCAGCTACATCAATGCCCACGGCACATCCACCCTGGTGGGAGACGTAGCGGAAACGCAGGCCATCAAGACCATCTTCGGGGACGAGACGTCGGTGCCCGTCAGCTCGACGAAATCGATGACGGGACACATGGTGGGCGCCGCCGGAGCGGTCGAGGCCATCATCGCGGTCCAGACACTGACACACAACTTTGTGCCGCCGACGATCAATCTGGATCTTCCGGCGCCCGGCTGTGACCTTGACTACGTGCCGCACGTGGGCCGTTGCCGGCCGCTCGAGGCCGTGATGAGCAACTCCTTCGGCTTCGGTGGCCACAACGTCAGCCTCATCTTCAAGAAGGCGGCGTAGACAGCGTTCCAGCCGGCCCCAGATCATTCCGGCCGCAAGCCACGACGGGGCGGCCTCGATGCCGCGTCGCAGCCGGCCGCGGCTCAACATGACGTGACAATGACGGCAGGCCTGGAGCCGGCTCAGGGCCGGCAGTCAGAGGGCGACGGTCAGTGGCGGCATGTCACGACAGCAGGCGCCGAAGCCAGGACGTCGGGGGTTGCTGCCTCGGGACAGCCGACTTCGCTTCGGCAAGCGCGTCCTCGCGCATGGCGGCCAGAAGCTCTTCCGGGTCCCCGCCGGGCATGCGCTCCAGACGCCCGGAGGCGACCGGGTAGTCCGAGTCTCCCTGCTTCCGGCGCACGCTCCACGTCACCACGTACTTCGGCCACTCGCGCGACTGCTGGAGATCAATCCACAGATCGTCTCCCAGATCCAGCGCTTCGACGTCCGGTTGCTCGTCCATCACCCGGCCACGCCGGCGTCGACCAGCTCCTCGAAGCGATCAATATCCCGCCGCACGATGTCGAGGCTTCTCGTCCAGAAGTCCCTGGACCGGATGTCGAACCCGAACTCCCCCGCCAGCGCCGCGGCGTTCGCCGTCCCGGTCGAGGAGAGAAGGCGGTCGTAGCGCTCCTGGAACCCCTCCGGATCCTGCTGGTAGAGAGCGAAAAGACCGAGGCCGAAGAGCAGGCCAAACATATACGGGAAGTTGTAGAAGGGATATCCGGCGTTGTAGTAGTGCCCTTTGACCGCCCACATATACGGATGCAGAGTGCTCTCATCCAGACCATCCCCGTAGGCGTTCTTCTCTGCCTCGAGCATCAACCCGTTCAATTCGTCGATCGACAGCTCCCGTTTGCGGCGCGCCTCGAAGACCGCTTTCTCGAACTCGAACCGACTCGTGATGTCCACCACGACCTGTGTCGCATTCTGCAAGGCGGCTTCAAGGATCATCAGTTGCTCGCCGGCGTCGGCATGCCGCAATGCGGCGGATTGCACGATCGTCTCGCAGAAAATGCTGGCTGTCTCCGCCAGGGTCATGGGCGCCTCGCGCTGAAAGACGCTGCGTGACGCCAGATTGAAGTTGTGGTACGCGTGGCCCAGTTCGTGTGCCAGGGTGCTCATGCTGTCGTACGACGGCGTGAAATTGGTGAGCACGCGCGATTCTCCGGGACGAATGCCGATGCAGAAAGCGCCTCCCTGCTTGCCTTCTCGCGGCTCGGCATCAATCCACTGATCGGTGAGCGCATGCTCCGCAAAGGAACGGAGTCGAGGCGAATACTGCCCGAACTGATCCAGCATGAAACCCACGGCGTCGTCCCACTCCCAGGCTCGCCGCGTCTCCCCCAGCGGCGCGAAGATGTCGTACCAGGCCAGCCGGTCCAACCCGAGAGCGCGGGCCTTGGCATGCAAGTACCGGCGGAAGTCGGGAAACGCGTCGCGGGCCGCGCCCAACATGGCGTCCAGTGTTTCGCGGTCCAGGTCGTTGTTAAACAGAGCGACGTCGAGCCCCGTCGCGAAGCGGCGCCGGCTGTCCAGGGTGTTGGTCTCGCCCTTGATGCTGTTGAGCGCGGCCGCCAGGGGCAGCGCGACCCGCTTCCAGGCGGCCAGTTCCGCCTCGTAGGCGGCGCGGCGCACGCCGCGGTCAGGATTCATCGCCAGGTTGCGCACCGCGCTCATGGGCAGGTTCCGGCTCTCGCCGCCGATCTCGATCGTCACCATCAGCTGCGACGTGATATTGCTGTGCAGACGCGACCACGCGGTTCCCCCGGTGAGGTCGAGCTCCGACGCCAGGTCCTCCTCGGACTGAGGCATGAGGTGCTCGGCGCCGGCGTGCGCGCGCCGCAGCATGTAGGCATGCTCGCGCGCGAGCGAGGACTGATTGATCAGGGCCTCGACGTCAAGTGAGCCGATCCATGCCGTGAAACGGGTCTGCAGTTGTCCGAACCGCACCATGTTCTGCTGCAGCTCGCTCATCACGGCCTGCGCGGCGTCGTCCTTCGAGTTGGTGGCGACAAAGCAATAAATGTAGACAAACAGCGTCTCCACACGCTCCAGAAGGTCCGCCATTTGCGACATCGCCGTCTCAAAGCCGTCCACGACGCCTTGATCCACGGTGACCCGGGAGATCCTCTCGATGCCGACACGACCAAACAGGTCAGCGAGCTCGCCGATGCCTTCAATCACCGCCGCATATTCAGCGCGGAACTCCGGCGAGTCAAGAGACGGGAAAACGGTACTTACATCCCAACGCGGCAGTACCTGTACTGCACTCACGTCGCATCCTCCATGTTCTGGTTCTTCAGAATATGAGATCAGACCGGGAGGTCCACCACCACGGCGAGGTGATCAGACGGATACACTCCGTCGCGCGGGTGGCAGCCGGCGAGCTGAGCCTGGATCGGACCGGGCCCGGCGTGGCGTGCCAGGATGTAGTCGATCCGGCGGACCGGGCCGCTACTCGGGTAGGTGTAGCCCGGACCCTCCCCATGCGCCTCATGCCAGCAGTCGGTGAGACTGCCGCGCACCCCCTCGACGTCCTCGGCGCCGGTGAGGAAGCGTAACGGCAGGGAGGCGGGGAGATCATTCAGATCCCCCATCAAGACGGCGGGCTCCGGCCCGCTGACCTCATCGACAAATCGATGCGCCTCCTGGGCGTTTTGAAGGCGTGCCCGCGCCGAGAGGGAAAAGTGGGTATTGAACACGTGGATGGGCCGGCCGGCCGCCTCAACGACCGCTCCCAGGACGATGCGGTGGTTCTCGTCGTGGCGCTCATGGGGCAGGAGGGTCAGCGGGCAGACCTTCACCTCGGACGGAGGGATCCGCGTCAACAGCGCCAGACCCTCGTCGACCCGGAAGAGGGGAACATAGACCTGAGCGACCGCGGACGTGGCGTGATAGCCGGTGAGGGCCGCGATCTGGTCGGCCTGGCTCACGCCTCCGGCCTGCCGAAAATCGCGGCGAGATTCCTGAATCGCCACCACATCGGGATCGTGCCGCGTGATGACATCGGCAATGAGCTGCCGGCGCAGGGGCCATGGTGGCGTGTAGTTCCAGATGTTGAAGGTCATCACCCGGAGACGTCCGGTCATCCCGGACGATTGACGATGGCAGACTGAACGATCGGCGCATCACGCGCGCCGGACGCGACGAGGTCACGCACCGGCATCCAGGTCGCACGGCCCTCGGCGGAGGACCGCAAGATTCCTGAGGTGATCGAGGCGGCAAAGATGACTCGCACGATCCCGTCCTCACCGGCCCACTCCGGACCGGCGAAGACCCCGATCAAGCGCTCGGGCTCAATCTCGTAGCCGGTCTCTTCCTTCACTTCCCGCACCACCGCCCGTTCCGGGCGCTCCGCCCACTTGAGATGTCCACCCGGGAGTACCGGTTCGTTCCGAATCGGATCAATCACGACGAGAACATCATCGCGCCGCAGGACCACCGCCGACGCCGACACAAACGGCGGCATGCGACCCAGGGTGAGAACCGCGGCGGAGCGGGCGAGGAAACGTCCCGCGAGGCGGGAGACCCGGAACTGCCAGGTACGCCAGACTCGCATCAGCCGGCCGACAGGAGGGTCGGAAGCTCCTGAACGAATTTGGATTTGGCCAGCACACGCGTCGCTCCGGCGGCGCGGGCCGCCTTGCGGCGCTCCGTGTCGAGATGCGGACCGAACGCCACGACGGGCGCCTGGGCGGCAAGGGCCCGGATCGCCTGCAGCACATCCACCCCGGCGTCGAGATCCACCAATGCCAGACGGGGTCCCTCGTCGTCCGGGAGTTCGTCGAGGGAGGTGACGTATCGCACGTCTGCGCCGGTATGCCGGGCGACGGCTGCGATGCGCGATTGGAAGATGAGATCAGTGACGACGGCTATGACGGCGGGCACGCCATACTCTACCCCGGCGGGCTGATATCCTCCGGTCAGGAGGACGGAGCATGACGGAAACCGCCACGGGACCGCTTTCGGATGCCGAGGCCGCGAAGTACCGGGACGAGTTCCCGATCTTCGACCACACCATCTACCTCAACAGTTGTTCGCTGGGACCACCCAGCCGTCGCGTCCAGAATGCACTCCGCCAGTATGCCGAGGACTGGTCGCAGTACGGCGCGCCGGCCTGGTGGCTGCGGTGGTTGCCGCAGCTCGAGGCGGCGAAAGAGCGCTTCGCCCGCCTCATCGGCGCCGACGTCGATGAGGTGACCATCAGTCATTCTGTGTCGTCGGCCCTGTCGTCGGTGGCCAGCACGTTCGACTACTCCGATCGCTCCGAGGTCGTGTGCGCTGACCTCGACTTTCCCACGATCCCGTACCAGTGGCTTGCCAAGCGACGTGACGGGGTGCGCGTTCGCTTTGTGTCATCGCCCGACCGTATTGCCGTGCCGGAGGCCGCCTATCAGCAGGCGGTGGGACGGAACACGGCAGCCATTGCCACATCCCACGTCTTCTACGCGACCGGAGCCATTCAGCCGGTCCGGAGGCTGGCGGAGATCGCGCATGACGCCGGCGCCCGGATCATCGTCGACGGCTATCACGCGGTCGGAGCGATTCCCGTCAACGTCAAGGACCTGGATGTCGACTTCTACATCGGCGGCACTCTCAAGTGGCTGCTGGGCGGCCCCGGCCTGACGTTCATCTACGTCCGGCGTGAGCTGATCGCCGAGCTCCAACCGACCATCTCGGGCTGGTTCGCGTCCGCGGACCAGTTTGCCTTTGACGCGGAGCATCTTGAGTGGCCCGATACCGCCGATCGTCTCGAATTAGGCACGCCGGCCGTCGCGACCGCGTACGCGGGGGTCGCGGGCATGGACATGATTGTGGAGGCCGAGCCGGGACGGATCCAACAGCGCATTCAGGCGCTGACCGACGACGTGGTCCGTCGCGCGCAACGGGCGGGCTACGGTGTATTCTCTCCGCTTGACAGCACAGAGCGCGCCGGGATCGTCATGCTCGAGGTGAGCCGCCCGCAAGAAACCGTGGCCGCACTCGGACAACGGGGTTTTACCGTCGATTATCGGCCGGGACTCGTCCGTGTGTCGCCGCACTTCTATAACACCGAATCCGACGTCGCGGCTCTTATGGACGCTCTCGACGACGTCCAGGCATCGCTATAGGTCTTCGTCGAGCACGGCGAGCAACCTCTGCAAGCGAGACAGCGCCGTCTCGGCCGTCTTGCGCCCCGCCTGACGTGTCACCGGGTCGGCACGGCGCGCCCATTCCTCGATGTCCTCCACGCTCACATCGCCCCACCGCGCGTCGGCGGTAAGCCTCTGGCGGACACGCGCCGCCGGGCTCTTCTGCCGGCCCCGCGTTTCCTCCGCGGGCGCAGCCACGTCGCCGGCCAGCGCCAGCACATCGGCGCTGCGCAGGAACGGATTGGACGAGCGTCCACCGTAAGTGCGCAATTGACCGGTTCGCACCAGATCGAGGATGTCGTCAGGAGTGACGTGGAGAAGATCCGCGGCGTACGCCGCGTCGATGAAAACCGGTGTCGACACGTTGACGTGCCCCTCGCGGCGACATAGGATATGCGCAGAGCATCACATTATAGGAGGGAGGTGCCGGCGTGACGGACGAGGACAGAGGGGGCGAGGCGTCGGGCGTTCTGCGCGTGTGGGGCGAAGTCATTCGCCGCTACCGGCAGTGGCTAGGACTGTCGCGTCGAGACCTCGCCCAGCGGGCGGGCATCTCCGCTGTGTTTCTCGGCGAGGTCGAGCGCGGCCAGAAGGAAGCATCGGTCCATACGCTCCAGGCCATTGCCTCCGGTCTCAGAATCCCCCTCTCCGAGCTCTACCTGCGGGTCGCAGCCCGTCTCGACGGAGGCATGAAGCCCGAACCCAATGAGCAGACGTCTCTACCGCTGGGTGTCCGTGAGGGATCTCCGGACTATCTTGACGGCGTGCCGCGTGTTCTCGACGAGACCGCCTTCGACCTGTACAGGGCTGCCCGGACGCTCCGCAGCGACCATCAGGTCTCCCTGCTGGTCCTGGCGCAGTCGCTCGCCCGGAGTTCGCGTTAGCGCCGCGCGTTCTCTCGGTCCATCCGGCTCCGGCACTCGATGCAGTGAAGTGCTTCCGGCATCGCACGCAGGCGCTTCTCCGGGATTGGTTTGCCGCAGCTCTCGCAAACCCCGTATGTCCCGTCTTCGATCTTGTGCAGAGCGCTGTTGACGTCCTGCAGTGACTGCTCAAGCGTGGCTTGAACGGTCATGTTCTTCTCACGCTCGAATAGCTCCGACGCCGCGTCGGCCGGGTGCTGATCGATCGCGTCCGACTCGTCGGCGAGAAACGTATCTCCTCGCACGCCGCCACTGACTATGTTGGCGATCTCCCGCTCCAGGCGCTGTCGCTCGACGAGGAGAGACTGCTTCATTTCGTCACGAATGTCTTGACTGACCACCATGGTCCTCCCTCGCGAGCCGTTACCGCGGCGTCGCAGACATGAAGAGAGGCCGGCGTGTCCCGGCCTCTCAGGTAAATAGCGCTAGTGTCCGCAAGGTCGGGCAGTGCCCGCGTCACTTGCCGACGTGAAAGACTGCCCGCATGCGCAGTTCGAAATGGCGTTTGGGTTGTGAATGGTGAAGCCGCCGTTCATGAGATCGTCGAGGTAGTCAATCTGGGCGCCCTCAAGGTACTGCGCGCTGAACTCGTCGATGTACAGCTGGATCCCGTCCTGTGCTTCCACCATGTCGCCGTCCAGCTGAGTGTCCTCAAAACGCATGCCGTACTGGAACCCGGAGCAGCCACCCGGCGCCACGAACACACGCAGGCCGAGATCGCTAAGCCCTTGCTGGTCCCGCAATGCTTTCAGCTGCACTCGCGCCTGATCCGACAGGCTGATCATATGCTGTCCTCCGCTTTCTGTGGCTCAAATTAGCACATTTTGTGCCCAGCAGGCCACTCGGCCAGGACGATCTGTCAAGTGATGGGGGTGGTGGACCGTCACTCAGCGAATGGCAGTCGGTCAGAGGCGGCCAGTCCGCCGCGGCTACGGCGCGTCAAGAAAAGGGCCGTCGTCGTGGGCGTCGCCGTGGCGGTGCCGGCGGTCGCCGTGCCGGAGGTCGGCGTGGCGACGGGTGTACCGGTCGCGGTGGTGGTTGCGACCGCTGTTGTGGTGACGGTCGCGGTGGCCGGCGGAGCCGTGGGAACAGCCGTTGGTTGTCCAGGGGCGGGGCCAATCGTGGCCGGAATGGTCACCTTGTAGCACGCACCGCCGTTGTTGTCGACGATACTTCCCGCCGCTGTGACCGTGACTGTCTCGAAGTAGTAGGTCACGCCGGGAAGGACACCGTTGTCCCCGACCGTGCCGGGCAGGTCGTTCTGCGTGACGGTCACGGTGTGCGAGGTTGTCCCCGGCGTGCTGTCCTCGGTGGCCAGCTCGACGAGACCGGCGCAGGACGTGCCGAAGTAGATCTCCCCCTGACCGGGGATCGTGCTGGTAAACGTCACGACAAAGGCGCCGGTCGCAACACCCGGCGGCTCGTCAATCGCCTGGTACAGATATGCCGTGACGGCCGCGGGTCCGTTGCTGCCCGGCGTCCCGGTCGCGGGCGGTGTGCCCGCCGATGCACCGGCGTGGACCGGACCACGCAGAGCAAAAGACACAATCAGGCCGAATGCCGCCAGAGGGATCAACCACTTCATTGCCATGCTCCTCTTCACTGTGGGCCCGACAGGCGAGTTGATCGCTGCCTCATACGTTTTCCTCACCATATACCAGGTGACCGGAAAACTCGAGCGCGACGTCCGGCCCCGCCGGCCTGGACGTGCGGATCGCTAAGATCAGCCCGCGCGCGCCGACTTCGAGGAGACATAGTCGACGAGGATGTAGTCTCCCAGACGTTCGGGCGTGGCGAAGAAGGCGCGCCCCCGATTGATGCGCGTCATCTGATTGACAAAGTCCGCGAGATAATGGCTGCGCTCAAGCATGAAGGTGTTGATGGTGATCCCCTCGTGCGTGCATCGCCGAACCTCGCGCAGCGTTTCCTGAAAGGTACGAAAGGTCGGCGGATACGCGAAGTGAATGCGCTCGCCCTCGAAGTGAGCCGTCGGCTCGCCGTCGGTAATGATGATGATCTGCCGCGTGCCCGAGCTGTGCCGGCCGAGTAAGCGGCGCGCCACCATGAAGCCGTGCTGCATGTTTGTGCCGTACACGTAGTCGCCCCATGTGATCCGGTGCAGGTCCTCGGGCTGCAGCTCGCGC
The DNA here is from genome assembly GCA_021324655.1 of Pseudomonadota bacterium. Classification (GTDB taxonomy): domain Bacteria; phylum Chloroflexota; class UBA5177; order UBA5177; family UBA5177; genus JAJPIP01. The sequence goes on from JAJPIP010000099.1 coordinate 8,755, forward strand.
GCGTAGTCGGAGAACCCCAGGATATAGAGCCGGTCGCGTGGATACTGCGTCCGAATCAATGTGTTAAGGGCCAGCGCGACCTTTTTCGCCGCGACAAAACAGCCGCGCAAAGGCATGGAACGGCTCATGTCGAGCATCAGGACGGTGGAGGATTCGACCGTCTGCTCGGTGCGAAAGACTTCGAAATCGGCGGTTGTCAGCGCGACCGGCGCCCCGCTACCGCGGCGCACGGCATTCATGAGCGTTTGCGACAGGTCCAGGTGGAAGGAGTCACCAAACTCGTACCGCTTGCTCTCGTCGCCCCGGTCGCCTCCGATCCCGGGAAGCACGGTGGGATGACGGCCGAAATCGCCGCGATCGAGATTGCGGAAGATGTCGTGCAGCGCTTTCTCCCCGATAACCCGCATTCCACGGGGCGTCAACTCGAATGCGCCCTCTTTGCTTTCCAGGTATCCGGCGGCTTCGAGAAGGCGTGTCGCCTGCTGCAGTCGTTCGACGTCCTGCCGCGCCTCGGGACCGAGCGATTCGCCGAGGAGCGCCGCATCGACGCCGTCGGCGCTGCCCTCCTCCAGCGCTCTCTTCATCTCGCGTTCCAGGAGATCGAGATTCTGGAGGGACCGCATCATTTTCAGCGCGTCGCTCAACGGGAGCGACTCCTCGCCGCCAAACTGATACTCCGCCGGCTGCTGCCAGAGAGCGTTCAGTGAACCGAGCGTCTCGGCGAGGCGTGCCAGGCCCTCCGCGATACCCGGGTGGCGCAGGGAGGCCGCCATCAGGTCATCGACCTCGCGCCGCATGGCGGCAGGCAGACTCTGCAGGAGCGACTCCATCTGGGCTGCCTGCTGCTGCAAATCGCGGACGACCCCATCGAGTGAGGTGGCGCCCGGAAAGTAGCGGCCATGTTGTTCCATGAAGGACGAAAAGTCGGTGTCCTGACCGTCGAGATGGCGGCGGAGGATTGCATCCAGATCCTCGAGCATGGCGGCAAGCCGCTCACGCTCGGCGTCGTCAATAGCATCGAGCGCGGATCGGATGCCCTCGAACCGCGCATTCAACGCCTGCCGCTGCAACTCATCTTTCAGCGCCCGAAATCGTTCGCGAGCGTCCTCGTCCAGGAACTCATAGTCCGACAACTGCTCCAGGGCCTGGGCGGTGTCGGGTCCGACCGCATCGAGGGCGGCGCGTTTGCGGCCGGCCACGGCTTCCATCGAGGCCCGCAAACCTTCGGCGTCCGCAGCCGCAAGCCGCCGGTCCAGCGCCTCCCGTTCCGCCGCGACGATGGAGGAGATTTCCTCTCGCACGCCGTCCAACAGCCCATCCAGACTGTAGCGATCGAGCATCTGCTGACGCGCGGACCGCAACTGTTGCAGAAGTGACTGCATCCCCATGACATTGCGGCCGCCCTGGCCTTGCATCCCCCATCGAACGACGCGCTCCAGCGCGTTGCCCACGTCGCCGTCGCTCAACAGGTCGTCGGCGAGAGCCCGCATGAGATCGTCGGCTTCGACCTCGCCGGTCAGCTGCGTCCGATCCCACCGTGAGTAGGTATATCGCATGCCTACCGCCGGTAGCGCGCTTGTCCTTCCGATCGATCCTTATTCAGCTTCCGGTTGAGATGCAGCCCTTCCAGGATGAATTCGACCCCGGAGGCGATCAGGGCCGGATTCCCCTGCGCGCCCAACTTGGCCACCGCGCTCTTCAGTCCGTTGATTCGATAGGCTTGCTGTGCGTATTCCATCGACGGCATGCGGTCCGACACGTCGAGCGTCATGCCGTTTTCGAAGCTTCGGAGCAGGTCGTCGAACTCCTGAACCAGGAAGTACCGATTGAAGACGTTGACCACGGCGCCCTGAACCAGCTTGTCGATGACCTTCTCTTCGCTGGCGTCGCCCAGCGTTTCCAGTTCAATCTTGCCCGCCGTCGAGGCGATGATCGCGGGGAGGTCGCTGACGCGCGGCACCACGGTCGACTCATGCAACCGGACGGTGCGTTTGAGCGCGTTGCTGACCACGTTCTCATAGTTGGCGATCGATACGCGCACCGACACGCCGGAGCGCTGGGAAATATCGGGGCTCTTCCGGGCCAGATGGGTGATCTCGGCAATGATTTCCTTGATGAATTCCGGAACGATCGTCTCGTATGTTCCATCCGGGGGCCGGCTCTCCGCCTCCATGATCTCGATTTCGTGCTCGATCGTGAGGGGATAGTGGGTGCGAATTTCGGACCCGCAACGATCCTTCAGCGGCGTGATGATGCGGCCGCGGTTGGTGTAGTCCTCGGGATTCGCACTGGCGACGACGAAGACGTCGAGCGGCAGCCGGACCTTGAAGCCGCGAATCTGTACGTCACGCTCCTCCATGATGTTGAGGAGTCCGACCTGAATGCGCTCCGCCAGGTCGGGCAGTTCGTTGATACAGAAGACGCCGCGGTTCGTGCGGGGAATGAGGCCGAAGTGGATGACCTCTTCGTCGGCCAGATACCGTCCTTCCGCGACCTTGATGGGGTCCACCTCGCCGATCAAATCGGCAATGGTCGTGTCGGGCGTTGCCAGCTTTTCGCCGTAGCGGCGATCGCGGGGGAGCCAGGCAATCTCGACAGCGTCCCCCTTGTCCGCGATTGCGGCGCGGCACGACGCGCAGATGGGCGCATACGGGTCATCATTTATCTCGCATCCGGCGACAACCGGAATCTCTTCGTCCAGCAACCCCGTGAGAGCACGCGCCAGCCGCGTCTTCGCCTGCCCTCGCTCTCCCAGCAGAATAACGTCCTGTCCCGAAAGGACTGCATTTTCGATCTGGGGTAAGACGGTGTCTTCGTAGCCGACGATACCGGGAAAGAGAGGCTCATCACGCTCCAGGCGCTCGAGGAGGTTCTTCCGCATTTCATCTTTGACGGGAAGAACTTCGTATTCGCTCTGGCGCAACTCGCCGATCGTGCTGGGCCTCGTCATCCGCATTTCCCTCTAGGCACTGGTCCACTCCCCGGGCGTCTATTGGCGCGGCCGGGGACCATGGGGTTCATAGGTTTTGTTCATCCATTGTAGCGATGGGCTCGCCTGCTGGGAGCTAGAAGAGGAATCTGGCGAGACCGCCGTCGATCAAGAGGGTCTGGCCGGTGATATACCCGGCGGCCGGCGAGGCGAGAAAGGCGATCGCGTTCCCCATGTCCTCCGGCGACCCGAAGCGCTTCATCGGGATGCCGGCGGCACGGCGTGCCCTGGCGTCTTCAAAGGTTGTCCCTTCCCGCTCTGCCTGCAGGCGCGTCAGGTCCATCTGACGCTGCGTCCAGATTTGACCCGGACCGACGGTGTTGAACCGGACGCCGTTCCCGGCACACTCATCCGCGAGCGCCTTGGAGAGCGCCACAACGGCAACCCGAAGCGAATCGGACAGCACCATGACAGGATCAGGCTGCTTGACGACCCACGACTGCACGTTAACGACACTCCCCTGGGTCCGTGAGAGATGAGGGAGTGCTGCCCTGATAAGCCGCACGGCGCTCATCAGTGTCAACTGAAATGCCTTCTCCCAGTCGGTATCGCTCAGAGCGTCGAACTTTCCGGCGGGAGGGCCACCGGCGTTCGTCACCAGGACGTCGACACCGTCAAAGCGTTCGACGGCACGCTGAATCAGCGAGGCGGGTCCGTTCGCATCCGCCATGTCGGCCACGACCTCCGCGACATCGGCTCCGGTCGAATCGCGGACTGCCTGCGCTGCCTCGTGCAGCGTCGCAGCGGTACGGCCATTCATGACGACCCTGGCGCCTTCTCGCGCAAACTGGGTTGCCGCGGCGCGGCCGATGCCGGCAGATGATGCGGCAACGACCGCGACCTTGCCTTCGAGACCGAGATTCATGATGTCTCCCCTTCCAGTAGTTCACGTTGGAGGCGCATGGATCGTTCTATCTCGCGCTCGGCCATCAGTCTCGCCACAGGGCCGCCCACCACGCCCAGGACACCTCCGGGCGGAGCGAAGTCCATTCCCTGGGTGACGCGCGTCCGGCCGCCCAGGTCCTCGCAGCGCGTCCAGATTCGAGCACGCTGGTCACCGGTGACCTCCAGTTCTCCCTCTCGGGGCGGTGAATAGCGCGAGACGCGCACTTTCAGGTGTTGCAACCGGCCCGCCACCGCCACGGTTTGTCGCCACGTCGCCCCGACTTCGAGGGGTCCCGAGAAGTCCCGCACCTCTATGACGTTGGGATTCCACTCGGCCGCGCGCCGTGGATCCGTCAACGCGGCGAAGACGCGATCGATCGGGGCATTGATCTCGATTGACCGCTCGACAACCGGCATGTCAGTCCTTCTCGCTGCGTATCAATGGGGCCCCTGGTACCCGTGGAGCGCCGCCTCTCGGGGATTCTCGAAGGGACGGTCGTATTCGACCCATGTCCCGTCCTCCGTCTCCCAGCCCACGACGTAGAGGTCATCACGGCGCTCCACCCGCGTGTGCATGCGGCGTCGATCCATAAAGACCACGTAGTCCGGGCCGGACTCCTGGAGCATCGCCCACAGGTCACGCACCGCCCCTTCCAGGCGCTGCTGCACGGTCTCCTCGGTCATGCGACCCCTCCGGGCCCGCGTGATCCTGGGACGGTCACCCTGGGCGCCCCGATGCGCTCGGCGAGAGCCGGAACCCTCTCGTCCACCCCGCCGGCTCCCGACCCACAACCACCGGCGCCACCTGTTCGCGCCGGCGCACGGCATCCGGCTCGGGGATGAGGGTCCAGCCGGGCACCAAACGAGCATGTCCGGTGGGCGCGCCTCTCTATCTTGTGACGAGAGCACACCGACACGATAGTGTGAGGGGTGAGCACGGAGAGAGGGGTGTCACGATGGAAGTGGACGTCTCGAAGGAGCCGGCGGAGGGCCAGGTGATGGTCTTCACCGCGGGCGGCGGATTTCTGGTCAACGGCAGCGTGCGCGACATCGCGGAGAAGCTGAACGCGGACGACTGGGCGACGTTTCAGCTGGCGGAGTCGCAGGACAAGATCATGATTCGAAGCGCCCAGGTCGTGGCGCTGCGGGAGGGCCAGCGCGGCCGCCGGCACGCCATCGGCTTTGTCCATGAGGCCGAAACCGGCTAAACCTCAACCACCAGACCAAGCACCATCGGTCGCCGCTTGGTCCGCTCGTACAGGAACCGCTGAAGGACATCCCGGGCCCGATTCTGAATGTACGAGGGCTCGGCTTGCGCGCTGGCGTGCATCTGCTGCAGATTCCGCTGCAGCTGCTTGCGCGCCCCTTCGAGAATCGGTTCGTCCTGATCGTCGACGAAGCCGCGGGAGATGATTTCGGGGGGGACAAGCGAGCGACCCGTCCGGCGATCGACGGTGATGACCGCGACCACCACGCCGTCCTGTGACAGGTGGCGCCGGTCGCGAAGGACAACGTCGCCGATCTCGCCCACCCCGACGCCATCCACGAAGACGTTACTCGCCGGGACATGGCCGTTGAATCCCGCCGAGTTTTCCGTGAACTCCATCACGCGGCCAAGTTCCGGTATGAGGATGTTGGCGGCCGGCACGCCAATCGCTTCCGCCAGGCGCGCATGGAGAATCAGGTGACGCGTTTCCCCATGGACCGGTACCAGGTACTTGGGACTGGTGATGCTGGTCAGCATCTTCAATTCCTCGCGCCCCGGATGGCCCGACACGTGGACGTGTGCCTCCGGACCGTAAATGACATTGGCTCCCAGCTTGAACAGGTTGTCGATATTGCGGGACACCAGCTCCTCATTGCCCGGAATCGGCGACGCGGAGAGAACGACGGTGTCGCCGCGGCGGATCTGGATCTGGCGGTGATCACGATTCGCCATTCGGCTGAGAGCCGACGTCGGTTCGCCCTGCGCGCCGGTCGTGATGATGCTGACGCGTTCGGGAGGCAGGTGCGCAACCTGCTCCCACGGAGTAATCGCGCGGCCAGGATCGGTCAGATACCCCAATTCCAGCGCCATCTTCACGTTTTGCTGCATGCTCCGCCCGATCACGGCAACTTTGCGGTCGTACTTGGCTGATACATTGACAATCTGCTGGATGCGGGCGATGAGACTGGCGAACGTCGCCGTGATCACGCGGCCCGGAGCGTTTCGCACGATCTCGTCCAGAGCCCGGCCCACCGTGGATTCGGACGGCGTGTATCCCGGCCTCTCCACACCCGTGCTGTCCGCCAGCAGCACCTGCACGCCCTCGGTTCCCAGCCGCGCCAGGGCACTGATGTCGGTCGGTTTCGAGTCGACAGGCGTGAGGTCTATTTTGAAGTCGCCGGTATGGACGACGGTGCCGATCGGGGTGCGGATGGCAAGGCCGGCGGCGTCCGGGACACTGTGCGCCACGCTGAAGAACTCAACGTCAAACGGCCCTGCCTGGATCCGGCGCCCAAACTCAGTCACCCGCAGATCGGACGATCGCAGAAGCTTGTGTTCCCTCAGCTTGACTTCGATCAGTCCCATCGTGAGACGCGTGGCGTACACCGGGACTTCGAAGTTGGGCAGCACGTAGGGGAGGGCACCGATGTGGTCCTCGTGCCCATGCGTGATAAAGAACGCTTTGACCTTGCGGGCGCGGTCCTGCAAGTACGCAATGTCCGGAATGACGAGGTCGATACCCGGCATGTTCTCTTCCGGAAACATGACGCCGCAGTCCACGACGATGATGGAGTTTCCGTATTCAAGAACCGTCATGTTCTTGCCAATCTCGCCAACACCGCCGAGCGGGATGATGCGTAATTTCGGTTTCGCCACGTGTGTCCAGACCTCGTTTATTAATTCCGGTTTCACCCGATTGTAGGGAAACAGCGCCAGGAGACCTGTTTACAGGCACACCCCGCGTCCCGGTGTGTCCCCCAGAGGCGTGACGAGCGCGAGGCCCCGGTCTCGTCCACAACCTTCTGCTGCCGCCGGATAGCGGCACCCGGCACGACTCGGAGACAATGCGGCACTGGTCGGCCGGGCACCACGGCCGCGGGGACGGTTACAACAGGCTCAGTTGCTCGGGCGGTGTGTCGCCGTCGTGGGGCGGTGCTTCGACTGCAGGGGGTTGATTCTCGCCCAGGATGCGCGGGAGTTCGGCACGGAGCTTCTGGGCGTCCGCCAGCAGGGTCTGGCGCAATCGCTCTTGATGGAGCGCCGCCGCCGGGTGGTACATGGCGTAGTAGTACCGGTCATCCTTCTGCCGCAGCTCACCGTGCACCTTCGAGATCATGGAACCGGGAAAGAAGGTCCCCAGGGAAAAACGCCCCAATGTGACAATGAGTCGCGGGTTGATGATTTCAATCTGGCGCCACAGGTAGGGGAGACAGGCGTCCAGTTCGTTGGGAAGCGGATCGCGATTGTTTGGTGGGCGATGCTTCACCACATTGGTGATGTAGACATCGCCACGCTGCAGTCCAGCCTCACCCAGTAGCTCATCGAGAAAGCGGCCGGCCGCCCCCACAAAGGGGCGGCCGTACTTATCTTCGTTGAATCCGGGAGCCTCACCAACCAGCATGACCCTGGCATCGACCGGTCCTTCGCCCGGGACACCGCGGTTGGCGGTGCGATGCAGATCGCATCGCGTGCAGCCGCGGACCTCCTCGTCCAGGGTCTCCAGAGCAGCGGCGCGCTCGGCCATCAATCGCTAGCGATTCTCCCCGTCATTGCGGTCGGGCCGATCGCGCCGAAAGCCTCCGTCACGTCGACCCTCGTCGCGACGGCCCTCCGGCCGGCCATGGTCGCGTGGTCCGCGGCGGAACCCACCGTCGCGTCCTCCGTCGCGGAATCCTCCCGGGCGCGGCCCGCGAGACCCGGCTCCTGCCGGTTCTGCTTCACCCTCGGAGGGCTCGAGCAATGCGCGGTGGGAGAGGTTGATGCGGCCCATCGAGTCAATCCCGGTGACCTTGACTTCAAGATGATCGCCGACGTTGACGACGTCTTCCACTCGATTGACCCGATGGTTGGCGAGCTGCGAAATGTGAACCAGTCCCTCCTTGCCGGGAAGAACCTCGACAAAAGCGCCAAAGTCGAGGATGCGCTTCACGGTGCCGTTGTATGTCTGCCCGACTTCGACTTCCTGCGTCAACCCTTTGATCATGTCGATCGCCTTCTGAGCGGAGTCGGCATTGTTGGTGGCGATAAAGACGCTGCCGTCGTCCTCGATATCGACCTGCGCCTTGGTTTCTTCGATGATCTTCTTGATCATCTTGCCCTGGGGGCCGATGACGGTGCCGATCTTGTCGGGGTTGATCTTGATGCGGGTAATGCGCGGCGCAAACTCGGAGAGCTCGCTGCGCGGTTCCGGCATCACCTCATGGATCTTGTCGAGAATGACTAACCGCGCCTGACGGGCCTGCTCCAGCGCCTCCTGCATGATCTCCCGGGTCAGTCCGGAGACCTTGATGTCCATCTGGATGGCCGTCACGCCGTCGCGGGTTCCGGTGACTTTGAAGTCCATGTCGCCCAGCGCATCCTCAACGCCCTGGATGTCAGTCAGGATGGCGTAGTTGCCCGCGTCGTCGGTAATAAGCCCCATGGCGATGCCTGAGACGGGCGCCTTGATGGGCACGCCGGCGTCCATCAAGGCGAGGGTGCTTCCGGTCGTCGCCGCCATCGAGGTCGAGCCGTTGGACGAGAGGATCTCGGACACCAGACGGATGGTGTAGGGGAAGCTCTCCTGGTCGGGGATCACCGCCTCGAGCGCCCGCTCCGCCAGCATGCCGTGCCCAATTTCGCGTCGCCCCGGGCCACGGACTGGCCTGGTCTCGCCGACGCTGAACGGCGGGAAGTTGTAGTGATGCAAGTAACGCTTGGCCTCTTCCAGGCCGAGTCCGTCGATGATCTGCTCGTCGGAGCCGGATCCCAGCGTGGCGATGGTCAGCGCCTGAGTTTGCCCGCGGCTGAACAAGCCGCTTCCGTGGACCCGAGGCACCAGACCGACTTCGACCGAAAGCGGCCGGATCTCGGTTCGCGTCCGACCATCCGGCCGGACGTTTTCCTTCAGGATCATGCCGCGGACCGTCTTCTTGAGAATGCTCTCGAAGACGGACGCGATGTCGCCGGCGTCCCAGGTCTCCTGGGCCTCGAAGTGGGCAACGACTTCGGCTTCCAGAGCGTCGACGGCTTCCTCGCGTGCCTGCTTGTCGGGATGCACGAGGTTGTCATGCAGACGCGTGCCGATATAGTCGTTCATGGCCGCGACGAGGTCGTCCGGCACTTGCTTGAGTGGGAACTCGCGCTTCTCTTTGCCGGCGGCCTGCCGCAGGCGCTCTTGCATCTCGATGACCGGGAGAATCGCGTCGTGCCCCAGGCGCAGCGCTTCCAGGACGACATCCTCGGGCACTTCCTTGGCGCCCGCCTCCACCATGACGATGGCATCGCGCGTGGCGGCCATGACGAGGTCGAGCCGGCTGTTCTCGAGATCAGGAAGCTGCGGATTGATGACGATCTTGTCGTCGATGTACCCAACGCGAACGGCACCGACCGGGCCGTTGAACGGAATGTCGGAGATCGTCAGCGCGGCAGACGCACCGATGACGGACAAAATCGCCGGGTCATTGACATGGTCAACCGAGAGCGGCGTCACCATGATCTGCACGTCATTCCGGAACCCCTTGGGGAAGAGGGGGCGGAGAGGACGGTCGGTCAGGCGGGAGGTGAGAATAGCCTCGGTGCTGGGACGGCCCTCTCGTTTGATGTAGCCGCCCGGAATCTTGCCCGCGGCGTAAAGCTTCTCCTCGAAGTCCACCGTGAGCGGGAAGAAGTCGATATTTGGCCGCGGCGCTTTGGAGGCGACCGCCGTCGCGAGGACGATCGTGTCCCCGTAGCGAACGGTGACCGCGCCGTTCGCCTGCCAGGCGACTTTCCCCGTCTCAATCGTCAGGGAGCGGCCGGCAAAGTCAATGCTTTCGTCGTGAATCATAGGTCCTCCGGAAGCGATGAGTTACGTGTGGGCGGCCGTTCGCTTGCCGGTGTCGGTAATCAAGCGAACAGCTCTCGGCCCACCCCTCAAAGCTGGCAATAAAAAAACTCGGGCTGCTAGTGGCGCAGCCCGAGACGGGTAATCAACTCGCGATATTGCTCCGGGGACTTTTTCGCCAGGTATGCCTGGAGGCGCCGGCGACGTCCCACGAGCTTCAACAAGCCACGTCGCGTATGGTAGTCGTGCTTGTTCGCGCGTAGATGCTCGGTCAACTGGGCAATCCGCTCCGTCAGCAGCGCGATCTGCACCTGAGCCGAGCCCACATCTCCCGGGTGGGTCTGGTAGTTCTCAATAATCTCTGACTTCTTTTCTGTCGATACGGGCACACACATCTCCATGTTGTCATCACGAATCGGTGCCTCGTGATTGGCGCGTGCCCGCGAACCCGGTTCGTAGGCAGGCGCCAACCACCGGGCACCACACTGTCACATTCAGTATACAAAGCGGGCCGGGGCGTTGCCCCGGCCCGCCGACTGCTGCGATCGAACCTAGTAGCTGCTCGCGGCTCGCACTCGGTCGAAGCACGAACTGCAGTACACCGGTCGGTCATTCCGCGGGATGAACGGCACGCGGGCCGGTCCACCACACTCGGCGCAGACGGTATCGTGGTAGTCACGCACGGGGCGATCCGACATCATACCTCGGTCGCGCTTGTAGATCGCGCGGCACGCGGGACACCGGCCGGGCTCGTGCACGAGACCCTTGCTCTGGAAAAACTGCTGTTCACCGATGGTGAACAGGAAATCCATCCCACAGTCCCGGCACGTGAGAGTCTTGTCCGCCAAGCTCACTCCTGCCAACCTCCTTTCCAGTATTCGGCCTCCAGGTAGGTCAGCAGAGAGTGGCTGTCTCGACCTAAGCTGTCGCACCAAGAGAAGAGTATAGCGGCAAGTTGGGCAATCGGCAAGCAGACGCCAAATTAAGCCTCGTCGAGAGTGCCTTCGTGGAACCCGAACTCGGTCGGGTCTTCCTCATCGTCGTCGGTATCCCCTTCGCCCTCGATCTCCAGCTCGTCCTCGTCCTCTTCGTCTCCCGCACGACGCACGAGCCCTTCTCGGAGGTAGGGACGCGGCATCGCTTCCGCGGAAACACGAGCCGGGAACGAGATACGGCCCATGTTCTGGGGCGCCTGCACGGTCTCACGAATGATGATGCGAACCGTGTTCCCATCGACGCCGACCACGCCGGCTTGATACTCGTTTCCCGTGGTCATGAGCCGCGTCAGGCGGGCCGCAAGCTGATCTTCGATGCGACCCAGGTACGTCCCGTCCATCGCCGTGGCGATGAGGTGCTGTTCCTGCTGCTCGAGTATGACCTGCTCACCGGCGGCGAGCGTCGCCAGGACATTGGGGGCGGCCGGGTGCTGCAGCGTCACGACGCCCGTCTTTCCGATCTCCTCCACGAAGAACTGGGGCTCGAGTTTCCGGGTCCCGGACCGCCGGGCCAGCTCGGCGGCCTCGGTGTCCGACACCCGGCTGAGGCGCTCCAGGTTGCGCTGTGCTATCAGATTGGCCGGGTCGGCCTGCAGCGCCCGCTCATACGACTCTCGTGCCGGAGCGATCTGTCCGGTCTCTGTATACGCTTTGCCGAGGCGGTTATACGCCTCGGGATCATTCGGATTGAGCTCGACGATGCGCTGGTTGAGCTCGATGGCATCCTGCCAGCGGCTCTGGACCGCCAGTGCAATCGCCTGCTGTGTCAGGTGTCGGGCGCGCCCGCGGCGCGTTTCCTCCGACATGTCCTCGGCTGTAGCTACGTTATCAAAGTCCATCTCTCACCCGGTCTCTCATATTGACAGAGATACACTACGCGATACGCGCGATTTCACCAAACAGAGCAACTCGCGGGCCACCAACCCCGCGGTGGGGGCCTGGCAGACGTCTAGGCGACGAGGACGCCCTGCATCGCCCAGGGACTGACCTTCTCAATCCGGACCGGCACCACCTGCCCCAGCAGGCTCTCGTCACCGCGCGGCAGGAATACGCGCCGATTTTGCCTGGTCCGTCCCTGCCACTGGGGCGTGTCGTGTCGCTCGGACTCTGTGCTCTCCACCAGAATCTCGACCCGTGAGCCGCGCAGCGCTTGATGCTGCTGCAGTGAGATACGCTCCTGCACCTCCCCGAGCCGGCGAAGGCGGTCCTTCTTGACGTCGGGTGGCACATCGTCCTCCCAGCGCGACGCCAGAGTGCCCGAGCGCACCGAGTAGGCTGCGGAGTACACGGTCGTGAACCGAACCTCTTCGACCAGCGACAGCGTCTCCTGGAACTCCTCCTCCGTCTCGCCACAGAACCCCACAATGATGTCGGTGGAGAGGACGATGTCCGGCGCTACCGCCCGGATGCGTTCGACCAGCCGGAGGTAATCGTCGCGTGTGTAGCCGCGGCGCATCCGCTGCAGAACCGCGTCGTTCCCCGACTGCACCGGCAGGTGGAGATGCTCGCAGACCTTATCCAGTTCTGCAAAGCTCGCGATGAGTTTGTCGCTCATGTCCTTCGGATACGAGGTAAGGAAGCGTAAGCGCTCCAGGCCCGGAATGTCGTTGACAAGCCGCAGGAGGTCGGCCAGATCCGTGCCGTCCTTGAAGTCTTTGCCGTAGGCGTTGACGCGCTGGCCGAGCAGGGTAATCTCTCGGGCGCCGCGCTTCACCAGGTTCCCGCATTCGTCCACGATGTCGAGCATGGGCCGCGAGGTTTCCCGGCCGCGCCGATACGGGACGATGCAATAGGTACAGAACTTGTCGCAGCCGTTGCTGATCGGGACATAGGCAATCGGCCCCTTGTCCTCCGTTGCGGCCGGCTGCTCTTCCCAGCAGGCCATGACGCCTTCATCCGCGGGCGCCGGCCAGATGACGTCAAGCTGCTCGAGGAACTGATCGATGCGCGTGGGCTGGAAGTAGAGATCGGCGCCGCGGAATCGCTTCCTGGTGGCCTCAAAGTCGGGGGAGACGGAGCATCCCGTCAGACCGAGCACGAGTTGCGGCTTTTCCTGCTTCAGTGCAACCAGGTTTCCCAGCTTGCCGCTCACACGGCGCTCCGCGCTCTCTCGCACGGCGCAGGAGTTGAGGATGACGATGTCGGCGTCCTCCTCTCGCTGGGCCGGGAGGTAGCCACGCGCTTGCATGGTGTCCGCGACGCGGTCACTGTCCACCTTGTTCATCTGGCAGCCCACGGTCCAGATCCAATACCGCTTGGGTGCCTCGCTCTCCGCCATCATCCTGCCTTCTTGGTCGCGAGATTCGTGCGCCATTCTAGCGTGCCGATTCGACACCTCAACTCGCTCGTCGGGACCGCCTTCGGCCCAAGAATGCGTCCGGCGGCCGGAGAATTAGAGTGAACCGTGACATCCACGACAGACGCGCGGCGCATCGTCATCATTGGGGCCGGAATCAGCGGCCTGGCAGCGGGATACCGTCTAGCCCGCAGAGCTCCGCAGCACAGCATCCTACTGATTGATTCTCACGCCGAGGTCGGCGGGAAGATCCGCACCCGGCACCTGAACGGCTACACCATCGAGGACGGTCCCGACTCCTTTCTCGGCACGAAGCCCCAAGCGGTGGAGTTGGCGCACGAGCTCGGCGTCCCATTGCAGGGAGTAAATCTGGACACCAGACGGACCTACGTCCTGGGCGACGGCGAGCTCCACGATCTGCCGGAGGGTTTGTCGGGGCTGGTCCCTGCAAAGCTGGGCCCGCTGTTGCGCTCCGCGCTGCTTTCTCCTGCGGGAAAGGCGCGGGTGGCCGCGGAGTGGTTTGTCCCGCGTGGCAGCAATGAAGAAACGACTCTCGGCGCATTCATGAGGCGCCGGATGGGACGCGAGGTCTACGAGAAGCTCGTCGAACCCTTGACGGCCGGTATCTACGGCGGGAACGGGGACGAGATCAGCCTGTCCGCAACGTTCCCTCAGTTGCTCCAACTGGAACAGGAACACGGCAGCTTGCTGCGCGGGCTCCGTCAACGCCCTCGCCCGCGCACGGCGACCTCGCCGTTTCTTACTCCGGTCGCCGGTACCGCGGCGCTCGCCGGCGCGGTGGCGGGCAGCCTGCCACGCCCGCCCTCCCTTACGACGTGCGCGACCGCGATCAGCCGCCGCGGCGGCGGGTGGATCGTCCACACCGACCGCGGCGAGATCCTAGCGGACGGGGTCATTCTGGCGGTACCTGCTCCCGTCGCCGGTCAACTGCTCGCCCCCGTCGACGCGGATCTGGCCGCAGAGCTTCTGGCCGTTCGGTACGCACCCGCGGCTACCGCCTCCCTGGGCTTCCGGCTCGACAAGCTTCCCCCCCTTGGCCCCTTCCACGGCTACCTGGTCCCCCGCCGCGAGCGATCACCTGTCATGGCCGTCACCTGGTCCTCGGAGAAATTCGACCACCGCGCTCCGCCCGGCCAAACCCTTCTCCGGGTGTTTTTCGGCCGGGCCGATCAGAGCATCGCCGCCATGGAGTGGGAGGGCCTGGAAGAACTGGCACGGTCTGAGTTGCGCGAGCGCCTGGGCATCGCGGCCACCCCCGACATCGTCGCAACCCACGTCTGGAACGACGCCTTGCCGCAGTACGCGCTGGGCCACGCCGCGCGCGTGGCACGAATCCGCGCGCGTGTGGAAAACCTTCCACGCCTGTCCCTGGCCGGCGCCGCCTATCGAGGAGTCGGTATTCCCGACTGCATTCAGTCGGGATACGATGCGGCCGATCACGTGACATGAAAAAACGCCTGCAGCGCAGGCGTTCTCAAAGTGGCGGTCCCGACCGGATTTGAACCGGCGATCTCCACCTTGACAGGGTGGCATGTTGAACCAGACTACACCACGGGACCACGTGGCTCTGGAGTCTATCAGCCGGTGCGGCGGATCGTCAATGACAAATTGGGCCTTGACGTTGGAACACCTTTCCTTTATTGTTGGGACAGACGACCTATAGAACAGCCGTACTAACGGCGCAGGAGTGGATGATGTCCCAGGTCAACGTGCGTACTCTCGATCGTTCCCATCGCGCCGCGGCGGACAATATCGGAGCGGCCGCGCGCGTGGCCGTCGGCCTGACTCTTCTCTGCGCCTTCTGGGGAACCATCCTCTTCCTGGCACTCGGCACGCTGCAGTAGCGACTACCGGGACGGGAGCGCTTCGCGCGCCACGTTCCCCAGCACGAACATCAGGTTCGCCGGCCGTTCCGCCATCCGCCTCATCAGGTACGGATACCACTCCGTTCCAAATGGAACGTAAATCCGGACGTTGTAGCCGGCCCGGACGAGTTCGGTTTGCAGATCGCGGCGGATGCCGTACAGCATCTGGAACTCATAGCGCGACGCCTCGATACCCTGCTGGGCGGCGAAGTTCCGCGTGGCGTCGATCATGGCGGGATCATGCGTGGCGATCGCCGGATAGTTGCCGCGTGCCAGCAACATCTCCATCAGGACCACGAAGTTGCGATCGACGTCCGCCTTGTCCTGATACGCAACCGTGGCCGGCTCGAGATAGGCGCCCTTGACGAGCCGGACGCGGGCCCCGGCCTCGATCAGGCGCGCCACATCGGCCTCGCTGCGATAGAGGTACGACTGAATCACGACACCCAGGTTCCGGTGCGTCTCGAAGAGACGGTAGAAGATGGCGAGAGTGCGGTCGACGTACTCTGAGTTCTCCATGTCGATGCGAACGAAGTTATCGTCCTGTGCGGCGACGTCGACAACCCGTCGCAGATTCTCATAGGCGACGTCGTCCCCCAGATCGAGCCCCAGTTGCGTGAGCTTGAGAGACACATTCGAGGTGACGCCGGCCCGCGTGATCTCCGCCAACATCCCGCAATAGTCCTCGGCCGCGGCACGAGCCTGTGCCGCCGTCTGCACGTTCTCTCCCAGATGGTCAAGCGTGACGGTCATGTCCCGAGCGTTGGTAGCACGAACCACGTCAATCGCTTCCTCGAGCGTCTCGCCGGCAACAAAGCGCCGGGCCATGGAGCGAAGAACAGGATTGTGGGATGCCAGCGTGCGGAGGCGCGACTCCTGCGAGAGCCGGATCAGGACGGGGCGCAGCATGACGTCCACCTCAAGACGGGTTCACTTACCTGTATCACCTTACCGTGAGAGCGGCCACTCTGACTGTATGGCTTTGCTACGGCTCGTGGATTATCGGCATCGCCGGGTCGTAGTGGCCGGCCCGAGTGCCGGCCAGCCTGACGCCGGCGTAGACCACACCGGGCTGGTCGCCACGCGGGGCAACCACGACGGCATAATTCGTGAGCCCTGACGGCTTTGCTAGACTGGCGCGGGGTTGCGCGGGTCAACAATGAGAGCCACAATATCTGCGTCGCCGGTCGAGGCGGTGCTCGACGCTCTGCGGGCGGGGGACGCGATTACCCTCGTCGCGAACGGACGGGACGAGACGCTCTGCGCCGCCATCGAGTCACACTCGCCCGACACGATACTGGCGCGCCTCGGCGAGCCGCCCGACCTTCGACTGGCAGCACCCGCGGCATATCTCACCGCGTCCCGAGGCCGGAGCGCCACGATTCCAGCCATCGTCACGCACGAGCGTGGGGTTCTGCGAGAGCCGTCGGTGCCGGAGGCAGCGGTCGATCTGGCGCGTCTGGCCGGTCTGAGCGGGGCCGTCTACCTGGGCCGCCCGCCCGGAGACGCGGCTGAAGGCGTCGTGGTGGACGTCGCGGAAGTGGTCAGTCACCGCCTGCGCCGGGAAGGCCTGGTGCGCCGCGTCACGGACCCGGTGACGCTGCCCACCCCTCACGGCGATTTCCAGGCCACCGGCTATCTGGACGTCAGTACCGACTCAGAGCACGTGGCAATCGTCAATGGGTATCCGTTCGACGAGTCGCCGACATTGGTACGCATCCACTCGGAGTGCCTGACAGGTGACGTATTCGGATCGCGCCGGTGCGACTGCGGGGAACAACTTCATGCGGCGATGGAACGCATTCACGCGGAGGGCGGAGTCATCGTGTACCTGCGGGGGCACGAAGGTCGCGGCATCGGCCTGCACAACAAACTGCGTGCGTATCGCCTCCAGGACTCAGGCCACGATACCGTGGATGCCAATCTCGAGCTGGGATTCCCGCCGGACTTGCGCGACTTCGGCGTGGCCGGCGAAATCCTGCGAGATCTCGGGCTGCGTTCCATTCGGCTGATGACCAACAATCCTGTTAAGCCGCGTGCCCTCGCCCTGCCGCGGCAGGCCCACGTCCATAACCTGGAAATCGAGGAAGTCGTCCCCATCCAGACGGAACCAAATGCGCACAACGTCCGCTACCTCGCCGCCAAAGCGGAGCGGATGGGGCACACGCTTCACATCCCCGAGAAATAGAACAAGGGCCGCGGCGACTGCCGCGGCCCTTCTCCTCTAGCTTGATCTACCTGACGTAGAGACCGAGAACCCAACCGGTCGTGCCGGTCGTCGCGTGAACGCGATCCCAGCTACCCGATCGGGTCCAGATCTGGACGCGGGTCCCGACGCCAATGAGGCCGACCACCCGGCTGCCCACGCCGGGACGAGCGTGGACGCGCACGCCGGCGGTGATGGTGTGACCAAACCCGCGGCTTGCCTTGTGCCCGGTCGACGCGGGATGGTCGCCGTAGCTCGCACTACCGCCGCCTATGATGGCGCCGTCGACCCAGCCGACCGTCCCGTTCGGCAGCCGGACCTTCGCCCAGCCGTGGGACCAGCCGATGATCTGGTACGAGCCGCCGACCGGAATGCCGGCAATAACGCTGTACCTGGTCGAGGGGCCGCTGCGTACATTGACCGCCACAGACGCCGTGCGGCCGCGGCCCGACGTGGTGCGGCCGGTGGTCGATCCCGTGCGCGATGTTGTGCCCGAGCTCCCACCACGGATATACGCTCCGCTGACCCAGCCGACCTGCCCGTTCGGCAGGCGCACCTTGTACCAACCGTTGCTGTAGCCCAGCACCTGCAGTCGTTGGCCACGGTTGACGGAACCCACGACCGACGCGCCCGTCGAGGGCGCCGAATGCACGCGCAGACCCGACACCGTCGAGGTCACGGTCCGCCCGCTCCGCGGCGTCCCGGTCGAGGTTGGCGCCACCGGGCTCTTCGTGCTGCTCGCTCCGGTATCGAGGGCCGCCGAGACGATGTAGCCGATCGTGCCGTCCGGCAGCTCAACTTTCGTCCAGGCGCCCGCATGGCCGATGACATAGACGCTGGTGCCCTTGGCGAGCACCTCGATCACGCCCGCGCTCTTGGATGGGCTACGCCGCAGATTCACCCCACTTGGGGCAGTCACAATCGCGGTCGGCGCATTGGGCTTCACGGTCGGGTGCGTCGTGGTTGGCGCCGTGGGGCTCGTGGTCGGACCCGTATTGGTCGGAACCTGGACGGGGACGGCCGCGCCGGTCCACGGGCGGTTGGCGGTCATGTAGTGACCCGGCCAGTAGTTGTAGTCCACCGGATCGTTGTAGAACGAGGTAATGACCACGCCGCGGTTGTACCACTCGGCGTGAATCATCTTGCCGCCTCCGATGTAGATGGCGACGTGCGAGAGGCCGTTCCACACGGTGTTCTTGAAGAACAGAAGGTCACCGGGTTCCAGTTGGGAAAAGGACACCTGCGGAGCGAAGTTGAGAGCATCCTGCAGGTCACCGGGGAGCGGAATGCCGTTCTGTCGGTAGACAAACGACGCGAAGCCGATGCAACTGAAGCCGGTGCTGGGGCTGTTACCGGTGGCGGTGTACGGGTACCCGAGATACTTCATCGCCGTGGCGACGATCTGAGCGCCGGATACGCCGTTGGATCTTGACGTTGAAGAGGCTGGAGCTGAGAGAGGATTGAGAGGGGGGGACGTTCGGGGGGCTGACTGGGGGGATGAGTTAGAGGGGGCAGCCAGGGTGCCTGCCGCCTGTACGACGCTGAGACTAGCTCCAACAGCCAGACTCAGAGCCACCAGCGGTTTCCTCATTCGCGACCTCCAATTGTCTTTTTGGTCGCACTGAGGCCCGGGGACCGCCACGCCAATGGCATGGCATGGGCTCAGCACGCAAACGCAAAGTCAACGTACCAGGATTTTTCTTCCCTGTCAAATCCGCAGCCGTGTCTGCGCCGTTTTTGGCGTCCCGGTGCCGTTCTTCTCACCGTGGTACGATAGACCTAGCAGAGAAGGAGACACGATGCAGGAGCCGTACGCGGAGATGGCGCCGGCCTCCGGGGGCGCTTCCCCTCGCGTTGCGTTCTTCGGCAGCTACCCGCCACGTGAGTGCGGAATCGGGACATTTACGTACGATCTGGTCAATGCGTACGACGCCATCGACCCGTCCCGGCTGTCCAGCGTTATCGCTATCAACGATTACGGTCAGATGTACGACTATGACCTGCATGACTATCAGGGCCGTGTCCGCTGGCAGATCGACTCCGACGAGCTCCAGAGCTACCGGGACGTCGCCGACGAGATCAACCGCTCGCGGGTGCAGGTCGTCAACATTCAGCACGAGTACGGTCTCTTCGGGGGACCGGACGGTGAGTATCTTATCGACTTCATGGATCGGCTTCAGAAGCCGATCGTCCTCACCATGCACACGGTCTTGCCGCGTCCCGAGGGGCATTTCCGGGAAGTAACACAGAAGCTTCTGGACCGCGCCGACGCCGTCGTGGTGCTGGCCCGGGCCGCCGTGCCTCTTATCCAGAACAATTACACGTTGCCCCCGGATCGGATCCACATGATCCCGCACGGCATCCCCAACTTCACGCGAAAGGAGGCAATCCGCCGCCGGACCAAGAAGATGCTGCGTCTCGGCAATCGGCGGCTGCTCTCCACATTCGGATTGATCGGACCGAGCAAGGCGATCGAGTACGTGATCCGTGCCCTGCCGGATATCGTGGCACAGCACCCCGACGTGCTGTACCTGGTGATTGGTGAAACCCATCCCCACATTCGGCAACGCGAGGGCGAGAGCTACCGAAACATGCTGATCGACCTGGCACGCGAGCTCGGAGTGGGCGGCCACGTGCGGTTCAATAACCGGTTTCTCAGCAATTCCGAGCTCATCCGCTATCTGGCGGCGACCGACGTCTACCTCATGGCGTATCTCAATAAGGAGCAGATCGTCAGTGGGACTCTCGCCTACGCCGTCGGATGCGGCAAGGCGGTCGTCGCCACCCCTTTTGCCTACGCCGAGGAGATGCTGTCGGGCGGGCGGGGCATTATCGTGCCGTTTCGGGATTCTGCGGCCATCGCGGACGCCGTCAATGGACTGCTGGGCAATCGCCGAGCGCTGCTGCAGATGGAAGAGAAGGCGTATCGGTTCAGCCGTCCCATGGTCTGGCCCAATGTGGCGCGCATGTATCTCGAGCTGTTCCGTTATGTCTCGTACTTTCGCGCCCCGATGCACGCCGCGCTCTAGTGCCCGGCCCTATAATTCTGGCGGAGGCTCGGCATGGATGAGCAGCCGCTGATCTACGACTGGAACGTCGAGGGCGACTACTCCGCGCCCATGCCACGCCGAACCGAACTGGACGACGAGACGCTCCGCGACGGGTTGCAGAGCCCCAGCGTCCGCTCCCCGTCGTTGCCGGACAAGCTGCGCATCCTGCACTACATGGCCGACCTGGGAATCCAGTCCGCCAATATCGGATTGCCGGGGGCGGGCGACGCCGTCAAGCGCGATGTCATTGCCCTGGCGCGGGCCATCGCCGACGAGCGGCTGCGGATCTCGCCCAATTGTGCCGCGCGGACCCTTCAGGTGGACATCGATCCCATCATCGAGGCGTCGGACGCCGCGGGCATCGCGATCGAGGCGGCGGTCTTCATCGGGTCCAGTCCCATCCGCCAGTACGCTGAAGGCTGGACGCTGGACCGCATGCTGCGCCACACCGTCGAGGCGGTGTCTTACGCGGTGGCCGCCGGCCTTCCTGTCATGTACGTGACCGAGGATACGACCCGCGCCCAGCCGGAAACGCTGCGCCAACTGTATACGGCCGCCATCGAGGCGGGCGCGCGCCGCGTCTGTCTGGCCGACACGGTCGGACACGCGACGCCGGACGGGGTCTGGAATCTGGTGACTTTTATGCGGGGCGTGATAGCCGGCAGCGGCGAGACCGTCAAGCTCGACTGGCACGGCCACAACGACCGGGGCCTCGGGCTCATCAATTCGCTCACGGCGGCCTTCGCCGGGGCCGATCGCTTACAC
Organism: Pseudomonadota bacterium; assembly: GCA_021324655.1. Classification (GTDB taxonomy): domain Bacteria; phylum Chloroflexota; class UBA5177; order UBA5177; family UBA5177; genus JAJPIP01. The sequence continues at coordinate 29,838 of JAJPIP010000099.1, forward strand.
GGCACGGCGCTCGGCATCGGCGAGAGGGTGGGAAACACCGCTATCGACCAGATCCTCGTCAATCTCACCCTCCTCGGCTGGATCGAATCCGACCTCTCCCAGCTCGGCGATTACTGCGATTTCGTGGCGCGGGTCACGGGCGTTGATATTCCTCCGACGTACCCGGTACTGGGTCGCGACGCGTTTCGAACGGCCACCGGCGTCCACGCCGCGGCCGTGATCAAGGCCCTTCGGAAGGGCGACGCCTGGCTGGCGAACCGGGTCTATTCCGGCGTGCCGGCGGAGTACTTCGGGCGCGCGCAGGTGATCGAGATCGGCCCCATGAGCGGCCAGTCCAACGTGGTTTACTGGCTGGAGACGCGGGGAATCGAGCCGGTGCCGGCAGTGATTGAGGCAATCGTTCGAAAGTGTAAGAGTGTCGATCACCTGCTGAGCGAGGACGAGGTCATGGATGTCGTCAGAGCTCAGGGTGTTCACGTGTAGAGGGGAGAGCCGATATGGGACTCACGATTTCCGAGAAAATACTGGCCAGGCACGCCGGACGAGACTCCGTCGAGCCGGGCGAGATCGTCATGGTTGACGTCGACGTGGTGCTGGCCAACGAGCTGTCGGCCGCCCTTGCCATCGACGAGTTCAAGAAGATCGAGGGGGCGGAAAACATTCTGCGCCCCGACTCGGCGGTCTTCGTTCCCGATCACTTCACGCCGAACAAAGACATCACGACGGCAAAGCTCGTGCAGCGCGTGCGGGAGTTCGCTCTGTCACAGAACGCGCGGTGGTTCGAGGTTGGCCGCGCGGGCATCGAGCATTGTGTGCTCCCCCAGAACGGCATCGTCGGACCCGGCCAGGTCATCATCGGCGGTGACTCGCACACGACGACGTACGGCGCGCTGGGAGCTTTTTCCACCGGCGTCGGCTCGACGGATGTCGCCGTGGCGTGGGCAATCGGGAAGACGTGGCTGCGGGTTCCCCCGACCTTCAAAGTCACCTATCACGGCCAACTCCAGCCCTGGGTTGGCGGCAAGGACCTCATCCTCTACACCATCGGCCGGATCACGGTCGACGGCGCCACCTATATGGCGATGGAGTTCCACGGGGAAGCGCTGGCGGGACTGCCCATGGCGGGACGCTTCACGATGGCCAACATGTCCATCGAGGCCGGCGCCAAGAACGGTATCTTCCACGTCGACGACGTCACGCGGGAGTACCTGGCCTCGGTCAGACACACCTCCTATACGGAATACAGCAGCGACCCGGATGCACACTACGAGCACGAAATCGAGATCGATGCCTCACAGATCGAGCCGCAGGTCGCCTTCCCGTCGATTCCCGAGAATGCGCGCCCCGTTTCACAGGCCGGCGACGTCAAGGTGGATCAAGTGGTCATCGGCACCTGCACCAACGGCTGGATTGAAGACATGCGGGAAGCGGCACAGGTGCTGCGGGGTCACCACGTCGCGCCCCATATCCGTTGCATCGTGGTGCCCGGTAGCCAGGAAGTTCAGCGCCAGATGGTGAAAGAGGGCCTCATGGAGATCTTCATGGATGCCGACTGCATCGTCTCCACCTCGACGTGCGGTCCGTGCATCGGCGGCCACATGGGCGTCCTCGGCGAGTACGAAGTGTGCCTTTCCACCACGAACCGCAATTTCGTGGGGCGCATGGGCGCCCGCACCGCCGAGATCTACCTGGCCAACCCGGCGGTAGCTGCCGCGACCGCGGTGGCCGGGCACATTGTGGGTCCGGATGAAGTCGTCGGGCGTCGCGCGGCGGCCTAGGAGAGAGAGGATTACATGGAGACGCTACGCGGGCGCGTCTGGAAGTACGGCGCCAACATCAACACCGACGTCATCATTCCCGGGCGCTACTGCCATCTCACCGATCCCCAGGAACTCGCGAAGTACTGCATGGCCGACCTCGACACGGAGTTCGTCGACAAGATCAAACCGGGCGACATCATCGTGGCCGGGCCCAACTTCGGATGCGGATCCTCGCGCGAAGTTGCGCCGGTGTCGATCAAGGCATCAGGGATCGGCGCCGTCGTCGCTCCCTCCTTCGCCCGCATCTTCTACCGTAACGCCATCAACATCGGGTTCCCGATCTTCGAGTCGTCAGACGCCTACGACGAGATCAATGAGGGAGACGAAGTCGAGATCGACCCCGACAGCGGGACCATCACCGACCTGACCACCGGCAAGCAGTATCAGGCCAAGGGCTTTCCCGAGTTTCTCCAGCAGATCATGGCTCGTGGCGGCCTGCGGGGCTACGCCGAGGAAGTGCTGGCGAGTCGGACGCAGGCGTGAGGGAGCAGCCGTATCGCATCGGGGTCATTCCCGGAGATGGCATCGGTCCGGACGTCACGTCAGAAGCGCTGAAGGTTCTCGCTGCCGCCGCGCCGGTGGCCGGGATGCGGTACGAACTGATCGAGTATCCCTGGAGCAGCGCGCTCTATCTAGACGACGGGGTCCTCATGCCCGAGACGGCACTCGAGGAGTATCGCACGCTCGACGCCCTGTTCCTGGGCGCGCTGGGCGATCCGAGAGTCGAGCGCGGTGTGATCGAGCGCGCGGTGCTGATGACGATTCGGCTGGGGCTTGACCTCTATATTAACCTTCGGCCGGTGCAGCTGTACTCGGCGACTCTCACCCCGCTCAAGAACGTCGAGCCCTCCGACGTCGACATGGTCGTGGTGCGTGAGAACACGGAGGACGTGTACGTGGGATTGGGTGGGACGATGAGACGCGGCACGCCGGACGAGATCGCCGTCGCCGAGATGGTGTTCACGCGGCGGGGTGTCGAGCGCACATTGCGCTACGCCTTCGAGCTGGCGGCGTCACGGCGCCGTCATCTGACTCTCGTCGACAAGGCGAATGCGATCCGCGCACAAGAAATTTGGCGCCGGACCCTGGAGGAGATCGCACCGGAGTATCCGGGCGTCGAGACCGACGCCATGTACGTCGACGCCGCGGCCATGTTTATGGTCACCGATCCGTCGCGGTTTGACGTCATCGTCACGACCAACCTCTTTGGCGACATCCTCACCGACCTGGGCGCGGCGATCCAGGGTGGGCTGGGGGGCGCCGCCTCCGGCAACCTGCATCCGGGGCAGGTCTCGCTCTTCGAGCCTATCCATGGGTCCGCTCCGGACATCGCGGGAAAGGGTGTCGCCTCGCCGGTGGGTGCCGTCAGCGCCATGTCGATGCTGCTCGACTACATCGGGGAACGAGAAGCGGCCGACATGATCGGCATTGCCGTCAAGGAGCTGTTGTCGAGCGGGCGTGTGCCGTCAGCTGACGCGCGAAGTGGTCTGACCACGGAGCAGGTGGGAACGATGATCGCCGACGAAGTGCGGCAGATGGCGGCGTCACCGGACTGAAGCCTACGCACAGCGGATGCGGACGCGCGTCGTGGCGGAGCCCTTTAACCCGCGTCGCTTCGGCGCGGAGACATGGTCGTCCCTCCCCACTGCTCGGGCGCGACATCGGCACGGGTCTCCGAGAAGGTCCACTGATGGCCTGCCGGGTCCTCCGCCGTGTACTGGCGCTCGCCGAACTCAAAGTCCGTCGGAGGCATGAGGATTCGCGCGCCATGCGCTCTCGCTCGCTTGCAGTGTGCCGTGGCGTCCGCCACTCGCACCAGGACCGAGTGCGTGACCTCGCCGGGACGCGGCGGCCGCCGGTCCCCGAGAACGTCTGCCACGATCACCGCGCCGTCACCGAAAGCGAGCTGCGACCGATGATCCTCACCGATCCGCACGGTCTCCACGAACCCGAAAGCATCCGCCAGCCATTCGACAGCCGCCCGCACGTCGGGATAGGTCAGGACGGGAATCACCGTGGCGGACGGAACCGAGCGATTGGGTTTCAGGTTTGGAACCACGTCTGACCTCCGATGACTCTCTGCTACTCGCGATGATCAGTGTAACGCCAGGATTCCGCTGACGGTCACGGCCGGCGCCGGCCCGCAGCACGGGACAATCCAGGAGACGGGCGGCCCGGCGCTCGGCGGCTGCCGAGTACGATGAGGTAGGTTGCAGCGAGGGAACCAACATGCACAAAGAAATCTTCGTTCTTGACGGCGCCCGCACGCCGTTTGGCGCCTTCGGCGGCGCCTTCAAAGACGTTTCGGCGACCGATCTCGGAGTGGCCGCCGCGACGGGCGCTCTTGAGCGGTCCGGCGTCACTCCAGGTGAGGTGGATCAGGTCTTTTTCGGGAACGTCATTCAGACAAGCCCGGATGCCGTCTACCTGGCCCGCCACGTGGGACTGAAAGCCGGTCTCCCAACCGACGTGCCGGCGCTGACGCTCAATCGGCTCTGCGGGTCCGGCCTGCAGGCCATGATCAGTGGCAGTCAGGCGATGCTGCTGGACGAGGCCGACGTCGTGCTGGCGGGCGGGAGCGAGAACATGAGTCAGGCGCCATATCAGGTGTACGGCGCGCGCTGGGGTCTGCGGCTGGGCCCAACCGAGTTCCAGGACTATCTCTGGGCCAGTCTCCTCGACTCCTACTGTGGCTGCACGATGTCGGACACGGCTGAGAACCTGGCCAAAAAGTACGGCATCACCCGGCAGGACGTCGACGAGTACGCGCTGCGCAGCCAGCAGGCGACGAAAGCCGCGCAAGACGCCTGCTACCACACGGCGGAGATCGTGCCGGTGCCGGTGAAGGGCCGCAAGGGTCCGCTAGAAATTACAGCCGACGAGCACCCCCGCGAGACGAGTCTGGAGCAGCTGGCGAAACTGCGTCCCGCGTTTCACGACGACGGTCTGGTGACCGCGGGCAACGCCAGTGGTATCGTGGACGGCGCCGCTGCCGTCGTGCTCGCCACCGGTGCCGCAGCGGGCGAGCGCAAACCGTTAGGCCGCATCATTTCCTGGGCGGTGGTGGGCGTCGAACCGCGCCTGATGGGCATTGGACCGGCCGAGGCCATCCCGGCCGCTCTCGCCAAGGCCGGATTGAGTCTTGAGGACATGGATCTCATCGAGATCAACGAGGCTTTTGCGGCGCAATATCTCGCCGTCGAGCACGAGCTGGAGCTCGATCGCGAGAAAGTCAACGTCAACGGCGGCGCCATTGCCATCGGGCACCCCCTGGGGGCCAGCGGCGCGCGGATCGGCCTGACACTGCTGTACGAATTGCGCCGCCGCCATGGCAAGTACGGGGTCGCATCGGCCTGCATCGGTGGCGGCCAGGGCATCGCCGTGGTCTTCGAAGCCCTACCGGGCGCATAAGCCCGCCACCGATCCGTCCCCAGGCCGCTTTCCTCGTGGTTCGACTCGTCGACCCGCTGCGCCGACGCGCAGCTCTCGTCTAGCTCAGCGGGGGCGCGCGTCGTGGAGCGGGTATCGTGCGGGCAGCGGTACGACCGGGTGGCCCGATGGGGGATGGAAAGCTTGGCCTCGGCCGAGCGGTGTGATGGGTTGAAGCCTCACGAGAGCCTCTGGTAGTCCTCCAGGGTGTCGATATCCATGCCGGCCCGAACCTCATCGATGTGCACTTCGGCGACCTCGGTCTCATGGCGCTGCACCACGCTCCGGCCGCCCTTGTCGCCCTCGACGGCGCGTAGCTCCGGAAAGAATCGCCGGGCGAACAGCACGGGGTTGCCCCGCTGATCGCCATAAACCGGGACGACGATCGGCGCTCCTGTTGACTGCCACGCCTCGACGATGCGCTCAATGATGGCGAGCGTGAGGAAGGGTTGATCGGCGACGCCGATCACCGCCGCCGGCGTCGCGGGAGGAAGGGCACCGACGCCTCGCACCAGGGAGCGACTCATGCCCAGCTCGTAGTCCGGGTTGGCGACACAATGCACGGGCAGGTCCGCCAGCGCGTCGGAGATCTCCCGCGCCTGGTGCCCCACGACGGCCAGGACCGGTCGCAAGCCGGCATGCACGTATGCCCGCGCCACGAGACGAACGCACGCCTCTCCCGCCACCGGCACCAGTAGCTTGTTGCGCTCCCCGAAGCGGCGGGACAAACCGGAGGCGAGAATGACGCCGGCAGGTCTTGACAATAGCTGATTCATGAGTATGCTGGACGCAATGGCCCCGCGTGGGGTGCCCATGGAGGGAGTGGACAATGGCCCTGTCCGACGAAGAGAAAAAGGCCCGCCAGCGCGAGTACAACCACCAGTATTACCTCGCGCACCGCGAGCGCAAGCTGGAGCAAAACACCCGCTCGGCCAAAACGTGGCGTGAGCGGCATCCCGATCGTTATCGCGCATCCCAGGAACGATGCCGCGCTCGCCTGCGTGCTCTGCGGCAGACCAAGCCGCGCAAGCCCGCGTTTCGCGAGTGCATCAGCTGTCAAGAGGTCAAGCGCCACAAGGCGCACGGCCTGTGCGTCAGCTGCTATGGCCGCTGGCGGTGGCAGCAGCGGAAGCTAGAGGCCCAGCAGGCAGCGGGGTAGCCCGCGCCGGCACCTCTGCTTCTCCCTCCTCGTCACCCTGGACCGCCACGATGCGGGGAATGTTCGCCATCGTGTCGTCCAGCCCATCCAGGCCGTAGCCGGCAACGAAGACATTCGGGACGATGAACGCCGTGTAATTGATCGGCACCTCATGGATCCGGCGGGAGGGCTTGTCGAGCAATGTGGCGACGCGCACCGAGCGCGGCTCCTTCAGTTCGAGGTACCGGAGCACCCAGGCCATGGTGAAGCCGGTGTCGACGATGTCATCGATGACCAGGACAGGTTGGTTGCGAATGTCGGTCTTGATGTCGCTGATGAGACTCACGGCTCCGGTGGACTCTGTGCCGCTGTAGCTGGTCACCCGAATGTAGTCTAGGCGGCACGGCATGGTCAGCCGCTTTGCCAGATCGATGCCGAAGAAGCACCCGCCGCGCAGGACGATGATGAGATTCAGAAGATCAACGCCGGCGTAGTCGGCGTTGATCTCCCCGGCAAGATCGTCCAGCCTCGATTCCAGCTCTCCCTGGGAAATCAGCTCCCGCATGTCGTGGCCCTCCTACTGATATCCTAACGACCCCCCGAATGGCACGGAAGATGCTGCATTGGCCCGCGCCGACGAGCGGCCAATCCCGCTCCAACCGCCGCGATTCGCGGGATCCCGCCGAGGGGTAGATCACTGACGGGAGGGAGTGCCGGCAAGCAAGGTTTAGTTCTCACGGTCCTGGACCGAGACCCGCAGCGCATGCTGTCAAATCACGGAACTGCTCTTGAGGAGGCGATCTGCGATGAGATCTCTGTTGCGCGCCATTACGGCGTGCTGTGTCGTCGTCATGACTCTGTTCGTTCTTCAGGCCGGACCCATTCGCGCCCAGGCGGCGTCGCCCGGTATCACCCTGACACCCAGCTCCGGACCGGCCGGGGCGACCGTCACGGTGGCAGGCACCGCCTTTACCGCCAGCACCACGTACTACGTGTGCTTCGGCGGAACGCTGTCCACGACAACACCGTCGACGCTGACCTCTGATACCAGCGGGAACTTCAGCGCCACGATCGTGGTTCCCATCACGGCACCGGGCACCTATCCGGTGACAATTCAGACCGCCAATACCAGCTGCGGCGCGTCGTCGGCGGTGGCCACCGCAAACTTCACGGTGACGTCGCCGGCCACGAATCTGCTCATTTGCGGCCCCGTCACGGCGTTCACGGCCGCCACCACCTCCGCCGCAGGGTCGGTGACCATCAGCGGCCTCACCGTGCCGATCGCCGCCGGCACGACGGTAAGCGGGACACTGACCACCGGCGCGAGCGCATGCGTGCAGTTCACGTTGACCGGGGGGAATGCGACCGCCGTGCTGGCGGGCGCCAACCTGGCTTCGAGCACCGTCGCGTGCGGCGTCTACGCCGCTGGAACCACGGCGGGAACGATCACGTTGGGCTCGTTTACGATCAACCTCGGGACGGGCGCGAGCACCGCGAACCTGGTGGCCGGGACGTACTACTGTGCCACGCTCGATACAACCGGCGCCGCGACAGGCTTCCTGACCAACGTGCCGACCGCGATTACGGCTCCCCCGCTGGACGTGCCGAACCCGTCCATGCGGATGGGACGCTGGGCGCTCGAGTACTGATGGAACGCTGACGCCCAGACGCGACACACGGCCCCCTGCCACAAGTCAGTGGTGGGGGGCCTCCTTTCGTCCCACGTGTGTCCCCGTCTGTCCACAAGTTTCCACTCTTATCCACAGACACCGACGTTTTTGGCTTCAGGAAGCCGAAAGGCTTCCTCGGCCGTTCAGCCGCGGCCCCCTTGCAATTTGGCCGGTTCGCGGACATAATGGCCGCAGTGGGAGAAAGTGGGATCAAGTGGGGGCAAATGGAGGATTCGCCCCTCGGCACGACTCCCGCCCCGAGATCGACCACACGTGGGGAGTGAAAGGCGGATCGATGTTGCTGGGCCAGTACGACCGGAGTCTCGACGAGAAGAGCAGGCTTGCGATTCCCGCAGAGCTACGCTCGGCTCTCGGTTCCGGTGCGGTGCTGACGCGGAGCTTCGATCCCTGCCTCTGCATCTATCCGGCCGCGCGGTGGGAAGCGCTTGCTCAAGCATCCAGCGATCTTGAGGATCTTCGACCGGAGGCGCGTCTCGCAGCTCGCGCCCTGTTCAGCGGAGCCGTGACGTGCGAATTCGACCGTCAGGGGCGGCTTGTCGTGCCGGCCTACCTGCGCGAATACGCCGACATTCACGGTGACGTGACGATTGCCGGGGTGGGTAACCGTGTCGAGATCTGGAATCGCCGGGCCTGGGCCGAGCAGTTGGCTTCGTTCGGGGCGGTAGCCGAGGACATGCGGACGCTTTCCATCAGCCGCGCGTGACGCTCCAGTTTGCTCACACTCCTGTCCTTCTTCCCGAAACATTAGAAGCCCTGCAGCCACATCCCAGCGGCCGGTACATCGATGCCACGCTGGGCGGAGGCGGGCATGCGGAGAGCGTGCTGGACATGTCAAGCCCGACCGGTAGACTACTCGGTATTGACGCCGACCCTCAGGCGCTGGAGGCCGCAAGCGCGCGCCTGGCACGCTTCGGGGACCGAGTGGTCGTCGCCGAGGCCTACTTCGACGTCCTTGAGGCGCTCGCGCAGGACGCCGGCTTCGCCGGTGCCGACGCCGTCTTTTTCGACCTCGGCGTCAGCTCACCGCAACTGGATACGCCGGAGCGCGGCTTCAGTTTCCAGTCTGACGCGCCTCTCGACATGCGGATGGGTCCCGGCGCCGGCACGACCGCTGCGGACCTGGTGAATGACCTTCCGGCCAACGAGCTGCAACGGATCTTTCGGGAATACGGCGAGGAGAGATACGCAGGGCGCATCGCGAATGCAATAGTCCGGCGCCGGCCGATTGCGAGCACGCGTGAACTCGCCGATCTCGTCGTCCACGCGACGCCGCGGAGCCGCGAGCGTATCCACCCGGCCACTCGTGTCTTCCAGGCGCTGCGTATCGCCGTCAATGACGAGTTGGTCCGCCTGGGGCAGGCGTTGCCCCAGGCCGTCCATGTAGCGTGCACCGGCGGCCGGATCGCGGTCATCACCTTTCATTCGTTGGAGGACCGCATCGTCAAGCGGTTCTTCCGCCAGGAAGCACGGGGATGTATCTGCCCGCCCACGGTTCCGGTCTGCGTTTGCGGCCGCGTACCGACTCTTCGGACTCTCACCCCGCGTCCCATCACGGCATCAAGCGCCGAGATAGCGGCCAATCCTCGGGCCCGCAGCGCCAAGCTTCGCGTCGCCGAACGTCTCTCTTCATGATTTCTTTCTCAAGGATTACGGCATGATCTCCGAACGACTTATCCCGCGGTCTCAACGACTTATCCCGCGGTCTCATGGTTCTCGCGCCCGCGGCTGGCGTGAGCGCGTCACCCTTCCCGCCGTCGCCGGGCGGCGACGTCTGGGCGAGGCGCTCGGCCGGTCGGTTGTCATCCAGCTCATGCTCGCCATGTCGTTCGTCGCACTTGCGGCGTTGCTCTACATGGTCCAGGCGAGCCAGATCACCGTCCAGCAAATCAATATCGCCGTGTTGCGGTCCGACCGGCAGCAACTCGTGGCGCAAAACGCGCAATTCCGATCGCAGGCGGTCGCGCTGCAGTCCCTGCAGCGCATCGATTCGCTTGCGACCGGCCGGCTCCATATGGCCACTCCGGATATCACGACGGCGATCTGGGTCAAGCCCGTATTTCGGCGTGTGACTCCACTTGCCTCACCCTCCGGCGATATCGTGGCCGCGCAACGCGCCTCCTCACCGCTCACCTGGCTGGAACACGCACTGACCACGGTCCACGATTCCCTGTAATGCTGAACACCCGCGCCGCTGCACCATCCAGAGCTCGCCCCGTGGCACCACGCCGGACCCGTCCCGCCGCGGCGACGGCGACGACGCGCCCGTTTATCGTCCTGGCCCTCATGCTCGCTTGCGCGGCCGGTCTCGCCGCCCGACTCGTCTTCTGGCAAGTGCTGCAGCATCCTCACCTGTCGGCTCTGGCGGCCGCGCAGCACGCCGATCTCACGGTCCAGGCGCCAATGCGGGGACAGATTTTTGATGCTCAGGGGAACCTGCTCGCCACTGACGTCACCGAGTATCTGGTCTATGCCGCACCGTGGCAGGTGAAAGATGCGTATCGCACGGCGTCTCTGATGGCCCCCGTTCTCCACGAGGATCAGCGGCAGGTGTATCAACTGCTCACGCAAAACGATTCCATTACGTTGCTGGCGCCGCCACTCAATGCGCAAAGCGGCCAGCAGGTTCGGAATCTGGCGCTGCCGGGAATCATTCTCGAACCCGTCATCCGGCGGGACTACCCGGAGGGGTCGACGGCCGCCCAGCTTCTCGGCTACGCGGACATCCATCTCCACGGTCAATACGGGCTCGAAGCGTCATACGATCGCCTCCTGTCGGGGACGGCCGGCCTCCGCAGCGTTCTGAAGGATACCGCCGGCAACACGATTCATGTCGGCAGCCTCGGTGACACCCCCGCTCAGAACGGGGCCGACCTACATCTGACTCTCGACGGAACGGTACAGGGGTTGGTGGAGGACGAGTTGCACAAGGCGGTACTTCAGCACCATGCCGACGGCGGCACGATCATCGTCATGGACCCACGCACGGGATCCGTGCTGGGAATGGCGAGCGAACCCGCGTTCAATCCCAATCGCTACTGGAAATATCCGTACGGGAATCTCGTCAATCCCGCCACCCAGTGGATCTACGAGCCAGGCTCGACGATGAAAGTGCTCACGATGGCAGCCGGTCTTGACTCACACGTCATCACGCCGCAGAGCGCGCTCGACGATACGGGCGCCTTCCGCATCGCCGATGTGACCATCCGCAACTGGTGCTTATGTGCGTTCGGCATGGAGACGATGACACAGGTGCTGCAGCACTCCGCGAACGTGGGGGCGTCCTGGGTTGCCCAGCGGCTCGGCGTGCAGCGCTTCTATCACTACATGCGCCTCTTCCACGTAGGACAACCTACCGGTATCGATCTCCCCAACGAGAGCCCGGGACTCCTGCCCCTGCCCGGCGACAAGTCGTGGTCCATTGTGAACCTCTACACGAACTCCTTCGGTCAAGGCGTCGCGATAACACCGATGCGGCTCATAACCTCGATTGGTGCGATCGCCAATCACGGAGTGATGATGAAGCCGCAGATCGTTCACCAGATCGTGTACGGCGGGCGGATTATCACACGCCGGCCGGTCATCGCCGGCCGCGTGGTGTCGGCCGCCACCGCGCATACTCTCACCAACATGCTGGTCCACTCCGCCGTCGATGGCGAGGCGCAAATGGCCCTTGTCCCGGGCTACAACATTGCCGCCAAGACCGGCACATCGAATGTGCCGGACGGACACGGCGGCTATCTAAAAAACGTCACCATCGGCAGCACCGTGGCGTACGCGCCCGCGTTTCACCCACGCTTCATTGCCCTGGTCATCATCAATCACCCGCGGGACACCATCTGGGGATCGATGTCGGCAGCTCCGGTCATTCATAACCTCTTTCAAGAGCTGTTCATGTACTATCACATCGCTCCGAATCCCAGCGCGCTGCACCCATGACCCTCGACGTCGCCGCCATTCTCTCCGCCACCGGCGCTCGCGCCATTCGGCTGTCCGCGGGACACCGATTCGACGAGTTGAGCGTGGCAGATCTCGAGACCGGCTTTCGAGAGGCACGCGTCGATTCCCGACAGGTAGAGCAGGGCGATCTCTTCGTCGCCCTTCCCGGCGAACAGACCGACGGTCATCGGTTCATCGGGCAAGCGCTGCGGCGCGGCGCTCTCGGTGCTATGGTGCAGCGGGTGCCGGATGACCTGCCGGACGTCCCCGGCCATCGCTACCTCTTCGTCACCCCCAACCCCCTGCAGGCCTTGCAGTCCACGGCAACGCTGTGGCGCCGCCGCCACGCGGCGGAAGTTATCGGGATCACGGGAAGCATCGGGAAGACGACCACCAAGGAGATCATTGCCGGCGTGCTGTCGTCGGCGATGCCGACCCTCCGCAGCGAAGCGAATCTGAACACCGAAATCGGCGTCCCCATGATGCTCCTGCGGCTGGGACCAGAACACCGAGCGGCGGTCCTCGAGATGGGAATGTATGTGCCGGGCGACATTGGTCTCCTGGCACGGATTGCGGAACCCAGGATTGGCATCGTGACGAATGTCCATCCGATCCACCTGGAACGAGCCGGGAGCCTGGAACGCATCGCCCGTGGGAAGAGTGAACTCATCCAGGCTCTTCCTCCCGGCGGCCTGGCGATTCTGAATGCCGACGACGCGTGGACACGCGCCATGGCAGTCTCCAGCGGTATCGCTCGCGTGGTTCTCGTCGGGACTGCTCCCGATGCCGCGTATCGAGCCGAGGACATCACGTCGCACGGTCTGGACGGGTATGAGCTGACCGTGCGGGCCGAGGGCGGTGCGCACAGGCTGCGCGTCGGAGTGGCCGGAACCCATACGGTTCATGCCGTCCTGGCCGCGATCGCCACCGGCCGTGAGATGGACCTGAGTTGGACGGAGATCGCAACGGCCCTGGAGGCATTGCGCCTCGATTCGCGGCAACGCATCACCCGAAGGGATGATTTTCTGCTGATTGACGATAGTTATAATGCCGCGCCGATGTCCGTAAAGGCCGCGCTCGACCTTCTTCGAGCTGCCCCTGGCCGTAAGATCGCCGTCCTGGGCGACATGCTGGAGCTTGGGGAGGGAGAAGAGACCGCGCATCGCGAGGTGGGAGAGTATGCCGCCGCCGTTGCCGACTGGCTGGTGGCCCGCGGTCCCCGCAGCGCGGGTACGGCGGAAGCAGCGGCGCGGCGGGGTATGGACGCCGGCCGCATTGTTCATGTCGACGACAACCAACACGCGCTGGAGGCAGTTCAGACGATCCTGAGTAGCGACCCGGGAAAATGGTCGGTGCTGGTCAAGGGATCGCGCGGCATGAGGATGGAAGAGATCGTGCACGGATTGGAGAACTTGTAATGGCGCATTCGTTCCTCACCTTGCTGCTGCCGGCCGCCATATTCGGTGTCGCCAGCTTCACCCTCTGCATGTTCGCCGGGCCCTATGTGATCCGTTTCCTGCGGCGCATGAAGGCCGGGACCATGGTGCGTGTGGATGGGCCGCAAACGCACCTCATCAAGGTCGGAACTCCGGTCATGGGCGGGCTGCTCTTCTCCGGCGTCACCACGCTTCTGACGATTGCCTTCAATCTGTTCGGCCATTACTCGCAGCTCTTGAACCTGGGCGCACTTGTCAGCTGTAGTGCTCTCGGCGCGGTCGACGACCTCATGAAAACACTCCGGGTCGGCAGCGCGGGGCTGCGGGCCCGCTTCAAATTGGCCTGGACGGTCGTGATCGCCGTCGTCATCGTCCTGGCGCTGCATGTTCCCCGGCTGCTTGCCCACCCCAACGACGTGTGGGTGCCGTGGGTGGGCTTCGTCGACTTCGGCTGGGCGTACTGGCCGCTGGCGATTTTTGCCATCGTCGCCACCGCCCATGCGGTCAATCTGACGGATGGACTCGATGGTTTGGCGGCGGGCACCGGAGCGGTCGCCTTCGCGACCTTCGGCGCCATCGCCCTCTTGACGCGTGACTACGGCTACACGGCAGATTTCTGCTCCACGGTGGTGGGGGCGCTCCTCGCCTTCCTCTGGTTCAACATCTATCCGGCCAAGATTTTCATGGGGGATTCAGGGTCCCTGGCTTTGGGAGCGTCCCTGGCCACGGTCGCGCTCCTCCTCAATCAGTTGTTGGTCCTTCCCGTCATTGGTTTCGTCTTTGTCATCATGGTCGTGTCCGACATCCTCCAGGTGTCGTACTTCAAGTACACGGGGGGCCGCCGTCTGCTGCGCATGGCTCCGCTGCACCATCATCTGGAGCTGATCGGCTGGCACGAGAATCAGATCACCCAGCGCTTCTGGATCGTCAGCATGGTGGCGGGCGTCGCCGGCCTGGCCCTGGCCTTCAGTTGATGTCGTACGCCGGCCGCCGCGTCCTCATCCTCGGTCTCGCCCGGGAAGGCATCTCACTCGCCGGATGGTTGTCCCGAGAGGGCGCCGAGGTGACGGCGACGGACGAATCAGCCGACCTCGGCGGCCGCGGGAAAGCGCTGGCGGCACTGCCCATCCGTCTTTGTCTGGGCCGTGACTATCCGGAGTTGATCGCTGAAACCGATGTCCTCTTCGTCAGCCCCGGTGTCCCGGAGACCAACCCGGTGTATCGCGCCGCGCGCGACCAGGGGGTGCCGGTCGAGAGCATGACGACGCTGTTCTTCGAGCGCTGTCCCGGCCGCATCATCGGGGTCACGGGCAGCAGTGGCAAGACCACGACGACGGGGCTCATCGGCCACATCCTGCGCGAGGCCGGACGCGACGTCCGTGTGGGAGGCAATATCGGTGAACCGATGCTGGACCTCCTTCCGACGGTGACGTCCACGACGGATGTCGTCCTAGAGTTGAGCAGTTTTCAGCTGGATATCTTGCGCCGCAGTCCATCGGTCGCCGTCGTGACCAACATCTCGCCCAATCACCTGGACCGCCACGGAACCATGGAGGCGTACATCCAGGCCAAGCTCAATATCGTTCGCCATCAGTCGCCGAACGATCATGCCGTCCTCAACGCGGATGATCCGACAGCCGAACGTTTCGCTGCCGAGACTAAAGCGGAGGTGCTCCACTTCGGCGGAAGGCTCGTCGAAGGGAACGAGCTCTTGCTCCCGCCGGGCCGCCGTCTCACGGCGGCGGTGGATGTGCCCCTCCTCGGCCGGCACAATCTCGAGAACGTATCAGCGGCTGCGGTGACGGCCGACCTGCTCGGCGTGCCGACACCGGTCATCGCCTCGGCTATTCGGACGTTTCGGCCGGCGCCGCACCGTCTGCAGACGGTCGCGGAGCGCGGGGGGGTCCGCTACATCGACGACTCGATTGCCACCTCACCGGCCCGCGCGTCAGTCGCGCTGCAGGCCATCGACGCGCCCGTCCTGCTCATCGCCGGCGGACGGGACAAGAGGCTTCCCTGGGATGACTTTGCCCGGCTGGCCGTGCGCAAGGTCCGCAGTCTCTATCTGATCGGGGAAGCGGCGCCGTTGATCGAGGACGCCGTGCGGCGTCAGGAGGGTGGAATCCTGGAACACATCGCGCGGTGCCGGACGTTGACAGAGGCGGTCAAGGCGGCCGGCAGCGCCGCCAGACCGGGGGACGTTGTCCTGCTGTCGCCCGGCTGCGCCAGTTACGACATGTTCAAAGACTTCGAGGAGCGCGGACGGCTGTTCGCGCAGAGTGTGGAGGCGCTGAGTGCGGCGTAACATTCGATCTATCAAGCTACGCGGCATCGATCCATGGATCGCGCTCGCCTTCATCGCGCTGCTCTGCATCGGCGTCGTCATGGTGTACAGTGCAAGCGCCGTCTACGGGTACGACTACTACGGCAATCCGTATTACATTGCCCAGCGCGAGATCATCTGGGCGGGCCTGGCCGCCGTGGCGCTTGCGGTCGTCATCCAGATCGACTACCACCGCTTGCAGCGCCTCGCGCTCCCCTTCTTCCTTATTGCCATGGCCATGCTGGCGATTGTCCTCGTGCCGCACCTCGGCCACGCCTCACACGGGGCACGCCGCTGGTTCTCGCTCGGCGCCGGTATCACGATCGAACCGAGCGAAGTGGTGAAGCTGGCCGCCATCATTTACCTCGCCGCGTGGCTCGCGGGGAAGGGTGAGCGCGTGCGGGACTTTCAAGCGGGGTTTGTGCCGTTCAGCCTTATCGTCGGCATGATTGCCGTCCTGATCGTCAAGCAGCCCGACCTGGGCACGACGATTGTCGTGACCGCCACGCTCTTCAGCATGTTTTTCATGGCCGGCGCGAACGGCCGCCATCTCGCTGCCCTGCTTTTCGGTTCGAGCGTCGTGGGGTGGACCCTTGCCCATAGCTCGAGCTACCGCTTCAACCGCCTCACGGCATTTATGAACCCCTGGAAGGATCCGACGGGTGTCGGATATCACACGGTCCAGGCTCTCCTCGCTCTGGGGTCGGGGGGACTCATGGGCGTCGGTCTCGGCAACAGCATTGAGAAGCATGTGCTACCCGCGCCGTACACCGACAGCATTCTCGCGGTGATCGGGGAGGAGTGGGGGTTGATGGGGACCGCCGTCATTCTTCTCCTCTTCATGGTGATCGCGTATCGGGGGATGCGCGTTGCCGTCACCGCCCCCGACATGTTTGGCCGCTTGCTGGCCGCGGGCGTGACGAGCTGGATCACCTTCCAGGCGGTTCTGAATTTCGCCGTGATAACATCGTCGGTTCCCTTTACAGGGGTGCCACTGCCCTTCATCAGCTACGGTGGTAGCTCGCTTGTCATCACCGTGGTGGCGCTGGGCGTCCTGCTCAACATCTCTCGACAGACCAACGGAGAAGGCTTTGCGCGCCGAAGCACTCATAACGGGCGGGGGGACGGGCGGTCACGTCTATCCCGCGCTCTCGATCATGCGCTCCCTTCGCTCCACGCCGAACGGCCGGCCATCCGGGTCGCGCGGGCCGGCCGGGAACGAACGCGCTAGCATCATCTATTTCGGTAGTTCATTCGGTATGGAACGTTCCCTCCTCCCAGCCGCCGGTGTCCCGTCGTACCTGGTACCGATGGCGCCTCCGACATCGCCACGGGGTGTGGCCCTCCTCGCGCTGGCGACGCTGCGCGCACTACCCCTGCTCCTGTGGAAACGACCGCGAGTCGCCATCGCCACCGGCGGGTACGCCTGCGTGCCCGGCGCCGTTGCGTCCTGGCTGACCCGTGTGCCGGTAGTGCTCGTCCTGCCGGATGTCGTCCCGGGTCGAGCCGTGCGCGCCCTCGTTCCCCTGACCCATACCATTGCTGCCTCCACCGATGCTGCTCGCCATTACCTCCCGTCGTCCAAGACGGTGGTGACCGGATACCCGGTGCGGGAGGAGTTCTTGCGGGCTGACCGCGCGCGCGGTCGCCATCGATTCGATATTCCCGGCGAGGCAACTGTATTGTTCGTGGCGGGGGGAAGCCTGGGCGCGCGCTCACTGAACGCAGCCGTTGCCCGCTTGCTGCCACACCTTCTCGAGCGACATCATGTGATTCACGTGACCGGTCGCGACCGCTGGGAGGAAGTGACAGAGCTAACTGTCGACCTCCCCGAGCAGCTCCGGGATCGCTACCATCCGTTCCCCTACCTTGATGCCGGCGACATGGCGGACGCGCTCGCTGCGTCGGATCTGGCATTGATGCGGAGCGGAGCCTCCACTCTGGGTGAGCTTCCCGCGACCGGCACTCCGGCCGTCCTCGTGCCCCTCCCTCTGCCGGGCGTTCACCAGAGAGAGAACGCCCAGTTTCTCGCGGACCAGGGAGCGGCCGTCGTCCTGGCCAACGACGATCTGGACCGACTTGGCGACCTTCTCGATCTCCTGCTCACCGATCGGGGGCGGCTTTCGGGTATGGGTCAGGCCATGCGACTTTTGTTCCATCCGGACGCGGCGGAGCGTATCGCGGACCTGGCCCGGGAGGCCGCCGGATGATCGGGCAACACGTGCACATGGTCGGCATCGGTGGCATCGGCATGAGCGCGCTGGCGCGACATCTCCTCTCACGCGGCATAGCCGTTTCCGGCTCCGACCGCCAACCGGGCGAGCAGGGCGAGGCACTGCGAGCGCTCGGCGCCACGGTGTACTCCGGCCACGAGGCATCGCATATCGCCGGCGCCGATCTGGTCGTTATCACCTCCGCGGTCGCCGCCGACAACCCGGAGATCATCGCCGCAAAGTCGGCCGGCATCCCTGTCATGAAGCGGGCCGAGCTACTCGCGGAGATAGCGAACCCGGCATTCGGTATCGCCGTTGCCGGGACTCATGGAAAGACCACGACCAGCGCCCTGATCGCCCATATTTTGACGGAAGCGGGACGGGATCCGACGGTCTTGATCGGCGGTATCAGCAAGAATCTGGGGTCCAACGCACGCGTCGGGGGTGAGATCACCGTTATTGAGGCGGACGAGTATGATGCGTCGTTTCTGCGCCTTCGTCCCCGCCTGGCGGTGATCACGAATGTCGAGCCGGACCATCTCGATTTCTACGGCTCAGCGGAGAACGTCCATAAGGCTTTCCGCCAATTTGCCGGCCAGGTGAGAGACACGCTCGTGGTCTGCGCCGATGATGTCGGCGCGTGCGACGCCGCGCGGGCGTCCACCGCTCGTGTCATGACGTACGGTCTCCGCCCGAGTGACGTGCAAGCAGAATCTCTCGCTCCCGCACCGAACAGAACGTCGTTCACCGTCAAATCCACGCATGGTGATCAGGCCTACACTATTCCCCTGGCCGGTCTCCACAACGTGCGCAATGCGCTGGCGGCCATTGCGGTCGCCGGCCGGCTGGACGTCCCCCCGGCACAGATTGCGGCCGCGCTCACCTCTTTCCAGGGGGTCGGGAGACGTCTGGAAGTGATTGGCGAGGCGAGCAACATCCAGGTTGTCGATTCGTACGGACATCACCCCACGGAGATCCGGCATGACCTGGCAGCGCTCGGTCAATCGGGCCGTCCGATCCGGCTCATCTTCCAACCGCACACGTACAGCCGAACCAAAAGTTTCCTGAAAGACTTCGCGACCTCGTTCGAGCGTGCCGAGAGCGTGTATCTGCTCGACATTTACGCGGCGCGGGAAACCGACACCCTCGGTATCTCGGGCTCCGACCTGGCGGCGGAAGCCGCGCTGCACCATCCACGCGTTGCGTATACCGCGTCGATGGGCGCGACCTTGCGTCGGGTGCTCGACGATGTTCGGCCCGGCGACCTGGTCGTGACGATGGGGGCCGGAGACGTCAATCGACTGGGTCCGCAAGTGCTGGAAAGGCTGCGCGCATGAGCGAGGTGACAGAGGAACTCCGAGCCGCCGGCTTGCGGCGCGTGGCCGAGGCCGAGCCGATGTCTCGGCACACCAGCTGGCGCATTGGCGGGCCGGCCGACTACTTCGCCGTCGCGGAGACCGAGCAAGAGCTGCTGGCCGCCGCGCGCATCGCACGGGAGCACAGACTGCCATGGCTGGTGTTAGGCGGCGGCAATAACGTGCTCGTGGCCGACGCCGGCATCGAGGGATTGGTCATCTTGAATCGCTTACGCCACATCTCCGTCGAGCCGGATGTGCCGCAGCTCGTCTGCGGTGCCGGCGTTTTCTTCGCCCGCGCCGCCCAATTTTCAGCACGGGCCGGTTATACCGGGATGGAGTGGGGTATCGCGATTCCGGGAACGGTCGGCGGCGGGGTCGTGAACAATGCGGGCGCTCATTGGTCCGACGTCGGTCGCTCTCTGCTCTCCGCCGACATCGTGGACGCCGACGGCAAGCTGGGGCGCGTTGCACCCGAGGATCTGGCCTATCGCTACCGCCAGAGCACCCTGAAGACACCGCACACGGCGCAGACCCATCTCATGGTGACTTCGGCGCGCTTCCGCATCGAACCTGATGAGGCCGCCGCCGCGCTGGCCCGCGTCGAGGATCTGCGCCGACATCGCCTCGCCACGCAGCCGGTCAAAGAAGCGTCGGCCGGCTCGACGTTCAAGAACCCGCCTGGAGATCACGCGGGCGCTTTGATCGACCGCGTGGGATTGAAGGGAACGCGCCTCGGCGGCGCCTGCATCAGTCCGCTGCACGCCAACTTCATCTTGAATGAGGGAACGGCAACCGCGGCGGATGTTTATGCGCTCATCAAGCTGGCCCGGGAGCGGGTGGCGGCAGTCACCGGCGTCACGCTGGAGCCGGAGGTGCAGTTCGTCGGACGTTGGACACGAGAGGATCTCGCCGCGGTGGAGGCAGCATGAGCACCGCACAGGCCCGCCGCAAGCACCGGGGAGCGCGGCGGTGGCAGGCCGTCCCCCATCTCACGCTAACCCCGCCTCTCTATTCCGCTCTGGCGCTCGTGCTCTGCCTCGGTGCATTGGTGGCTGTCTTCGGAGGCGCGTTCACGGTGAATCAGGTTGTGATTCAGGGTAAGGGTCTCCCCGCCTCTGCCGTGGCGCGAGCAGCGGTCGTGCAGGGCTCCAACATCTTTATGGTTGATTCCAGCGCCGTGGTCACGCGTGTCTCCGCGCTTCCCCAGGTCGCCGTGCAGCGGGTCGAGACGAGCTTTCCCAATCGCGTGACGATTGTGGCGCGCCTTCGTCCGGCGATGGTCGCATGGCGCGACGGCACGGCCCTCTATCTCGTCGATCCGGCCGGTCGGGTCATCGGCCGGGCCAGTGCCACGACTCTCCCGGTCATCACCAGTACCGGCCCCGCTCGTGCCCTCGATCCCGGCACCATCATCGCGGTGCGTGAGGCCGTCCGGATCCTACCGGCGGGAACGGTTGCAGAGTTTCGCTACGGAACAAATCGAGGTCTCAGCATTGTGGGGCGCGCCGGTTGGACGGCAATCGTCGGCACGGGCAGCAGTCAGACTCTTGCCAACCGGATCGCCACGCTCGCCGCATTTCTCGCCGCGACACGCAGCCGCCCGCAGCAACTCCTCCTGGTCGATCTGAGGTACCGCTCCCCCTACGCGCGCTATGCGCCGTGACCCAAATAGTGCCTATACTTTGAACAATTTGTCAGAGACCACCCATGCCTCGTGAACATGTAATCGCCGCCCTCGACATCGGCACGACGAAGATATGTGCCCTGGTCGCGGAAGTCGACGCGCAGCGGCGTGTCAACGTGGTGGGCGTGGGTACCGCCGTGTCGCGCGGCATGCGCCGCGGTGTCGTGGTCGACATCGACGAAGCGGCCCGTGCCATCGCGGAGGCAGTGGACAAGTGCGAGCGACTCGCCGGTATGCGGGTGGACTCCGTCTACGTCGGTGTCACGGGAACTCACATCGCTGGAGTGAATCGCCGCGGCGTGGTGGCGGTTTCCCCGAACGCCGTCGAGATCACGGAGATGGATGTGGAGCGGGCGAAAGAGGCCGCCCGCGTTCAGGCGATCGCGAATGACCGCGAGATCTTGCATGTCCTGCCCAGGGGTTACACGCTGGACGGGCAGGACGGTGTCCGCGATCCCGTCGGGATGGCCGGCCGGCGGCTCGAGGCGGAGATACATATCGTCACGGCCGGCACGACATCGGTCCACAACGTCGTGCGCTGCGTGGACCGCGCCGGCCTACAGATCGAGGACTTAATCCTGCAGCCGCTCGCCTCGAGTCAGGCCGTTCTGAGCCAACCGGAGAAGGACATCGGAGTTGCCCTCGCCGATATCGGCGGCGGGACGACGGATGTCGCCGTCTTCGCCGACGGCGGAGTGCTCTATAGCAGTGCCATTGGCGTGGCCGGCAACCATATCACCAACGACCTCGCGCTCGGTCTACGTGCCCCGTTTGAGACAGCGGAACAGATCAAGCTGCAGTACGGCAACGCCGTCGCCGAGGATGTCGATCCGGACGAGACCCTCGAAGTCCGTACCTATGACTATGACGAAGGGGAATTGATCTCGCAGCGCCTGGTCGCCGAGATCATCGAATCACGTGTGCAGGAAATCCTGTCACTGATTAGAGGCGAACTCAACAAAGCCGGCGTGGACGGGCGTTTACCGGCGGGGGTGGTTCTGGTGGGCGGGACCGGCGAGCTGAAGAATCTCCGCCAGGTGGCGCGTGACGTCCTGGGTGTCCCCGCGCGGATCGGTATCCCGACCGGCGCCATCGGGCTGACCGATTCGATCATGCGGCCCGCCTACGCGACAACCATTGGACTTTTGCAATGGGCTGCATATCATACTGAGGACATTGAGGCGCCGCTCGGCGCCCTGCCCGAATGGAAAGGCGTGGGCCGGTTGAAGAGCTGGTTCCGCGAGCTGCTGCCATGACGGTGCAAGGAGATAGAGAGTGGACAACATGCGACCATTCCGGGATCCGGAGCGAAGAGGAGGGAGCCTGATGGGGCCAGACGGTATGCCACAGGCAGCGATCAAGGTGGTCGGCGTGGGCGGCGGTGGCACAAACGCCGTCAACCGCATGATCAAGGGCCAGGTGTCGGGCGTTGAGTTTATCAGCGTCAACACCGACGCGCAGGCGCTGCAGAATGCGCAGGCGCCCACACGCATTCAGATCGGCGAGAAATTGACGCGCGGCCTCGGGGCAGGCGGCAATCCGTCGACGGGGCAGAAGGCTGCGGAGGAAAGCACCGAAGAACTCTATGACGCGCTCCGCAATGCCGACATGGTCTTCATTACCGCCGGCATGGGCGGCGGGACCGGCACGGGCGCCGCACCGATCATCGCCCAGATCGCGCAGGATCTCGGGGCGCTCACCGTGGGCGTCGTCACCAAGCCGTTTTCTTTCGAGGGCAGCCGGCGGCGCACCTCGGCGGAGGAAGGTGTGGCCGCGCTCAAGGACCGGGTGGACGCGCTCATCACCATCCCGAACGATCGGTTGCTCAACATCACGGATCAGAAGACATCCATGACCGATGCCTTCGCACTGGCCGACGAGGTCCTGCACCAGGGCATACAGGGAATTTCCGATATCATCACGCGCCCCGGCATGATCAACGTGGACTTCGCCGACGTCAAGGCGATCATGTCGAACGCCGGGTCAGCCTTGATGGCCATCGGACGCGCCAAGAGTGAGAACCGCGCGGTCGAAGCAGCGCAGGCTGCTATCTCCAGCCCGCTGCTCGAAGTGTCGATTTCCGGCGCCAAGGGCGTGCTGTTCAACGTGGCCGGTAGCGACTTCACACTGCATGAGGTCGATCAGGCCGCCAAGGTTATCCAGGATGCCGCCGATCCCGACGCCAACATCATCTTCGGTGCCGTCATCGACGAGCGTCTGCAAGACGAGATTCAGATCACGGTTATCGCCACCGGCTTTGACGGACGCGCGGCGACCCACCGGCAACGTCAGACGACGATGGAGGTTCCACGGCCTCGCCCGTCTTTCCTCGAGCGCCCCACCCCGACCGAGCGTCCACCAGAGCGCGAGCCGGGTCCGGAGTACAATCCGCGGCCCGCACCGCGCACTGAGCCCGCGTCGTATCGTCCCAGCGCCTCGGACGATGGGGACGACGAGTACGAGATTCCGGCGTTTATCCGGCGACGCTGATATTTCCACAGTCGGGCCGGCACCTCAGGGTGCCGGCCTTTTTTGTCGCTCAATCGGCATACCCTTCGACCGCGACTTTGTCAATCCCGGCCCGCGCTACACTGGGCCGTGGTTCGCGAGACATGTGTCCGGGTGCCCTGACTAGCGAGGAGAACGCATGCTTTTCAAGAAGGAACGACAGGAAACGGTGACGGAAGAGGCCGTCCTCCAGGCCTTGCGTCAGATCATCGATCCCGACCTGCATCGTGACATCGTCTCGTTAGGGATGATCAAGGACCTCTCGATCGAGCCACACGGCGATGGATCGGCGGTCAACTTCACCTTTGAGCTGACAACCCCGGCATGCCCGGTGCGGGACCGCTTCCAGCGCCAGGCCGAAGAGGTTGTCTCCGCCATCCCCGGCGTCACGGCGGTCACCGTGACCATGTCGGCCAATGTGCGCACAGCCGCGCCCCATCGCAATCAGGGACAGGTCGAGCTGCCGAGCGTCAAGAACGTCATCGCCATTGCCAGCGGCAAGGGGGGTGTCGGAAAGTCGACAGTCGCGTCGAATCTGGCCGTGGCGCTCGCCGGTTCGGGCGCGAGCATCGGCCTTGTCGATGCGGATATCTACGGACCGAGCGTGCCGATGATGATGGGCGTCACCAAGGGCGTCCAGGCCGAGAACGGCCGTCTTATCCCGAACGAGGCGTACGGCGTGCGGCTTATGTCGCTCGGCTTCATGACGGAGGCAGGACGCCCGGTCGTCTGGCGGGGGCCGATGGTAGGGCAGGCGGTACGCCAGATGCTGGCTGATGTGAACTGGGGCGAGCTGGATTACCTCCTGGTCGATCTGCCCCCCGGCACGGGCGACGCATCGCTCACCCTGGCGCAATCGATCCCCCTCTCGGGGGTAGTCGTGGTGACGACGCCACAGGATGTCGCCCTCGGCATTGCGACCAAAGCATTGACCATGTTCCGCAACCTGCAGGTCCCGATCCTCGGCATCATCGAGAACATGAGCTACTTTGAGTGTCCGAACTGTCACGAGCAGCACCATATCTTCAGTCACGGCGGCGGACAGGAGGCGGGAACGGCTCTGCACGTGCCCTTCCTGGGCGAGGTCCCGCTCGACATCGGGATACGCGAGCGGGGTGATGCAGGTCGGCCGGAACCGGGTCCCATCTTCGAGAGCATCGCCCGGAAATTGGCAGCGCAGGTGAGCATTCGAAACAGCCTGTCCATCCCTCTCGCCGTGCGATGACCGTCACGCTCGACGACATTTGCCGGGCGGCCGAGCGCATCCGCGGCGTGGCGGAGCGCACGCCGCTCCAGCCGGCGTGGGGACTCGTGCCCGCGGACACGCTATGGCTGAAGTGCGAGAACTTGCAGCGGACCGGCTCGTTCAAGCTCCGCGGCGCCTACAACGCCGTTGCCTCCCTCTCCGCCGATGAGCGGCAGCGGGGCGTGATCACGTATTCCTCGGGAAACCATGGGCAGGCTGTCGCCGCGGCGGCGCACTTGCTTGACGCGCCGGCGGTGATCGTTATGCCGGAAGACGCGATCCCGGTCAAGGTCGAGAACACGCGAGCGTGGGGAGCTGAGGTGGTCTTTGCGGGCCACACCTCACTCGACCGCCAGGAGCGAGCGGAGCAGCTGGCCGCGGCGCACGGTTACAGCGTCATTCCTCCCTTTGACGATCCCCGCATTATCGCCGGGCAGGGAACGGTCGGACTGGAGATCGTGGACCAGCTCCCGAACGTGGAGGTCGTGGTCGTGCAGGTCGGCGGTGGCGGACTGATTTCCGGCGTCGCCACCGCGGTCAAGGCCCTGCGACCGCAGGTCGAAGTCATCGGCGTCGAGCCTGCCGGCGCCGCCGACGCGCAGCAATCGCTGCACGAAGGGCGCGTTGTGACGCTGGAGCGAATCCAGACCGTCGCCGATGGGCTGCGAACCAGCCGCGTGGGAACGCTCAACTTCGAGACCATCCGGCAGCACGTGGACCGGATCGTGACGGTGGAGGAGCAGGCCATCCTCGACGCCGTCGCGCTCCTCGCGCTGCGCTCCCATCTTGTCGCCGAGCCCTCCGGCGCCGTCGCGCCGGCCGCCGTGCTGTCCGGGGCGGTGCAGGTGGGAGAGCGCAAGGTAGCGGCGGTTATCAGCGGCGGAAATATCGCCCCCGATCGCCTGGAGGCATGCATCGCCGCCGCGAGATGAACGATCACCTCTCGGCCATCGTGCTGGCCGGCGGGACGAGCCGGCGCATGGGCACCGACAAGGCGGATCTGTTGCTGGACGGCGAATCCCTGCTGGCGCGGACCGTTCGAGAGCTGCGCCGGATCAGTGACGACGTTATCGTGGCGGGCCGAGGGGAAGTTCGTATCGCAGGAGTCCGCGCCGTATCGGACGATCCGCCGCGAATAGGTCCATTGGGAGGACTCGCAGCGAGTCTTCGCATCGTGCGCGGGAGCCACGCTGTGGTGGCTGCGGTCGACCACCCCCGACTTGACGCCGCCGTCCTGCGCGGCCTGGCCGACCTCATTGCGGACTATGACGCCGTCGTTCCGCGCGTTGGCGGTCACACCCATCCCTTGCACGCGGTCTACACTGCGTCGGTCTCAGCCGTCGCCCGCACCCAGATTGACGCCGGCCAGGGCGCCCTCCACACTCTGCTCGATCACCTGCATGTGCGCTGGGTCGATGAGGACGAAATGCGCCGCCTCGATCCCAACCTGCGATCCCTGCGCGATGTCGACTCGCCCGACGACTGGGAAAAGGAATCGCATTCCGCGGAACCGTAATGGCAGAGCTCCGCTCTGCCCTGCGATGCGGGACGCCGGCAATTCACCAGGGCTCGTGCATTATCCCGTGGTGGTCGCCCCGCGTGGCGACCAGCCCGGTTTGGTCTACGCCGGCGTCAGGCTGGCCGGCACTCGGGCCGGCCACTACGACCCGGCGATGCCGATAATGCACGGGCCCTGGCAATTCACTGCGGCGGCTTGATGAAATCAAGCTACAACAGGCACATTGCAAGGCAGAACACAAAGACAGTGGCGCGGAACGATCTCGCGTTCGTGGAGCTCACGGGCCGCCTACAAACCCTCCTCTCGGTACCGCCGGGCCAGCTCGACGTAGTGCGCGGAGGCCGTTTCGATCCACCGGGCCGCTTCCCCTGCAAGCTCCTTCTTGACCTCCGCCGGAGACCCTGCCGCCACGCTGTTGGGCGGAATCTCGGTACCAACGAGCACGGTGCTGTTTGCTGCGACCAGCGATCGAGATCCCACGCGGGCATGATCCAGGACGACCGCATTCATACCGATCAAGGCACCATCCTCGACCGTGCACCCCTCGAGGATGGCCCCATGACCGACCGTCACGTCGTCCCCGATGAACGTTCCCAGATCCGTTGCCACGTGGATGACACAGTTGTCTTGCACGTTGCTCCGGGCGCCGACCACGATGGGCGGCTCTCCCTGGTCGCCGCGCAACACGGCGCCATACCACACGCTCGCGCCGGCATGGACCGTCACATTGCCGATGAGAACCGCGGTTGGGGCAATAAATGCGTCACGCGCCACATGGGGCCGATATCCGCCGAATTCGACGATCATGACACCGTTCCCTCTTGTTCTTATTAGAACATCCGTACTACAATGAGCCGGAGGCTCATATGGACATTACTTATGCGGGCGACGCCTCCTTCCTGTTGCGTGGGGAAGGCACGGTCGCCATCAATCCTACGGCAAAGTCCGACGCGGCGATCCGCCTCTTTTCGAGCAGACAGCGCGGCAAGAAGCTCATCATCAACGGTCCCGGCGAGTATGAGATCGGCGATGTCTTGATCACGACCGTGCCGGCAGGCAACGGCAAGCTCGCCCATGCGGTCGATCTGGATGGCATCCGTGTGCTCCACTTGCCGGATGCCGGGACGTCATTCGACGACCAGACTCTGCGGGACATCGGACGCGTGGACATTCTGATCCTGCATGCCGACGATGTGGCAGCGGTCGGCCGCGCCATCAACGACCTGGTTCCCCGTACCGTCGTGCCGTACGGCGCCTACGCCTCGCAGGTCTGTGTCCTGACCGGCGTGAAGGACGCCGAATCCCTCACCCGCTTCACCTGGAACGGCATGACGTCGCCGCCCAAGGCCGTCCTGCTGCGCGTCCCCGGCAGCCGCCGCCGCGCCGCCTGATCTGGGTTCTCCGGTACGCGCGCGCTACCAACGTGCCACGCCCGGGCAAGCGCGTCGGGCGCGGGAGTTGCACAGGGCTCAACTCCTGTGCATCAAGCGCGGCCGATCGCATAGTAGGGCGTCTCATGTAGGGAGGGACGGCGCACCGCCCCTCCGCCTTCGTCCGCGTTTGCCGACTGACAGGAGATCACGCGGCTCGGGGGCACGGCAGGCCGCCCAACACAGCTGAGACAGCGGCACCTGGAAGAATTTCCGTGATCTTTTGCCCTCCCCCTTGCCTTACCTCGGCTTGGTTCGTACAATCGTGGTGGGATTAGCACTCGTAGGTTGAGAGTGCTAAAACAACTCACCACACAGGAGGGATGCAGTTGGCGACGGAGACGCAGACAAAGGTCTCAATTCAGCCGCTGGCCGATCGCGTTGTGATCAAGCCCAGCGAGCAAGAAGCACAGCGCCCGAGCGGCATTTATGTGGCCGAAACGGCCAAGGAGAAGCCGCAGAAGGGGACGGTTCTGGCCGTTGGCCCGGGCAAATGGGAGAACGGACAGCTCGAGCCGATGACGGTTGAGGTTGGCGATACGGTGCTGTTCGCGAAGTATGCCGGCACGGAAATCAAGGTTGATGGCGACGAAGTCCTGATCCTGAGCCAGAAGGACGTTCTGGCCAAGGTTCAGGAATAATCGCGGGAAGGAGCGTACGTGGCTAAGCAGCTTTTATTCAATGAGGAAGCCCGCCGCGAGTTGAAGCGCGGTGTGGATACGCTGGCGGACGCGGTCAAGGTCACGCTGGGCCCGAAGGGCCGCAACGTGGTGCTTGACAAGAAGTTCGGGGCGCCGACGATCACCAACGACGGCGTGACGATCGCGCGCGATATCGAGCTGGAGGATCCCTTCGCCAATATGGGCGCCCAGCTCGTCAAGGAAGTGGCGACCAAGACCAACGACATCGCCGGCGACGGCACGACCACGGCGACGGTGCTGGCCCAGGCCATGATCACCGCCGGCCTTCGTAACGTCACCTCCGGCGCAAACCCGATGTCGATCCGCACCGGCATCAACAAGGCCGTTGAGGCGGTCGTCAAGGAGCTCCAGTCGCTCTCCAAGCCGGTTGAGACCAAAGAGCAGACGGCGATGGTGGCGACCAACTCCAGCCAGGATCCGGAAGTCGGGCAGATTATCGCGGACGTCATGGAGAAGGTCGGGAAGGACGGCGTGATCACCGTTGAGGAGTCGCAGGGTCTCACCCTGGAGCAGGACTTCGTGGACGGCATGCAGTTCGACCGCGGGTATATCTCCCCGTACATGGTCACCGACCCGACCCACATGGAGGCGGTGCTCGAGAATCCCTACATCCTGATCACGGACAAGAAGATCTCGGCGATCGCCGATATCCTCCCGCTTCTCGAGAAGCTGGTCAGCGTCAGCAAGACGATCTGCATCATTGCCGAGGACATCGAGGGCGAGGCGCTGGCGACCCTGGTCGTCAACAAGCTGCGCGGCACGCTCAACGTGCTCGGTGTGAAGGCCCCCGGTTTCGGCGACCGCCGCAAGGCCATGCTGCAAGACATCGCGATCCTGACCGGCGGTCAGGTCATCACGGAAGAGGCCGGACTGCGTCTCGACTCCGTCACGATCGATCAGCTCGGTCAGGCTCGCCGCGTCAATGCGACCAAGGACAACACCACGATCGTCGAGGGCGCCGGTTCGCCGGAGGCTATCAAGGCCCGGATGCAGCAGATTCGCGCCCAGATGGACGAGACGACCAGCGACTTCGACCGTGAGAAGCTGCAGGAGCGCCTGGCCAAGTTGGCCGGCGGCGTGGCGATCATCAAGGTCGGCGCCGCGACCGAGGTCGAGCTGAAAGAGAAGAAGCACCGCGTCGAGGACGCGCTCTCCGCGACCAAGGCGGCCGTGGAAGAGGGTATCGTCGCGGGCGGCGGCACGGCGTACATCAAGTCCCGCAAGGCCGTCAAGAATCTGAACCTCGATGGCGACGAGGGCGTGGGTGCCGATATCGTGTACCGCTCGCTCGAGGAGCCGACCCGCCAGATCGCCGAGAACGCCGGCTACGACGGCGGCGTGATCGTCGCCGAGGTCGAGCGCCATGGTCCCGGTGAGGGCTTCAACGCCCAGACCGGCAAGTACGAGGACCTGGTCAACGTGGTTCCCGATCCGACCAAGGTGGTCCGTTCTGCCCTGCAGAACGCCGCCAGCATCGCCTCGATGCTGCTCACCACCGAGACTCTGGTCACCGACATCCCCCAGAAGGAGCAGCCCGCTGCTCCGCCGATGCCGGAGTATTAGACCGAGACCGGTACCTAGCGAAGGGGCCCCGAGTGATCGGGGCCCTTTCCCTATCTCGGGCCAGGGCTCTTTCACATTCGGCGCGATCTCAGCAGATGCGCGAGGCGGACCAGGAGACCGCGTCGGCTACCGGATCGTCAGTGCCAGCGACCCTGTGCCGGTTCCGGGCAGCGTCTTGGGCAGAGTCAGAGTCCGATCGACGACCAGTTTGTAGTGCCGGGATGCGGCACAGTTCGGCGTGCAGGTGTTGTACAGGATCGCCACTCCGACCAGGCCCATGGGACTGCTTGGAGTAAACGGATGGCCGTAGAACCTGAGGAGGTAGCTGCCCTGGTCGCCGGCCGGAATCCAATCGCCCCGGACGGGGAACGACTGCCGCGCCGAACGGAATCTGCCCTGCAGGCTGTGTGTCCAGTTGCCCTCGGGGAAGGTGAGAGTCAGGGTCCAGCCGGACCCGGTCCAGGTACCGGTCGCGCGGGTTCGGGCATCACCCGCCGCGGCAGGCAGAGAGACGACGAGGAGCAGCAACAGAGCAAGTGGTAACGAGCGCGCGATTCTCATGGCGGACCTCCGTTCAGGTCGTTAAACGGCCTGCAGACTGCGGAAGCAACACGTCAGGAACGAAACCGGCTATTGTTACCGATAGGAGACCCCTCCCGATGATCCCTCGCGTAACGCGCAGGTAACGACGCACCCGGCATCATGTCGACGGTGAGATGCCGTCAGGCAGGCAGACCGTGAGGAGGACACCGTGATGGCGGACGCAGCATCGGATCGGGCGGAGGGGACTGCCGTTATCTCCCGGCGGGTGTTCGTCGAGGGGCTAGTCGCCACGGGGATGGGCCTGGCGGCCGGCAGTGCGCCGTCTCTGCCCGCGCTCGCGTCGCCGTCCGCGACGCCTCGCTACTTTGCCCTGATCGTCGCCGATGGTTTCCGGCCCGACTATATGACGCTGGCGCCGATGCCGAACCTCAGGGCACTCATGACATCGGGAATGGCATACGTCCGGGCCTGGGTCGGGCAGCTGGAAAGCATGACGCCCACCGGACATGCCACCCTCAGCACCGGGTCCATGCCCAACCGCGACGGCGTCATCGGTTTCGAGTGGATCGATCCGAAGACGCGCCAGGAAGCGCGGGACGGCTGGCCCCCCGGCGTGCTCGCCGGCCTTCTCGAGCGCGACATGCATGCCTCCGGGGCTTCCTCGATTCCCGCCGCTGTCAAGGCTGCCAACCCGTCGGCCAGGGTCGCCGCCCTCTCGTCGGAAAAGGTCTACGCCGCCGATGCACTCGGCGCGGCAGCCGCCGATTACGTCCTCTTCCATCACGCGGCCGGGCCGAAGGGAAGCCTCCTGGTCCCGACGGCCGTGCGCCATCACACGCCGCCGCGGGAGTTTCTCACCCTGCCGGGCCTGCGCGGCCATCTACCGCTCCGGCGCTTTTCTGACTGGGATTCCCTGTCCGCCATCCTGGCCGTGGCCGTTCTGGAGAGCTTCCGCCCCGACGTCCTGATGGTGAATCTCCCGGGCGCCGACATCTACGGGCACAAGTACGGCGGTCCGATCAATCCGCGCGTCTTCCGGGAAGTTGTCGCCGGAGTCGACCAGAACATCGGACGCATCGTCACCGCCTACCAGCGTGCCGGGATCTTCGACCAGACCTTGTTTGTCGTGACGGCCGATCACGGGATGGTGCCCAACGACCGCATCGTGTCGCCGGACGCCGTACGGGCGGCGGTTCGTGAGGCGGGCGGTGAGTACATCTTCCACACGGGAGGGACCGCCGCCGACATCTATATTCACAACCCGTGGCACAGCCGTGGCGTCGCCGCGCGCATGGCGCACGTCCCGGGCGTGAGCGGCGCCTACTACCGGGTGCGCGGCCAGGATGGTATCACCTATGAGCCCGCGCCCGGCTTGAAGATTGATCCGAATCTCGACGACGCGTTCCGCTACCTGCTCTCGACGTTCGCCGGCCCCACGTCGCCCCATGTCACCGTTCCCTTCCGCGAGAACACCATGTATCAGCCGCATCCCGCCGCGCACGGCGACCATGGCGGGCTGAACTGGGGCGCTCAGCACATCCCGCTCGTCATCAGCGGTCCCGGCGTGCGCCACGGAGTCTCGCACTTTCCCGCGCGCCTCATGGATGTCGCCCCCACCGTCCTGCGCCTGCTGGGTCTGCCGGTCCCGCCGCAGATGGACGGAATCGTTCTAGCGGATGCCCTGGTGACACCGTCGGATGCCGAAACTGCTCGGCAAGTCCCCCTGGCGCCGGCGCTGACCAAGTATCAGGACGCGCTGATCCAGCAGGCGCTGGACAACATCTCCGAGGACCGAGCCAGGGGCTATCATCCCCCGCCGCCGTTACCGCTTCAGCCGTGAGAGTCGGCGCGCTCTGCATCGAGACCAGGTGGTAGAGCGGCCCTGGCCGCGGCTCGCCGCTGCCCGAGGTGGAGACCGCTGCCCCGCGTGGCGGACATGGCACGGCGTGTCCATCCGGGGAGACGCTATGACGCCTGGCTCACCGTGGACATGTTGAAGTCGGGGATGCGCAGGGGAGGCATGGCGGTGCGGGCGATCGGGCCGAAGTCGCGCCCCAACGTGTGTTGGGTGGCACCGATCTCGGAGACGCGGCCCAACAGACTGACCGGACTCTCGTTAAAGCGGAAGTTGTTGACTGCGCCGGCGACTTCGCCGCCATCGATGAGAAAGACACCGTCGCGGGTCAGTCCCGTAAGCAGAAGGGTCTGCGGATCAACCTGCCGGATGTAAAAGAGGGACGTCAACAGCAGCCCGCGTCCGGTCGTGCCGACCATCTCCGGCAGTGACGGTAACGATCCCTGTCCTTCCAGAATCAGGTTATTGATCCGCGGCGTCACGTCCAGCCCCGTCATCTCCGCCGACCGCCGCGTCTGGACGAGGGAGCGCAGCGTCCCGTTTTCGATCCACGCCGTGGGTTCCAGCGGCAGGCCATTGTCGAAGACGGACGTCGCGGGTCCCGAAGAGCGGGCGATCACGAAAGGCGTGACGGCCAGGCCCGGCGCACTCGGGTCGCTGCGCAGTGTCATCGGCCTGTCGCTGAGACGCTCACCGACCCGCGTGCCGCCTCCCGGTTTGCTGAACACCGTGCGCCCTTCCTGTGCGTCACGCGCCGAGGCAACCCAGGACATATAGAGCATGAAGTCGGCAACGGCGGACGGGGGAAGCAGGGTCTCGTAGCGGCCGGCAGGCAGGTCGAGACGACGCTGTGACCACGAGAGCCGCTGCGTCACGTCCGCTTCAAGGGCGTTAAGGTCGATCTCGGAGAAGTCTGACCCAGCGGCCGCCGCCCACACGGAGGCGGGATACGAGCTGGACTTGGCATTGATCTCAACATGGCCGGTCGGCTGGTCGTGTCGGCGACGAAGCCCGGTGGACGAGGCCAGGTACGTCGACACCACGTTGTGCTCGGCGTAGCCATAGAGGACACGATCCTCATGCCGAGCGCGGGCGAACGCGTCGCCGAGCGCCGGGGCGAAATCGGCAAACGCTGCCATGGACGTCCGGGCGGGCGGATCTCCCCAGTTCGGTGATGCCGACGTTCCCGTGACCAGCGGCGCGGCATCGTCGGCGGGCGTGCCGGCACGTGCCGCGTCTTCGGCCGCGCGCACCAGGTCCTCTACCGACGCCGTGGTGACGCCCTCTCGCGAGACGACACCGGCGGCCGTTCCCTGGGCGCCGCCAACAGTGGCGATGACTGTCAGCCGCCGGCCATGGGTGGTCCCGTTGGTGGTGAGAGTATTGTTCGCCCAGCGCAGGTTGGCCGTTGTGATCTCGTCGGCAATGGCAATGCATCCGTCGGCGCGGCTGATCGCCAGCGCTCTCTCCACCATCTCTTGCGGTGCGACTGACTTCCGCAGCTCCGTCATCGCCCCGCCTCCTGCCGCGTATTCAGAATGCGGATGCCGCGAAACAGAGCAGAGGGCGCGCCATGACCGACGGCGGCGATCTGGGCGGGCTGCGCCTTACCGCACATGAATGACCCACCCAGCACGTACGTTTGGGGCCCACCCACCGCTTCCATGGCGCCCCAGAAGTCGGTGGTCGTGGCCTGGTAGGCCACGTCGTTCAGCTGCCCGGCGAGGCGCCCGTTTTCGATCTTGTAAAAGCGCTGGCCGGTGAACTGGAAGTTGTAGCGCTGCATGTCGATCGACCAACTCTTGTCGCCGACGATGTAGATCCCGCGCTCGACGCGCCCGATGAGATCATCGGTGGAGGGCCCATTCGGCGCCGGCTGCAGCGATACATTGGCCATGCGTTGCACCGGAATATGGGCCGGCGAGTCGGCGAAGGCGCAGCCGTTCGACCGTCCAAAGCCCTGCTGACGGGCCATGCGTCGATCCAGCTGATATCCGACAAGGACGCCATCCTTGATGAGATCGAAAGACTGCGCCGCTACCCCATCGTCGTCGTACCCGACGGTCGCCAGCCCATGCTCGACGGTCCGGTCGCCCGTCACCGTCATCACGGACGATCCGTACTGTAGTGTCCCGAGTTTGTCGAGTGTCGCGAACGAGGTGCCTGCGAAGGCGGCTTCGTAGCCGAGCACCCGATCCAACTCGGTTGCATGACCGATCGACTCATGGATTGTCAGCCAGAGATTCGACGGATCGACGACAAGGTCATACTGCCCGGGCTCGACCGATGGCGCCCGCATCTTTTCGGCGAGTAGCTCGGGGAGACCGACCACGGTCTCGTCCCAGCTCCGATCCTTGACATATTCCCAGCCACGTCCCGACGGCGGTTGCAGCGAGCGCATGGTTTCGAATGCACCCGAGGGATCGATGGAGAGCGCCTCGATTTCAGGGTGGATCCGAACACGCTGCTGTGTCGTTCTAGTGCCGGCGAGGTCGGCATAGAACTTGTTCTCCTGCACCATCCACAGCGTGGTATCGACGTGGCTGATGCCGGGTGCCGCCAGCAGTCGCCGGCTCCAGTCCTCCAGTACGGCCAGTCGCTCCGTTTCGGGCACATCAAATGGATTGATCTCGTACGAGGACACCCAGGTGACATCCGGATAGATAGGCTCGTCCGCGAGCTCGACGCGCTCGACACTGAGCGGTTGTGAGATCCGCGCAACCTCCGCGGCGCGATCGACGGCGCCGACCGCAGCTTCCGGCGTCAGGTCGACGTCGGCGGCGAATCCCCATGTCCCGTTCTGAATGACGCGCACCGCGAAGCCCAGATCCTCATCATCGATGGATCTCTCCAGGACACCGTCACGGGTCGTCCGCAGACCGCTCCGATTGCGCTCGAATCGGAAATCCGCGTGCTCGACGCCAAGTGACTGGGCGCGGGCGAGCGCCGCATCTGCCAATCCGCGAAATGGCAAGGACAGGAAAGAGGGATCGAGTTCCGGCGCCATAGTTCTCCTCTCGTACGGCGCCTGGCGCCGAATCTCCTCAGTGGGCCTCGCCAGTATAGGGCGCAGTCAACCTATCGGCGCATAATGGGACTCCCATGTCTAACAACCTGCCCTCCTCCCCCGGTGGTGACGAACCTGACCCGCGTCTCAGAGTTCTCTCACGCTCGCCTCTCAACGCCGAACTCCCCCTTGAATCCCAGGGGAGCGTGATTACTCCCAATCACCTGTTTTTCCACCGCAATCGTTTTGCTCAACCGGATCTCTCTCCGCTAACGTGGCGCTTGTACGTTGGTGGGACGGTGGAGCAGCCGCTCACCCTGCGGTATGCCGACCTCCTGAAGCGGCCGGCCCGCACGCTCACGGTCACGCTCGAGTGCGCCGGCAACGGCCGCTCTGCCTTCGCGCCCCCAGCCGACGGCGAGCCATGGGACTACGGGGCGGTCGGCACGGCGGAGTGGACCGGGGTGCGCCTGGCCGACGTGCTGCGGGAGGCAGGCGTGCGCGCCGAGACCCGCGAAATCCTCTTCGAGGGCGCGGATGCCGGCAAGCTTGACGGCCGGGACGGTGACACGCGCTTCGCGCGCAGCCTGCCCGTGGATCAGGCTCTCCACCGGGACACGCTCATCGCGTACGCCATGAACGGCGATCCGCTTCCCGCGGCACACGGCTTTCCGGCGCGGCTCATTGTCCCCGGCTGGTACGGCGTCGCCTCCGTGAAGTGGCTCACTCGAATTGTGGCACTAACGGAGCCGTTCACCGGCTACTTTCAGCGCGAAAGGTACATCATTCCGGCCGACGACGGCTCGCCCACTCCCCTGACATATGTCCCACCCCGCTCGGTCATCGTGTCGCCGGCAGATGGACAGAGAGTGACAGCGGGCCGCTGCGTCATTCGGGGATTAGCCTGGTCGGGAGGAGGCATCGTTTCGGCCGTTGACGTGAGCACCGACGGGGGACGGACCTGGCGCTCCGCCCGCTTCACAAGTCGCGCAGAGCCGCATGCCTGGCGCGCGTGGGAGTTCGCATGGGATGCGCCGCCGGGTGAGCACGTCCTGCAGAGTCGCGCGACGGACGAGGCCGGCAACACACAGCCGGACGTCGCCCCCTGGAACCGTCTGGGCTACGCAAACAATGCGATCCAGGCCTTGCGGTTGACCTGCCTGGAACTCGGCGACCGGTAACGCGCGGCGCCCAATGCGGAAATCCCGGCTCGGCGAGCCGGGATTCAGGCGTTGGGCTAGATGGCAGTCCCTTCTCCTGCCAGGCGGCGATTACGTGTTCTGGTCGAGGAAGGCGGGCTTCTGCGAGTACGCGTTGTCGCACTCGTCTTTGGTGCAGTTCAGCGTGACGCAGTTGCCGGGATCGACACTGGTGACCGCGCTGAACGGGATGTAGAGCTCTTTGGCGCCGATGCCCAGGATGCCGCCCTGATCAACCTTGAAATAGCCGGTGCCCGTCATGGTTCCGCTCGAGGTGGGTGATGTGCCGAACCCGCCGGAAGAGCCTATCCCGGCTGCTCCGGTTGTGCCCGTGTCCGAGATTCCACCTCCGTAACCGGGGGTCGTCCCGGTCCCCGGGGTCCCGTAGCCCGGTGTCGTTCCGGTGGCCCCGATATCCGAGCCCGGCGTGGTACCTGCGGTTCCGTACCCGGTTCCGGGTGCCCCGATGTCCGCCGTCGAGTAATCCGGTGTCTCTGTGATTATGTCGACTTCTTCGACGACAACGTCGCCGGCGCCCTGCCCGGTGGTACCGAAACCGGTTGAACCGACGGCCGGATAGACGTCGGAAATACTGCCGACCTTGTCCCCCGTGGAGTCGTAGACATCCATCCCCTTCTGGATGTTGCTCGCGTTGAAGCCGGTATCCATACAAACCTCCAACTTCGTGCTGCTGCGGGATGTACGCCGCACCTGTGAACGCCGCAAGACCTGTGCCGCGCCGGCCTGTGCCACGACACGGGGATCCCGCGGGATTCTCAGGAAAAAAGCATGCCGGGAGGTCGTGCTAGACCGCGTCTCCGCGCGGGGCGCGCCGGCGGGAGAAGAGAGTCCACGCCCGCGATTCCCCCGTGATCTCCAGCCGATAAACGCCGTTTCCCTCGCGGGTGATCCTGATGGAACGGTCCAGATACTCGTGAGGTATTTCGCGTGAGAGATAACCGCTGCGGGCGCCGTGGGGCAGGTAGAGACCCGTCACCAAGTTCGCCAGGGCGCGCAGAGTCGTCATCAGGTTATCCCTCCCGGTGGACAGCCGTCGGACGCGATGCACGGCCCAACGCGGATAACCTACCTTAGTGGCGCGCCGGTGTCAAGATTCTCTTATCGAAAAGC
>JAJPIP010000105.1 GCA_021324655.1 Pseudomonadota bacterium
GATGTCGACCGGGACGGCTTTGTCATGGCGGAGGGCGCCGGTGTCCTGCTCCTGGAAGAGTACGAGCAGGCGCGAGCTCGGGGAGCGACCATCCTGGCCGAAGTCGCAGGTTACGGCTCGACCGCCGATGCCTCGCATATTACCGATCCCGCGCAAGGGGGTGAGGGTGCCGCTCGAGCCATGCGGATGGCGCTCGACGATGCCGCACTCGGGGTCGAGGACGTTGACTATATCAACGCCCATGGCACCTCTACTCTCGTCGGTGATGTAGCCGAGACCGACGCCATCAAGTCGGTTTTCGGGGAGAACACGCAGATTCCCGTCAGCTCGACGAAATCGATGACCGGTCACATGCTTGGGGCGGCCGGCGCCGTCGAAGCGATCCTCTCGATCCAGGCCCTGCGGGAGAACTTCCTGCCGCCGACGATCAATCTGGATCATCCGGCCCCCGGCTGTGATCTTGATTACGTCCCGCACACCGGCCGTTGCCGGCCGCTCGACGCCGTGATGAGCAACTCCTTCGGCTTCGGCGGCCACAACGTCAGCCTCATATTCAAGAAGGCCGCGTGATGGCGCACGATGGGCGCCTCCTGGACCCGGCGACTCTCCGCGAGCTGCTCCGCCATCTGGAGCAGACCGACGTGGACGAGCTCGAGGTGGTGAGTGGAGAGGCGCGTCTCTACCTCCGGCGGGAGCCAGGAAAGCGTGGCGCAGTGGGGCCGGGCGAGCGGCCCCGTGAAGCTCCCGCCGGGGTGCCGATCGTGGCACCCCTCACCGGCGTCTTCTATGCCCGGTCGTCTCCGGACCAATCGCCCTATGTGGCCCCCGGGGACGTCATCCAGCCCGGACAGGTCGTTGCACTCATCGAGACCATGAAACTGTTCAATGAAGTCGTGGCCGAGATTGCCGGCGAAGTGCTCAGCATCGCGGTCGACGAGGGGGATCTAATCGAGGCCGGCCAGCCGATACTGTATGTCCGCCCGGGAGGTGCGGCGCTATGAATCGTGCCACAATTCGCGGCTGCGGCATGTACGTGCCGGAGCGTGTCGTCACCAATCAGGATCTAGAAGAGATGGTCGATACGTCCGACGAGTGGATCACCTCGCGGACCGGCATCAAGGAGCGCCACGTGGTGGCGCCGGATGAGTCGACATCCTCGATGGCCATTACGGCCTCACAGCGGGCACTGGATGACGCCGGACTCGAGACGAAGGACATCGATCTCGTCATTGTCGGCACGGCCACGCCCGACTATCAGTTCCCGGCCACCGCATGTCTTGTCCAGGATTCGCTTGGAATCGAGGGGGGAGCCTTCGATCTCGAGGCCGGCTGCACGTCGTTTGTCTACGCTCTATCCATCGCCTCGGCCTACGTTTCCTCCGGCATGTACCGCAATGTGCTGGTCGTCGGCAGCGAGTCTCTGTCTCGCATCCTCGACTGGACCGACCGCTCCACCTGCGTCCTCTTCGGCGATGGGGCGGGAGCCGTGGTGGTTTCTGCCGGACCTTACAGCACGTTTGATCCGCAGTTCGTTCTGGGGTCCGATGGGTCCGGCGGCAAAGCGCTCTGTCTGCCGGCGGGCGGTAGCGCCATGCCGGCTTCGACGGAGACCATCGGTGACCGCTTGCACTTCATCCGCATGGCCGGCCCTGAGGTTTTCCGTTTCGCCACGCGGGTCGTGGGCGACGCGACGCGCCAGGTTCTGGACAAGGCGGGGCTCGAGATCGAGGACATCGACATCTTCATTCCTCACCAGGCCAACACGCGAATCATCGACTCCGCCGTGCGGCGTGTCGGCATCCCCGAGGACCGTGTCTTCATCAACATCGACCGCTACGGCAACACCTCCAGCGCCAGCATCCCGATCGCCCTCTATGAGGCTCGTCAGCAAGGAAAGCTGAAGCGGGGCGATACCGTGGTCATGGTCGGATTCGGCGCCGGCTTGACCTGGGCCGCCGGTGCTATCCAGTGGGGTACTCATGTCGAGCTGCAACGACAAGAGGTTCCGGTACAGATAGAAGTGGTGGGTGTACCGGTCTAGGCGGCCATCCTGCCGGGGCTACTTCTTGACATCCGCCATGGACCTCGACATCACTCTGGTCGGCGCGGACGTGCCCGCGCCGGCGCCCGTTCTTCACCAGGACGGTACATCCCGCGATTCAGACCGCTGTGCCTGGATCTGGGATCTGCCCAACAATGGCCGTGAGGGAGCTCCTGTCTCCAGGCGTGCTGATCCGGACTCGGCGGCCGGCGGGACTCGTCAATCGGTCACCGGCGAGGGGAAAGAGGAGCCGGCAGTCGATGTATTCCTCGCCCCTGCGACGTCCGCCGTCGCCGTGCAACTGGCGGATCTTCTCCGTGCCCGCGGCCTGGCGGTTGATCTCTATCACCCGGTGGCCGTGACCCGCTACGGGAACGTCTACGGTTTCCGGAACAGGTTGCAACCGGCGAAGGCCGCTGTTGTCGTTCTGGAGGGCGCGTGGCCGACGTGGCTGCGCGCCAGCGATGACGTCTCCGGGTCGCAGGCAACAACCTGGCTCGATATGGAGCACGTGGTCGATGACGTACTCGACAGGCCGGAGACCGGCTTGCTGGTGCTACATGGTGTCGACCGAGATGCCTTCGTCCGGGAGTACACCGGCGGCTCCCCGCCGCTTGAGGCAAAGCTTCATCGCGTGCTCGTAGCCATGCCCGACTCCGGAGTTGCCGATCTGGTGCTGCTCGTCGCATCCCGGCTCTAACCCCCTACGCACTCGGCTCGCGGCGAAAGCCGAGGGTTTGTAGCGCTCTGGTTTCCAATGCCTCCATTGCGGTGGCTGCCGCTTCGGTGTCATGACGATAGCCCAGAAGCTGGAGCGTGCCGTGGATGACGAGCCATGCCAGTTCCAGCTCGATCGAGTGTTCCAGCTCCGCGGCCTGGCGCTCAGCGTACGGGTACGATACGACCACCTCGCCGAGAGGCACGGGAATCCCGGGTGGGAGGGGCGGCGTCTCCCCCTCAACGAAGGCAAACGACAGCACGTCCGTGGGACGATCCACGCTGCGATAGGCGCGATTGAGTTCCCGTATCTCGGCGTCGCCGGTCACCCGGACGCTGATCTCCACATTGCCGTCGGCCGGCACCTGCCCGCCGCTGCCGACAGTACGAAGAGCGGCGCGTGCGGCATCCTGCAGGGCCGAGGCATCCACGGTGTCGTACTCCGGATCGATGTCGGTGAGGACAGTGACCTCGGTCCGGGTCACAGCGCCTGTCGCAACTCCGTGATGGGAGTCGGCTCGGGATACTCGATGCGTGGATGGTACTGTCCGAGCAGCACGGCGAGGAAGGCGCGTCTCGCTGCTTCCAGATCACTCAGGGTGAGCGGGCATTCACTCAGTTGCCCCTGCCGCCCACGCTCGGCAAAGATGGTCGACACGATCTCCTCGACCTTCTCCGGCGCCCGGTCCTTGGAGGCGCGCACCGCCGACTCGCATCCGTCCGCCAGCATAATGAGCGCCGTCTCACGGGACTGAGGGCGCGGTCCCGGGTACGTGTACTGGGCGACGTCCGTCTCCTCCCCGTATTCCCGCGCCCGGTGCAGGAAGTAAGCGATGGTCGTGGTGCCGTGATGTTCGGCGATGGCGTCGAGAACGACCCGCGGGAGATTGTGCTGCCGTCCCAGCCGCAGTCCCTGTGTGACGTGACCACGGATGAGTCGCGCGCTCTCTTCGGGGCGCAGCTCGTCGTGAATGTTTCCCATTCCCAACTGGTTTTCAACGAAGCAGTGCGGATTCACCGTCTTGCCGACATCGTGATACAGGGCGCCCACCCGGGCGATCAGCTCGTTCGCCCCGATATCCTGAGCGGCTCGCTCGACCATGGCCGCCACCACCATGCTGTGGTTATACGTCCCGGGTGCTCGCAGCATGAGCCGCCGTAAGAGCGGGCGATTGGGCTGACCGAGTTCCAGCAGCTGCATGGCCGTCGTGACGCCGAAGAATTGCGAGAGGACCGCGAAGCCACCCAGGGCCAGACTGGCGGACAGCAGGCCGTTGAGGGCCGCGATCGCGAGATAGTCCTGTATCGCCGTCATGTCGTCGTTGACCTGCAGCAGTCCGAATGACATGACGATGAGAAAGGCAAA